>DASYRM010000134.1:0-2215 GCA_036004405.1 Vicinamibacterales bacterium
TGTTGTACGAGCTGCGCAGGCGGCAGGCCCGCTACGGTCTGGTGACGATGTGCATCGGCGGCGGCATGGGCGCCGCCGGCGTGTTCGAACGAGCGTAACGACGGGAGGCGAGGCATGGCCACCAAGGAAGTCAGCGCACCGGCATCCGGCGGCAGTTTCCTCATCGCGGAGACCGCGCCGGCGGACGTGTTCACGTACGAGGACCTCGGCGAGGACCACCGGCTGGTCGGCCAGACCGTGCGCGACTTTGTCGAGCGCGAGATCATTCCCCGGGCCGACCGTCTGGAACAGAAGGACTGGGCCCTCAGCCGCGACCTGCTGAAGACACTCGGCGATCTGGGGTACCTGGGGATCAGCGTCCCCGAGGCGTACGGCGGCACCGAGCTCGACCAGATTGCCTCGCTCGTGGTGGCCGAGGAGCTGTCCATCGGCGGATTCGGTGTGACGTACGGCAGCCACGTCGGCATCGGGATCGGGCCGATCGCCTACTTCGGGAACGACGCGCAGAAGCGCAAGTACCTGCCCAAGATGGTCGCCGGCGAGTTGATCGGCGCGTACGCGCTGACCGAACCGACGGCCGGCTCCGATGCCATGTCCATTCGCACCCGGGCCGTGCTGGCTCCCGGCGGCTCCCACTACCTGCTGTCCGGCACGAAGCAGTTCATCTCCAACGCCTCGTTCGCCGACGTGTTCAACGTCTTCGCGAAGATCGACGGCGAGAAGCATACCTGCTTCATCGTCGAGCGCGCCACCGACGGGTTCAGCGTGGGGCAGGAAGAGCACAAGATGGGCATCCGGAGCTCATCGACGGCGTCGCTGTTCCTCGAGAATGCGAAGGTGCCGGCCGAGAACGTGCTCGGCGAGATCGGCCAGGGGCACAAGATCGCGTTCAACATCCTGAACATGGGGCGGTTCAAGCTGGCGGCAGGGTGCCTGGGCGCGGGCCGGCACGTGCTGCGCGAGGCCATCCGCTACGCCGCGGAACGGAAGCAGTTCGGGCGGACGCTGTCTGAGTTCGGGCTCATCAAACAGAAGCTGGCGGAAATGGCCATCCGGCTGTACGCGGCAGAAAGCATGGTCTACCGGACCGGCGGCCTCGTGGAAGGCGCCGTCGGCGGAATCCATGATCCGAAAGACGCGATGCGCGCCCTGGAGGAATACGCGGTCGAATCCTCGATCAACAAGGTCTTCGCGTCCGAAGTCCTCGACTACATCGCCGACGAGACGGTCCAGATCTTCGGGGGCTACGGGTTCATCGAGGACTATCCGGCGGCGCGCGCCTACCGCGACGCGCGCATCAACCGCTTGTTCGAGGGCACCAACGAGATCAACCGCCTGCTGACCACCGGGATGCTGCTGCGCCGCGCCCAGCGGGGCCAGCTGGCGCTCATCCCCGCCGCGCTGGCCGTGGCCGACGAGCTCACCGCGCCGTCACTCGGTGACGGGTTCGGCGGCGGACCGCTCGCGGACGAAGCGCAGGCCGTCGCGATGGTGAAGAAGGCCACGCTGCTCGTCGCCGGCGTCGCGGTGCAGAAGTACATGGACACCATCGAGAACGAGCAGGAAGTCCTCGCCGGACTGGCCGACCTCGTGATCGAGACCTTTGCCATGGAGAGCGCGCTGCTGCGCGCCCGGCGGGCGCTCGAGCGTGACGGCGCCGATGCGGCGGCCCTCAAAGTCGCCATGGTCCGATGCTACATCAACGATGCGCTGGCGCGCGTGGATGCCACCGCCAAGACGGTACTGGCGGCGGCCGGAGAAGGCGACGTACTCCGGACCCAGCTGGCGGGCCTGCGGCGATTCCTGCGGTACACGCCCGTCAACACGATCGCGCTGAAGCGGCAGATCGCGGACCGGCTGGTGGCCCAGGGGCGCTACACCTCGTGACTCGTGACTCGTGACTGGTGACTCACTGACAGACCGTCCGTGGCTTCGGTTCTACGAGCCCGGCGTGCCGCACACGCTCGAGTATCCCGCGATCGCTGTACAGGACTTCCTGGATCAATCGGCGGCTCGCTTTCCGGATCGCACCGCGACGGTGTTTTTCGGGGCGCGGCTGACCTATCGGACGCTCAAGGAACTCTCGGATCGCTTCGCGGCCGCGCTGGTGCGACTGGGAATCCGGCCGGGGGATCGCGTCTCGATGCACCTGCCGAACTGCCCCCAGTTCCTCATCGCGTACTACGGCATCCTCAAGGCCGGGGGGATCGCGGTC
>DASYRM010000135.1:0-1743 GCA_036004405.1 Vicinamibacterales bacterium
AAGATGGTCGCCGGCGAGTTGATCGGCGCGTACGCGCTGACCGAACCGACGGCCGGCTCCGATGCCATGTCCATCCGCACCCGGGCCGTGCTGGCTCCCGGCGGCGGCCACTACCTGCTGTCCGGCGCGAAGCAGTTCATCTCGAACGCCTCGTTCGCCGACGTGTTCAATGTCTTCGCGAAGATCGACGGCGAGAAGCATACCTGCTTCATCGTGGAACGCGGCACCGACGGGTTCAGCGTCGGGCAGGAAGAGCACAAGATGGGGATCCGCAGCTCATCGACGGCGTCGCTGTTCCTCGAGAATGCGAAGGTGCTGGCCGAGAACGTGCTCGGCGAGATCGGTCAGGGGCACAAGATCGCGTTCAACATCCTGAACATGGGGCGGTTCAAGCTCGCGGCAGGGTGCCTGGGCGCGGGCCGGCATGTGCTGCGCGAGGCGATCCGCTACGCGGCGGAACGGAAGCAGTTCGGGAAGACGCTGGCCGAGTTCGGGCTCATCAAGCAGAAGCTGGCGGAGATGGCGATCCGCCTCTATGCCGCCGAAAGCATGGTCTACCGGACCGGCGGTCTCGTGGAAGGGGCTGTCGGCGGGATCCACGATCCGAAGGAAGCGATGCGCGCGCTGGAGGAGTACGCGGTCGAGTCCTCGATCAACAAGGTCTTCGCCTCGGAAGTCCTCGACTACGTTGCCGATGAGACCGTCCAGATCTTCGGCGGCTATGGGTTCATCGAAGACTACCCGGCAGCGCGCGCGTACCGCGACGCCAGGATCAACCGGCTCTTCGAAGGGACGAACGAGATCAACCGGCTCCTGACCACGGGGATGCTGCTGCGCCGCGCGCAGCGGGGCCAGCTGGCGCTCATTCCCGCCGCGCTGGCCGTGGCCGCGGAGCTCACCGCACCCTCGCTCGGCGACGGGCTCGGCGGCGGACCGCTGGCGGACGAAGCGCACGCCGTTGCGATGGTGAAGAAGGCCACGCTGCTGGTCGCCGGCGTCGCCGTGCAGAAGTACATGGAGACCATCGAGAACGAGCAGGAAGTCCTCGCCGGGCTGGCCGACCTCGTGATTGAGACCTACGCCATGGAAAGCGCGCTGCTGCGCGCCCGGCGGGCGCTGGAGCGTGACGGCGCCGACGCGGCGGCCCTCAAAGTCGCCATGGTCCGATGCTACGTCAACGATGCGCTGGCGCGCGTGGATGCCACCGCCAAGACGGTGCTGGCGGCGGCCGGAGAAGGCGACGTACTCCGGACCCAGCTGGCGGGCCTGCGGCGATTCCTGCGGTACACGCCCGTCAACACGATCGCGCTGAAGCGGCAGATCGCGGACCGGCTGGTGGCCCAGGGACACTATACGAGCTAACTGCGGGAACAGGGAACCGGGAACAGGGAACAATCAAAGCACCGAGACGGTGTGAATAGGATGGCGGCCGACATCGACATTTCGAGTCGTCCGTGGCTCCAGTTCTATGAGCCGGGCGTTCCATACACGCTGGAGTATCCGCCGATCGCCGTGCCGGAGCTCTTGGATCAATCGGCGGCTCGCTTTCCGGACCACCCCGCGACGATGTTTTTCGGGGCGCGGCTGACCTATCGGACGCTGAAGGAACTCTCGGATCGCTTCGCGGCCGCGCTGGTGCGACTGGGAATCCGGCCGGGGGATCGCGTCTCGATGCACCTGCCGAACTGCCCCCAGTTCCTCATCGCGTACTACGGCATCCTCAAGGCCGGGGGGATCGCGGTC
>DASYRM010000136.1:0-2583 GCA_036004405.1 Vicinamibacterales bacterium
GGCGGTCGGACACGCCGCGGCGTCGATCGACGAACATCGTGGAGTCGGTCGTTTGATCGTGCGGATGAGTCAACCGTTAACCTCTGTTTACGGGCAGATTTGTTTTTGGGTTGGGAGTCAGGAGCGACCGGTCAGCCGCTGCCCAGCAGGACCAGCAAGAAGGGGTCCGTGTTAGACGTGAGGCAGTGTGGAACTCTCATCCTGTAGGCTCAAGGACTTAGCCTGCCGAGATCCTCCTTTGGCCGGGATCCGAACACCAGAAACTGTCGGGTTCGCACAATTGTGTAGTCGCCGCCGAGTTCTCGACGGCTATGGTCATTGCTAGACGACCGGTGCCGCGTCCAGGGCCGGCGCGTACATCCGCTCCGCGTATTCCTTCCCCATGCGGCGGGCGCTGAAGCGCGGCATCACGGTCCGGATGGCCTCCTTGACGAGCCGCACCCACCGCACCGGCACATCGTGCGCGTTGCGCTCGTAGAACGCCGGCACCACTTCTTCTTCCAGTAATCGGTACAGGGCGCCGGCATCGGCGTCGTCCATCGCGCCGGCGTCACCGGTGCACCCTCCGTCGATCAACCAGCCGTTCGAACCGGTGTAGCCTTCGGCCCACCATCCGTCACCGATGCTCAGGTTGATGCCGCCATTGATGGACGCCTTCATGCCGCTCGTGCCGCTCGCCTCGAGCGGCTTGCGCGGCGTGTTCAGCCAGACGTCGCAGCCTCGCACGAGAAAGCTCGCCACGTGCAGGTCGTAGTCGGCCACAAAGGCGATGCGCCCGCCAAAGGCCGGGTCGATCGCATGCCGGTACACACGCTGCAGATTGTGCTTCCCGCCATCGTCAGCCGGATGCGCCTTGCCGGCGAAGACGATCTGCACCGGCCGGCGCGGATGAGTGAGGATGCGAGCCAGCCTGCGGGGGTCCTGGAAGATCAGGCCGGAGCGCTTGTACTCGGCAAAGCGCCGGGCAAATCCGATGGTGAGGGTCGGCCGATCGAGCAGCGTCCCGCCGGCGAGCACGCGGACAGCGCCGACCTGCGCCCTCGACCACCCCTCGCGGGCGCGATCGCGGATGAACGAGAGGAGGTTCTCGCGAAGCGCGCAGCGAATCTGCCACACCTCTTCGTCGGGGATGTCGAGCACCGCGTCCCAGAACGGTTCGTCATCCTGACGCTCGCGCCAATCGGCGCCGAGATGACGATCGAACAGCGAGGCGAGTCCGGGCGCAATCCAGGTGGGGACGTGGACGCCGTTGGTGATCGCGCGCACGGGACGCGCGCTCTCGGACAGATCGGGCCACATCGGCGCCCACATCTGCCGGGTCACGTTGCCGTGCAGCTCGCTCACGGCATTCACGGCATTGGCCGTGCGCATCGCGAGTGCGGTCATGTTGAACAGCGGTCCGGCGCCGCTGTCGTAATGTCCCAACGCCAGGAAGGCGTCGCGGTGGCGTCCGAGCCCTCCCCAGCAGCTCGTCAGGTGCTCCTCGACAAGATGAAACGCGAACGCATCGTGGCCGGCAGGCACCGGCGTGTGCGTGGTGAAGACCGTCGAGTCGCGGACCATCGCCAGGGCTGCGGCGAACGGCGTGCCGTGTGCCAGTGTCTCGTGGATGCGCTGGAGGCTGACGAAGGCCGCGTGCCCTTCGTTCAAATGCCAGACGGCGGGCTGGATGCCGAGCGCACGAAGGGCCTGAACCCCGCCGATGCCCAGGATGATTTCCTGCTGCAGGCGACCGTCGCGATCGCCGCCATACAGGCGCGCGGAGAGCTCGCGATCCCACGCCGCATTCTGATCCACGTCGGTGTCCAGCAGGTACAGCATCACGCCGCCCACACGGACGCGCCAGACGGCAATCCGCACGGCCCGGTTGCCGATCGGCACCGTGATGCTGCACGGTGTTCCCGCGGGCGTCACCGCCGGCTCGATCGGGCCGTCGGACCAGTCCAGCGTCTCGTAGACTTCCTGCTGCCAGCCGTCGGCCGTGACGTCCTGGTGAAAGTAGCCCTTGGGGTACATCAGGCCGACCGCCACCAGCGGAAGGCCGAGGTCGCTCGCTTCCTTGAGGTGATCGCCCGCCAGCACGCCGAGCCCTCCGGCGTAGATGGGCAGCGACCGGTGCAGCGCAAACTCGGCGGAGAAGTACGCGATCACGCCCGGCGGCGTGCCCGCGGCGCGTCCGCCCCACCAGGCGTCGGCCGGCGAGCGTGCCGCGTCGAAGCGCTCGATCGCGGCATCGTACCGCGCGAGAAACGCCGGTTCCGCCGCCGCCTCGGCCACCCGCGCCGCCTTCAGGAGGTGCAGCAGCATGACGGGGTTGTGCGACGTGAAGGTCCACAACTGATCGTCCAGCGCCCGAAAGACCTCACGCGCCTCGGCATTCCAGCTCCACCAGAGATCGTACGCAAGCTCGTTGAGCCGGCCGATCCGCTGGGGCAGCGGGACCAGCGGAACATAGGTTTCCATGCGCGCGTTCACTCCATGACCTGCACCCGGAGCAGGTAATCCGAGAGGTGCGTGATCCGGGTGCCGACGGCCTCACCATCCTCGTGGTGGGCGGCCCGTTCGATCGCGCTTCCGATCTCG
>DASYRM010000137.1:0-2006 GCA_036004405.1 Vicinamibacterales bacterium
AGGCGCGCCGAGCGCTTCCACCGACTCCACGGAAACGCCAGCGATAGGACTCTTGGCGTTCGGCGCCACGGAATTCGCGACGCCGTCGCTGATGACGTTGCGGAAGTCGACAGTGATGGTCAGCGGATCGGGTCGCGTAGCGACGTATCCCACCGGATCGGTCGCCTCAATCACGAGCGACGCGCCGTTGCCGTGCACGCGCGACGTGATGGTCTTCAGCCGCACGCCGGCGGTGGCGGCGGTCGGAGCCGCGGGGCCGGATGCGCGCAGAAGCGCGCCAGCGGTCACCACGGTGACAAACAGGGCGAGGCCCCTTTTCACGGCTACTCCTTGGCGCTTTCTAACGAACGCAGTAGTTTATGAATCTCCCGCTGCTTCACGAGCGACAGCGGGTCGTTGACTTCCTGCACGATGACGAGCCCCTGCGGGGTGATCGATCGAATCACGCCGTCAGCGAACTTGTCGCCGGTGTGCACGACGTAAGTCTTCTTGTCCGGACCCTCAATCATCGCGATGAGCGAGCCGCGGCTCTCGAGCACGCCCCGCACGCTGATCTCGGCGACCGTCAGCCCCGCGGCCCCCTCGTTCTTCTTCCCGGCGTTTTGCGGCTCGTTGCCGGTGCCGAGCAGGTTGAGGAAGGGATCGCGCCGTCCGTCGGGTTGATACGTGTAGCCTTCGGCTGGCGTCGGACCCGTCTGGGGGGCCTCGGCTGCCGGCGCCGCACCTTGACCGGCCGCGGGCGGGGCCTTCGGCGCCGGCGTCTGCGCCGACGCCACCGCAACGGCGATGGCAAACGCGACTGGGACGAAGAAAGCGGTTCGCATGGCTACGCCGCCTTCTTTCCGGCCGCAGGTTTGGCCCCGGGTTTCGCACCGGGCTTTGCGCCCTTGGCTTTGGCCGCTGCCAGCGCAGGGGCATCGAGCAGCACGAACGTCGTCGCCACGCAGGCGGCGGTAATCGTCGCCTTGGTGTCGCCCGGCTTGTCCTTCCCTTTGATGTCCACCCCCGTGATGTTCACGATCCGCGTGAACTTGCCCACACGATCGAAGAACGTCGCCAGGTTGTGATACGAGCCCTCGAGCTCCAGCTGAATCGGCCACTCCGCGTGGAGTTGCTTGGTGACGACGGGCGCCGGCCTGAAGCTCTTGATGGTCAGGTTGGACTGCGTCGCGACCGTCTGCATGCGGCGCAGCAGGTCGGCGGCGTCCTTCTCTTCCGGCAGGACCGCTCTCAGGTTGTCGAGCCGGGCTTCGAGGTCGTTGACTTCCGTTTCGAACGCGGGCAGCTGCTTGGCCGTGGTGACACCCTTCGTGATGTCAGCGCGGAGCGCGACGAGCTGCGTTCTCCGCGTCGCAAACTCGGCCTGCACCGGCCTCTCGTAGTAGTAGTAAAACGCCCCGCAGCCGCCGATCGCGAGCGCCACGAAGGCGCCGACCTGCGCATACCACGGTAATTTTGTAAGACTCAATTCCATAACTGCTACCCGCCATATCGGGGCCTTTGCCCCATGGCTTTATTCCCTATTTCTTCGGCTTCACCGCCGGCTCGGCCGCCGGCTTCGCCTCGCCCGGTGTCAGGAACTGAGCCCGGAGCGTGAACGACACCAGTTCACCCGGCGGTTTTGCCATCGGCACGGTCTTCGTGCCGATGATGTCGATCGACTTTTTGAAATACCCGGACGCCTCGAGGTTGTTGACGAAATCCGACACACCGGTCTGCGTCGTCGAGGTGCCGTCGATGACGACGTCGCCGCCCACCTGCTTGACTTCCGTGAGCCACAGCATCGGCGGCAGCGCCTTGCTGATCTCATCGAGCATGTGGACCGGGCCCTTCTGCTCCTTGCGCAGGTCTTCGATGAGCACCACGCGCTGCGAGAGCTGCGCCTTGCGCTGCTCGAAGTCCTGGACCTTCACGATAACTGAATGCAGACGCGCGGCTTCCTGCTGCGCGGAGGCCAGGTCCGCGTCGAGCTGCACCGATTGCCGCGAGAGACTCCAGTAGCGCCA
>DASYRM010000138.1:0-3878 GCA_036004405.1 Vicinamibacterales bacterium
AGCGAGCACCAGTTGCACACGTCCACGAGCGTGTTGATACGCGGCAGCGGATCGCCCTTGCGCACGCGCCGGAGCAGCGCTTCGGACGACGGACGGGTCTTGGTGGGGTCGAGCCCGACGCGCTTGTACATCGTGCGCACCGCCGCAACCTCGGCGGGCGGCTGCTGACGCACGAGCGACTCGGCTTCCGCCAGCCGCGCCGTCAGGCGCGGCTCGCGCTCCACCACGTGCGCGCCGTCGAGCCACGCCACGGCGGGACGGCACACGGCAGCAATGTCGGCAGCCACGCTCAAGCGGGGCATCGTGTGAGAAGTCTACTCGCCCCGCAGCGCGGGCGAGGCTACAGAGCGCTCTGGCCTTTGGAGAGCAGCATGTCGATCACCCGATCGAGCTTGGCCATCGTTTCGGGCGGGACTTCTACGAACTTCACCGCAAACCCGTAGTCGGAGCGGTTGTAGACGGGCTCGGCCTCGAGCCGCAGCCATCCTGCCTCGGGCAGTTCGACTTCGAGCGTGAACCGGCGGCCCGGCGTCTGCTCGTGATACCACTGAATCAGACAGCCGCTGCGGCTCAAGTCGTGGATACGGATGGGAGTGCTCAGGAGATCGACGCGGCGCCCCTCGAACGGTCCCGACACGCGCGGGTCGAGGCGATTCTCGATGCCTCCCGGACCAGGCTTGCTCTGCGTACTCGACATACTCTCGTCACTCACCTTCGTCACAACTGATCCAGCGCTTCCGCCACGGTTCGTACCCCGACCAGCTCGCAGGCACCGACCATGGCGTCGGCCGGATCCACGTTGGCCGCCGGCATCACGATGCGCGTGAACCCCAGCTGCACCGCCTCGCGAATCCGCAGCGGCGCCTGCGGGATGCCCCGCACTTCACCGCTCAACCCCACTTCCCCGAACATCGCCGTTGAGGGCGGCACGCCGCGGTTGCGCACGCTCGACGCTACCGCCGCCACCACGCTCAAATCCGCCGCCGGTTCCTCGATGCTCATCCCGCCGGCGATGTTCACGTAGACGTCGTCGCCCGCCAGGCTGAGCCCGGCGCGCTTCTCGAGCACCGCCAGCAGCAGGGACAGCCGGCTTTGATCGATGCCGACCGCCATACGGCGGGCGTTGCCGTAGGTGCTGGTGCTCACCAGCGCCTGCACCTCCACGAGGAGCGGGCGCGAACCCTCGACGCAGCACAGCACCGCCGACCCGGGAATCCCCGTCGCGCGCTCCGATAGAAACAACTTCGACGGGTTCGGCACGGGCTTGAGTCCGGTCCCGGTCATCTCGAACACGCCGAGCTCGCTCACCGCCCCGAATCGGTTCTTCACCGCCCGCACGACGCGGTGCGAGTGGTGCCGCTCCCCTTCGAATGACAGCACGGTATCGACAACATGCTCAAGTACTTTCGGACCCGCCAGGCTTCCGTCTTTAGTGACGTGTCCCACGAGCATGGTTGGCACGTTCTGGCCCTTGGCGGCAAAGAGGAACTGCGTGGCGGCTTCGCGCACCTGCCCGACGCTGCCCGGCGCCGACTGGAACTTGGCCGACCACACCGTCTGCACCGAGTCGATGATGACGAGCGACGGCTTGAGGCGCGCGATTTCCTCCAAGATCCGCTCGATGCACGTTTCGGACAACAGGTAGAGCGGCGCCTGTCCTACGCCCAGACGGTCGCCCCGGCTCTTCACCTGGTGCTCGGATTCCTCCCCCGATGCGTAGAGCACCGGCCCGTGGTCCCGCGCAAAGTGTGCCGCCGCCTGCAGCAGCAGGGTGGACTTGCCGATGCCGGGCTCGCCGCCAAGCAGCACCAACGACCCGGGCACGATGCCGCCGCCGAGGACGCGATCGAATTCGTCGATGCCGGTGGAGAGCCGCTCGGCGTGCGCCGCCTCGACTTCGCTGTACAGCTTGGCCGTGCTCGCCGCGCCCAGCTGCGCGTAGCGGTGGCCGCCCGCCGGGCCGGCGGCGGGATCCGCCGCGCGCTCCTCCACCAGCGAGTTCCATGCGCCGCACTCGGTGCAGCGGCCCATCCACTTCGGGGCCTGAGCGCCGCACTCCTGACAGACGAACACGATCTTCGGCGCCTTCATGACTCGTATTGTCGCTCCACACGGGTCCCGAGTCGGCAGACGATCTCCCACGGAATCGTTCCGATCGACGCGGCCATCTCGCGCGCGTCGATGCGCTGCCAGGATTCCTCGCCCTGCGCGCCGAGGATCACCACCTCGTCGCCCGGCGACACATCGTCCAGGCCGGTGACGTCCACGGTGATCATGTCCATCGACACGGCCCCCACCACCGGCAAACGGTGGCCGCGAATCAGCACCGAGCCGCGCCCGCCCAGGCGGGCGTCGAGGCCGTCGGCGTAGCCGGCGGGAACCACCGCAATCGATCGCGGCGTGTCGGTGTGAAAGCGCCAGCCGTAGCCCACGCCCTCGCCCGGCCGCACCCCCTTCACCGCGGTCACGCGGCTCGTGAGCGACATCACCGGACGCAGCGGAATCGTGCTGGCCAGCGGCGGCGGCACGATGCCGTAGAGCAGAAGCCCTGGGCGCACGGCGTCGTACCACACGCGCGAGTCGCGCAGGATCGCCGCGCTGTTGCAGGCGTGGCGGCGCACCGTGGTTTTGGCCAGACCATCCACCACCGCGGCGGCGCGTTCGAACCGCTCGCGCTGCACGTCGAGCAGGGTGCTCTCGGGCAGGTCGGCGGAGGCGAAGTGCGTGAACACCGCGTCGAGTCGCAGGTCCGGGCTCGCCAGCACCGGGGGCAGCGTCCGTCCCACGTTGTCGTGGCGGAAGCCGAGCCGGTTCATCCCGGTATCGATCTTGAGGTGATAACCGATGGTGACGGCGCGCTTCGCCGCCGCCGCCTGCACGGCCTTGGCCCCCGACGGGCTCGAGATCGTCGGGGTCAGCCCGAACTCGAACACGCCATCGAGGTCGCTGACGCTGAGCGCGCCGAAGACCAGGATCGGCACGCGCACGCCCGCGCGCCGCAGCACCACGCCTTCCTCGATGTCGGCGCACGCCAGCATGGCCGCGCCCGCCTGTTCGAGCGCCAGCGCCACCCGCTCCGCGCCATGGCCGTAGGCGTTGGCCTTGACCACCGCGATGACGTCTGGGGGCGTGCGGCTGCCGTCCTGCTGCAGGAAGCTCTGGATGGTCGTGAAGTTGTGCTGCAGCGCCGCCAGATCGACGTGCGCCACCGTGCTGCGGACCATCGCCCGCCGCTACCCGCCGCCGCCCGGCGCGAGGTTGGCAAAGCGCGTCTGCTCGCGGAGGAACGCCAGCTTCACCACGCCGGTGGGTCCGTTGCGCTGCTTGGCGAGAATCAGTTCCGCCGTGCCTGCGTCGGGGTTGTTGGGATCCTTGTTGTAAACGTCGTCGCGATAGATCAGCACGACGAGGTCCGCGTCCTGCTCCAGGGCGCCCGAGTTGTGACTGACGATGCCGTCCGCCAGCCAGCACGAGGGGCCTGGCACCGTGAGGTCGTACACGTCTTCGTCGCCGGCAGGCTCGAGCGCCACGACTCGATCCCATTCAACCGTTGGAGGATTTCGATCGAACGGTTCGTCGAGAAGCGCGACAGCAGTTGCTCGCCCAGCCTGAGCGCGCTCCTGCGTGTGCGCGCCGGATCTAGAAAGAGTCGTCGCGACCGCGAGCGCATCACCAACCTTCAACTGATGAACGCGTCGCCACCCATCAATGCCGAGTAGCCGATGCTCACCGGTTGCACGGACTGTCATTCCATTGGCGAGCCTTACCCGAATGACTTGGCGCGTTCCAACCTTCCACACTTTATCCGAGGTCGCGGCCACGACTCTGCCCTCGGGAGTCACCGACCACACTGACGGCGTCTGGCCAACCAGCGAGCA
>DASYRM010000139.1:0-57131 GCA_036004405.1 Vicinamibacterales bacterium
GCACGCCGCGCGGCAGCTGATCGATGACGACATAGTACGGAAACCAGTCGCGAAAATAGCGGCCAAGATCCATGGCGCCAAAGGGCCGCTGCGTCAGCCAGGTCGCGCCGACGCTCTGCGCGAGGAGCACCGGCCGTCGCCACCCGGACCAGCCCGCCTCGAGCCGCGCGAAGAGAACGGCCATGACCGGCGTCAGGAAGCCGAGATAGCGCCAGAGATCCGCGCTGCCGACCGCGGTCGCCGCCAGCACGAGGCCGGTGAACGCCAGCCACTCGGGCTCGTTCCACAAGACCCGCAGGCACGCTCCGGGGCGACTGGCAAGGGCGAGGCTCACGCCGCCGAGCACGGTGACGAGGAAGTAGAGGAAGAGGCCGGCGAAGAGCGGGTCCTGCCAGAACCGGAGATTGCCGGCGAGGCGCTCGGCGGTCACCAGCTCCAGCGACGCGTCACGTGGATCGGCCCAAGAGATCACGACACGCAGCAGCACGAACACGGCGCAGGCCGGCGCATACGTCGCGAGGAGACGCAGCCACGGGACGCGCTGCCGGACGCCACGGACCAGGCCGAACGCGACCACCGCGATGCCGAATTCGCGGCTCAGCACGGCCACCACACACGCGATGGCTGCCGCCAGGCTCGACCCGCGGAGCACGAGCACGATCGCAAAAGTCATTGCAGCGTAGGCGCCGAGGTCGATGAGCACCGGATAGAAGGCCATCATCTGCGCAGTGGCGATGCTGACAGCGGCCGTGGCCACGAAAAAAAGGCGCGCGACCGGGCGGGCGCCGTAGGCATCGAGGAGCAGCGCCAATCCAACGGCGAAGAGTGCCGAATAGATCACGTTCATCAGCTGGAACGCGGCGACTGCGTTCCCCAGCACCGCGTAGGCCCATCGATTCACGAACGGCACGAGCGGCCGCAGCGCGGTGTTCGCCGTACCCGACGCCAGCCCATCGCTGGTCATGGCCGCGTAGTACGCACCGTCCCAGCCCATGCCCTCGTTGTAGGTGATCTGGCCACCGGTCTCCATCAGCAGCACGAAGATTGCCGCCGCGAAGAGGCCGTGCAGCGCGACCATCGCGACGTAACGCCAGCGGAACGTCGTGGCCGGAGCGCTCGCCTCGGCGCCATTCAGCGAAAGCACGGCCATCCGGTCTCGCGATCCATGTGACCCGGCCTCCGCCCGCGCCGCACGTACAGCTCGACGCCCGGCGTCTCCGAGACCTCGATGCGGGCGATCGGCTCGTAGTTGGTGTCGAGGTACTGCGCCAGCAGCCCCATGCGGTCGCGGAACTGCGTCTCGATGCTGAGCACCTGCACCGCGAAGGGCACCGACTGGTGGTCGAACCGGTCGATGGTCTGGCGCTGTTCGGCGTCGGTCGAGTAGTACCCGGGCAGATACGCCTGCTGGCCGCCGGCGAAACCGCGCTGCGACAGGACGTAGACCTCGGGGAAGAGCCCGGTCATCCACAGCCGGTCGTTCGTCGTCGTGCAGCGATCGAGGAACGCCATGAACGGGAAGAGGGCGCCCGCATAGCGGCTGGGGACGTGGTCGCGCTCGGGCAGCCGCTTCTGGAGCCGTTCCCACAAGTCGGCCGCGCGTGCCTGCACCGACCCCCAGCCTGAAAGCACGCCGCTCCGTCCGAGCTGCTCGCGCGTCTCAGCCGCGTAGCACAGCGCGGTGGTGACCACGCCCACACCGGCAACGGCGGCGGCGATACCCGCCAGGCGCCACAGCGCGCGGCGTGGCTGCCACGACAGCCCGATCAGCCACGCCCCGAGCAGCGCCGCCGGCACCACGGCGTCCGGCCAGCGGCCCGGCAGCGAATCGCGAAGGAACCCGACATTGACGGGGATGGCCATCACCGCCAGCGCCGTCACCGCCGCCGTCTCGCCCCTCCAGCGCTCCAGACCGCGGCGCGCGCGGCTCGCCGCCAGCGCGAAGCACGCGAGCGGCAGCAGATGAAACAGGTAGAACAGGACGACGATGCCGTTGTCGCGCGCGCTGCCGGCCTCGGACCAGTCGAGCGCGGGCCAGGCGCTCAGCATCGTCGAGCCCGCCTCGATGCGCGAGAAGTCGAGCGCGGAGCGGAAGTACTCGAGCAGGCCGCCGTTGGCGGCGACGAAGAGCGCCCAGGGCGCCAAAAGGAGGGCGACGGCCGCGGTCAACCCGGCGACGCCAAGCAGCGCCTTCCGCGGGCCCTGCGGCCACAACGCGATGGCGAGCGCCACCGCGGCGGCCACTCCGATGTAGAGCCCGTGGTCGTGGCGGAAGAGAAACGCCACCGCAATCGTGACCGCCAGCATGCCGCCGCGCGCGCGAGTCGGGCCGGCCACCGTGGCTACGATGGCGACCGCCGCCCAGGCGTAGAGCACGAGCTTCGGGTAGCTGAACGATCGTGGGTTGGCTATCACCTCGAGCACAGCGACGGCCAGCGCCACGCCCGCCGACCGCGCGAGCGCCGCACCGGCCACCACTGTGGCCGCGGCGGCCAGCCCGATCGCCATGGCGACGAGCGCCCACTCGGTGCCGAGCGCCGGACCGGCCACGACCCGCGCCGCCGCCGAGGCCACGTACATCAGCGGCATACCCGGGTCGGTGAAGTCACGCACCGGCAGCTCACCGAGCAGCATCTGTTGGGCACGCGATACGTGCACGTAGTGATCGTTGTTGAAGCCGGTAAACGTGAAGTATCGCCACACCACGCCAAAGGCGCCGGCGAACAGCGCCGCGCGCGCAACGGTCCAGCCGTTCAGGGGTCTGCCCGTCCAGGGCATGGTCCACGGCAGACCGTCTACCATGGCCGGGTGTAGCCGGCGCAGTCGGCATCGGTTGCGTCAGCGGGACGATGCGCATTCACCACCTCGCGAATGTCCTCGTCCGGCGCGGCGGCTGCCACGCAGAACGCTCGCTGCCAGTCGGTCGCTTCGAGTCGCCGAGACGACAGGATCGCGTCCACCACTTCAGCGCGGCGCGCCGCGACCGCGGCCTCGACCGGCGTCAGCGTGACGGCGCGATCGAAGAGCACGCCGGCGCGCACGCGATGCGCGGGTGCAAGATCCTCGCCGCGTTGAATCAGCCGTAACACCGTGGCCGAGTCCCGTAGCGCCGCCGCCTCGGATATATTCACGGGCTGTTCCGACCAGAAAGGATTCACTCCAGCCAGGGTCATCAGCCCGAGGCCGGCCGAGCCGAGGGCGACGACCATGCCGGGAATCGCGAGCGCGAGCGCGGGAAGGCGGCTCGGCATTAGTCGCCAAACCAGCGGTTGTTCCACTCGGACACGAGCTGCGGGTTGCGCACCGGGGCGTCGAGCGCCTGCGTGCGCAGCGACTCGACGAGCGCCACGCCGGCCGGCGTCGCCGGCCAGCGTTTTTCGGAGCGGAGGAACGCCGGCGCTTCCACCCAGTCGTTGCGGACGCGGAAGGCCTGACGGCTCATCACGTGATGCACCGACACGCTGCGGATCGCCCACAGCGAGGCGATCGTCAGGAGCACGAGCGAGGCGACGAGCGCTGCGCCCGGTCGCCGCAGCGTGCCGGCCCGTGCGATCGCGACGCGCGCGGCGGCATACGCTGCAAACGCGTAAAAGACGCCGGCAAACGCCATGATCTCGTCCTTGGTATAGGCGAAGGCGAGCACGGCATTGGCCGGGATCACCGCCGCGGCGACGAGCGTCAGCCGGTCCGCCGCGTCGAGCGGGCCACCCTGCCGGACGCGCCGCCACAGGGCCCACGCGATGAGCGCGCTGGTGAGCGCCGACGAGGTCAGCGCGACGTAGGTGCGCGGCAGCACATCGCCGTCGAGCCACGAGCGCACCGCGGCGAACACTCCGTCGCGCGGCTCCGACAGCAGCACGCCGAGCAGCGACGTGCCGACGTTGTAGGCGTAAAAGACCAGCGGCGCGTCGCCGAAGCGGCGTTGCAGTTCGTCCGGCTCGAGCCGGTCGAAGAGGAACCCCGAACTCCGCTCGGCGAGCGAGGGCACGCTGGCGGTCAGCACTTCGAGTCGCAGGACGAAATAGCCGGCCAGGAGCGCCGTCACCAGCACCACGCCGCGGGTGGAGATGCCGCGGCAGCCGCTCGCCCACGCCGCGGCGACGACCACCCAGACGAGCAGCCCCGACTCGAGCGTCAGCGCCGCGAGCGCGAAGACCAGCGCCGCGGCGGCATCGGCCCACCATCCGCCGCGCGACTGCGCCAGGTTGAGGGCCGCCAGGCCGAGCACGGCGATCTCGAGGAAGTGGTTGATGGGAAACGCCTCGCGCATGAAGCTCGGAAACGTGTGCAGCCCGGTGACGACCGATAGCGCGAAGACGGCCGCCGCCGCGTCGCGGCCCGACTCGACGCGTAGCGCGCGCGCGAAGAGCCAGAAGAAGGCGAGCAGCAGCGCCACGTGGAACCCGCGGTAGCCGGCCCGCAGGTGGCCGCCCGACACGTCGTAGATCGCCTTGATCTGCGCGATGCGCGCCGGACGCAGATACGCGGCACCGTCGAGGCTGCCGCGGAACGAGGCGGCCACCGACGGCGACCGCTGCGCGTCGAGAATCTCGATGAGCGAGTCGTACACCTGCACCGGCACGCGCCACACGTCGTAGGCCATCGTCACGGCGAGCAGCGCCGCCATGGCGAAGACGCAGGCGCGGGCCCTAGCAGCAGACACGTTCGAGCTCGGCGGGTCCCGACGCGGCGGGCGCCGGAATCCCACGATAGCGGCCGGTCCAGGCGTTCCAGCGCACGCGCAGGATGTCGGCAAACGCGGCCGCGCCGCGCCACGCGCTCACGCGGCTGTCGGGCCGGCAGTGCCACTCGATGCCGACCTCGCGCACGCCGTACCCGCTTCGCCGCGCCAGCGTCAGCACTTCGACGTCGAATGCGAAGCCGTCGATCGTCGTGCGTGGGAAGAGCGCCGCCGCCGCCTCGGCGCTGAACAGCTTGAAGCCGCACTGCGTGTCCTGGATGCCCGGCAGCACGACGGCCTGCACCAGCAGGTTGAACGCGCGGCCCACCACATGGCGCCGCCACGGTTCGCCGACGCGCTCGGACCCGGGCGCCTCGCGCGACCCGATCAACACGTGCGGCGCGGGCGGCGCCCCTTTGAGCACGGCGAAGAAGCGCCCGATGTTTGCCGGCGGCATCGACAGGTCGGCGTCGGCCATGAACCGCCACGCGCCCGCCGCCTCGAGCATGCCGCGGCGCACCGCCGCGCCCTTGCCGTGCCGGCCGCCGCGCACCAGCCGGACGCGCGGATCGGAGGCCGCCAGCGACTCCACGGTGGCGGCCGTGGCATCGGCGCTGCCGTCATCCACGATGACGATCTCCCACGAGAGCGCGGTGCCGGCGAGATAGCGCGTCAGCCGCTGCACGGTGTCGACAATGCCGGCGGCTTCGTTGTAGACCGGCACCACCACCGAAAACGCCGGCGACGCCACCACCGCGCTCATCGAGCGCCCAGCGCACCAGGCATCGGCAGGACCTGCAGCGCCCGCAGGTCCGCCACGGCAAAGCGGCCCGCGCCCAGCTTGTGGTACCCCCGCATCGCGACCGCCAGGTGCGCGTGCAGCCACTTCGGGTCGATGAAGAGCGCGGAGGTGTCGATGCCGAGCCGCGGGGCCAGCCAGGCGATGCTGCCGCAGGTGCCGACGAATGCGCGCGCGCCCGCCACGATCTGCGTCTGCGCGCCGAGGTTGTTCTGCGGCGTCATCCACGGCCGGGCGCTGATCACCTGGCCGGCGCCGGCAAGCGCGTAGTCGGCGTGGTCGTCTTCGAGCACGAGGCCGGTGTCGAGCAGCACCACCGGCACCTGCGCCGATAGCGACGCCACGAGGCCGCGAAGATAGTCGCGCACCTCGGGCGTGTCTGGCAGCGATCGAGCGGCGTAGAACTTCACCGCGACGTACTCGCGCGGCAGCAGCGCCGGATCGATCAAGGCGGGTGAGGTCAGGCGGGTGAAGCGCACGTGGGCGTCGACGAACCCCATCGCGCGCTTGCCGGACCAGTAGAGCGTGAATAGCCGGTACATCAGGCCGGGATGAATCACGTCGAATTCACGCGTGCCCAGACGCCGGGCCACGGTGTCGAGAATGGCGGCATCGAGCGGCGACGGCTCGTACTGTTTGGTGACGCCGCGCTCGGCGTTGCGCCGCGCGAACTCGGCCGGTTCCATGTCGTCCCAGATCTCGACGTAGCGCGACGCCAGGTCGGCGTACCAGCCGGCCACGCCGCCGCGTGACACCGCCACCAGGCGATCGGGCTCGAGCCGGAACGCGGCCTTCAGCCAGTGCAGGAACGGGATCCAGTAGAGCGTCTCGAAGCCGACCTCCGAGAGCCACGGGCCGACAACCAGCGTGCGCCCGCGCGACACGATCTCCTCGATCTCGCGCTCCACCTGCCACTCGAGCTGATTGAGCTCGGCCTGCTCGGCCAACCGCTTGCGCTCCCGGGTGCGCCGGCGCAACGGCCGCCGCACCCCTCGCAGCGCCTCCAGGAGCGCCGCCGCTCGCGTCATCGCCGCCACCCCGCCTCGGTCGTGCTGGCATCCGGCAGGCCGACCCGCTCCCGCACGACGAAGAGCGGGCGCCGGCGCACCTCGTCATAGATCCGCCCCACGTACTCGCCGATGAGGCCGAGCGTGAAGAGCTGCACGCCGCCGAGGAAGAGGATGATGATGGCGGTGGACGCGAAGCCGGGAATCGACCGGTCGGTGAAGAGGCGCAGGTAGAGCACGAACACGATGCCGAGAAAACTGACCGCGGCGGCCCCGATCCCCAGCAGCGTCCCGAGACGCAGCGGGAAATAGCTGAACCCGACGATGCCGTCGAGCGCCAGGTGGACGAGCCGCCGGAAGGTGTACTTGGGCGCGCCGCCGGCGCGCGGATCGCGGTCGTACGGGAGCGCGGTCTGGCGGAAACCGGCCCACGTGCGCAGGCCGCGCACGAACCGGTTGCGCTCGCGCATGCGCACCACGACGTCGACCACGCAGCGGTCCATCAGGCAGAAGTCGCCGCTGTCGAGCGGGATGTCGAGCCGGGCCAGCATCCGCAGCAGCCGGTAGAAGAGCTGATACGCGACGCGCTTGATCCAGGCCTCCTGGCGGGTGCGGCGTACGGCGTAGACCACGTCCCACCCGTCGCGCCACAGCCGGACGAACTCCGGCACCAGCTCGGGCGGATCCTGCAGGTCGCCGTCCATGATCATGACCGCGTCGCCGGACGCGTACTCGAGGCCGGCGCTGATCGCCACCTGATGGCCGAAGTTGCGCGCCAGCCGCACGACCTTCAGGCGCGGGTCGCGGCCGTGCGCCTCGCGCAGCGCCTCGAACGAGCGGTCAGCGCTGCCGTCGTCCACCAGAATGGCTTCCCAGGCGCCGGCGCCGGCGCCATCCAGGGCGCGCGTCAGGCGATCGACGAGCTGTGGCACGACCTCCAGCTCGTTGTAGATCGGCACCACGATGGAGAGCCGCGCCAGGGCGCCGCGATCGCTGGTCATCACCGGCTCATCACCGTCGATCGCAGGCGTCCGCCGAACCCGAGCGCCACCACGTCGACCGCGCGCGTGTCGAGCTCGACGAAAGCGCCGCCGCGCAGCCCCGAGAACACGCGCTTGGCCACTTCGAGATGGTCGAAGCGGAACCCGGTCGGGTGGGAATAGAACGCCAGAGTGTCGGTGCCGCAGAGCGGGGCCAGATACGAGAAGCCGCCGTAGGTGCCGACGAACGCCTCGGCATCGCGGATGATCTGGGTCTGCACGGCGAGGTTGTCCTCGGGGCGCATCAGGTGCTCGACCGAGTGCAGACGCCCGCGCACCTGCGGCGGGATGTCCTCGTGATCGTCGAAGCGCACGCCGGTGTTGAGCAGCACCACGTCGACGTGCTGCGTCAGCTCGGTCAGGAACGCGGCGATGAAGGCGCGGTTCTCCGCCGTATCGGGCAGCGCCGAGTTGCCGTAGAACTTGGCCGCCACGTAGCGCTCGGGCAGCAGGTGCCGCTGCGCCCACGGCTCCTGCGGCGGAATGGTGACGAACTGCGTGAACGCCTCCACGAGCGTGATCGGCGCGCGCTGGAACCAGAAGGGTTCGAACAGCCGGTACATCTCCGACGGATGCAGCAGCACCGGATCCTTCAGCCGGCGCTCGGCGGTGACCCGCGCGATGATGTCCTTGTCGAAGTCCGACACCTCCATGTGCTTCAGCCGGCCGCGCTGCGCGATGATGCGCTCCTCGTTGCGCGTGCGGAACTCGTCGGGCGTGTAGTAGCGCAGCACGTCCTCGTAGTGCGGGGTCAGGTGCGAGTACCACGGCGCCGCACCGCCGCGCGAGACCACCACCAGCTGCTCGGGGTCGAGGTTGCCGTAGGTCTTGGCCCAGGTGAGGAACGGGATCCAGTAGAGCAGCTCGAAGCCGGTCTCGGACAGCCACGGCCCGACCACGATGGGCCGGCCGCTTCGGCCGAGCAGTGTCACCAGCTCGCGCGCTTCGCGCGCCTCCTCGAGGTCCCAGCCGGCCAGCCGCTTGGCCGGATCACGCGGCCGCCCCAGCTTCGGCGTCAGGGCGCCGCTCGGCAGGTCGTCGAAGATGCGCGGCCGCTTGCCGAGCGCGCGCGCCGCGAACTGCTTGAGATCGATCAGCAGCCGGCGGCGCACCTCGCGGTATTCCTTGCGGATGCGGTTGCGCGCGTGCTTGCGCCACAGCTGCGTGCGCACGTTCAGCGCGAGCACGCCGGCCACGAGCGACAGCGGGATGCGCCACAGCCAGCCGGTCAGGCTGATGCCGGCGCGCCCCCGGACCGGCTGGGCGACCACGCGTTCGAGCGCCTCGACGAACCGCGGGGTCGCCGGTTGATCGAGCCCGAACGGCCGGATGAACCCGGCGGCAAACGCCTCGGCCTTCGGGTCGCCGCCGCCGTCGCCCGCCAGGCTGTCGGCGAGCAGCGCCAGGTGCTCGTCGAAGCTGCGCGCCACGCGCAGCAGCCCGCCGTTGACGTTGAGGAGGTACTGGAAGTGGATCGTGCCTTCCTGGTTGTGCGACGAAATCCCGGGGAGCAGCACCGTGTGCACCGGCTTCCCGACGCACGCGGCTTCGAGAAAGGCGCTAGTGTTGAGCCCGGCCACCGCAGCGCTGTAGTACATCGAATCGAAGTAGTCGTCCTTCGATTCGGCGTCGACCGGGTGCGCGCCCCAGAACGCCAGGTTGCGGTACCCCGAGAGGTCGACGTCCCGCCATTCGTCCAGCCGGGCCGGATGCGGCCGCACCAGGATGCCGATGTCCTTCAGCCGCGGATCGGGGCTGGATCGCAGCGCGTGGATCCACTCGCGCACGAACTCCGGCTCGTCGGCGGTGCCGCGGAAGAGGGACGAGCAGACGTAGAGCACGAAGAGACGGTCGCCGCGCAGCCCCACGCGCTCGCAGAAGGCCTGGCGCGACCGCGACGGCGCCCGCCCCCACCAGTGGTCGTAGCTCTGGGCACCGGTGACGGTGACGCACTCGGCGGGGATGCCGTGCATCTGCACCGCCTCGCCCTTCTGCACTTCGTTCCAGACCAGCACGGCGTCGGGCCAGGCGCGCAGGAGCGACTTGCTCGACAGGTGATCCCAGCTCCCCACGGGAAGCACCGTGCGCATCCCGAGGCGGCGGGCGGCCGCGAAGTGATCGAGCTGCGGAGAGCCGATGTCCACCAGCGGCGTAATCAGCACGGCGTCGGGGTTGCGCGCGGCGATGTAGCGCTTGAGATCGCCGTCGATCGGCAGGCCGCGTTCGAGCCCGCGCAGGACCGCGCGCAGCAGCCCCCGCGCGGCCGGCGACCGTCCGAGCGCCCCGCTCATCGCCCGCACCACGCCCTGCGGCGCGCGTTCGCGCGCGCGATCACCGAGGTGCGGCGTGTTGGCGTAGGCCGGCTCGAGGAAGCGGAGGTAGTCGAGCCCGAGCCGGATCTTCCGCGCCAGCTCCGACCAGCCGTCCACGCCGCGTCCGGGGGCGTTGCCCATCGAAAGCCGGTCGGGATGCCGGGCGACGAGGCGCTCGACCATCTGGCGCCCGCCCATCGACTCCTCGCGATCGACGGCCAGGTGCACGTCGTGCCCCTTGGCGGCGAGGGCGTCGATCGCCGCCTCGAAGTTGCGGAAGTAGGACCAGTGCCGCGCGAAGAACAGTAGCTTCATGCCATCTGCAAAGACGTGGTCAGAGCTGGCGCCGGACCGCGCGCTTGGCGGCACCACCGGCGTGCCGCGCCCGTTTGACGAGAGTGCTCGAGGTGCGGCGGCGCCAGGCCGAGACGCGCCGCGACGATTCGTACCATGCGCGCCACACGGCGCGCCGGGCCCGCTTGAGGCCGCCCGACCGCAGCTCGTGTGCCGCACCCGCCGCGCGATATCCGGTCGCGGCCAGGGCAACGGCCGCGGCGAGCGGCGGGCGCAGCGCATACGCCCACAGCGGACGATCTTCGGCGAGCGCCCGCGCCACGTACGCCAGCAGCAGTCCGGCCGGGCGGGTCAGCACCACCCAGGCCGGATCGAGCCGGCCCGCCGGCGGCGGCGACGCGAGGTGGCGCTCGATCGCGCCGGCAAACACCGGAACGGCGGGCCTGTCGAGACCGTGCGGCCGCACGAAGGCCTGCACGAAGGCGCGCCGGGCGGCGCCATCTCCCGGGCCATCGCGGAGCAGGGCCGACAGCTGCGCGACGTGCTCGTCGAGCGAAGCCGCGGCCCGCACCGGCCCGCCGTCGCCGACCAGATGGCGGAAATGCAGCGTCCCTTCCTGCGCGTGCGCGAACTCCGGCGTGCGAATCGTGAAGACCGGCCGCCCGACAATCGACGCCTCGATCTGCGCGCTGGTGTTGATGCCGACCACCGCCTCGCTGAAGTACATCGATTCGAAGAAGTCGCGCTGGAAGCCCTCGGCGTTGGGATCGGTCCCGATCGGCGGCCACAGCGCGACGCCCGGTGCGAGCGCCGGATCGAACGTGCGCCACTGGCGCGCATTGGCCGGGTGGGGGCGCACCAGCACGCCGAGGTTTGCCACGGCGGGATCGCCCGCGTGGCGCAGCGCCGAGACCCAGCGCTCGGCAAACGGCACTTCGTCCGGCGCGATGAAGATCGACGACCCGAGATAGAGCACGAACGGCCGCGCCGGATCCAGCGCCACGTCGCGGCAGAACTCCTCGCGGCTGCGCGTCGGCCGCGCCGCGAACCAGCGGTCGAAAAGCTGCGCGCCGGTCACGACGACCTGGTCCGGCCTGGCGCGGTGCAGCGACACCGCCTCGCGCTTCTGCGCCTCGTTCCAGACGACGATGCGCTCGGGCAGCACGCGGACGAGCCCCTTGCTCGTCAGGTTGTCCCAGCTGGCCACGCAGAGCGCGCTGCGAACGCCGAGCGCGCGCGCCGCCTTCACGTAGTCGACCTGCTGTGAACCCAGCTCGATGAGCGGTGTCACGAGCAGCAGGTCGGGCCGGCGATCGCGGACGAAGTCCATGGTCGCCTCGCTGGTCGGGATGACCCGTTCCAGGCCCCGAAGAGCCGCCGCGACCATCGGGCGCGCGCCGACCGCCACGGCCCCGCGGGCGATCGACGCGAACACCCGCGGCAGCCGCTTCTCGGCACGAGCCCGCAGCTGCACCGCGTCGCGAAACGCCGGATCGAAAAACCGCAGGTAGTCGGCGAGCAGGCGGATGGTGGTCGCGAGGCTCTCCCACGCCTCCTCCCGCGCCTGTCGGGAGAAGCGCCGCGCCGGGCGCTGGCCGCTGCGCGACGCCCCATGGTCGGCGCGGGCCAGGAACTGGCGGACGCTCTCGCGCCGTTCCGGCGTGGTGCCGCACGTGATCCGGGGCGACCGCTGCGCCAGGCGCTGCGCGGTGACGTCCTCGCCGAGCTTACGGCGCGTGATCTCGAACGCCACGTGCACGTCGTGTCCGGCGGCGGCGAGCGCGGTCAGGGCGTCGTCGTAATAGCGGACGAACCCCGGGTGCAGCATGACGAAGAGGATGCGGCTCACGCAGCAGCCTCCACCTGACACGCCGCCAGCCGCCCGTCGCCGATGAATCCATCGTCGGGCCCCCACACCGCGACCGTCGGCACCCGCGCCGCCAGCAGCGTGCCCGCGGCAATCGCACCCTCACGGAAGCGACGCTGGCCGTCGCGCTCCTGCCACACGCCGGTGACGCCCGCGTGCATCTCGCGCGCCGCGTCGAGGATCTCCGCCGCGCTCAACTGACGGAAGCCGATGTTGCGAAGATTGCGGTAGTAGCCCTCGGTCAGCCGCTCCTCCACCGGCACCGTGCGCCCGGTGTCGAGATCGATCGCGTGCCGCACGGCGTACACGCCGTCGGGATGAATCGGATAGCCGCTGAAGATGTCGTCCAGATTCACGGCGAGCGACGGCCTGCCCGCCTCGGCGGCCGCCTGCTGCACCTCGACGGCATCGGTCACGACGAACCGCGCCGCGGCCAGCGACGCCGCGTCGGGCTCCGGCCTCTCGACCAGGCGCCAACCCGCATCGCGCAGGAACGCCAGCGCGGGCGCGAACGAGTCGAGCGGCTGTCGCAGAGCGATCACCACCGGGGCCGTGCGGTCGCCCGCGCCGCCGTTCGCCGCGGTCATCGCTTGACGCACCCGGCGTCGCGGGTAGCGTTCAGGCACCGGCGTCAGCCGGGCGCTGCGGCCCAGCGCGCGCTGCGTGATCGCACGCAGGCGCGTCCGCAACGCCAGCGGCAGGCGCTCGTCGCCGGCGTGGCGGCGCGTTTCGTAGGCCAGCTCGCGCCAGAACGCGGCAGCAGCCGTCTGTGGGCGCGGCGTCATTTCATCTCGAAGAGTCCGGTCCACCGTTCGAGCAGCACCGGCCTGGCGGGGTGTCGCAGCAGCGCGTCGTCGTAGAGCTGCTGCTTGAGCGCCTCCACCGGCGGCGGCATCGGCACACGGCGTGACGCGACCCAGTCGTCCACGTAGACCCACTGGTTGCGCACGTCGAGCGCCGTGTCGGCCAGCGACGCATGAATGCCGACGGCGCGCACCGCCCACCCGCTCGAGAGCACGAACAAGACCGAGGCCGCCGCCCACGGCGCGACGCGCCGCACCGACGCCGCCTCGACGAGCCGGCGGCAGGCCACGAACACCGCCCCGGCGTAGAAGAAACCGGCCGGCGCCAGGATCACGTCCTTGGTATAGGCGTAGCCGAGCGCGGCGTTGGCCACGAGCATCGCGCAGAAGAGCGCCAGGATCTGATCGTCGCGCTCGAAGCGGCGGGCCAGCCAGACGTGCCGTCGGGTCCACACCGCGTGGAGCACCAGCACGGACGCCAGCAGCGTCGTCGCGGCGCCGATCGCCATCGGCAGGTCGAGCCCGCCGCGCCGGACGCTGGCGGTCAGCTGGAAGATGCCGTCGCGCGGCTCTCTGGCCAGCATCCCGAGCAGCGAGGCGCCGAGATTGTAGGCGTAGAACGGCAGCACGCCGGTGCCGAACATCTCGTGCAGCTCGCCGCCACCGTAGCGTCGGAAGCCGAACCCGGCTTCGCGATCCGCGAGCGTGGGCATGCCGACGTCGAGCACGAACAGGCGCACCACGAAGTAGAGCGCGAGCACGGCGGTGGCGGCGGCCAGCCCGGGACGCGACACGCCGCGCAGGCCGGCCATGGCTCCGGCTACGAGCACCACCCACACGAGCACGCCGCTCTCGAGCGTCAGCGCCGACACCGCCAGCAGCGCCACCGCCAGCACATCGGTCCACCATTGCCGCGGCGCGAACGACAGGTTGGCCGCGGCGGCACACGCCACGACGATGGTCAGGTAGTGGTTGATCGGGAACGCCTCGCGCAGCGTGTCGGCAAACGTGTGGCCGCCCACGAGCACCGCGAGGGCGAGCGGCAACGACACCAGCCCGGCGGCCGAGCGCGGCCGCACCAGGCGGACGAAGAGCGCCACGAGCACCAGCACGTGCGCCACGTGCACGAAACGGAAGGCGTAGTGGTACTGGCCGTGGGCGAGCTCGTAGACGATCTTCAGCTGCACATAGCGCCCGGGACGCAGGAAGGAGTGCTGCCACAGCGCGGCGCTCACGAGCTCGGTCATCGATTGGCGCAGGCTGGCCAGATCCGAGAAGCAGTCCGACACCTGGATCGGAATGCGCATCAGGAAGTAGCCGAGCAGCCCCGCCACGAGCATCGCGTATCCGTAGGCGAGCCCGGTCCAGCGCCGGTCATCGGACGCGGCGGCGATCACTGCGACCGCGCCTCGATAGCGCGCAGCGTCTCGCCCGCGCGGCACGACGGCGCGCCGTCCGGCGACAGCTGGGCCACCACCTCACCCGCGCCGATGTCGGCCGCCAGGCAGGCAAGGTGCGCGCGCGTCGGCTCGTCGGGAATGCCTCCGAGGCTGCGAACCAGCAGGATCAGCCGGCCGCGGCGGCTCCACACCGCCGCCTCGCCGGCGGTCACCCGCGTGACGGCCGAGGAGATGATCTCGGGCCGCACGTCCACCACGGCCAGCGGGTCGCCGCCCTGGCGCAGGAAACGCACGATCTCCGGCGCCATGCCCATGCCGGCCGCCTCGGCGGCGTTGCGCGGCGGCGCATACGCGAACGGCGTGTGGCCGCCCAGCTCCGAGACGACGAACCCGGCCACGAGGAGCGTCGCCGCCACCAGCGGGGCGGCTGCGGCCACGGCGACGATGGCCGGCACGCTGGCGCGGGCCGCCGCCGCGGTTGGCGTCTTCCCCGCCTTCGGCCCCGCGCCCCGCTTGCGCCGTTCTGACGGCGACAGCAGCAGCGAGGTGGCGGCCGTGAGCGGCGCCAACAGGACTCGGCCGGCGCGCGCGGCGAGACTTGCACGAACCGGGGCCGGGGCCGGCGTCTCCCCGTAGCGTTCGAGCGCTTCGACGAGGCGTGGCATCGACGGCTGATCGAGCCCCTGCGGCCGGATGAACGCGTGCACGAAGCGCTGGAGCTCGCGCCGCGCGCCCGCCGGATCGGCCAACACCGCACCGAGCTGACGCACGTGATCCGCGAAGCTGTTCGCGACCCGGAGGAACCCGCCGTTCTCGGGCAGGAGGTAGCGATAGTGGAGCGTCCCGTCCTGCGTCCCCGCGAACTGCGGCGTCTCGATCGACAGCACCGGACGGCCGACGATGGCCGCCTCGATCATCGCGCTGGTGTTGATGCCGACGACCGCGTCGCAGAAGAAGAGCGAGTCGAAGAGCCCGGCACGGCTGGCCTCGTCGACCGGGTCGTAGCCGCCGCGCGGCCACACCGCCACGCCCGGCAAGCCGGCGAAGACATCCGGGTTCCAGGCCCGGCCGTTGTAGGGATGCGGCCGCACCAGGACGCGGAGATCATGCACGGCGGGGTCGGCGCTCGCCCGCAGCGCCTCGATCCACTCGCGCACGAACGGCATCTCGACCTCGGCGCGGGCGATGAAGATCGACGACCCGGTGAAGAGCACGAACGGGCCGTCGTCCGGCAGGCCGACCTCGCGGCAGAACGCCTCGCGCGTCCGTGACGGCGCGCGGTCGAACCAGCGGTCGAACGGCTGCGCGCCAGTGACCGCAATCGCGCGCGCCTCCACGCGGTGATAGCGCACGGCCTCGCGCTGCTGCGACTCGTTCCACACCGCCACCAGGCCGGTCTCGACCTTGAGGTCGCCCTTGTTGGTGAGATTGTCCCAGCTCGCCACCAGCACACCCGTGCGGATGCCGCGGGCGTGCGCCGCACGCACCAGATCTACCTGATCGGAGGCGGGCTCGACCAGCGGTGACACCAGCACGAGGTCGGGACGCTCGCGGTCGAGGAAGGCGAGCAGCGGCGGCGCCGGAGGAATCGCGCGCTCGACCGCCGCGAGGCCGCGCATGAGCGCCCGCACCGTGGCCGGCCCCAACGACCGGAGGCCATCCAGCCGCTGCAGACCAGCGGGCAGCGCCTGGCGTTTCACCCGGGCACGCAGCAGCGCCGCACCGGCCAGGTCGGGGTGCAGGTAGCGGACGAAGTCCATCGTGCCGCGGACGGCCGTCGCGAGCGCTCTCCACCGATCCGCCCGCGGCGGCACCAGACCGGCCACCGTAATCCGAGGATCGCCGTCGATGACGTCGAAGCGCACGGGCTTCCCTTCGCGCACCATGCTGGCGGCCAACCGCACGTCGTGGCCCCGGCGGGCCAGCTCGCGGACGGTCTCGTCATAGAACCGGAGATACTCCGGCGACGACATCGCGAAGAGAATTCTCATTCGACGTCAGCGGGTTTCGCGGCTGCCGCGCAGCCCGAGGCGATGGGTCAGCACGAGCCCTTCGTAGACCACGCGGCGCGCCACCCGCCGCGCCTTCCCCCACCCGGCACGCGCCCCGACCAGCGTGTGGTAGACCGCGTGGTGGTAGTGGTGCTTGAGTCGTTTCTTTGCGAAGACGACGTGGTCGATGCCGCGGCCCACCGCATGCGACGCGCTCGTCTTGCGGAAGTGCCGCCACCCATACGTCAGCTGGAACCGCACCAGCATCCGCGCCCAGCGGCCGCGGGAGATCGGCAGCGGCCGCGGCTCGCGCACCGCATACTCCTGCCAGAGCACGAGCGTGTGCTGGAACCACGGTGGCCACGCAAACCAGCGCGGCTCGTCGCCCTCGAGCACCAGCGACCGGTGCTGCCGCTCGACGCTCGTGCCCATCGACTGGCGTCGGAACCACAGCACTTCGGGCACCTGCAGGACGCGGCCCTGCAGCGTTAACTCGGTCATCAGCAGCCGGTCGGGCCGCAGCACCCGGCGGAAGATCCCGGCGCGCCGCAGCGCGTCCACGCGCATCAGCCCGTAGACCATGTCGCCCGAGCCGACGCCGTCGTGACAGAACCGGCGCCACCGCTCCTGCACGTCGTCGACGCCGCGGGTGTCGAAAAGACGCGGGCCCTTCTCGAGCTCCTGGCCGGCCTGCCCCATCCGGCGGGTGATCGGATAGGCCAGCACGGCGCCGGCGTCGGTTTCGAGCTCACCCACCAGCCGCGCCAGCCAGCGGGGGTGCCACCGATCGTGATCGCTGACCCACGCGAAGTAGACCGCCGAGGGGTCCGCCTGCACGGCGAGCTCCGCCGCTTCGTGCCAGGTGGCGATCATGGCGCGGCGCCGATCGTGACGGACGTAGCGCACGCGCGAATCGGCCGCCGCGTAGGCACGCGCGACCGCCTCGGTGCCGTCGCTCGAGGCGTCGTCGAGCAGCACCAGCGTGAAGCGCGTCCAGGTCTGCGCCAGCAGCGACTCGATCGCCTCGGGCAGATTCGCCGCGTTGTTATAGAGCGTCATGCCGAGCACGACGCCGACGGCGGCGCGCGCCGCGGAGTCGCCCGGACGGGCCGACGCGTCGAGCCGTCCCACGACGTGGCGGTAGCCGAGCTCGTTGCGCTCCACCATCCGCGTGGCCTTCGGCGGCTTCTTCATCGCGCTCGTGTAGTCGGTCTCGAGCACCGGCACTTCCGTCAGGCGGTAGTGCTCCGCCAGCTCCTGGGTCACGCTCACGAGCTCGGTGTTGTAGGGCGAGCGCTCGCGGTTGAGGCTGTAGAGGAGCGGGCAGCCGGCCGTGGCCGCCAGCGCCGCGTAGCCGCGCACCTGCGCCGCCGTCATCTCCTGGAACGAGACCATGTTGACGGTGAGGTCGAGCGGCAGCTGCGACACCAGCGACGCCGCGGTGTGCGGCACGAGGACGAAATCGGCGTCGCGCCAGCCGGCGAGCGGCTCCGCCGCCGCCGGATCGACGAACAGCAGCGACGCGTCGGGGAACACGGTGCCGAGATACGTCGCCGAGAAGAGGAACAGCTCGGCGAAGTCGACCAGTACGTAGGTGGTGCGCGGGAAGAGCGTCTTGAACTGGTAGGCAAAGCCGCCCCAGCCGGACCCGACTTCGCACACCACCGGCCGGTCGACGCCGCGCAGCGCCGGCAGGACGCCGCCGCGCTCCATCCCGATCAGCACTTCGTAGAACTTGATCGTGTCGACGTTGAAGAGCCGCCCGCCGACGTCGTAGCCGAAGCCGCCGAGCGCCGGCGATTCCGGCACGGCCAGGGCGTCGCCGCCCAGCGCGCGCAGGGCCTGCAGACGCTGCTCGAAGTGCTCGCGCCGGCCGTCGCCTTTCGAGCGGTAGTCGTACGGACGGATGCCGGTGATGTGAAAGGCGTGATGGCGCAGCTTCCGGACGATGAGCGGCGAGGCCTCGATCAGGTAGTCGATGTTCTCGAGCTCCTCGCTCCAGTAGGTGCTGGGGTCGACGGCGCTGCCGGCGGGGGCGCTCTCGCCCTGCTTCATCCGGAGCACGGCGTCGCGCGCGCGGAGGAACGCGTCGTAGCCGGGGGCGGTGCGAGGGTCGACCGGCGTCATGCGTCCTCGGACGGCGCGGCGGCCAGCATCGCGTCCTCTTCGCCTCCGGTGTAGGGCGGCAGATCGCGGGTGTCCAGCCGCGGCAGCTCGTAGCGGCCGTCGGCCGCCACCCGCAGCCGGCGCCGTTCGGTGTTGAACGCCACCGAATACCCGGCCACGCGCAGGATCTCCGTCGTCTCGGCGGTGTAGGTCCGGCGGCCGCCCCACGGGTAGCAGAACGGAACCGTGGCCTGCCCGGTGAGGCCGCCAATCCACTCGACGCCGCCGGCGACCTCCGCTCTCTGCTCCTCTGGGGCCAGACGCGACAGCATGCGGTGCGACCGCGTGTGGAATCCGAAGGTCATGCCGTGACGCGCCATCTCGCGGACCATCGCGGCGTCCAGGTACAGGCTGCGGGCGAAGGCCTGCGCGTCGCCGATGTGGCGCGCGAACAGCGCGTCGAGCACGCGGTCGGCCTCCGCGAACGGCAGCTCGTAGTTCAACAGATGTTTGACCGCACGATCGTCGCCTTCTTCCCACAGGTCGGCGCCGAAGACGCCCGGACCGTCCACGGCCGGACGCGCCAGCCCCGATTCGGCGAGCACGGCGCGCGAGAACGCGGCCGCGCCGAGTCGCGCCAGCAGGAAGTGCGTCTTGTGAACGTTCAGAAGCCGCGGGGAGACGCCGCAGGTGTCCTGCGACAGGAAGAAAGTGCCGGTGAAGCCCCGCTCGACGAGCATCGGGCACGCGGTGTCGAAATGGTCCACGAAGCCGTCGTCGAAGGTCAGGAGCGCGGCATTGGCCGGGAGCGTGCCGCGGCCGTCGAGCGCGGCCTCGAGATCGGCGAGCCTGACGACGGTGTAGTTCGCCTGCAGCCAGTCGAGCTGCTCGCGAAAGAGCTCGGGCGCCAGCGCGCGGATCTCGGGGAACGCCGTGGCGCGGCTGTCGCGCACGTAGTGATACATCACGACCAGGCAGGTCTCGGCACTCACCGGGCGCAGGCCTCCATCGTCACCAGCGACAACGCGGCATCGCGGGCCGGCTTGTCGCGCAGATAGGCGGCCACCATACCCGCCGCGAAGTGGTCGTAGAGCTGACGGACGGCGGCGGCCGAGAAATCGGCGCGGCGATACAGCCGCCCGCCGCCGGTCTGTGCAACTCCCCGCACGGTGCCGCGGGCGAAGGCGATTGCCGCATCGGCCATTGCCTCCGCCGCCGCCACGATGGTGCGGTTGCCGATGTCGTGCGGCCCATCGTCGAGCCGCAGCTCCGGGCGCACGTGCGCGATGATCGGCCCGCTGTCGACACCGCCGTCGAGATAGTGGATCGTCGCCCCGCAGTATTCCGGCTCACCGTTGACCAGCGGCCAGAAGTTCGTGCCGGCACCACGGTAGTAGGGCGAGAGTCCGAGGTGGATGTTGATGATGCGGCCGGAAAACGCCTCGATGAGCGGCGCTTTGAGCAGGCTCGTGCCGAAGACCAGCACGACGTCCGGAGCGGCCTTCTTCATGGCGTCGACTTCCGCCGCGTCGTTGCACCCACCGGGCGGCAGCCGGCGGGCGGGGGCGTGGACGCGATCGTGGCCGGCAAAGAACGTCTCCTCCGACGTGTCGCGCGCGGCGAAGTGGCGTTCGATCACCGCCTCGTCCTCCGGCCCGCCGGCGTAGCGCAGCGGCTGGAACGACTTCTCCTCCTGCCACACCCCGGCCACCTCGAGCCGCGACGCGAGCGTGTTGGCCACGAACTGGTGGCGGCGCATGGTGCTGGTCAGGACGATCGCGCGCGGCATCACACGAAACAGGGCCACTGCGTCTCGGCGTCGACGTGGCGCACGGACCGGCCCTTCTCCACGAATACGCCGACGCCCTTCGACTCGACCACGGGTACGTCGGCCATCCGTACGTATCGCTCGTCGAGGAACGCGGCGAGCACGGGATAGTGCCGGCGGAAATTGCTCTCGCGGTCGAGGAAGATGAGCATGAACGGCACGGATTCGTGCTGCAGCCGGCCGAGGGTGCGCGCCTGTTCGCCGGCCGAGGTATAGAACGGTTCCATCAGGAACACGTGGCCGCCGGCAAATCCGCGTCCCGCGGCCACGAAGACGTCAGGATAGAACCACGACATGAAGATGCGGTCGTCCGCCGCCGTGCAGCGCTGCACGTAGCGGAAGAACGGCGACAGGCCCTGGGCGACACCGCTCGGGCCCGACCCGAGGTCCTGATGCCGCACCCGCATCGCGGCGGCGAGCGCGTCGAGCCGCGCGCCGAAGCCCGCCGGACCGAGTTTCACGTCGGTGCGATCGAGCTGCTCCAGGAAGTCGCCGGCCTCGGCGGTGGCGACCGTGGTCATGGCCATGAGAACGGCGACCGCCGTGCGCACCACCACCTGCCGGCGGCCGGCGGCCATCGCCCGCCACGCGAGCGGCAGCAGAAAGGCCAGCAGCAGCACGGCCGGCACGATGGCGTCGGGCAGCCACACCGCCAGGTTCCCGCGAATGAGGCCGGCGTTGGCCGCCAGCGCCAGCACGATCAGGGCCCCGATCGCCGGCGCCGCTTCCACCGTCAGCGCACCGGCCATGCGCCGCCGCCACGCCACGATCGCCGCGAGGACCGGCAGGGCGTAGAACACGTAGAACAGCCAGACGTAGGAGTTGTCGCGCAGCCGCATCCCGTCGCCGATGTGGATGCGCCCCGGCGACAGCCACGCGAGGGCGGCGTCCAGACGCGACCAGGATTCGACGCGGGCGAGCCCGCTGCTGCCGGCAATGAGGGGCTCGTCGGCGAGCGCCTGGATCACGGCCGGCGACGCGTCGCGCAGGTGATACTCGATGCCGGGCTCTCCGCCCGCCACGGGCTCGAGACCATACCGCTGTTCCATTGCACGCCGCGAGTCCTCGGTCGTCTCCGGTCGCCAGAGAATCCGGGCCACCGGCCGGGCGGGCGGCTGCAGCGACAGCAGCCCTCGATCGGCGTCGACCTGTATCCGCGGCAGCGTCCGGATGACGGTGCTCTCGGCCTCGGCGCGCGAGAACCCGATGCCGGACGCGAAGTAGTCCACCAGCCCCTGGTAGTAGGCGACGTAGAGCAGCCAGGGCGCCACCAGCAGGAGGCCGGTCGACGCGAAGATGGCCAGCCGCCGCACGAGCAGCTGGCGCCCGAGCTCGACGCTGCCGAGCGCGATGGCGCAGGCCGCGGCGAGACCGATGTAGACGCCGTGATCGTGACGGAACAGAAACGCCACCGCGGTCAGCGCCGCGAGGCCGAACCGCCGCCACGCCGACGGGGCGTCGGCCGCCGCGACAATCGCCCACGCCGCGATGCCGTAGAGCAGCACCTTGGGGTAGCTGTAGCTGCGCGGCCAGATCACGATCACGAGCAGCGTCAACGCCGTCGCCAGCCACGGCGATCCGCTGAGCCGTCGGGCGGCCATGAACGTGCACGCCGCCCCAACCGCGAACGCCAGCGCCACCAGCAGCACTTCGGCGCCGATCGTGCCGCCGCCGAGCCACCAGGCCACGGCCGACACCAGATACATCAGCGGCATGCCGGGATCGACGAAATCGCGCACCGGCCAGGCGCCGAGCACCACCTGCTGCGCGCGCGCCAGATGGATGTAGTGATCGTTGGTGAAGCCCGAGAACGCCAGCAGGCGCCACGACAGCGCCACCAGGAAGAGAAGCGCAGCGAGCGCGAGCACGACGGGCCGCTGCCCTCTAGTCCTTGCCTGCTCCACCCGGAAGCCCTCCCCGCTTGAAGCCGGCGACGTACAGCCCCCGATAGAAAGTCACCGCGGTCCGGTGCCGCGCCCGGCGCCAGTAGCTGCGCAGCTTCTTGCCGACCGCCAGCACCAGCTCGCGGCGGTAGCGCTGCGCCTTGCGACGCGCCTTCTCGCGGTGCCACTCGTCGCGGGCCTGGATGCGCGAGGCCACCGCCTTCCGGGTCTCCTCGGCATGCTCGTCCCACGCGTCGGTGCGCTGGTCGTTCATCAGCCAGCGGCCGAGTCCGGTGCGCGACGCGCGTGCCAGCGCCATCGCCGGTGAGCGCAGCCAGCTCCACGCGGCCAGCGAACGGTCGGGCCGCGCGCCTTCCGCTACCAGCCCGGCGAGCGCGTCGACGAAGGCGGGCGTCGCCGGCACGTCGAGGCCCGCCGGCCGCACGAAGGCACGCACGAACCGCCGGTTGCGCTCGTCGCGCTCGCCGCCGAGCGCCAGCGCTTCGGCGAGCTGGTGCAGGTGGCTGTCGATGTCGGGGGCCATGTGCAGAAGGCCCCCCTCCACTTCCATCAGGTAGCGGAAATGGATCATCTCCTCCTGATGGATGCGGTAATCGGGCAGCGTGAAGGTCAGCACCGGCCGTCCAACGATCGCGGCCTCGAGAAACGCGCTGGTGACGAGGCCGGCCACCGCGCCGCTGTAGTAGAGCGAGTCGAAGTAGTCGTCGCGCGCTTCGCGGTCGATCGGGTTGCGCCCGTGGAAGGCCACGTTCTCGAAGCCGTCGAGGCTGACGTCGGCCCACTCTTTCAGGCGCTCGGGATGCGGCCGGACCAGCACGCCCACCTCGCGCAGCCGCGGATCGGCGCTGGCGCGCAGCGCCTGGATCCAGCGCTTCACCAGCACCGGTTCGGGCGGCTCCGGCGTCGGGCTCAGCGCCGAGTGCACCCACAGCACGAAGGGGCGGTCGTCCCGCAGCCCCATGGCGGCGCAGAACGCCTCGCGGCTCCGCGCCGGCACGCGAGTGAACCACTGGTCGTAGCACTGCGCGCCGGTGAGCACGACGCGATCGGCCGGCACGCCGTGCATCTCGACCGCCTCGCGCTTCTGGACTTCGTTCCAGACGATGACGCGGTCGGGCACCACGTGGAGCAGGGCCTTGCTCGACAAGTGATCCCAACTCATGATCGCCGCCGCCACCGGGATGTTCAGCGACCGTGCGGCCTTGAGCACGTCGAGCTGCTGCGAGCGCGAGTAGGTCAGCGACGTCAGGACCACGAGGTCCGGTGCCTGCGCCGCGAGGTAGGCCACGAGCGCGTCGCCCGGCGGCATCAGCCGCTCGAACCGCATGAGCGCTCGGCGGGTCAGCGCCGGCCCGACGAGCGGCAGGCGGCTGGCCGCGCGCACGATGCGCGCCGTCCGCTCCTCGGTGCGCAGCCGCAGCTTCTGGGGATACCGTCGATCGAGCACGCGCACGTAGTCGAGGGCGACGCGCAGGCGGCGGGCGCCGTCGAACCACGGCTCGCTTTCGAGCGACGGCAGCAGATCCCACGTGACACGTCCCGGGAACTCGGCCGCGAGCCGCTCGGCCAGCTGCTGGCCGCCCATGCCCTCGGGCTCGTCGCCCGTCAGGTGCACCGCATGCCCCGCGGCCGCCAACGCCCGGACGACCGAGTCGAAGTTGCGGTAGTAGGCGAGGTGCAGCGCGGCGAACAGAATCTTCATCGCGGCTTGCGGCCGATGGCTCTCAGGTTTTTGCCGTACGCGCCGGCGTTGATGAAGAACTGCAGCAGGTCGGCGATCGGCTCGACGCCGGCGTCCGAGGCGCCGTGCACCTCGCGGCGGTACCAGAGGTAGTCCGCGATGTCGAGCCCCTCGGTGGCCACGTAGGCGGTCTCGAGCCCGTGCCGCGCCAGCAGGTCGCGAATCGTCGCCGGCGTGTAGTAGTTGAGGTGATGGGTCGGCCAGATGAAGTGCGCGTCCTTCCCCATCAGCAGCCGCGACGCCGAATCGTAGTTGGGCACGTAGAGGAACACGATGCCGCCCGGCCGCAGCAGCCGCACGCACGACCGCAGCGTCGCGCCGGGATCGATCAGGTGCTCGAGCACGTCGAAGAGCGACACCGCGTCGAAGCTGGCGGCCTCGAAGCCGCCGTCGTCGAGCGCGACCGTCCGCAGGTCGAGGCCGCGCGTCTTGCCGAACTCGATCGCCGACGGGTTGAGGTCCGTCCCGGTGGCCTCCCAGCCCGCATCGCGCGCCGCTTCGACCACGAAGCCGGTGCTGCAGCCCACGTCGAGGAAGCGCGGCCGCGCCGCGTCGAGGTGGCGGGCCATGATCCCGACGCGCTCGCGGCCGAAGCGTTCCACCCGGTACTCGTGGCTCTTGATGCCGAGGTCGTGCACGATGTCCTGGTACTCCTGCGACGCGTAGACCTGCATGTAGTGCGCTTCGTCGAAGGTCGGGCTGGTGTAGACCAGATCGCAGCCCCGGCAGCGCACCAGGTGCATGTGGTCCTTGTCGATCTCGGGCGCCGCGTCGCCGCTGCCGCAGGTCGGGCAGGCGCGCGGCTGCAGCAGCTCGTCCGGGATGCGCCCATGCACGCGCACCAGCTCGTCGATCGGATGGGTGCGCTTCTCGATCAGCTGCTTGTAGGAGCCGCCCGGACGCAGCCTGGCGATGTCGACCGGCTGGTACTCGGAGAATCGGCGATACGGAATGTTCATCGGCGGTGTCACGGCCTGGGCACGCGGCCCAGAAGGAATTCGGCGTAGTCGAAGTCGGCCGGTGAATCGATGTCCACCGACGTCTCGGCGTCCATCACCAGGGGACGGCAGTCGTCCCCATAAAGCGATCCCGACGCCAGCACCGCATACCTCGTGGCGAGCACGGCGGGGCCGTTGCGGGCGAAGACGCGCGGCTTGTCCTGCCGCCGGGTGACCAGCGGCCCCGGCACGAACGGCGTCAGGCGCCCACCGTCGAGCGTCATCACCGACACCGGGCTGAACTGATGCGGTACCTCCACGACCGAGACCACCGAATCGGCGCCGCTCGCCTCGAGCAGTTCGACGGCGGCGTCGATGTGCGCCGCACGCCGCAACGGCGACGTCGGCTGCAACAGCACGACCGCGTCCGCCACGAACCCCGACCGCGCGAGCGCGTCGGCGGCGTGCACCAGCACCGGCAGCATCGGCGTGTCGTCCGCGGCGAGATCGGCGGGGCGCAGGAACGGCACGTCGAGCCCCAGCGCCCTCCCCGCCTCGGCCGTCGCCTCGTCGTCGGTGCTCAGCACCACGCGCGACAGCCGGCGGCTCCCCCGCGCCGCCTCGGCGGTGTAGGCGAGCAGCGGCCGGCCGGCCAGCGGGCGCAGGTTCTTGCCTGGGACGCCTTTCGATCCGCCGCGCGCCGGAATCACGCCAAGGACGCGCATCAGGCCGGCTGCGTGAACACGAGGCGCTTCTGCACGCTGAGCCGCGCCTGCGCCAGCGAGGCGGCAATCCGCGGACCGGCCGCCCCGTCGCCGTAGAGCGAGTCCGACGCATAGCGCCCATGCGCGATCTGGCGGCGGATGGCGTCGAGAATCGCGTGCCGTTCATACGGCACGTCGAGCACGTTGGGGCCGCGATCGCGCCCTTCCTGGCGGGTGCCGATGTTGACGGCCGGCACGCCAAGGAAGGCCCCCTCGCGAATCGGCGCGCTCGAATTGCCTACCGTGCAGGCGCACAACAGCATCAGCCGCACGTAGGTCTCGATCGGGAAGTTCTTGTAGAAACGGATGTACTCCGGCTGCAGCTTCTCTCGGAACGTGCGCATGCCGGTCGAGATGTCCTCGGATCCGGCGTCGGCATTGGGCCACAGCATGATCGTCGGCATCTTCAGCTCGTGGAGCGCCATCAGCGTCTCCCAGATGTGCTCCTTGCCGCGCCCGTATTCGGTGGTCACCGGATGGTGATTCACCAGCAGGAACGGCTTGGTGACGTCGATGTGCGAGCCGACGCCTTCGCGGTCGAGCCACTCGGCGTGCGGGATGCCGTCGTGGCCGCGCGCGATCTCGCTGACCAGATCGATGCGCGGGCAGCCCACCGTGAACACGGTGTCGGGATGCTCGCCCATGCGGACAATGCGGTCGGCGGCGGCGCGGTTGGCCGGGAAGTGCAGGTGCGCCAGCTTGGTCACGGCATGACGGATGCTCTCGTCGATGGTGCCGCTGATCTCGCCGCCCATCGTGTGGGCGAGCGGGATGTTCATGTAGGCGGCGGCAATCGCCGTCGACATCGTCTCGAACCGATCGCCGACGCTCAGCACCACGTCCGGCTTGAGCAGCTCGAACATCGTCGGCAGCTCGAGCAGGCCGAGCCCCGTGGACTTGGCCATCGTCGCCGGCGTCTCCCCCTCGACGATCATGGTCACGCGCGCGTCAGGCGTGAAGCCGTCGCTCTCGATGACGTCCACGACCGAGCCGAAGCGATCGAGCAGCGCCGAGGCGCCGACGATCAACTGCAGCGTCAGATCCGGATGCTCGCGCACGGCGCGCATCACCGACTTGATGCTGCTGTAATTGGCCCGCGACCCGATGAAGATGCAGACTTTTCGCACGTCTCCTGCTTCCGTTCTCGTTGAGTCCGGTGCGGCGCGCTACCGCGCGCGCGCCCGCTGAAACCGCAACAGCGACCGGTTGATCCGCTTCCCCGCCGTCTGCAGCCACCGCCGCACACGCCCGGCGGCAAGCCCGGTGGTGCGCGCGGCGCTCTTGCGCGTCCGCCGCCACACCCCGTCGGCGCGGCGCCGCAGCCGGTTGCGCGTTTCGCTGCGCCCGAGACTGTCGACCAGCGCCACCGGCGCGGCCAGCGCCAGCGCGACCGGCCGCAGCAGCGGCGCCCACCAGGGCGCGGAGCGCGGCTCCGGGGCGGGCGCGGCCGCCAGCCGCTCGATCGCATCGGCGAACACCGGCGTCGCGGGACGCTCGACGCCGTGTGGCCGGATGAACGACGCGACGAAGCGGGCCGTCTCGGCGCGGCTCGAGGCGGGGTGGCGCAGCCGATCCCCGAGCTGCGCCACGTGTTCGTCGAGCGTCGCGGCAATCCGCAGGAACCCGCCGTGCTCCGGGAGCAGGTGGTGGAAGTGAATCGTGCCTTCCTGCGTGCCCGCGAACTCGGGCGCCAGCATCGACAGCACCGGCCGGCCGACGATGGCCGCCTCGATCATCGCGCTCGTGTTGATGCCGACGACCGCGGCGGCGTGGAAGAGCGAGTCGAAGAAGTCGGCGCGGTTGTCGGCGTCGACCGGGTTGTAGCCCGCGCTCGGGAACACGGCGACGCCGTCCCGACCGGCGAGCGGCTCGTCCGCCCAGCGATGGAAGTTGTACGGGTGCGGCCGCATCAGCACGTTGACGCCGGTCAGAACCGGGTCGCCGCTGGCGCGCAGCGCGTCAATCCAGCGCCGCACGAACGCCACCTCGGCGCCCGACTCGGAGATGAAGCTCGACGACCCGGTGAAGAGCACGAACGGCCCGTCATCGGGCAGGCCGGCCCGCTCGCAGAACGCGGCGCGGTCACGCGTCACCCGCCGGTCGAACCAGCGATCGAAGAGCTGCGCGCCGGTGACGGCGATTTTTGCCTCGGGAATGTAGTGGTACTCGTGCGCCTCGCGCTTCTGCGCTTCGTTCCACACCAGCACCGCGTCCGGCTCGATGCGCAGCAGCCCCTTGTTGGTCAGGTTGTCCCAGCTGGCGATCCCGACGGCGGTGCGGACGCCGGCGGCCTGCGCCGCCTTCACCCAGTCCACCTGATCCGAGGCGGCCGCCACGAGCGGCGACACCAGCAGCACGTCCGGCGCCTCGGCGCGCAGCCACGCCGCCATCGGCTCGCAGACCGGAATCGCGCGCTCGAGCGCCATCAGGCCGCGCTCCACCCACCGCACGAGCCCCGGGCTGAGCCGCGGGATGGCGTCGAGCCAGTGGTAGGCGCGCGGCAGCACCTTGCGCTTGATGCGGGCGCGCAGCGCCGTCGCGCCGGCGAAACGCGGATGCAGGAAGCGCACGAAGTCCATCGTGGCGCGGACGCCGGCGGCCACGCCGGCCCAGCGCCCCTCGTGCTGCGGCACCACGCCGAGGACGCGCACCCGGTCGGCGTACTGCTGCAGCCCCTCGAGACCGACCGGCTTCTTGGCCCGCCCGCTGTTGACCGCCAGCCCCACCTCGTGGCCGCGCGACACCAGCTCCTCGATCGCCGAGTCGTAGAACCGCAGGTACTCGGGCGAATCCATCAGCAGGAGGATCGTCATCGCACCCGCTCGAACAGCCGCGCCGCGCGGCGCTTGAGCCCGGCCCGCACCTCGGCGCGGCGCCGCTGCCGCGCCCGCGCTTCCTTGTCGCGCGCCTTGGCCTGTTTCAGGCTGGCCTTGGCCGCCACGGCGCGCTCGCGTTCCTGCTGCTGCTCACGCTCGGCGGCCTCGCGCGCGGCCCGGGTCTCGGCCCGCCGGCGCACCTGCTCGGCCTTCACCGCTTCCGCCTGCTGCCGGCGCTCCTCGCGCGCACGATCGCGCGCCGCCTTGCGTTCCTGGTGTTCGCGCTCCTTGCGGCTCCAGTCGTCGCGAATCAGATCGGCGCCGTAGACCGCGCGCAGCAGCTTGAACGCCGGATACATCGCCCCTCGCACCAGCGTGTAGACGGCCGGCGTCCGCACCGGGGCCGGCGTGGGCTCACGCAGCAGCGCCTCGATGGCGTCGCTGAACACGGGCGTCGCCGGCACCTCCAGTCCGGCCGGCCGGATGAACTCGCGCACGAATTCCGCGCCCGGCGCGGCGGGCGGGTGGCGCAGCGACTCCAGCAGCCGGTCGTGGTGCTGCTCGAACGTGCGCCCGGTCTGCAGCACGCCGCCACCCACCGTGAGCAGGTAGTGGAAGTGCAGGACGCCTTCCTGGTTCTCGTGGAACTCGGGCAGCAGTACGGTGTGCACGGGGCGGCCGACCACGGCGCCTTCCAGGAACGCGCTGGTGTTCAGCCCCACGATGGCGCTGCTGTAGTAGAGCGACTCGAAGTAGTCGTCCTTCGACGCGTCGTCAACCGGGTTGGAGCCGTAGAGCGTGACGTGCGCGAACGGCGACAGATCGATGGCGTTCCACTCGTCCATCCGCGCGGGATGCGGACGGATGAGCACGCCGACCTCGTGCAGTTCCGGATGCTGGCTTTCACGCAGGCTCTGCACCCAGCGGCGGACGAATTCGGCTTCCACCGGGCTGCCCCAGAAGAGCGCCGAGCAGACGTACAGGAGATAGGGCCGGTCGTCGCTCAGCCCGACGCGCCGGCAGAAGTCGGCGCGCGACCGCACCGGCTGCCGGCCGAACCACTGGTCGTAGCACTGGGCGCCGGTGACGACGACGCGGTCGGGTGGCACGCCGTGCAGCCGCACCGCTTCGGTCTTCTGCGTCTGGTTCCACACGAACACACGCTGCGGCATGTCGCGGATGAGCGCCTTGCTCGACAGGTGATCCCAGCTGCCCACCGCGTACACGGTGCGGATGCCGCGGGCCAGCGCCGCACGCAGCACCTCGAACTGCGAGGAGCCGAGGTATACGAGCGGCGTCACGACGAGCAGGTCGGGCCGGCGCGCCTGGAGCTCCGCGTCGATCTCGGGCACCGGCGGTAGCGCGCGCTCGAGCGTCCGCAGCAGGGCGAGCCACCGGCGCCGCGATCCCTCGGCGCGGAACGCCGGCCGGTGGCTGATCTGCACCAGCCGCGGCGGCAGCCGTTCCTCGGCCCGCGCCTTCAGTTTCGGCGTCTCGTCGTAGTCGGGATGGAAGTAGCGCAGGTAGTCGACCCACAGCCGGATCGTCTTGCCGATCTCGGCCCAGAACGCCGCCGTGGGCGGCGACAGCCAGCTCCACGTCACGCCGGGACAGTCGGCCACCAGGTTGTCGAGCGCCTTGCCCCAGCCGAGCCCCTCCGCACGTCCGAGCGCGATGTGGATCTCGTGGCCACGGCCGGCGAGATCGCGAATCACCGGCTCGTGCATCCGGAACGAGCCAAGGTGCCACATCGAGAAGAAGATCCGCACCGGGTCAGTGCACTCCGAGGCGCCGCTTGATCGACGCCACGATCGCCGCGCGGCGCTTGTCGCGCCGGTGGCGCCGCTTCTCGTCCTCGCGCTGCGTCTTCAGCGCCCGCTTGCGCTCCGCGTCGGCGTCCAGCCGCGCCTGTCGCTCGCGCGCGGCCGCCTCGCGCGCGTCCTCGGCCTGGCGCGTGCGCGCTGCCTGCGCCGCGGCGCGCGCCTCCTGCTTGCGCTGGGCCTCCGCCTCCCGCGACCGCCGGTGCTCGTCACGGCGGCGCGCCTGCTGCAGTTCGATCACCGTACGGTCGCTCGGGTTCTCGGCCCGGCCGACGGCGCGATGCACGGCCAGCGCGACCGGCCAGAGCAGCAGGCGCAGCGGCCCCGCCCAGAGCGGCTCCCGCGCCCCGGCCGGCGCCGGCGAGGTGGCAAACGCCTCGACTTCTTCCACGAAGATCGGCGTCGCCGGGCGTTCCAGGCCGCGCGGGCGGATGAAGGCGCGCACGAACCCGGCGTTGAGGTCGGAGCGCGGCTCGGCCCGCAGCGACGCCCCCAGCTCGCGCAGGTGCGTGTCGAACGACTCGGTGGCCTTGAAGAGACCGCCGCCCACCGTCTGCAGATAGTGGAAGTGGATCAGCCCCTCCTGGCGCTCCTTGAACTCCGGCGGCACGAACACGTGCACCGGTCGGCCGAGCACCGACGCTTCGAGGAACGCGCTCGTGAGCAGCCCTGCCACCGCGGTGCAGTAGTAGAGCGACTCGAAGTAGTCGTTCTTCGACTGCTCGTCGAGCGGATGCGAACCGTAGAGGGTGACGTCTGGAAGATCCGAGAGATCGACCTCCTTCCACTCGTCGTGCCGCTGCGGGTGCGGACGCACCAGAATGGTGGCCGAACGCAGCAGCGGATCGTCGCTGGCGCGGAGGCCTTCGATCCAGCGGCGGACGAAGGCGGCTTCGATCGGCGTCGCGGGCGAGAAGGCCGAGCACGCGTAGAGGATGAGCGGCCGATCCGCCGGCAGCCGCAGCGTGGCGCAGAACGCCTCGCGGGTTCGCACCGGACGCCGTTCGTACCACTCGTCGTAGCACTGCGCGCCAGTGACGACGACGCTCGCCTCGGGCACGCCGTGCAGCTCCACGGCCTCGTCCTTCTGCGTGTCGTTCCACACGAACACCCGATCGGGCAGCTCGGCGATGCGCGCCTTGCTCGACAGGTGATCCCAGCTGGCGACGCACACCGCGGTGCGCGCCCCCTGCGCCCGCGCGCTGCGCAGCACCTCGATCTGCGACGAGCCGAGCCGCAGCAGCGGCGTCAGCAGCACGACGTCGGGACGATGCTCGCGCATCAGCGCGTCGAGCTCCGGCTGGCGCGGAAGCACCCGCTCGACCGTGCGCAGCGCGGCCGTCAGCAGGCGCAGGCCGCGCGGCGAGCGGAACGCCGGCCAGCTCGAGACTCGCAGCAGCACGGCGGGCACGCGCTCGGCGACCCGCTCCGCCAGGCGCGGCGCGTTGGCGTAACGCGGTCCGCGGTAACGCAGGTAGTCGAGCCAGATTCGGAGCGCGCCACCCAGGTCCACCCACGGCGTGACGTGCGTGTCCTCCCAGATCCAGCGGATCTGCGGCACGTCGGCCAGCACCGTCTCAGGCGCAGCGGTGGTGCCGGGCACGTCGCGGCGCTTGGCGAGGATGTCGATCGAGTGGCCGCGCGCGGCGAGCTGCCGCAGCACGGAGTCGTACATCCGCAGCGATCCGAGATGCCGCATCGAGAACAGCAGCCGCATCGGCGTCAGCCGGCCTCCCCCGTCTCGCCCTTGCGCCACACCAGGAACGCGTGCAGCGCCGTCTTCGCCCGGTGCCGCGCCCAGAGGGCCGGCCGCACCACGAGCAGACGGACGGCACCAACCGCCAGCCGGAACCCGAGCCGGGGCAGACGACGGATCAGCCGCGCCAGATAGACCAGCCGGCCGAAGACGCCGCGCGCGAACAGACGGGCCGGGCGTATCCAGTGGAGAATCACGGCGCGCCGCTTCACCCGGTCCATCGTGGTGAGCGTCAGGGTCACGGCCACCGGAGCCAGCAGGACGCGCACCAGCCGCGCGCCCGCCGGCGGCGAGGCCGGCGCGAGCGGCGGCGCCGCGGCGAAATCTTCGACGGCCGCCACCACGCGCGGGGTCGCCGCCACGTCCAGTCCGTGCGGGCGCACGAACCCGCCGATGAAGCGGCGCACCTTCTGCCGGCCCGCTTCGCCCTCCACGGGGATCCGCGCCAGTTGCGCCACGTGCTCGTCGAGCGTGCCCGCCAGGTGCAGCAGGCCGCCGTCCACGTTCTTCAGGTGCTGGAAGTGCAGCGTGCCGTCCTGCGTGGCGGCGAACTCCGTCACCTGGACCGCGTAGACGGGCCGGCCGATGATGCCCGACTCGATCATGCCGCTCGTGTTCACGCCGATCACCGCTTCGGCGTGGTACATGGAGTCGAAGTATTCGTGTCGCGCGGCGCCGCCGATCGGGTTCATCCCCGCCTTCGGCCACACCGAGACGTTGGCGAATTCCGCTGCCAGGTCCACCGGCTGCCACTGCTCGGCGTTCTGCGGATGCGGCCGCACGAGCAGGCCGGCGCTGCGCACCCACGGATCGCCGCTGGCGCGTATGGCCTGGACCCACGAGCGCACGAAGCCCGCCTCGTAGGGGGCGATGAAGGACGACGAGCAGAGATACAGCAGGATCGGCCGCGCGGGGTCGAGGCCGACGCGGGCGCAGAAGGCGTCGCGATCCACCGACGGCCCCATGTCGAACCAGTGGTCGTAAGCCTGCGACCCGGTGACCACGACGCGCTCGCCCGGGACGCCGTGCAGGTCGATCGCCTCCTGCTTCTGCGCCTCGTTCCACACCAGCACGCGGTCGGGCACCTCGTGGATGAGCCCCTTGGTCGTCAGGTGATCCCAGCTGCCGATGCCGACGATGCTCTTGACGCCGGCGGACCGCGCATAGCGCACGTGGTCCACCTGGTGCGAGCGGAAGTACAGGAGCGGCGTGAGGAGCAGCAGGTCTGGCCGTTCGCGGGCGAACACCTCGGCGACTTCGGCCGGCGGCGGCAGCCGCCGATCGATGGCGTGGAAGAGGCGCGTCAGCGCCGCCAGGGCGGCGCGCGAGCCGAGAATCGGCCAGTCCGGCAGCCGGCGCGCGAACGCCGGCGCCATCGACGCCCCCCGCGCCCGCAGCTTCGGCGAGTCGTCCCAGCGCGGATCGAGGTATCGCCAATAGTCGAGCGAGGCACGCAGGCCGGTGCCGAGCGTGTGCCACAGCCGGTGTCGACTGGAACGCAGGAAGCTCGCGGTGATCCGATCCGGGTGCTCGGCCACGAGCGCGTCGGCCATCTTCTGGCCGTCCACGGTGTCGCTGCGCTCCGCGAGCAGGTGAATGTGGTGCCCCTGCTCCGCCAGCCGCCGGATCGACGACTGGAAGTTCCGGAGGAACCCGTAGCTGCTCGTCGAAAAGAGGATCTTCACCGGGGGTACACTACGGGGGCTTGCACGTTCTCTTCTCCGTACGGAATCCGTCGTATGTGCGCCACTACGATTCCGTGCTCCGGCTCCTGGCGGCCCGCGGCCACTCCGTGGAGCTCGCCACCGAGGATCGCCGCAACAAGTCGTGGCCCCCGTCGGTGCTGGCGCTGGCGGACGCGCATCCCAATCTGCGGCTCTCCCGTACTCCCATGCCGGAGCATGCGTCGTGGTTCGAGCTGGCGACGCGGCTGCGGCAGGCGCGCTTCTACCTGCGCTTCCTCGATCCGGTCTACCGCGGCACGCCCGGCTTGATCGCCCGCACGCGCGAAAAGGCGCCGCCGCTCTCGGTGCGGCTGGGCGAGTCGCCGATCGGCCGCAGCGCGCTCGGCCGGCGCCTGCTCGTCGGCGCCATCGACGCGCTCGAGCGCGCCACGCTCACCGGACGCGACTATTACGGCTACCTCCGGGAGATGCGTCCCGACATCGTGGTGCTGACGCCGCTCGTGGTGCTGAAAACGGCGCAGATCGATCTGGCGCGGGCTGCCATCGAGCGCGGCGTCCGCCACGCCTTCGCCGTCGCCAGCTGGGATCACCTGTCGAGCAAGGGCGAGCTCAATCTCACGCCCGAGCATGTGATCGTGTGGAACGAGGTCCAGAAGGACGAGGCGGTGCGCCTGCACGGCGTGCCCGCCGATCGCGTCACGGTCACCGGCGCGCAGGTCTTCGACGAGTGGTTCGAGAAGCAGCCGTCGTCGAGCCGCGAGACGTTCTGCGCCAGCGTCGGGTTGCGCGCCGATCGTCCGATCGTGCTTTATGTCTGCTCGGCGCTGCTCGAGGGCAGCCCGCCGGAGCCCGAGTTCGTCCTGCGCTGGGTGCGGGCGCTGCGGCAGAGCGGGCACGAGCGCCTGCGCGAGTGCGGCATCCTCATCCGCCCGCATTTCAAGCGCGGCGAGGAATGGGCGGCCATCGACTTCTCCGGCCTCGACAACGTCGTCTGCTGGCCGCCGGCCGGTGCGGTGCCGGTGGACGCCGAGTCGCGCACCGGCTACTTCGACTCGCTGCATCACGCGGCGGCGGTGGTGGGGCTGAACACGAGCGCCATGATCGAAGGGGCCATCCTCGGCCAGCCGGTGTTCACCGTGCTGCTGCCGGAGTTCGCCGCGAGCCAGGAGGGGACGGTGCACTTCCACTATCTCCTCGAAGGCGCCGATGCACTGCTCCGTGCCAGCCGCTCGCTGCCCGCGCACGCCGAGGAGCTGGGGCGCGTGCTCGACGGGCACGACGCCGATCCCGATCGCAGCCGGCGGTTCGTGGCGCGCTTCGTGCGCCCGCACGCCGCCGACACCAGCGCCACGGCGCGCGTGGTGGCCGCGCTCGAAGCCATCGCCGCGGCGCCGGCGCCAGCACCGGTGCCGCCTCCCGCGTGGACACGGCTGCTGAGGCCGCTCCTCCGCCCCTTTGCCGACGCCGCGCTGCGCCGCGTGCAGCGGCTCACCGAGGAGCGGCAACGCCACAAGGCGCTGCTGGCCGCCGCCCGGCGCGCGCGCAAGGCCGAAGACCGGCGCTGACGGTCCGGCACGGCGCTCACTCGCCGAGCACCAGGCGCTGCAGGCGCGGCAACGAGGACACGACGAGCCGCCGGAACGGCAACGACGCGCGCTCCGAGCGCGGGAGCATGAACGAATACGGCGTCTGGTACTGAATCATGGTCACCAGCCGCGCCGGCGCGTCGGGCGCCACCCGCGACCCGTAGTGAAAGCAGCGGCTGGTGTCGAGGAACGCGGCGGTTCCGCTCGGCCCGAGGATCGGCCGGTCGGCTCCCGGCCCGAGCACCCCGGCCACCTGCTGATCGGTGAGGCGCTGCCTGAACTGATAGCCCACAGCCTTCCGCACCCGCGCGCTGCTGGCGGCGTCGAGCACCGTGAGCGGTCCGGAGGGCGGATCCACGTCGCTGCAGTAGACGAAGATCTTCACCTGTGTCACGTCGTCGCCGTCGCAGTGGTGCAGCTGGCTGCTGGTCGGATCGCCCGGCACGGTGTCGGAATGGAAGACGCTGATCGTGCTCAAGAACGGCACCATCCCCAGATAGGTGCTGACCGCGGCGAGCACGTCGTCGCGCAGCGCCAGCCGCATCACCGGCGACTCGAGCGTGAGCGTGGCGGCGTCGCGCACGTTCACCAGGAAGCGTTTGCGGTTCTTGCCGCCGGGCGGCACGGCGGCGTCGAAGGCGGCCAGCGCCGCGCGTGCGTCGGCCACGACCCCCGGGGTTTCGTCGAAGCGGCCGGGCGGCACCACGAGGTAGCCGTCGTTCCTCGGAATCGAGAACGGCGGCGCCGGGAGCTGGCGGAACGCGGTGCGGCGCGCGCTGTCGTGCAGGAGGTTGCCGGCGCGACGCGCCTGGAAGTAGACCTGCCGCACGCCTTCGCCGCGGATGCGGAAGGCTCGGCTGATTTTTGCGTGCAACGTCGTGGACATCTCTACACGTCGATCAAGGGAAGGTCGAGCGCGGCGCTGGCCGCGTAGATGTCGGTGGTCACCTCGGCGTCGTCCAGGTCGAGCCGGTTGCGCAGCGGCTTGAACGCCTCGACCGGAGTGACGCCGGGAATCTCGGGAGCCACGTCGTGGCGCAGGAAGAACGCGTTGACGCCGGCGTTCTCGCACGCCACCAGGCGATACCCTTTGCGGCCGGCCAATTCGGCCAGCGCCGCCAGCGAGGCGCCGTTGTAGCCCTTCGGGGTGGCCGCGAGCGGCTGGTTCAAGGGAATGGTCACGCGCCGGTCGGGACCGAAGAGCGCGTTGTACTCGAGCACGAGCACCCGGGGTGACGCCGCGGTCAGCGCCTCCAGCACCCAGTAGTCGTAGCTGTCGATGTCGATCGACAGCAGGTCCACCTCGCCGGCGTAGCCGTGCTCCGTGAGCAGCGCGTTGATGTTGCCCGGGGTCACCTCGGCCGCGAGGAACGTCACCCCGCGGGCCGCCGCGAACTTCTTGCGGGCCGAGTCCATGTTGGCCGGCACCGAATCGACCATGAGGCCGCTCCAGCCGCATTCGTGCGCGAGGCCGGCGGCGTTGCCGCCCGACTTACCCGAACCGATCTCGACGAAGCGGCGGCCGCCCCATCCGGCCCGTTCGAAGATGGCGAGCAGCAGGCCGTCCTCTTCGTTCTGCGAGCGGAGGCGGAACCGACGGGCGGTGAGCGAGTGCGGCGGCTGGAGCTGGTCGAGCGGCAGGCAGACGTGCCGCACGAGCGAGGCGATCTGGTTGCTGAAGATCTTGCGCCACTTCGAGTCGGTGCGCCGCCCTTCCTCGATGCGCTCGAAGGCGCGGCGCCGGTCCTTCTCGCTCTCGGTGAGCCGCTCTCCCGTGCGGCGCACCTCGCCGGTCATCGAGGCCAGCGTGCTCTCGGTCTGCTTCACCGAGGCCTGCGCCGCGGTGACCGCCTCGCGCAGCCGCTTCACCTGCTCGGCGTCCTTGCGGTGCGCCGCTTCGAGCCGCTCCACGGCCGTGGTCAGACGGCGGACGTCGTCCCGCAGGCCGTCCACGGCCCGGGACGTCGGAGTGCGAAGCCACGCCCTCAGGCCCATCGTCCTCTCACGAGACCTTCTGCTCGTTGAGGCGCGCGTAGCCCGCCTCGTGCATCACACGCAACGGCTTGCGCAGGGCAAACCGTCCGTCGCGGCCCACCGCGCCCAATCCCGCGGCGAGCGCCCGATCGGCCATCTCGCCCACCTCGGCGCCGAAGAGCGCCTGCACGTCGGGCGGCAGCGACAGCACGCTGAGCTCGCGCCAGCGCCGGTAGAGCGCCAGCCGCCTGTCGAAGGCGGCATCGGACATCGGTGCCGGCTGTACCCCGCGGTCCCGGCGCGCGGCGCATACCATCTCGCTCTTGCCCGGCCGCGGGTGCCGGATGAACACCGGATCGAAGCCGTGGAAGCGCAGCACGCGCGCCAGCGAGTCGAGGTCGAAGTTCTGAAAGTGGAAGGCCTTCAGCTCGCCAATCAGGTTCTTGCGGCGCGCCTCGAACATGTAGCGGTCGTCGTTCTCCAGGTAGAAGTAGACGTAGCCGCCCTGCGGAATGCGCTCGGCGAGCAGCCGCCAGAGGCGGCCCGGCTCGAGGGCGTGGGTCAGCATGTGGCGCGCGAGGATCAGATCGAACGACCCGTCGAACGGCACGTCGAGCTGGTCGAAATCGATCATCGCCGTCGGCATCGGGTTGAGCGCGTCGATGATGAGCGCGTGCCGCTCCGACATCGGCATCGCGAAGACTTCAGCGGCTCCGTAGCGGCGGCGCAGCACGTCGAGCATGAACCCGGTCGTGGCGCGCAGCTCCAGCACCCGCTTGCCCTCGAGGGGCACGAGGGAGCCGACCACGTTCACATGGAACGAGTTGAGCACGCGCTCCTCGAACACGTCGGGCATCCAGTCGTCGTCCGGCGGGTTCCCTTCTTCGGTGACGAGCCAGCCCTTCGACAGCCTCGCCGCGATCGAGGCTCGCTCCTCGTCGCTCACCACGTCCTGTCGCGCCGCCGTTTCCTCGTCGTCCGCGCGGCCCAGGACTTCGTCGAAGCGCGAGTAGAGATAGGTGAGCTCGTCGCCGGCGGGGCGCCGAGTGGCGTACACGAGCCCGCAGCCGCGACAGAGCGCGTACTCGTAGCGGCAAAGCGGTGAGTCGCGCATCGAGGCCAGCAGCACGAGCCCATTCACTTCGCACACCGGCTCGCGCGTGGTGCCGCCGCATCCGGGACACGCCGTCAACGCGATCATGGCCGTGCCGCCTCGGCCGGCGTCGCGAAGCTGGCCCGGGGGAGGCGGCGCGTCGGACCCGCGGACCGTTCGAGCAGGTCGCACAGCTGCGCCGTCGCGGCGCGCTCGATTCCGAGCGGCCGGACGAATCGTTCGACGAAACGCCGCGCGGCCGCGGCGTGTGGCGCCGGATTGCGCAGAGCGGCGTCGAGCTGCGCGACATGCTCGGCAAGCGTGGCCGCCTCGACCACGCAGTGCGTCTCGCCGACGGTCAGGTGGGCGAAGTGCAGCGTCTGCGCCTGGCTGTGCGTGAAGTTCGCGTCGCGAACGGTCAGCACCGGCCGGCCGAAGATCGCCGCCTCGATCATGGCCGTGGTATTGACGCCGACGACCGCATCGCTCGCCTGCAGACAGCGGCCGAAGTCCTCGACCTCATGATCCGCGAGCGGAATGCCCGAGTAGCCGCTCGGGTAGATTCTCGCCAGGGAGTCGCCGATTTCGACGGTGGCCCACGTGTCGGCGTTGGTCGGATGCGGGCGCACGATGACGAACGCCGCGCGCACCGCGGGCGAGCGCGAGGCGCGCAGCGCGGCAAGCCAGCGGCGAACGAACTCCGGCTCGCTGTCGCCGGGCGCCATGTTGCGCGACGATCCGACGAACAGCACCACGCGCTGGTCCTGGATGCCGAGACGCGTCCGCCACGCGGCCACCACCGGACCATCGCTCATCTCGAACCAGTGGTCGAACGACTGGGCGCCGGACACGACGACACGCTGCCGGGGCACGCGGTGGAGCGTCACGGCCTCCTCGGTCTGGGCGTCGTTCCACACCGCCACGACGTCTGGCACGACTCGAATCAGCCCCTTGCTCGTGAGGTGATCCCAGCTGGCCACGCCGACGACGGTGGGGATGCCAAGGGACTTCGCCGCCTTCACGACTTCGGTCTGCGGTCCGCCGCGGGCACCAGCGGTGACCAGCGGGCTCACGACGATCAGATCCGGGGCGACCTGAACGACGAACTCGCGCGTGGCGCGCTCCGCCGGGTGCAGACGCTCGAACAGACGCATGAGTCCGACCGCACCCGAGACCACGGCGCGCGGCAGGCGCCGCACCCGCGTGAGCCAGCCGAACGCCGGCGGAAGCGTCTTCTCTGCCCGGCGACGCAGGTATTCCGCCGGCGCGAAGGCCGGCTCGAGATAGCGCACGTAGTCGAGCGCCGCCCGCAAGGTGCCGACGAGGCCGGCGTGCCCGACGTCGGGAATGGCGCCCGCCGATCGCACCCGCGCGCCGGCGCCGGATGGGACCTGGGCGCCTCCGCGCTTGGCCGGCCGATCGTAGGCGAGCACCACATCCCAGCCGCGCCGTTCGAGCTCGACGATCGTCGGACCATACAACCGGAAGTAGCCCGGCTCGTTGAGCACCACGAGCACGCGGCGGCGCGACGTCTCGTGATCCTCGCGTGGCACCGCGTCGTGCGTCGTCGTCACGCCAGCGTCCCCGGCGCGGCCGACACGGGCAGGCGCACGCCGTTCGAGGGGCGCAACTGCCGGTCGAGCGCCAGCGAGTACAGGAACTCGTGGCGCTGGCCGGGCTGCGGCAGCGGCACGACGTCGCCCTTGCGCGTCTTCTTTCCGGCAAGGTGATCGAAGTCCACGGCGCGTCCATCGTTCGGGACGGCGTCGCAGAACCGTTCGGTCATCACGACCAGCACCACGTCGGGCCGCTCTGCCTCCACCGGGCGCCGATCGACCACGTTCACACGGTGCAGGAACACGGTCCGGCGGAAGGTCTCGGCCAGGAACAGCATCATCGGGTACGCCCATGAGTCGCCGAAGACGACGCACGTCGTCGCCGGCGCCGTCGCGCATTCGTACACGACGCGACGTCCATGGTTGCGCACCCGGTTGTCCTCGACGATCCGGGCGCGCGGGTCGTCGAGCCGGGCACGGAGGAACGTCGAGGCGCGCTCGGGTCGCAGCTTGCAGCCCAGATCGCCCACGTAAACCGTGCGCTGAAACGCCACGTCCCCACGTTCGACCCGCCGCACACGGACGCCATCGTCGAGGTGGGCGAGGACCGCTTCGTAGGCCACGTAGGCACCGAGGTCGTTCCAGTGCGAATCGGTGAGGCTGAACGGCGCGTGACACGCACGGACCGCGCGGAGCTCGTCGATCGGATACAGGAGCGGCGCATTCGCGGCCAGGCGCTCCAGCAGCTGAAGCGCCGGGCGGGACGGCGATGGCGCCTGCGCGTCCGGCAGATCCTCGGGGTGCACGACCTGGGGCGCCGGGCCGATCAGATGCACGAAGCGGGATCCGAGGCTGGACAGCCACGCTGCCCGCGCCGCCGTGCCCTGCTCCCAGGTGTCGAGCTCGTGCGGCGTGAGCGGTCGTTCGCCGAGGATCTGACGATGCGAATCGTGGGAGTCGTTTGCGAGGTAGAGGCGGCCGCGGCGGCCGCGAACGGCTCGCGGCGCCCCACTCTCGGACGCCTCGCCGTCGGGTGGCGCCACGATGTCGTGCGAAGGAGTGGCCGGCGCGCGGAGGCAGGTCCGCAGCACGTCAGGAAGTTCGGCATCGAGCCAGCCGCAGTCCGCGGCGTCGCCTGCCGGCAAGGCTGCCGTTGCGGCCGCGGAGACAGACACCGTGGCGAGACGCGTCGAGTCGAGCCCCCATTGGCGGGCGAGCGCTGTCAGCGCTGCGGCCGGCTGGTCGAGATGCCCGATCGCCCAGCGTGTGTTGATCACGGTCACGAGCCGGGCGCGCCACGTGTCGGCGTCTACGTCCGGCGCGCATTCGGCGGCAAGCGTCCACGTGTCCGGGTGCGCGGCCATCAGCAGCGAGCGCGTGCGGCCGTTGATCGGCCGGTCGGGACGTGACTCCGCGGCGCCCACGACGGCGAACAGCTGCGCGGGGCGATCCTCGAAGCGCGCCAGGGCTCCGGCCAGGGAGCCCGTCACGGCCCACACGCGACCGCGATCCGCAGCCGGCAGATCGGTCCAGTAGTCGAGCAGCGCGAGCTCGGCCTCCGGCCCTTTGGGCCCGAGTTCGAGCGAGGTCTCACGCGCCCCGGGTGGTGCGCTCACGCGCAGCGCGTCGAGCAGCAGCCCCTCCGCCGCGGGCACGCAGGGCACCGCCAGCCGCAGTGGCGCGCCGGCGCTTTGCCCGTGATCGGGCGCAACGAAGAACGTGACGCGCGACATCAGCTCACAGGCTGTCCACCGCCTCGGCCTCCGCCTTCTGGAAGAACGCCAGGCCCGCCGCCAGCATCACCGCCGTGGTGACGAGCGCGCTCACCCAGGCGAGCACCGTCGGCCCTTCGCCGCCGAGAATGGCGCCGCGGAACGCCACGATGTAGACGGCGATCGGATTGAGATACAGCGCCCACTGGGCATGATCGGGAACGATCGACACCGGGTACACCACCGGCGTCAGATACACCCAGAACTCCAGCACGTAGCCGAGCCCGAAGCGCACGTCGCGCGCGCCGGCGCCGAGCACCGCGGTCCACAGCCCGATCGAGAGCGCGAACAGCAGGATCAGCACCACGGCCACCGGCGCGACGATCAGCCAGGTGGCGTCCACATACCAGACGCCGTCGTGCACCCGGTAGTAGATCAGCGACAGGGCGATGACGCCGAGATGGATGGCGAAGTAGACGACGCCGGGCACCATCGACGCGATCGGTAGGATCAGCCGCGGTACGTAGAGGCGCGACAGGATGGCGCTGTTCAACTGCAGGCTCCGCGTTGCCCACATCAGGCTCGAGCCGAAGAGCTCCCACACGGCGGTGCCGACCGAGACGAACAGGAAGTAGGGGACTTTGGCCGTGCCACCCACCTGCAGCAGCGCGCCGAAGACGAAGACGCGCACCGCCAGCGGCACCAGCGGCCGCAGGAAGATCCAGGTCTTGCCCAGGATGGTGCGGCGATACAGCTTCTCGAAGGCGCGCCGGCCGAAGAACAGGAACATGCGCCGGTAGGCCCAGATTTCGCGCGCGCGCGCGCCCATGCCGCTGAGGCGCGGCTCGATGCTCCAGGCGTTGGCGGCAATCTCAGACACGCACCTTCTCCTCGCGCTGATCCCGCGCTGTACTCCACTCGAGCCGCGGCGAGACGACGCCCGGCATCTTGCCGCGCCACGACCCCCGCGACCCTTCGGCCACGTCGTAGACCTTGAAGGTGAGCGCGTTCTGGTCGGCGATAGGCCGATGGCTGTCGTCGGGCAGGCGGACGTCGATGGCCGCGTTCACGCTGTAGATGGTCTCGGCGAGCAGCCCGCCCGGAATCCGCAGCGACGCCGTGTAGAGACCGGGCTGCTTGACCTCGAGTTCCTCGGGCTGGAGCGCGCGGAAGGCCAGCACGCCGCGGGCGAACACATCGCAGGTGGGGCGCACGAAGACGCCCGGCTGATCGATGCGGAAACCGTAGGTGATGCAGGCGTCCTCGGCCCAGCGCACGGCGCCGATCTCGCGCCCGTCGGGCGAGGTCAGCTTGACGAACAACAGTTCGCCGCACTCGTTGCGCGCGTTGCGCGCCTTGCGGCGCCCCCGCGTCCACGCCGCCTCCTGGTAGAGCTCAACGACCTCGTCGGTGGACCCGTCCTTGATCAGCTCGCCGGAATTCAGCATCAGCGCGCGCGTGCACAGCCGCGAGATGGCCGCCATGTCGTGCGAGACGAACAGCACGGTGATGCCCTGCCGGCTGGCCTCGGCCACCCGATTGAGGCATCGCTCCTGGAACTCGAGGTCGCCGACGGCCAGCACCTCGTCGGCGAGCAGCACGTCGGGGTTCATGTTGATCGCCACCGAGAACGCCAGGCGCAGATACATGCCGCTCGAGTACTGGCCCACCGGCTGGTCGATCGCGTCGGCGAGGTCCGCGAAGTCGACGATCTCGTCGAATCTCGCCGACACTTCCTGCGCCCGGATGCCGAACATGGCGGCGTTGAGGAACACGTTTTCCCGTCCCGAGAGCTCGCGCTGGAATCCCTGGCCGAGCGCCAGCAGGGGCACGACCCGCCCCCAGCCGGATACGCGTCCGGCCGTCGGCGGCGTGATGCGCGCGAGCACCTTGAGCAGGGTGGTCTTGCCGGCGCCGTTGGGACCGACGACGCCAAGGATGGTGCCCCGCTCGACGCGGAACGACACGTCCTTCAGCGCCCAGATCTCGCGACGGTTGCCCTTTTTCACGGGCCGGTAACACTTGCCCAGCCCCTCGATGATCAGGCTGTCGTTCAGGATGCTGCTCCCTGCGCCGTCGTCATGTCTTGATCACGCACGCGATGGCCACGCCGGTAATGACGTCGCTCTCGAACGGCGAATCGAGAACCACTGGCGGCGGCACGTCGCCGCCTTCGCCCCATCCCTGGTCGTAGTAGAAGAACCGCAGCGCGACATCGTGCCGCCCGGCCGGCTCGAGCAGGCGCCGCAGCTCGACGCGATCGAGCACGCGAAACCAGCCGTGATCGGCGGCGCGCCCGTAGGGCACGGTGGCCAGCAGCGTCCCGCCGGGCACGAGCACGCGCAGGAGCTCGGCCACGGCGGCGGCCGCATCGTCGCCGTCGCGCACGGGCGCGCCAAAGCGCGTAGTGTCCATGGCCACGTGCTCGAGCGTCGACACGCACACCACCCGGCTGAACGCGCCGTCGCGAAACGGCATCGCCCGCAGGTCGCCAAACGTATACGCGAAGCGATCCTCGTTGCCCGCCAGCACCGGCTCGTTCGAACCGGGCAGCGTGAAATGGGTCAGCCGGGCGCGCGGGCGGCCGGCAATCGCCCGCACGAGCGACAGGTTGAGCGCCGAGCCGGCATCGAGCACCTCTCCGGGCCGATCGAGCGCCGCCGCCGCCAGCGCCAGCGGCATCTCCACCGCCCGTTCGTCCAGCCCCGCCGCGAAGCGGCCCGTTTCGCCATGGCCATCGAGCGGCAGACCGCCGCGCGCCATGACGTCGGAGATCCGGCGATCGCGCAGATCTTTGGCGGCGCGCGACAACGGCCCACGCATCCGCTTGGGCAGCTTCAGGATGGCGTCCTTGAACGGCACGCTGCCCCACCGCGGCGCGAGCTCGAGCAGCGCGCGGCCGGCCAGCTCGGTCCGGAGCGCGACGATCGTCTCGCGCGCCTCGACCGGGGCGGCCTTGTGTGCCTGCGCGATCCGCTCGAAACGCTCCGGCCACTCGAGCGGCTCGAGCTCGGTCCGCAGCGCCTCCACCGTTTCGTGGGCGATCGAGCTCACACCGTTCCGATCGGCAGCACCAGGCCCGAGAGCGCCTCGGCCAGCGGCTGCACGCGCCGCACGTCCACCGGATTCAGCTGCGCACCGCCGAGGCGCTGGAACGCGCGGTGCGCCAGCTCGAGGTGATGCTGTTTGAACGACTGGCGGGAGTAGAAGGCGACCGAGCTGACGCCGTAGAGCGGTGCCAGATACGAATAGCCGCCGTAGGTGCCGACGAACGCCGTCGCGCCGCTGATGGCCGCCGTCTGCAGCGCCAGGTTGTCCTCGGGGCGCATGTGCGGGCTCAGCACGTGCACCCGGCCCGGGCGATCGAAGCCGTAGTCGCGATGATCGTCGACGACGAGGTCGCTGTTGAGCAGCACGACGTGGCCCCGGGCGGCCAGTCCGTCCACCACCCGCGACGCGAACGACCGGTTCTCCGGGGTATCCGGAAAGCACTCGCTGAAGTAGAACCGCACCGCGACGTAGCGGTCCGGCAGCGTCGCCTTGCCGTCGAGCACGCCGGTCACCGCCGGAAGCCGGCGGAAGCGCGCGAACTCTTCGAGCCGCTTGACGGTGGCGGCGTAGCGCCAGAACGAGTTGAAGAGCCCGTACATCAGCGCGGGATGCAGGAGGTGCGCCTGACGCATGCCCCGCGCGCGCATCACGTGTTTGATGACGCGGCGATCGAACGCCCCGATGCGTTGCTGCTTCTTGCGCTCCTCGGTGGCGGTCCGAAAGGCCTCCGGCGTTTCGGCGGCGAAGATGTCTTCGTACTCGGTGGCGACGTGCCCGTACCAGGACCGCACGCCGCCGCGCGAGATCACCACCATGCGGGCCGGGTCGATGGGAAACGTCTCGCGCACCCACTGGAGGAAGGGGATCCAATAGAGCAGCTCGAAGCCGACCTCGCCCGTCCACGGCCCCACGATGACCGGCAGCCCGCTGCGCGCGATCCGCGCCATGCGGTCCGTTACACGCTCTTCGACCTCGGCGCTGCGCTGATCGACGCCGCTGCGGCGCAGCAGGCGGTTGACCAGATTCCGTTGCCGCGCCGCGCCCTGCCGCGTCCGTTCGAGGGTGCGCCGGTTGGCCGTCGCGTCCTGGCGCAGCGCGTCCGCCGACCGCTCGATGGCGTTGAGCCGGGCCGCCAGCGCGTCGTCACGGCGGCCGTCCTCGACGCGCAGTTCCCGCAGGTGCTTGAGCACGGCGCGCAACTGCTCGCGATCCTGTTGCCGGTCCGGGTCGAGAGCGCTCCCCAGACGTTCGAGGACACGGCGCAGACGCGAGGCGCGGGCTACTTGATCCACAGCAGGTTGAACGACGACCAGGTGCCCAGCGCGGCGGCGCGTTCCTCGATGGCGTCGGCGCTCACCGCCACCACCTGGCGCGACTTCTCCATTGTCGAGGCGCTGAAACCGTGCTCGAAAAACGGCGTGATGACCGCGGCGAGCGACCCGCCGAGGCCGCGGATGCCGAAGGGCCAGATTTCCATCAGGACGCGGGCGTGCGCCTGACCGAGCAGCCGCCGCGCGCCGCGCACGATGGCCGCCTCGGCGCCCTGCGCGTCGATCTTGACGAAGTCGACGTCGGCCGTCGCGTCATGCATCAGCGAGTCGAGGCTCACGGTGGCCACCTCCACCCGGCCGTCGCCCGGGTTCACCGTGTTCTCGCGCGCCAGCGAATGGACGCCGTGCCACGCCGTGTCCTGATGAAGGGTGGCGCGTCCTTCGGCGTCGGTCACCGCCGCCTCGACGATCTGCACGTGCGGGAACCGGTTCTCGGCCACGCTGCGGCGGAGCAGCGCGGCGTTGCCGGGGTCGGGCTCGCAGGCGGTGACCCGCCCGTTCGGGCCGACCAGGCTCGCCAGGAGCACGGTGTAGTAGCCGATGTTGGCGCCGACGTCGACGACGTGCATGCCGGCGCCGATGTTCGCGCGCATCCACGCCGTCCAGTCCTTCTCGTAGCGCCCCTTGTTTCGCAGCGCACGCGCCACCGAGCCCTGGTCGGCATCGCTCACGAACAGGCGGCCTCCCGGCGTGTCGATCATCCGGACGCCGTCCGCGCCGCTGTCGATCACAGCGCCGCCTCCTCCGTCTCGCCCGCGTCGGCGGGCGACGGCACGTCGGGCCGCAGCATCACCACTTTGTGGTCGGGCACGCCCGACTGCCGCAGCAGCTTGACAGTGCCGGCCGGCCGCTCCAGCACGGCCACGATCAGCACGTCGTACGGCACTTCGCCGTGGCCGGCCAGCGCGAGCACGGGATGCCCGAGAAACTGTCCGCCCGGTTCAGGCCCGAACACCGCAATGAGCTCGAGGCCCATGTCCCGCGTGAGCAGGAACACGAGCTCGGCGGCGTCGCCGGTCCCGTAGATCGCCACCCGCTGCTGCTTCGTCACCGCCAGCGCCAGACTGCGCCGCAGGTGCTGGCGCGCGTCGCGGTAGAAGTCGAGCGAGTACTTCATGAACTCGTACGTCAGGCGCGCCTTGCGGCTGACGCCCTTCGGTGTCAGCGAGTACACAAGGCGGTTGGGCGACACCGTGACGCACTTCACGTAGCCCTTGCGGATCAGGCGCTTCAGATACAGGTTGGTCAGGCCGAGGGCCATGCCCAGGCGGCCGGCAAGCGACCGCTGGGTAATCCTCGACTCCTGCTCCAGCGCTTCGAGGAGCTGCAGATCGCGGCGGGATTCGACGTCCATGGGGCGAAGAAGTGGGGGGTGGGAACGGCGGCGGCCGGCGTGCCTCCGGCCCGTGACTTACAGGGCCGGGGCGCCGGCACCGGGCCGCTGGCGGGGCACGACGTTCACATTATGAACGAAGTGTTCACGACGTGAACGCGCAAATTATCGAATGATTCTGGCGGATCTGTCAAGGCGCGCGGCGGCGGCCCGCGCCAGGCCCCTAGCCGAAAACCGCGGAAACGGCCGGATCCAGGCTGAACAGCACCACGTCGGTCCGGCCATCGCTGCCGCCCGACACGTACTCGAGGGCCTCGACCAGGACCCCGATCGGCCGGACGCGCGCCGTCGTGCGGTGCCTGTTGAGATCAATAAAGTGCGTAAAGTGTTGCTGAATAATGGGATAGAGGTCTCTACCGGCCACGTAGCCGCGGGCCGCGAGCGTGTCGAGGTCGATTTCCATCTGCCAGGCGATGTGGCGGTGCGAAAGGATGTGGCTCGCCCCACGCAGCACATCCACCTCCGATCCCTGGACATCCACCTTGATGAAGCGCACCTGCTCCAGGGCGACGCCGATGCGCGCCACCCAGGTGTCGAGCGGCAGGCAGGGTACTTCGATGGTTTCCCGCCGAGACGCGCTGCCCTCGGCGAGCACCCGATGCCCCCCCGCGCTCCGGGCGCGTTGGAGACGTACGGTCCCCTCGGATGCGCCGATCGCCAGATGATCCGGCAGCACCAGCCCCGCCAGGCCGTTGTCGCGCACGTTGCGCATGAGGCAGGCGTAGTTCAACGGATCCGGCTCGGCGCAGTACGCCACCGTGACGTCCCCGAGGATGACGCGCGGGATCGACATCCGTCCGATGTTGGCGCCGATGTCGAGCATGACGCCGCCGATGGCGGCGTCGCGCGTCTGCGTGAGCACGCGGTAAGGAAAGTCCTGGTGGCCGAGCGCCCGCGCCACCATCGCCTCGTTGTCCGGTTCGGTCAGCGGCACGTGCCACGTGAGTCCGTCGAGGGTCATGACGCGGCTGCTGGGCAGCGGCGCGCCGGCGGCGGCGGCCGCCGCCGCATACGCCGGCGAGGCGTCCGCGAAGGCCCGCTTGCGCGCCACCGCCGCATCGGCCGCCGCCAGCTGGCGCACGGCCGGCCATCGCAGCGACATCTGGCCGCGCAGCAGATCCGGGTCGAGCACACGGCGGTGGAGCCGTTTCACACGCTGACGAAGATCACGAATCACGGTTCGCGGATCGTCGGGCGGGACGACGTCGCTCATCGTCGGCTGCGCTCCTTGGTGGCGGCCCGCGTTTCGCGGTCCACTTCCCTGCGCCTGATGGTCTCCCGTTTGTCCGGCGCCTGCTTGCCCTTCACGAGCCCCAGCACCGCTTTCAACCGGCCGTTCTTGAAATGCAGCTGCAGCGGCACCAGCGTCAGCCCTTTTTCGCGGATGCGGCCGGCGAGCTTCATGATTTCGTGCTTGTGCAGGAGGAGCTTGCGCTGGCGGCGCTCGTCGTGATGGGCATAGCCGGTGTGGCTATAGGGGCTGATACTGACGTTGAGCAGCCAGATCTCGCCGTTCTCCAGCCGCGCGTAGCTGTCGCGCAGGTTGACGCGCCCCTCGCGGATCGCTTTGATCTCGGTGCCGAGGAGCACGAGACCGGCCTCGAAGGTTTCGAGCACGTGGTAGTCGAAGAACGCCTTGCGGTTGTCGGCGACGATCTTCTGCGCCTTCTGGCGCTCGCTGCGCTCGGCGGTCATGGCGTGAACCACCGGTGATACCACAGCTGACAGCGGCGCGCTTCGAAGCCGCACCGCTCGTAGAAGCGCACCGCCGCCGCATTGCCGCCCTGGGTGACGACGCTCACGCGCGAGGCTCCCCGCGCCGTGGCACGCCGCAACCCCTCTGCCACCAGCGCGCGGCCGACGCCGCGCCGCTGCAGGTCGGACGCCACGGCCAGCACGCCGATATGCGGCACCGGCCCGTGCAGCCCGTGCAGCGTGAGGTAGCCGCCGGCGCGTCCGGCGCTGCGGGGGACGAGCACCAGAGCGTCGCCCTCCTGCAGCGCGTTGCCGAGCCAGGTCGAGTAGAGCTCGGCCGCGCGCTCGGCGCCGAACCCCGGGTCCTCGGTGAAGCGGGTGCCCCGGTGGCTGGTCCGAGCGAGCGCGAGCAGCCCCTCGCGATCCTCGGCGCGCGGCTCGCCGATCTCGATCTCCGTTGCTCGCGGTTCGCCAGCGGCCGCCGCGCGATCGAGGGTCAGGCGCACATCCATGAGGCCGAATCCGTGCCGCTCGAGCGCCCGAGCCGAGGCCACGGCATCGGCGTCGATCAAGGCGCAGAGGCAGTCGAGCGCCTGCTCGCGCGCCCAGGCCACGGCGTGTTCCACGTCGGCGACGCCGGGGCGGTCGAGCTCGAAACGGCCGATGCGCCGGCCGAAGAAGGCCGAGTCCCACGCGGCAACGGTGCAGCGCGAGGTGTGCACGACGGTCACGGCGCGCCCGCCTGCTGGCGCACCACGTAGCCCGGCTGGCCGCTGGTGCGCTGGAACATGCGTCCCAGGTATTCGCCGATGATGCCGATGGCAAAGAGCTGCGCGCCGGCGTAGATCGAGATGATGGAGGTCAGAAACGTGAATCCCTGGACCACCGCGCCAAACATCCAGTAGCGCAGCAGGACGAAGAGCAGGGTGGCGATGCCGACGAGGGTGAACGAGAACCCGATCCCGGTCGCGATCTGCAGCGGCAGCGTGCTGAACCCGGTGGCCATGTTCCAGGTGTGCACGAACAGCCGGTAGTAGGAGTAGCCGGAGCGGCCCGCTCTCCGCGGCTCGTGCACCACCGGCACCGCCGCGAACCGAGAGGCGCCCCACGTCAGCATCACGTCGATGTTGGTAATCGGCGCGCGGTAGTCGGCAAACGCCTCGCGCACCGGGGTGCGAAACGCACGAAAGCCCCCGACGATCTCCGCGGTGCTCGCCGACATCGTCGTCCGCAGGGCCAGCTTCATCAGATGCGACGCCGTGTTCCGGACCAGGCCCCACCGCCGTTTCGTCGGCACCCCGTAGACGACGTCGCCGCCGGCGCGCAGCCGTTCGAGCATCGCCGGAATGTCCTCGGGCCGGTTCTGCAGGTCGTCGTCGAGCGTCACCACCACGTCGAAGCGCGCCGCGCGGATGCCGCACAGCAGCGCGTTGTGCTGGCCGCAGTTGCGGGCCAAATCGATGCCGCGCAGGTGCGGGACCTGCCGCACCAGCGCCTCGATCGCGCTCCAGCTGCCGTCGCGGCTGCCGTCGTTGACGAGCAGGATCTCGTAGGCGGCCGCCGCCCCTTCCAGCACGCGCGTCAGACGCGACACCAGTTCGCCGAGTGTCGCCTCGCTGTTGTAGACGGGAACCACCACGCTGACCGTGCTCACGGCGTGGTCAGGGCTCATCGGGACGAGTATATTAGCATCGCGTCGTGGCGCTCCCCGCGCCGCGCACGCCCCACTGCTTTCGGATGATTCCATTCAACCGGCCGCATCTGACGGGCCACGAGATCCGCTACATCCAGCAGGCGGCCGACCAGGGGCAGCTCGCCGGAAACGGCGCCTTCACGCGCCGCTGTCAGGAGTGGCTGCAGCATGCGATCGGCGCGCCGCACGCGCTGCTCACCCACTCGTGCACGGCGGCGCTCGAGATGTCGGCGCTGCTGCTCGATATCGCGCCGGGCGACGAAGTCATCATGCCGTCGTTCACGTTCGTGTCCACCGCCAACGCCTTCGCGCTGCGCGGCGCCACGCCGGTATTCGTGGACATCCGGCCCGACACCCTGAACCTCGACGAGCGCCTGATCGAGGCCGCGATCACGCCGCGCACGCGCGCCATCGTGCCGGTCCACTACGCGGGCGTCGGCTGCGATATGGAGGCGATCGGACACCTGGCGCGCCAGCATGGCCTCGACGTGGTGGAGGACGCGGCGCAGGGGCTGCTCTCCACGGCCGACGGGCGGCCGCTCGGCTCCTTCGGACGGCTGGCCGCCTTGAGCTTCCACGAGACGAAGAACGTCATCTCCGGCGAGGGTGGGGCGCTCATCGTCAACGACGCCGCGCTCGCCGAGCGCGCCGAGGTCCTGTGGGAGAAGGGCACCAACCGCTCGCGGTTCTTCCGCGGCCAGGTGGACAAGTACACCTGGGTGGACCTCGGCTCGTCCTATCTCCCGGGCGAAATCACCGCCGCCTTCCTGTGGGCACAGCTCGAGCGCGCGCAGGAGATCACCGCGGAACGCCGGCGGCTCTGGCGGCGCTACCACGACGCGGCGGCCGCGCTCGAGCCGTTCGGCATCACCCGGCCCGTCATCCCGCCCGGCTGCGACCACAACGCGCACCTCTTCTACCTGCGCCTGCCACGGGCGTTGCCGCAGACCGAGGTGCTCGCCGAGATGCGCGGGCGCGGCGTGGCGGCGCTCTTCCACTACGTCCCGCTGCACTCGTCGCCGGCCGGGCAGCGCCTTGGGCGGGTGGCCGGCTCGATGGCGGTCACCGACGCGGTGAGCAGCAGCCTGATCCGCCTGCCGCTCTGGGTGGGGCTGCGCGATCGCGACGTGGACTACGTGATCGAGCAGTTGACGGAAGTCGTGGCGGCTCGGGCGTAATTCAGCGCGCCGGGCGGCGCGCGACGGCGAGCAGCGACCCGCCGGCCGGCATCGGCACCCCGGCGCGGATGAGGGCGCGCTCCGCCGTCATCACCCCGCGCCCGGCGGCGTTGAGGGCCGGGGGCAGGTGAAAGTCGGCCATCGACGCCTGCCGCCGCTGGCGGCGTCGCGACAGCCACATCCACGGCAGGAGCAGCGAGACGAACGAGGTCATGCGTTCGACGACGAGCCCCTGTCCTGCCAAGAGGGCGGTGAGCGACGCCCGCGAGTAGCGGCGCGAATGCCCCGCGTAGTCGTCCATCGCGCTCCACAGGAAGTCGTGCTGCGGCACCGTGAGCAGCACGGTGCCGCCCGGCCGCACCGCGCGGACGATCTGCGCCAGCGCGGTCTCGTGCTCACGGACGTGCTCGAGCACGTCGAAGGCGCCTACGGCATCGAACTCCGCCTCGAACGGCAGCTGGCGCGCGTCGGCCTGCACCAGCTCGGCGTCCGGGACCGCGGCCGCCGCGATCCGCAGCCCTTCGACCAGCGCCTCGGTGCCGGCGAGCGCGAGCCGCGGGTAGGCGCGGCGCAAGGCCGCCAGCACCTGCCCGGTCCCCGCCCCGACTTCGAGCATCGAGCGAGCGTCCCCGGCGTAGCGGCCAACCGCCCAGACGAGCAAGGCGTTGCGCGACACGAACCAGAAGTGGTGGGGGGCGATCGCGGCGAACTCTTCGAAGTAGGTGGCGTCGTAGTGCACGTCGGCCGGCGCCTCCAGCCAGCGATGCACGGCACCTTCCCGCGGCGCCGACCACCCGCAGGCAGCACAGCTCCAGCCCGGTCCGGCAAAGCGCCTCGAGCAGGCGCCACAGATTCTCACGACTGAACGATACCGGACCCGTAGCAGGGCCACCCGAGCGGTGCGTAGGTGCCGGTTGGCATCAGGTCGTTCCGCACGTAGAGGGTCGTGCCGAACCGACCGTCGAAGACGCGCGAGCCGGCCGCGTGGTAGTGCGCGTCCACGTAGGCCATCACGATCTGAAACGACTTGCGGAAGTTCTCGAACTCGCGATCCGCCTCGAACAGGATGAGCGGCACCGACTGGCGCTCCAGCCGCGACACGGTGAGCCGCTGCGCGTCGTCGGTGCGGAAGAACCCGGGCCGGAGATCCGCGTGGCCACCCGCGAAGGCGCGCCGGGCCATCGCCAGCACCTGCGGCATGTACGCCTGCACCAGCACGCGATCGGTCGGCCTGGTGCACGCGTTCACGTACATCGACAGGCCCACGAGCTCGGGCCGGTCTTCGCGCTCCACCCACGCTTCCAGCCGCCAGTCCGCACGCAGCTGACGCGCAACGCCCGAGGCGCGCTCGAAGCCCTTGCCGAACCGCTCGGTGAGGCCGGCCTTGTCGAGACGGCGGTAGAAGTCGTCGGTCATGCCCGAGGCGAGCGTGAAGACCATCGGCGCGGACATCGCCAGCGCCAGGGTCCCGAGCGCCCACGCGGGCGCGCCGGCTGGCCACCGCCAACGCGATGAGCGGAACAGCTGCGGCAATGCGACGGCGAGCCACGCCACGAGAATCGCCAGCGGCACCGACGGATCGGCGAGGCGTGCCGCCAGCGGGCTGCGCAGGAAACCGGCGTCGAGAATCAGGGCCAGCACGGCCACCATGGTCAGCTTGGCGCGCGCGCGCGGCCAGTCGGGCCGGCAGGCGTCACGCGAGCTCCACAGGAGCAGCAGCGCCAGCAGCGGCAGCGTGATCTCGGTATAGAAGGTCCAGGCCACGATGTTGTCGCGCGCCGTGGCCACCGCCCGCGTGAGCGGCCCGCCCTCGCGTGCCTCGTCCGACACGCCATCGGGATTCTCGAACAGTCCCGGAAACACCACCGGCGCGCGGTTGCGATCCTTCTCGGCCCACGCCGACGCCTGGCGGAAGTACGACACCACGCCGCCGTTGACCTCGACGAACGCGAAGTACGGCAGCAGCAGCGCGGTGACGACCGCGCCGTAGGCCAGCGCGTGCCGCAGGCGCTGAGTCCAGCGGACGCCGTCGAGCAGCAGGATGGTGACGGCCATCGCCAACCCCACAAACACGCCGTGATCGTGGCGGAAGAGGAATCCCAAGACCGTCACCAGTGCGATCCAGAAACGCATCCACGCCGTGGGACGGTCCGCGAACCACCACAGCAGCGGAATGGCCACCACGTACACCAGCAGCTTGGGGTAGTTGTAGAACCGCGGGTCGAGCAGCACCTGAAAGGCGGCGCCGAGCAGGCCGGCCAGTACCCAGCCCGAGGCCCTCGTGGAGAGCCAGAACGTGAGCGCCGCGCAGAGCGAGAGCACGCTCACCGAGAAGGCGACCTCGGACAGCGTGCCGCGGCCGAAGAGCAGCTGCACGGCCGCCCCGGCGTAGTAGTAGAGCGGCGCCCCGTGATCGACGAAGTCGCGAACCGGCAGATCGCCGAAGAGGATCTGCCAGCCACGCACCAGATAGAAGAAGTGATCGTCGGTCAGGCCGGCAAAGGATCCGCCGGGGTCGTTGAAGCGCAGCAGCCAGGAAAAAACGAACAGGGCCAGCGCAATCGACCACACCAGCAGCCGATACGGCCACGGAGTGCGCATGCGGTCGCATCGGAGTGTAGCACGCGGGTTACGTCCGTCCGGCGCGAGGATTCAGCGCGACCACAGCGCGTAGAGCGGCGCCGCGCGCTTCTCCGGCCGCTCGTGCCGCGTTCGCAGCGTGAAACCAGCGGCCTCGAGCTCCGCCGCGACGGCGTCCCATGCGGCGGCGTCGCTCTCGATCAGGATGGTGCGCAGCGATGGCTCCCGCAGCACCGCGCCGGCGCCTTTCAGCACGCGCAGTTCGCCGCCGTCGACGTCGATTTTCAGGTGATGCGGCGCCGGCAGTCCGAAGTCGGCGACGGCGCGATCGAGTGTGGTGGCGCACATCGGCTGTGCGTAGGGCGCCGTGGACGGCGTGGCGGCGCCGAACGCCTCCCCCAGTTCGTGGCGGCTCTGCCCCGGTTCCAGCGAGCGATAGCTGAAGGTGAGCAGACCCGTCGCGTCGCTGAGCGGCAACGGCACCGGCACGATCGAGTGACCGCAGGCGTTCAGCTGGATGTTCTCGCACAGTCGGGCGAACGTGGCGTAGCCCGGCTCGAAGGCAACCACGGTGGCGCCGCGCGCGAGCGCGGCGATCAGCGAGAAGGCGCCGACGTTCGCGCCGATGTCGTAGAGCACCTCGCCGCGCTGGACATGCTCCTGGATCCAGCGCACCGTCCACGGTTCTTTCGCGCACGCCCGCGCCCGCCACCGCCGCTCGGTGGCCGAAGTGGCGCGAAGCCAGATGTCGTGATCGGGATAGTCGAGCCGCACCGGCGCCGCCTCGCCGCCGGCGGCGTCCCACGCGACGCGTTCGGACCGGGCGAGGAGCCGGTAGGCGACGCGTTGCCGCCATTTCCACATCCGGCCAGGCTGCCGTTGCATGCGCGCCGTGCATTCTAACAATCCAGGGTGAAAAGGCCTTCCGATGTACGATCGTGCGGTGAGCCTGACCATCGCGCTCGCGCAGCTGAATCCGATCGTCGGCCAGGTGACGGGGAACCTCGCGCTCGTGCGCGAGGCGCGGGAGACGGCGGCCGCGCAGGGTGCGGATCTCGTGCTGTTTTCGGAGCTCTTTCTCGTGGGCTACCCGCCCGAGGACCTGGTGCTGCGGCCGGCGCTCGTGACCGCTGCCGCCGACGCCCTGCGCGAGCTCGAACGCGAAAGCGCGGCCGGCGGGCCGGCGCTTGCCGTGACGCTGCCGTGGGCCGAGCACGGCCGCGTGTTCAATGCGGTGGCGCTCGTGGCCGACGGCCGCTCCGATCTCCGCTTCAAGCACGAGCTCCCCAACTACGGCGTGTTCGACGAGAAGCGCGTGTTCACCCCGGGGCCGCTGCCCGCGCCGGTGGACTTTCGCGGCGTGCGCCTGGGGCTGCCGATCTGCGAGGACGTGTGGTTTGCCGGCACCGCGCAGCACCTGGCCGGCCAGGGTGCCGAGCTGCTGCTCGTGCCCAACGGCTCGCCGTACGAAGTGGACAAATCGCAGCAGCGGCTGCATCTGGTCCGCGAGCGCGTCGTGGAGACGGGCCTCGCGCTCGCCTACGTCAACCAGATCGGCGGGCAGGACGAGCTCGTGTTCGACGGCGGCTCGTTCGTCGTCAACGCGACCGGCGCGCTGGCGTGCGCCATGCCGTCGTGGGTCGAGGCGGTGCACCTTACACGGTGGCGGCGCGACGGCCACCGCTACTGTTGCGAGGGGGCCGCGGAGTGGATCGACGAATCGCGGCTGCAGGCGGTCTACCACGCCATGGTGCTGGGTCTGCGCGACTACGTGCGGAAGAACCGCTTTCCCGGCGTGGTGCTGGGGCTCTCGGGCGGCATCGACTCGGCCCTCACCGCGGCGGTGGCGGTGGATGCGCTGGGCGCCGCGCGCGTCAAGGGCGTGCGGCTGCCGTCGCGTTTCACGTCGGCGCCGAGTCTCGACGACGCCGACGAGTCGGCGCGGCTCCTCGGCATGGCGATCGAGACGCTGGCCATCGAGGACACCGTCGCGGCGGCGGAGCACACGCTGGCACCGAGCTTCGCCGGCCGCCCGCGCGACATCGCCGAGGAGAATCTGCAGGCGCGCGTGCGCGGCCTGCTCCTGATGGCGCTGTCGAACAAGTTCGGCGACATGGTGGTGACCACCGGCAACAAGTCGGAGATGTCGGTGGGCTACGCCACCCTCTACGGCGACATGTGCGGCGGCTACTCGGTCCTGAAGGACATCTACAAGACCGAGGTGTTCGCGCTCGCGCGGTGGCGCAACGAGCAGCGCCCGGCCGGCGCGCTCGGGCCCGCAGGGCGCGTGGTCCCCGAGTCGTCGATCACCAAGGCCCCCACCGCGGAGCTGCGGCCCAATCAGACCGACCAGGACTCGCTGCCGCCCTACGAGGTGCTCGACGCGATTCTCCAGAGCCTGGTGGAAGAGGAGCGGAGCGTCCAGGAGATCGTCGATCGTGGCTTCCCGCGCGACGTCGTCGTGCGCGTGCAGCACCAGCTCTACGCGGCCGAATACAAGCGCCGCCAGGCGCCGCCCGGCGTCAAGATCACGCGCAAGGGGTTCGGGCGCGACCGCCGTTATCCGATCACCAACGCCTTCCGGGAATCCTGAACCACCCTAGAGAGCGCCACGGCGCGAGTGGGAGGCATGTGGGTCTCCGCGAGCCGCTTCTCGACGACGCCGAAGACCGCTGCGAATGCGCTCGGTCCGCTGGCCGCGATAGGGGTAGGGACACGCGATTGGTTTCGCGCGCCC
>DASYRM010000140.1:0-53790 GCA_036004405.1 Vicinamibacterales bacterium
TCTGGCGCTGGCGGTCCAGAACGTGCTGCGGTCAGTGCCTCCTCCACCAGTGGGGCAGGCGATATGAGACCTCGGGCCGACGCCGACGATCGGATCCGTTTGCTCAAGATCGTGCCGACGCTGCGCTATGGCGGCACCGAACGCCAGTTCATGACGCTCAGCGCGTCGCTGGATCCACGCCGCTTCCGCGTGGAGCTGGCCTGCCTGCGGCCCGGAGGCGGGTTGGCGGCGGAGGCGGTCCGTCACGGGATGCCGGTGGACAGCTACCACATCGGCCCGTTCCACAGCGCGCGCACGCTGACGCTGCAGACCCGGTTTGCCCGCGAGCTGTCCCGCCGTCGCATCGATGTCGTGCACGCCTACAACTTCTACGGCAACGTGTTCGCCGTGCCGCCCGCGCGGCTGGCGGGCACACCGGTGGTGATCGCGTCGATCCGCGACTGCGGACCGTATCTCACGCCGATGCAGCTGCGGGTGCAACGGCTCGTCTGCCGGGCGGCGACGTGCGTCCTGGTCAACGCACGCGCCGTCCGCGACTGGCTCGTGTCGGACGGCTACGATGCGGATCGCATCGCGGTGATCCCCAACGGCGTCGATCTCGATCACTTCAGCGCGCCGGTGGATCCGGCCGCTGTCCGCTGCAGTCTGGGCGTCGAGCCGGATGCCCCGCTCGTCACCGTGGTGTCGCGGGTGACGCGCCTCAAGGGCCTTGAACAGTTCATCGGCGCCGCCGCGGTGCTGGCCGAGCGGCATCCGCGGGCGCGCTTCGTCGTGGCGGGGGAGCCGGCGCCCGAAGATGATCACTACCTGGCGTCGCTCCAAAAGCTCGCGGCGAGTTTAGGCGTCGGCGACCGTGTCCAGTTCGCAGGGCTCCGACGTGATGTGCCGGCGCTTCTCGGCGCCTCGACCGTGGCGGTGATGCCGTCGCTGAACGAGGCGCTCTCGAACGCGTTGCTGGAGTCGATGGCAGCGGGCACGCCGACGGTCGCCACCCGCGTCGGCGGCGCACCCGAAGCCATGACCCACGGCGAAAGCGGCCTGCTCGTGCCGCCCGATGACGTGGCGGCTCTGGCCGCGGCCGTCGGCCGGCTGCTCGACGAGCCCGCCGCCGCGGCGGTGTATGGCCGTGCGGCGCGGCGGGTGATCGAGGAGCGGTTCTCTTTGCGCACCATGGTCGCCGCCACCGAGCAGCTCTACATCGAGCTGCTGCGGCAGCGAAGCGCGCGAAGGCACGCGGCATGAGAGCGCTTCTCCGGGCGCACGCCCCCTCAGGTCCGGCGCTCTGGCTCGTGCTCGGACGGGGTCTCGGGTTCATCGCCACCTTTGCCGTGCCCGTCGTGCTGGTGCGCGTGTTCGACCAGACCACCTTCGGTACCTACAAGCAGCTGTTCCTCGTCTACGGAACCTTGTACGGCCTGGCGCAGCTCGGCGTGGCGGAGAGTCTCTACTACTTCGTGCCCCGCCGGCCGTCGGAGGCCGGGCGCTACGCGGCCAACGCCATGGCGACGCTGGCCGGGACCGGCGTGATCTGCGCCGCAGTGCTGACGCTGACGGCTCCCGCGATCGGCGGCTGGCTGATGAATCCGGCCCTCGCCGGCACGCTGCCGCTCCTCGGCGCGTTCCTGGCGCTGATGCTGACGTCGGCGCTGTTCGAAATCGTGCTGGTGGCGCGGGTGCGGTATCGCGCGGCCGCGTGGATTTATGGAATGTCCGATCTGACGCGCGCCGGGTTTCTGCTGGCGGCGGGGGTGGCGTTCGGCGGCGTGCGCGGGCTGCTCTGGGGCGCCGTGGTCTTCGCGGCGGTGCGTGTGGCCGTGATGCTGTGGCTGCTGGCCCGCGGGCTCGAGTTCACCTTGCGGCCCAGCCTGACGCTGTGGCGCGAGCAGTGGGCCTACACCGTGCCGTTCGCGTTGGCGGTCGGACTGGACGTCGTCCAGGCCAACCTCCACAACTATGTGGTTGCGGCGCGGTTCGACCCCGCGATCTTCGCGCTCTACGCGGTCGGCTGCCTGCAGATTCCGCTCGTCGACGTCCTGACCACCTCCAGCGCCAACGTCATGATGGTGGCGATGGCGCGCGACGGGTTCGATCGCCGCGCCGCCGACGCGCTCGCGCTCTGGCACGACACCACCCGCCGGCTGGCGCTGATCGTGTTTCCGCTGGTCGTCTTCCTCGTGGTGATGGCGCCCGAGGTGATCATCGTCCTCTTCACCCGCCAGTATCTCGACAGCGTTCCGGTGTTCCGGCTCTGGACCTGCATGCTCGTGCTGGCGGTGCCGTGCGTGGATGCCGTGCTGCGTGCGTGCGCCCAACCGCGCTACCTCCTCGGCCTCAACCTGCTCCGGCTGCTGCTGGTAGGCGTGTCGATCGGCTGGTGCCTGAACGTGTTCGGCCTGCCTGGCGCCGTGCTGTCGATGCTGGTCGCCACGGCGGCGACGCGCGCGGCAGGCATCACACGTATTGCCCGTCTCACGGCGACGCCGGCATCAGCGGTGCTGCCGTGGAAGTCGCTCGCGGCCACGGCGGGGTTTGCGCTGGCGGCCGCCGTCCCGGCCCTTGGCCTGGCCCGCGGCGTCTCGCTGCCACCGCTCGTTACGCTCGCGAGCGCGGCGATCGTCTATGCGCTGGGCTATGGCGCCCTGTGCCTGCGGCTCTTGTCTGGCGTCAGCGCGGGGTCGCCGGTGCCGGTGCTGCAGAGCGCCGTCCGTTAGCCCGCCGCCACCCATCGACAGCTCACATCATGTGCGGCATTGCCGGAATCATTCGCTGGAACGGCGCCCCCGTCGCCGAGGCCGACCTGCGCGCGATGTGCGGGGCGATGACCCATCGGGGCCCGGATGACGAGGGTCTCTATCTGAACGGAGGCGTCGGGCTGGGCATGCGCCGGCTGAGCATCATCGATCTCGACGGCGGTCATCAGCCGGTGCCCAACGAGGACCGGACCGTCTGGGTGGTGTTCAACGGCGAGATCTACAACTACCGCGCGCTCCGACGTGAGCTCGAGCGGCGCGGCCACGTGTTCAGCACTGCCAGCGACACTGAGACGATCGTGCACCTCTACGAGGACTATGGGCCGCAGTGCGTCGATCGTCTGCGCGGAATGTTCGCGATCGCGATCTGGGACTTGCGCCGGCGCCAGGTGCTGCTCGCGCGCGACCGGCTGGGCATCAAGCCGCTCTACTACGCGGAGCACGACGGCGAGCTGATCTTCGCCTCGGAGCTGAAGTCTCTCTTGCAGTTGGAGCGCGTGCCCCGTGCGCTCGACTGGGAGGCCGTCCGCCATCTGTTCACGTTCCTCGTCACGCCCGCGGCGCAGAGCATCGTGCACGGCGTGAAGAAGCTCGAGCCCGCCCGTCTGGGGCTGGCGCGCGATGGCAGCTCGCTGCGCACGCAGCGGTACTGGGACGTGGAGTTCGAGCCGGTGCGGGATGCGAGCGAGCCCGAGCTGGTCGAGCAGCTGCGGGCGCTGCTCGACGAGTCGGTGGCGCTGCACCAGGTGAGCGACGTGCCGGTCGGGGCGTTTCTGAGCGGCGGCGTCGATTCGAGCGCGGTCGTGGCTTCGATGTCGCGGCTCACGGCGCAGCGCGTGAAGACGTTCTCGGTGGGATTCGCCGACGCCGACTTCTCGGAGCTCGCGCCCGCGCGTGAGGTGGCCTCGCTCCTCGGCACCGAGCACCACGAGCTCATGCTCGACCCCGACGTGGTGCCGCTCGTCGAAGACTTCGCGTGGTTCCTCGACGAACCGTTCGGCGATACATCGGCCATCGCCACCTACATGGTGGCCAAGCTCGCCGCCGAACACGTCAAGGTTGTCCTGACCGGCGACGGCGGTGACGAGATCTTCGCGGGCTACGACAAGTACGTGGTCGAGGATCAGGAGCGGGCGTACGACCTGATGCCGGCCTCGCTCCGCCGTGCCGCCGGCATGGTGGGAGCCGTGATGCCGGAGGGGATGACGGGGCGGCGCTTCCTCCGCCACTTGGCGCTCGACGGGCCGCGCCGCTACCTCGATGCCCAGTCGATCGTGCATCCCGACGAAGTCCAGACGCTGTTTACGCCGGAGGCCGCGGCGCGGATGGCCCCGTACGACCCGTGGGCGGCTCCGATGATGCACCTCAGCGCCGGAACCGACTGGATGTCGGCCGTGCAGTACGGCGACCTCCAGAGCTATCTGCCGCTGGACGTGTTGACCAAGGTCGATCGCATGACGATGGCGCACTCGATCGAGGCCCGGCCGCCGCTGCTGGACCACCGGCTGGTGGAGTTCGCGGCCACGGTGCCGCCCCCCCTGCGGTATCGCGACGGCACCACGAAGTACCTGTTCAAGCAGGCGATGCGGGGCGTGCTGCCCGACGCGATCATCGACCGGCGCAAGCAGGGGTTTGCGGTGCCGCTGGCGCGCTGGTTCAGGGGACCGCTGCGTGGCTATGCACGCGACGTGCTGCTGTCGGAACGGAGCCGGGCGCGCGGCGTCCTCAATCCGGCCGCCGTCGAGCGGCAGCTCCGGCTCCATCAGCGTGGCCGGGACCTCGACCTGCGGCTGTGGACGATGCTCTCGTTCGAGCTCTGGTGCCGGCGATTCCTCGACAGCCAGGCGGGGCCGGCATGAGATCGCCGTTGCCGCGCGTGGCCATCGTCGCCGCCAGCCTCGACATCCTCGGCGGCCAGGGCGTGCAGGCCCGCGCGCTCGCCGATGGCTTGCGTCACGACGGCTATCCGGTGACGCTCGTGCCGATCAATCCACGCTTTCCGCGCGGACTCGGCTGGGTGCGGAGGATCCGCTTTGTCCGGACGCTCTTGAATCAGCTGCTCTACCTTCCCAGCCTCGCGCGGCTGGCAAGGGCCGACGTCGTGCACGTGTTCTCGGCATCGTTCTGGTCGTTTCTGCTGGCGCCCGTGCCGGCGATGGGGGCTGCACGACTGTTCCGTGCGCGGGTCGTGCTGCACTACCACAGCGGCGAGGCGCCGGAGCACCTCGGGCAGTGGGGCGTGCTCGTGCACCCGTGGCTGCGCCTCGCGGACGTGATCGTGGTTCCGTCCGGCTACCTCGCGGCCGTGTTTGCCCGCCACGGCCATGCGACGCAGGTCATCCGCAACGTCGTCGATGTCACGCGCTTCGTGTATCGCGAACGGGTGCCGCTGCGGCCGCGTCTCATCTCCACCCGCAACCTCGAGCCCTACTACCGCGTGGACATCGTGCTCGAGGCCTTTGCGCTGGTCAGGGCCGAGGTGCCGGCGGCGACGCTGACGCTGGCCGGTTACGGCAGTGAGAGCGCGCGGCTTCGCCGCCTGGCGCGAGCGGGCGTACGCTTCGTCGGCCGAATCGAGCCGGGCGCGATGCCGCGGCTGCTGGACGACGCCGACATCTACGTCAACGCATCGGTGGTGGACAACCAGCCGGTGTCGATCCTCGAGGCGCTCGCGGCGGGTCTCCCGGTCGTGTCCACGCCAACCGGCGACATCGCCGCGATGGTCCGGCCGGACGAGACCGGCCTGATCGCGCCGCCGCTCGATCCGGGCGCGCTGGCCGCGGCAGTGCTGGCCCTGCTGCGGGATCCCGATCGCGCCACGCGCCTGGCGCGCCGTGCCCATGAAGAGTGCGACCGCTACACCTGGTCGGCCGTGCGCGATCAGTGGGCCGCGGTCTATGCGCCGGGTCCGGCGGCGGACCGGCCGGCGCAGGCTCCCGTACGAGAAACGGCCTGATGGATGTCCGCTCCAACCCGTTGACGCCTGCGACGCTGCGCCGTCTGCGGTCGATGTCGCTGACGGAGATGGCGTACCGCGGCCGGCAGGAGGCCTCGAAGGCGATCGAGCGCTTCGCCCCCGTCGGCCGCGCGGCCGACGCCGACGGCTGGGCGCGCGCGCACGCTCCGGCGCTCGCGGCGCCCGGCGCTGCGCTTCGACTCCTGCGCGACGTGGCTCCGGGGCGTTTCTTCACCGGCGTGTCGGAGCGTTCGAGCCGCGACCTGCTGCACGCCCGTTTCCCCGAAGAGTGCGAGCGGATCGTGGCGACGGCGGACGCGGCGCTCGCGGGCCGCTTCGATCTGCTCGGGTACCGCGGATTGTCCTTCGGCGATCCGATCGACTGGCACCTCGATCCGGTCTGGTCGCGCCGGGCTCCGCAGATGCATTGGAGCCGGCTCGATGCGCTCGATCAGGCGACCGTCGGCGACAGCAAGGTGGTCTGGGAGCTCAATCGCCACCAGTGGCTGGTGCGGCTTGCCCAGGCCTGGATGCTCACACAGGACACCCGCTATGCGTCGGCGTGCCGCGATCACGTCTACGCGTGGCTCGAGGCCAACCCCGCCGGCGTGGGCGTGAACTGGACCAGCAGCCTCGAGGTCTCGTACCGTCTGATGTCCTGGTGCTGGACCCTGCTGCTCATCAGGGACTGGCCCGGACTGACGGACCGCTGCGCCCGCGACGTCCTGGCGGCGGTGTGGCAGCACGCCATCTTCGTTCGCCGCTACCTGTCGTACTACTTCTCGCCGAACACCCACCTCACGGGTGAAGCGCTCGGCCTGCTCCACGCGGGGCTGGTGTTCCCCGAATTCCGTGAAGCCCGCGACTGGCGCCGGCTGGCGCTGCGAGTGCTGCGGGAGGAGAGCTTCCGGCAGGTCCACGACGACGGCGTCCACTTCGAGCAGTCCACGTGCTACCAGCGCTATACCGCCGATACGTTCCTGGCGCTGCTGATCCTGTCGGGCCGCGCCGGCATGCCGGCGCCGCGCGACGTCGCCGAGCGGACGGCGCGCGCGGTGGACATGTTGGCCGCCGTGCAGCGTCCCGACGGGACGACGCCGGCCATGGGAGACGCAGACGGCGGCCGACTGCTGCCGGTCACGGAGCGCGCGCCGGACGACAGTCGCGGCACCTGCGCCCTGGGCGCGGCGGTCTTCAGCCGTCCCGACTTTGCGTGGGCCGCCGGCGGCGTCGCGCCGGAACTGCTCTGGCTGCTGGGCGGTGACGGCCTGCGGCGGTTCGAGGCGCTGCGTGCCGCGCCGCCGTCGGCTGCATCGCGTCTGTTTCCGTCGGCGTGCGCGGTGATGCGCTCGGCGTGGACACCGGACGCGCACCAGCTGATTGCCGATGCCGGGCCGCTCGGGTGCCCGGCGAGCAGCGGTCACGGGCACGCCGATCTGCTCAGCGTGCAGCTGTCGATCTTCGGCGACCCGTGCCTGGTGGACGCCGGCACCGGCTGCTACACGCCGGACCCGGAGTGGCGTGACTACTTCCGCGGGACGGCCGCGCATTCCACGGTGCGGATCGACGGTCGCGATCATGCCGAGCCGGCAGGGCCGTTCCGCTGGCACCAGCGCCCGTCCGCCCGCGTCCGTTCCTGGCGTTCGGATGCGACGGCCGACGTGCTCGATGCCGAGCACGATGCGTACGACCGGCTGGCCGATCCGGTCAGGTGCCGCCGCCGGGTGGTGTTCGTGAAGCCCGACTACTGGGTGGTGGTGGACGACCTCGAGGCCGCGGAGAGCCATCGAATCGAGCTGACCTTCCAGTTCGCTCCCGACGTGCAGATGACCGCCGGACCGCAGGCGTGGATTCGGGCCGAGACGCGGCGGGGGTACACGCTGTGGATGCTGGCGAGCGCGTCCACGCCCGTCGAAACGGTGATCTCCTGCGGTGAGACGAATCCGCCGCGCGGATGGGTATCGGCCGCGTACGGCCAGCGCGAGCCGGCGCCGACCGTGACGTTCACAACGGTCGCGCCGCTGCCGTGGCGCGCGGTCACGCTGCTCGTCCCCGCGACCGGCGCGACAGAGCCGCCGCCGGTAACGGTGCAGCGTGACGAGCTGGGACGCCCCGCGGTGGTCCAGTTCGATCCGCCACGGCGTTCCGTGCACGTCGCCGGCGACGGCGTCGTCGTCGGTTAGTTCTCGTTCTTCCTCGATCCAATACCTCTCTCAACCGCCATGTGTGGCATTGCCGGCATCGTCGCCCGTGACCCGGGCGTGCGCGTCAACGAAGACCGTCTCGCACGGATGCGCGACGCGCTGCGCCATCGTGGACCCGATGGCTCGGGGCTGCGTGTGGACGGTCCCGTCGGTCTCGCCCACACGCGCCTGGCGATCGTGGACGTGGCGCGCGGCGAGCAGCCGATGAGCAACGAGGCGGGGGACGTCTGGATCGCTTTCAACGGCGAAATCTACAACCACGCGGACCTGCGGCCGCGGCTCGAGGCGAGCGGTCACCGCTACCGCACCCGCTGCGATACCGAAACCATCGTGCACCTCTACGAGGAACGTGGCGACCAGGTCGTCGACGCGCTGCAGGGCATGTTTGCGTTCGCGATCTGGGATGGCCCTCGACAGCGCCTGCTGCTGGCCCGCGACCGGCTGGGGATCAAGCCGCTCTACTACAGCGTCGAGGACGGCGAGCTGCGGTTCGCGTCCGAGATCAAGGCGCTGCTCGCCGCCGGCGCCGGTCGCGGCCGTTTCAACGAAGCCGTGCTCCCCGAGTTCCTGGCCACGCGGTTCGTGTCTGGTGACGAGACGTTCTTCCGGGGCGTGCGCAAGCTGATGCCGGGACACGTCCTGACCTGGTCTCCCGGAGACCCGGGCACACCCCGGCGCTACTGGCAGCTGCCGGACCCGGTGCCGGCCAGGGAAGCGGTCTGGTCTGCGGGCGATCTGCGCGAGCGTCTCGAAGCGGCGGTCGCCAGCCACCTGATGAGCGACGTGCCGCTCGGCGTCTTCCTGTCCGGCGGCATCGACTCGAGCGCGCTGGCGGCGCTGGCCGCGCGCGCCACGCCGTCGCCGCTCCAGACGTTTGCCGTGGGCTTTGCCGAGGCCGAGGCCAACGAGCTGCCATACGCGCGGCTGGTCGCCGAGCACATCGGTGCGACCCACAGAGAGGTCACGCTCACGCCGCGGGCGTTCTTCGAAACCTTGCCGCACGCCGTGTGGCACGAGGACGAACCGATGGCGTTCTCGTCGAGCGTGCCGCTGTTCGCGCTGGCGCGCCTGGCGCGCGAGCACGTGAAGGTGGTGCTCACCGGCGAGGGCGCCGACGAGCTCTTCCTCGGCTACAACCGCTATCGAGTCACGCAATGGAACGCGCGACTGGGGCAGCCGTACTGGAGCGCGATGCCCGGTCCGGCGCGCCGCGTGCTTCGTGACGCCGTGCGCGCGCTGCCCGCGCCGCTCGCGCGCGTGGCGACGCGCACCTTCGTCGGCCTCGACCCCGGCATCCGCGGCCTGTATCACGAGAACTTCGCGGTGTGTCCGCTGGCGCTGCAGCAGCGGCTGCTGCGGTGCGACCTGCTCGCGGCGTCGGATCCGTACGCGACGCAAGCCGCGTACTTCGACGGCGCGAGCGGCAGCCTGCTCGACCGCCTCACGCGCGCCGAACTGCAGTCGTACCTGCTCGAACTGCTGATGAAGCAGGACCAGATGAGCATGGCGTCGTCGATCGAGAGCCGCGTGCCGTTCCTCGACGATCGCCTGGTCGCGCACGTCGCCTCGATGCCGGGAGACCGCAAGCTGCCCGGGTGGAAGACCAAGGTGCTGCTGCGCGCGGCGGTGCGCGACCTGCTGCCGGCCCCGATTCTGACCCGCCGCAAGCTGGGGTTCCCGGTGCCGTTCGGCGACTGGCTCCGTGGACCCTTCGGCAGCGTCGTCGATGAGTTCGTGCTCGGTCCGCGGACGTTGGCGCGGGCGTATTTCGACCGCACCGCGCTGACACAGCTCGTAGCGGAGCATCGCACCGGCCGGGCGTCGCGGGCCGACGCGCTCTGGCTGCTCGTCAACCTCGAGATCTGGCAACGCATCTTCATGGACGGCGAAGCGCCCGGCGATGTGATGCACGGGCTCGCTGCCCGCCGCACCACTGCCACGCACGCCGCGGACCTGACCCAATGCGCATTCTCTGGGTGAAGATGGGCGGTCTGTGGCCGTCCACCGCGGGCGGCCGCATTCGCAGCCTCGAAACGCTGTCGTGCCTGTCGCGGCGTCATGACGTGACCGTCGTGACGACGCACGGACCGGCGGACGACCCCGAGGGGCTGCGCCGCCGCCTGCCGCACTGCGTGCGCGTCGTCTCGATTCCGTTTGTCGCACCGCGCGCCGGGACGCTGCCGTTCGCGCGCGCGCTGGCCGGCTCGTGGTGCACGCGATACCCGGTGGACCTGTGGAAATGGCGGACGCGCGCCGTTCGCGACGAGGTGCGATCGCTCATGGCCAGCGGCGCCGTGGATCTGTGCGTCGCGGATTTCCTGGTGTCGCTTCCCAATGTTCCCGGCCCGCGCCGCGTTCCTCTCGTGCTCTTCGAGCACAACGTCGAACACGTGATCTGGCAGCGGGTCGCAGGCCTCGAACGGCGGCCGCTGCATCGGGCTGTGCTCGAGATCGAGGCGTGGAAGGTCCGCCGTGCGGAACGGCGCGGCTGTTCGGCCGCGGATCTCGTCATCGCCGTCTCCGCCGACGATCGCGAACGGCTGCACGGTCTTGCGCCGCGAAGCCGGTGCGTGGCCATCCCGACAGGCGTGGATACCACCTACTTCCAGCCCGCCGGCGCGCCCGAAGCGCACAACCGGCTCGTCTTCACGGGCTCGATGGACTGGTATCCGAACGAGGACGCGATGCTGTATTTCGCCGAGGCGATTCTGCCGCGAATCCGCGCCGAGGTACCCGACGTCACGCTGAGTGTTGTCGGCCGCAACCCGTCGCCGCGTCTGCGCGAGGCCGCTGTGCGTGCCGGCATCGTGGTCACCGGCACGGTGGACGACGTGCGTCCGTTCATCGATGAGGCGGCGCTGTACATCGTGCCGCTGCGAGCCGGCGGCGGCACGCGCCTGAAGATCTTCGAGGCGCTCGCAATGGGGAAGGCGGTGGTGTCCACCCGCGTCGGCGCGGAAGGGCTGTCCCTGACCCCTGGCCGCGACGTGGCGATTGCCGATCAGCCGGATGCCTTCGCTGCGACGGTCGCGACGCTGCTGCGCGATCCGGCGCGGCGCCGCGCGCTGGGACGCGCTGGCCGGCAACTCGTGCAACGCCGGTATTCGTGGGAGCAGATCTCGAGCGAGTTCGAACACCACTGCCAGGCCGCGGCGCGGATCCGGCGCGAGACGAGCGGCACGTCGCTTGCTCTCGCGAGAGAGCAGAGCTCGTCATGAAAAGCGCCGTGGTTCTCATCGCGATCGCGATCGCCGCTACCGGCGCCGTCGATCCGGTGGCTCGGCCGCAGGCCCCGATCGAGATTGTGGACTCGGCGCCGCTTCCGCGCGCGTTACGGCGCGTGAGCGTGCCCGCTGGCGGCAGCCTGCAGCAGGCGCTCGATGCGGCGCGCCCCGGCGACTGGATCGAGCTGCAGAGCGGCGCCACCTTCACCGGGCCCTTCCGCCTGCGTCGCGTCGAGGGCAACGGCTGGGTGGTGATCACGTCGTCCGCGCGCGGACTACCGCCTCCCGGCACGCGCGTCGGTCCGATGCACGCCGGCGCCATGGCCAAGCTGCGTGCGGCGTCAGGCTCGGTGATCGTCGCAGACCCGGGCGCGCACCACTATCGATTCGTCGGTCTCGACATTGCGCCGCAGGCGGGGACGTGGCTCGTGTCGCTGCTCCAGTTTGGTGAGAACGAGCGATCGCTCGATCAGCTGCCGCACGACCTGGTCGTCGACCGCTGCTATCTGCACGGCGATCCGCAGAAGGGCACCCGGCGCGGTATCGCGCTGAACGCGCGGCGAGCGGCGGTGGTCGACTCGCATCTCGCCGAGTTCAAGGAAGCCGGGGCCGATTCACAGGCGATTGCCGGCTGGAACGGCCCGGGGCCGTTTGCGATCACCAACAACTACCTCGAGGCAGCGGGGGAGAACGTGATGTTCGGCGGCGCCGATCCGGCGATCGACGGCCTGGTGCCCGCGGACATCATCATCACGGGAAACCACCTGGCCAAGTCGATGCGGTGGCGCGCTGGTACCTCCGGGGCGGAGGCCACACCGTGGACGGTGAAGAACCTGTTCGAGCTGAAGAACGCCCGCCGCGTGCTCGTGGACGGCAACCTGCTCGAATACAACTGGCCGGCGGCGCAGAACGGGTTCGCGGTGCTGTTGACGGTTCGGAACCAGTCGGGCGGCGCGCCCTGGTCGGTCGTGGAGGACGTGACGTTCTCGAACAACGTCGTCCGGCACGTCGGCGCCGGCGTCAACATCCTCGGCCGCGACGACATTCATCCCAGCCGGCAGACCCGCCGCATCGCCATTACCGGCAATCTGTTTGCCGACGTCGGCGGCCGCTGGGGATCGGGCCGCCTGTATCAGGTGCTCGACGGCACGGGCGACGTCTCGATCCGGCACAACACGGCGTTCAACACCGGGTTCATCCTCTTCGGCGGCGATCACGGGCCGCACGCCGGGTTCGTGTTCGAAGACAACGTTGCCTTGCACAACGAGACCGGCATTGCGGGCTCCGGCACGGCGAGCGGCCGCGAGAGTCTCGATCGCTATTTCCCGGGGGCGTCGGTGAGGGGCAACGTGCTCATCGGCGGCGATCCGAGCCGCTACCCGCGCGACAACTTCTTTCCCGTCTCGCTCGACGCGGCGGGATTTGCCGCTGCCGCCGACGGGTCGTACCGGCCGCAGCAGCCGTATCGCTACGCCGGCAAAGGGAGCGACGGTCGTGACGTCGGCGCCGATGTCGAGGCGCTGACGCGGGCCGCTGCGCGCGTGGCGAGCCCACGCGTGCGGCTGGACGCCGTGCGGCCGGCTGCGGCGGCCGCCGACGAGGCCGACACCGCTCCGCCGGTGGTGCCTGGCACCGGCGTGGTGCTCGTCTTCTGGGGGGCGCTCCTCCTGATCGGGTACGTCTACGCCGGCTACCCGTTCGTCGCGTGGCTGAGAGCGCGGCTCCGGCCGTACCGCGATCGGCGTGCCCCGGTCGAGCCGACCGTCACCATCATCGTCGTGGCGCACAACGAGGAGGCGTGCATCGAGTCGCGCCTCGAAAACCTGCTGGCGGTCGACTATCCAGCCGATCGGCGGCAGATCATGGTGGGCTCCGACGGATCGACGGACGAGACCGTGGCGCGGGCGCGGCGGTTCGCGCACGACGGCGTGCACGTGGTGGCCTTCCGTCACTGGCGGGGCAAGGCCGCGGTGCTCAACCAGCTGCTGCGGCGCGCCCGCGGCGAAATCGTGCTCTTTGCCGACGCCCGCCAGACGTTCGACCCGCAGGTACTGCGGCGCCTGGTCGCACGCTTTGCCGACGAGCGCGTCGGGGCGGTGAGCGGCGAGCTGATGCTCACCGACAGCACCGGTACGCCGATGGGGCGCGGCGCCTCGTTCTACTGGCGGTACGAGAAGTTCATCCGCGTGCAGGAAGGGCGCGCGGGATCGACCGTCGGCGCCACCGGGGCCATCTACGCCATCCGCCGGGCGCTCTTCCGGCCGATTCCGAACGACACGATCCTCGACGACGTGCTCATTCCGATGCGCATCGTGCAGCAGGGGTATCTGGTGCAGTTCGAGCAGGCCGCGCGCGCGTACCAGGGCGTGTCACGCACCACGCACCAGGAGTACGTCCGCAAGGTGCGGACCATCGCCGGCGCGTTTCAGCTGTTCGCGCGCGAGTGGTGGCTCCTCAATCCGTGGCGGAATGCGCTGTGGTTCGAAACCGTGTCGCACAAGGGGCTGCGCCTCCTGCTGCCGGTCTTTCACCTGGCGCTCTTCGCGGCGAACTTCGAGTTGTGGCGCGTGCCGTTCTACGGCGTCGTCCTGGGGATGCAGATCGCGTTCTATGCCGCCGCGATCGCGGGGCACGAAATGCGCCACGCCGCGCGGCGGCCGATCTACATCAGCGTGCCGTACGCGATGTGCTGCATGCTCTGGGCGACGGTGGCGGCCTTCCACCGCTTCCTGACCGACACGCAGCACGCCACCTGGGAACAGGCGCCGGCCTTCGATCTTCCGCGCATCAGGGTCAGGGGTGGGCGAGCGTGACCGCGCTCAGGCTTGCGCCGAGATCGAAGAGCGACGTGTCCACCAGCAGCGGATACACCGGCGCTGCGGTGCTGGTGTAGAACACCGTGCCGCCCACCGAATAGCTCACCGTTCCCGCCCGCACCGTGACCTTGAGCAGATCTCCGGCTGCGATCGCCCGCTCCGCCTTGTAGGCGCCCTGCTCGCGGACCTCCACCCGTCCGTCCTGCAGCCGCAAGCCAAACCGAATCTCCGCCGGGCCCGTGCCGGCGTTGCCGGAACTGAGCCCGATGACGCGGAGCGCCTGCGTGTCGCCGGCCACGAGCGACAGCTCGCCATCGCCTGACGCGATCGTCTGCGACGAGACGGCGCCGGCGTCGGGGCAGCCCGCGCACCCGCCCGTCTTGCGCAGTTCGGTGGCAGTGGCCGTGACGTTGACGAGCGAGGTCCAGCTCACGGCCTGTCCCGCCACCATCGGCGCGGCCGGCGTCGCCGCCGGCGGCGCGGGCGCGGTCGCCGGCGGCGGTCCACCAGCCGTGCCGGGCATGGTCGGGACGCGCACGAGGAACGCGTCGAGGCGGCTGCTGCCCGCGTTGGCCGTCCAGATGAAATACTCACCGGTGACGTCGATGTTGCCCTTCGGCAGCTTGGAGTAGTCGTCGGCGCCGCCGCCCGACGCGTTCAGATCGGTCAGGTTCGGCGCCACGACCAGGGTGTCGAGCGATCCATCGAGGCGGAAGCAGACGATCTCGTTGACGCGGGGCAGCGACTGGCGGCTGGCGTTGCTCGCGCAGGCGCGCTGCTGTTCGATGGGCTGGCCGGGGCGCGCGTTGCCGAACGCGATGTGTCCCAGACCGCTGGCCCACGACGAGAGCTGGTACACCAGCTCGCCCTGACCGGCGACCGTCGCCGGCTGGCCGCCCCGCATGTCTCCCGAGAGGTTCCAGCGGCGCACCGCGCCGGGGAGCCGGTTGAAGTTGTCTTCGGCAATCAGATAGCCGAAGCCCAGGTCGGAATGGCCGCTCGCACCATTGGGATCGGTGAGCAGCTGCTCGGTGCCGGTCTGCAGGTCGATGATGCGGTTGTCTTCGCCGTTGAGGCCGTCCACGTTTTCCTTGGTCACGAGCCACCGGCCGCTGCGGTCGATCTGGCACTCGTCGAAGTCGCCCTTCTTGGCGAACCACCAGGTGCGCCGCGTGGCCTCGTTGTAGACGACGCACCCGACCATCTCGTACGTCGACGACTGGCGCAGCGTGGCCGAGTGCACGAGGTCGTCGGCACTCGAGTGCGCCTGCCACAGATATTTGTCGGCCCCGAACTGGCCGGCTGCGTCGAAGACCGTCTCGAAGGTTCGAGCGCTCACGTCGTAGCGCACGAGGCGCGGGCCGTCATTCAGGTAGAGGGCGCTGGGCCGGGTGGCGCTGAAGTACCAACCCTCGCCAGTGCTCCAGCTCAGCGGGTGATCGGCGCCGAACAACGGCCCGAGGTTGGCGGCCTCGCCAGTGCGCTTGTTGAAGCTGAACAGGGTCGGCCCGCCGCCGCCTTTCTGGCGGCTCAGACCCAGGAAGATCAGCATCGTGTCGCTGCCGGCGTGGTTGTTGATGTTGCTCCAATACGAGTAGCCCACCGGGAGCACGCAGTCCGCACCGCCGCAGTCGTTCGCATTCGAGAGCCGGACACCCGTGGTCCGGTACGGCGACGGAAACGTGAAGGTGCCCCGCGACGGCAGGAAGACGCGGATTTCCGCGGCCGACAGGGTGGGTCGCAGGCCGACGCCGGTGGCCGACTCCACGAACCCGCCGGGCGCCGTGCCGCTCTGCCCGTGGACGATCCGCTCCGTTCCGGAAGCGATGATGAGCGCGATGACGGCGACGCCAGCGACGTGAACGATCCGGTTGGTCGAGTGAGACATCAAGCGACCTGTCCTTGTCTCTGCGCAGGCATGCTTCGCCAGGCACACTGCGTCCGTCTTTGGCACTGCCCGGGTCTTCGAGGGTCCCTTGCAGGCGATGGGTGATTCGGCGGCGACCGCGTGTTCGGCCCGCTGTTTAAGGCATCGGCGTCAGCGAGGCAGACGTCCAGTACGACTTTCCAGGGGAAAGCCTGGGATCGTGCCGAGCCTTTGCGTCAGGACTTCTGCGGCAGGGAGACCACCGCAGATACGGGCTGCCGGAGTGTACGAGACGGATTCTAGCTGGTCAACCTAGGACGAGCCCTAGGGCGCAACGATGCACGCGCGCGGACATCGGCAGAGAGCAGGGGGAAGAGAGGTGTGCAGGCGGCGATCAGCGCGGAGCCGTGCCCATCACCTCGACGTGCGCGCGTGCCACTGAGCCGCGACGTCCGTCGGCCCCGATGACCGTAGCCGTGACCTCGTAGTCGCCCGCAGGTACGCTGCCGACCTTCAGCTCGTTGACGGTTGGGGCGCGATCGCCATCGAGCTCCACGCGACTGAGACGATAGAAGTCGCTCGAGTCCACCACGATCTCGAGCGCGCGGTTCTGCGGCTGCGGCGTGACGCTCACGCGGATGGCGAGCATCGAGGGCGCAATCGAGACCGACGGGCTCACACGAATCGAGACTGGCTCACCCGCGACGACGATGGTGGCCGTTGAAAGTGCCAGGCCGAAGAGCCACAACCGTGACGACCGCATGGCTTGCTTCCTCCTGCGTTGCGTCGGTGCAACCTCCGATCCAGGCGCGGTGACGTCGAGCTTGCCGCGCGGCGTGCACGGTTTTTGATCACCACCGGTGATTGCTTCACACCAGTGAGGTCTGCCGCGAGCGGAAACGGGCCTGGAATCGTCAATTTCACCGCGAGCTTCCAGGCGTGGTTGTTGCTCTGGATTGCCCGAGCAGATGGCGACGCACACGAGGGCCGAGCCCCCGGTCATCTTCGACTGCAACCTCGGTGAAGACGGCCTGGCGGAGTTCGAACCCGAGGCTCAGCGTGGGGCGCTGTGGCTGCGCGTGGACAGCCCCGCTGCCGTGGACATGCAGCGATGGGCGACGCAGGTCGTGCGGCCGCCGACGCGAGGGTGGCCGCTTGCCGCGCCTGTCGTGATTGCAGCCGTGATCGCCGGCGGGGCTGTGTCGTGGGTACGGATCAGCGCGAGGCCGGGCGAGTTGCCGTTGCCGCCGCCTCCGAGTGTGTCGGGCGAGGTCTCGCCCGGCGAGGTCCCGTCCAGCGAGGCGTTATCCAGGGAAGCGGCCCTCGCGGTGGCCGTGCCGTCTGCGCCGCCGGCGGTGCCCGACAGACCAGCAGCGGCCGCGATGCAGCCCGACGCCCCGGGTCTCGACCCGGCATTCGAGCGCACGCTTGCCAGCGTCAGCGCGTCGTATCGAGCTCTCGACGCCGCGTCGCTGACTGCCGTGTGGCCGGGCGCCGACACCGCGACGCTCTCACGCGCGTTTGCGAACCTCAAATACCAGTCGCTCTCCTTCGATCGCTGTGCGCTGCGCCCCAGCGGCCCGACGGGTGCGGTGGCGGCGTGCGAGGTGTCGCGTGCGATGGCGCCCAACGCGGGCGATCCGTCGTTGCAGCGGCGCCACGAATCCTGGACGCTGATTCTCGATCGATCGACGGGAGAGCGCTGGACGATTACCGGCGCGTCCGTGCGCTGATCAGCGTGGGGCGCTCACCGCCGCCATCTCCTGCGAGCGCGAGCAGCTTCCGGGAGTAGGTCCCCGCGAGGCGGCGATTGCCGGTTCGCGACGCGGCGTCGGCGGCCCCGGCGATCGAGCGGAACCGGTTCGGCGTGAGGCGCAGCGACGCCTCGAATTCGCGCAGCGCCTCGCGCGGCCGGCCGGCCTCGAGCAGCAGCTCGCCCAGGAGCTCGCGCATCGGCGACAGGCGGTTCTCCATCGCCACGTGTTTCTCGCTGCGGTCCTCGCGATCCGCCGCCTCGCGCATGCGGGCGACGGCTCGCACCGTGTCGCGCCCGGCAAGCGCAATCCATGCGTCGGCCGCCGCCTCCTGGATGCCGACCTGGTCGGCCCAATAGGGCTCGTCGGCCGCCGTCAGCTCCTGGCGCAGACGTGCGAGTTCGGCGAGGTCGACGCGGCCGCGCGCGGCCTGTCCCGATCGCGCAGCGCCGACCGCTCGCCCGAACCAGATGATGGCTTCGGCCTGCTTGAAGATCGTCTTCATCGGCGGCAGCGCCGCGGCCTCCTGCCAGGCCCCACGCTCGAAGGTGTAGCGGACGGGGATGGCCGCCCACGCCGTGTGCGCGGTAATCGCCGACGTCGCGGGAATCCCCTCGATGGAGTTGCGCTCGTCGAGGATCGCGCGGGCGGAGCCGTCCTGCGCCTGCTGCAGATAGGCGTTGGTCAGGAAGTCGAGCGCGTGGTAGCGGCCGGCGATCGCCGAGGGTCTCGCGGCCGCGGCGGGGTTGGTGCTGGCGACGTAGGCACGCGTCGCCGCGTCGGCGGCGAGGTTGGCGCGAATCGCCTCGGGCCACATGCCCAGCGTCGAGAAGGTGTGCGACGGCATGTGGAGCGCGTGCGGCGCCGAGGGCGCCAGCGTGGCGTATCGTCGCGCCGCGGGCAGCCCTTTGGTGGCGATCGGCGCGTAGTCGTAGGCGTGGATCAGATAGTGGGGAATCCCGGGATGATCCGGATGCGCCCGCTGCAGCGGCTCGAGCAGCCGCGCCGCCTTGAGCTGCCTGGCGTAGCGCTTGTCGGTCAGGTCGACGGCTTCGAGCAGTGCCAACGCATAGAACGCCGTCACCTCGGGATCCTGCGGATGCCGCGCGTACAGCTGCGCCATGGCTGCTTCGTACCGCTCACTTCGCACGCGCTGGTTGACCGTCTGGTAGTCGTGGAAGAAGGGGACGAGCGCGGCAATCCACTCGCGTTCGAGCGCGTTCGGCGAACCGGTCGTGCGCGCCTTCTCGATGGCTTCCAGCCCCTGCTTCAGCAGCGCGTCGGAAAAGGGCGCCGTCAGCGGGTTGGGTCGCTGGCTGATGGCCATGCCCCAGTAGGCCATCGCGCACGACGGATCCCGCTCGGACACCGCAGGAACGCCTTCTCGGTCTCCGGGTAGAAGAACGAGTGCAGCATCGCCACCGCGCGGTCGAAGTCCACCTGCACGGCCGGGTTGCAGGACGTGGGGAAGCGTACGCGCCCGTAGACCTCGCCGCCGCCATGCCCGGCATGCTCGCCCTGTGCGCGCGCTGCCGGAGCATAGACCGCGAAGGCACAGATGCACGCGACGCCTATGGCCAGCGACCTTCTTGGATTCATCAGCTTGCCGAGATCCTACCGCGTCGGCTCCCCTTGACGTTCGAAAGGAGTGCGGCTAGACTCCTTTCGCGCGTCCAAAGGAGCCGATGTGAAAGACAGAAGCGACGTGCTGCAGGGTACGCTCGACATGCTGGTGCTGCGAGCGTTGCAGCTGGAGCCGATGCACGGCTGGGGCATCGCCGAACGAATCGAGCAGTGGTCGGAGCACGTCCTGCAGCTGGGGCAGGGGACGCTCTATCCGGGGCTCTATCGCCTGGAGCGGCAGAACTTCATCCGCTCCGAGTGGCGCATCACCGACAACAACCGCCGCGCGCGCTACTACTCGCTCACCGCGAGCGGCCGCCGCTACCTGACCGAGTCGCTGGCGCAGTGGCGGCGGGTGTCGCGCGCCATCAACCTCGTACTCGACGTGACGACGGTGAACTGAGAGGGGCCTATGGGTGCGCTCGTGGATGCGTGGCGACGGCTGCGGTCGCTCGGCCGGCGGCGGGAACTCGAGGACAGGCTCGACGACGAGATCCGCTTTCACGTCGAGCAGCAGGTCGAGAAGAACCAGGGCGTCGGCATGACGCCGGTGGAAGCGCGGCGGCAGGCGATGATCCGGTTTGGCGGAGTGGAGCAGACGCGAGAGCGGACGCGCGACGAGTTCCGAGTCGCGCCCCTCGAGCATCTCGTGCGTGACATCCGCTACGGCCTGCGCTCGCTTCGGCGCCATCCGGGCTTCACGGCGATGGCCGTGCTGTCGCTGGCGATCGGCATCGGGGCCAACGCGACGATCTTCGGCGTGGCGAACGCCGTGCTGTTCCGCCAGTCGCCGCTCGCCGACCCCGACACGCTCGTCAACATCTACGAAGCCGACAGCCCGGGACAGTTCAATCCGATGTCCTACCTGAACATCGAGGATCTGCGCCGCGGCACGCGCGATGTGTTCAGCGGGATCGCGGCGTCGGCCTTTGCCGTCGCGCAGGTCGATCGCGGAGGGGGCGTGGTGACCGTGATGGGCGAGGCCCTGACGGGGGGCGCGTTTGCGTTGCTCGGCGTCGAGCCTCAGCTCGGCCGGGCCATTCAACCTCAGGACGACGTGTCGCGCGGCGCTCATCCGGTGGTGATGCTCAGTCACGGCTACTGGCAGCGAGCCTTCGGCGGCGATCCTCAGGTGGTGGGACGCACGCTGCGGATGGGACGCCGCGACTACACGATCATCGGCGTCGCCCCGGCGGACTACCGCGGCGGCCTGCCGGCGATCACGCCGGCCTTCTTCGTCCCGATGGCCATGCTGGACGAGGTGATGGGCATCGAGATGCTCGACCTTCGGTTCAACCACAGCATGCTCGTCAAGGCGCGGCTTGCGCCCGGCGTGACCAGCGTGCAGGCGGCGCACGCCGCCTCCCTCGTGGCGGCGTCGCTCAACGCTACGCGGCCGGAGGGATGGATTGTGGGGGAGCATTTCGATCTGGTGCCGACGTCCGAGGTGCAAGTGGTGCCGGGAGTGGATTCGCTCCTGCGTGCCGCCGCCTGGCTGCTGATCGCCGTCGTGGGGCTCGTGCTGCTGCTCGCGTGCACCAACCTGGCAAGCTTTCTGGTGGCGCGGGCCGTCGATCGAGGGCAGGAGATTGCCGTGCGGCGAGCCCTCGGTGCCAGCCGCGGCGCGCTCGCGCGCCAGGTGCTGGTGGAGAGCGCGCTGCTGGGAGTTGGCGGCGCGGTGGCCGGCCTCGTGCTGGCCTTCGCCCTCCTCGACCTGCTGTTGTCGATCGACTTGCCGCTACCGTATGGCATGCGGCTCGACACTCATCTCGGCCTCGGTTGGACGACCTTGCTCGACTGGCGTGTCCTGACGTTCACCGCCGGCGCCGGCGTGATGGCGGGGATCTTTCTCGGACTGGTGCCCGCCGTGCACGGCACGCGCGCCGATCTCGGTGCGGCACTGAAAGCGGGCAGCAAGGGGAGCGATGCGCCTGGCCCTCTCAGGTGGCGCAACGTGATGGTCGTCGCCCAGATCGCCATGTCGCTCGTGCTCCTCGTGGGCGCGGGGCTCTTCTTGCGGAGCTGGCAGCAGACGTTGGCCGTGGACCCGGGCTTCGGGCGAACGCCGACATCCGTCCTGTCGGTGATCATGCCCGCTGAGCGGTCAGCGCCTGACGCCGCAGTGCAGCGTACCCGGCGGCTCCTCGAGCGGTTCCGGGCGCTGCCAGGGGCCACGGCCGCCGGCCTCATCTGGCCGCTGCCGCTCGAACTCTCGTCGAGTCAAACCGACTTCACCATCGATGGTCGTAAGCCGCCGGCCGGCCGGGAGACGTTTCGCGCCTCGCGCGCGACGGTGGACGGCGGCTACTTCGAGGCCGCCGGCATGACGCTGCTCGCTGGCCGCACATTCAACGACGGCGACCGGCGCGACAGTCAACCGGTGACCCTCATCAGCCAGGCGATGGCGCGCCGCTACTGGCCGGACGGCGACCCGCTCGGACGGATTCTCCGTCGGCCGGATCCGGGCGAGGACGATCTGTTGATCGTGGGCGTCGTGAGCGACGTCAACGTGCGCTCGCTCGGGGAAGCTCCCCGCGACGTCGTCTATCAGAGCTATACGCAGGGTCCGCCGCTGCCGGGGGCCAGCTTCGTTGTCCGCACCGCCGTCGATCCGGCGCGCATGGCGCTGGCGCTGGTCAGCGCTGGCCAGGAGGTCGATCCGAACCTGCGCGTGATGGAGGCGATGACGATGACGCAGCACCTGGCGGCCTCGAGGCTGCCGTCGCAGATCGGCGCGTTCCTGCTCGCGGCGTTCGCGGTGCTGGGGATGGCGCTGGCGGCCATCGGCGTGTACGGGACGGTGCGCTACACGGTGGCGATGCGCACACGCGAGGTCGGCATCCGCATGGCGCTCGGGGCCGATGCCGCCGGCGTGGCGCGGCTGCTCGCGTCGCGTGGCCTGCGATTGGTGCTGGTCGGCGGCGTGATCGGCGTGGCGATATCGCTGCTCGCGGCACGCCTGCTCGCCGCCCTGCTCTTCGGCGTCGGAGCCTTCGATCCTGTCGCCTTGGCCGCGGCGCCGCTCGTCCTCGGCGCGACGGCATGGCTCGCGGCCTATCTGCCCGCGTGGCGCGCCAGTCGTGCGAACCCGCTCGCGGCGCTGCGCGCCGAGTAGCGATCAACTCTCCGAGGAGCCGGGCACGATGCGGAATCCGTGCGCGATCACATCTGCCTTCCACCTCTCGGCCACTTCAGCCGCTGCGTCTGCCGAGAAGATGAACTGACTGCGGATGATCGACTGCGGCCCGAAGCCGCACCGCAGTATGGCGTGGCCAGTTCCTGGCTGGATCAACTCGCAGTTGATATGCTGGGCACCGCGCCACGCCGTCCACATCGAGCTCACGGGACCGGGTTGTGACATCGCGCCACCTGTTCCATTCCCCCTGTTCATCGCCGTTCGCACGGGTTGTATAGCACGGGTGGTGCCGTCAAACGGAGGCGTTCTCGACCGGTCGCCAAGGTCTTCAGGTAAGCGGCTCCTGTAGGTTCTGCAACTCTGACTCACGAAACAGCCCGCGAGGCCCACCGCCAGCTCGGCGATAGGGAGGGCCGGCGCGCGAAATGCCGGTTCAGCGGCACCAACTCTGCAACAGCCGCGGGTGAGTTCACTATGATCGTGCGCGTGTGTGAATGCGACGGACGCTGAGACTTCCTCGAGTTCCTGGCCGTGAGGCTGAGCTGCTGGGAATCGAGCTGCTCGAAGAACACGCTCGGCGGCTCGCCGCGCTGCTGTCGATTGCTCCGCGTGGCTTCGGCGCGGGGCGTACCCATCTCAGGCATCTCAAGGCGCACATGCGCTCGCTGCGGGAGGTCTACACCCAGCTCGCGGAGGATGCGAATCAAGGCGCCGTACCACCCGCGGCTGAGTGGCTGCTCGACAACTTTCACATCGTGGCGGCCGCGGCTCGGGATATCCATCACGATCTGCCCCCGGCTTTCTTCAAACGACTGCCGTGGGTGGCGGCCGACGAGTTTGCCGGTTTGCCTCGCATCTACGCGCTGGCCCTCGAGCTCGTCGGCTCGAGCGCGGGCCGGCTCGACGCTCAGCGCCTGCAGCGGTTCATCGGCGCGTTTCAGTCGATCACGCCACTGACCATCGGAGAGCTGTGGGCGTGGCCGAGTGTGCTGAAGCTCGCGCTGATCGATCACCTTCGCGAGCGGGCAGACGCGATGGCGGAGGCGCGGATTCATCGCGTGGCCGCGGATCGCATGGCGTCGGCGATCGAGGCCGTTCCCGAGGGGGCACTTGAATGGCCGGAGGCGGTGGATCCGGCCTTCGTGACACAGCTGCTCCGGCGGGCCCGCGCACTCGGGCCGATCGCGTCCACCCTTCACCGCCGGCTCGACGACATGCTGTCGCACCGTGGCGAGACGATGGAGGACGCCATCCGGATCGACGGACAGCACCAGGCCGCCGCCCAGGCCAGTGTCGCCAACCTCATTACCAGTCTGCGTCTGATTGCGACCTTCGATTGGAGCGAGTTCTTCGAAAGCGTCAGCCTGGTCGAGCAGGTGCTGCAGCGCGATCCAGCCGGGGTCTACGGCCGGATGGACTTCCGCAGCCGCGACCGCTACCGCTACGCCGTCGAGGAGCTGGCACTCCCGACCGGTGAAGCGCAACTGCTCCTGGCGCTGAAGAGCGTGGAACGCGCGCGCCAGGTGCACGTGCGCGCCCCGGATGACCGGGCCGCACACGTCGGCTACCACCTCATAGGACCAGGGCGGCGGTCGTTCGAGCGCAGTGTGGCCTGGCAGCCCGATATCCGGCAGCGCGTGCGCCGGTTGTTCTTCGCGTGCGCGACGCCGGGGTACCTGGGGACCATCGCCGGTGTCACCGCACTGGTGGTGGCCGTGGCCGTCGCCTACGCGTTTCAGCACGGCTGGCGCGGTGCCGGTCTCGTCTTCGTGGCGCTGCTGGCGGCTGTGCCCGCCAGCGAAGTGGTCGTCCAGCTGCTGCAGCGGGTGATCAGCAACCTCGTCCCGCCGCGGCGGCTGCCTCGGATCGAGCTCGAAAGCGTGCCGGCGTCGGCGCGCACGATGGTGATCGTGCCGACGCTGTTCGACAGCGTGCAGCGCGTCGAGGAGCTGATTGCGCACCTCGAGGTGCAGGCCCTCGGAAACATCGATCCGCACGTGCACTTCGCGCTGCTCAGCGACTTTCCCGACGCTGCGACCGAGACACAGCCGCAGGACGCCGCCATTCTGGACGCCGCTCGTGCCGGCATCACGTCGCTCAATGCCAAGCACGACACCGGCGCCGGCGGCAGCCGGTTCTTCCTCTTTCACCGGCTCCGACAGTGGAACGCCCGCGAAGGCCTGTGGATGGGATGGGAGCGCAAGCGGGGCAAGATCGAGGAGTTCAACCGTCTGTTGCGCGGGGCCACCGACACGAGTTTCGCCGTGTCGGTCGGCGATCTGTCGGTGCTGCCGGAGGTGCAGTATTGCATCACGCTCGACAGCGATACCCGCTTGCCGCGAGGGGTGGCGCGCGAGCTGATCGGGATCATCGTGCACCCGCTCAATCGCGCCTCTGTCGATCCGCGGCTGGGGCGCGTGACGGAGGGGTACGGCATCCTCCAGCCCCGCATCAGCGTGAACTTCATGAGCGCGGCCGGCTCGTTGTTTGCGCGGCTCTATTCCGGCCACACGGGAGTGGACCCCTACACCAGTGCGGTGTCCGATACCTATCAGGATCTGTTTGCCGAGGGGATCTTCACCGGCAAGGGGTTGTACGACGTGGACGCGTTCATCGAGTCGCTCGAGGACTCGGTACCCGAGAACGCGCTCCTGTCGCACGATCTGTTCGAGGGGCTGCATGCCCGAGTGGGCCTGGTGTCGGACGTCGAGCTGGTCGACGACTATCCGTCGAGCGTGCTGTCACACGCCCGCCGCCAGCATCGGTGGGTTCGCGGCGACTGGCAGATCCTGTTCTGGCTGTTTCCGTTCGTGCCGTCACGGCGCGGCCTCAAGCGCAATCCGCTGACCGCGATCGGACGCTGGAAGATCCTCGACAATCTGCGTCGCAGCCTGGTTGCACCGGCGCTGCTGGCCTTGCTCGTGGCCGGTTGGATGGTGTTGCCCGGCCCTCCGGTCGTCTGGACCGCCCTGGTCGTGGGCGTGGCAGCCTCGCAACTGCTCCCGGTCCTCGCGCGACTGCTCATCGGCCCCGGCCGGTCGCAGTCCGTTCCCGTGTTCCTCGCCAACTTCCGTCACGACGCCTCGACCGCGGTGGCGCAGATCCTGCTCAGTCTGACGCTGCTCGCCTTTCAGGCGTTCGACGCCGTGCACGCCATCTCGCTGACCCTCGTGCGCGTCGTCGTGACCAAGCGCCGGCTGCTGGAGTGGGAAACCGCGGCCACGACCGCGGCGCGCGCCGCCGGACTCGTCGGTAATCGCGGCCTGCGGCGGTTCGCCATCGAGATGATGGCGAGCCCGATCATCGCGGCGGTCGTGTTGACGGCGATGGTGATCTGGCGCCGTGACGCGCTGCCGGTGGCGGCGCCGTTTCTGCTGCTCTGGCTCGGCGCGCCGGCGTTTGCCTACCTGCTCAGTGTGCCGGTCGGTCCCCGCGTGCGTCCGCTGCGCGACGATGAACGGGCGCGCCTACGCCGCACGGCGCGAATGACGTGGCGGTACTTCGAAACCTTCATGACCGAGGCGGACGGCTGGCTGCCGCCGGACAACATTCAAGAAGCAGACGGCACCGCGGGGGGGCGAGTGGCGCGACGCACATCGCCGACCAACATCGGCATGAGTCTTCTGTCGATGCTGGCGGCGCACGACCTGGGCTACCTGCCCACCGACAGACTTCTCCAGCGCCTGGACGCGGCGCTGCGGACCATCGAAAGCCTGGAGCGCTACCGCGGGCACTTGCTGAATTGGTACGACACCGCCACACGGGCGCCGCTGCATCCCCGCTACGTGTCGACCGTGGACAGCGGCAATCTCGCGGGAGCCCTCCTCACCCTGGCTCAGGGTCTGGAGGAGCTCGAGCAGCGCCCGCAGCATCCGGCGCAACGGCTCCAAGGGCTCCTCGATGCCGTCGCCGTACTCCGCATCGCGTCGTCCACCAGCCGATCCGAAACGCGCCAGGTCGTCACGGTCGTCAACCGTCTGGCACGGGCGATCGGATCGGCGGCGGAGGGGCCGGTGCCCGACGCGCTGGTAAGCGCCCTCCACGATCACGTGCCGGACCTGCGCGAGGCGGTGGCCGCGATAGAGCAGTTGGAACCGAACGCCGAGACGGCGGAGATCGCCTATTGGGCGCACGCGGTGCTGGACGGGCTCGTCGGGCTCGAAGGCGCGCCCGCCGTCGCGCCTGCGGCGGTGCAGGCGCTCGCCGCGCGGATGCGGTCGCTGGTCGATGCCATGCGCTTCGACTTCCTCTACGATCGGCGGCGGCGCATCTTTGCGATCGGGTATCGTCTCGCGGACTCGGACGGCCCGGGTCAACTCGATCGGGTGTTCTACGACCTGCTGGCGTCCGAGGCGAGGCTCGCCAGCTTCGTCGCCATTGCCAAGGGCGACGTGCCCCAGCAGCACTGGTTCCACCTCGGGCGCCTCGTCACCAACATCGGCGGCCACGCCGCGCTCATCTCCTGGGCCGGGACGATGTTCGAGTACCTGATGCCACAGCTGCTGATGCGAAGCTTCACCGGCACGCTGCTCGATCAGAGCTGCCGCCAGGCCGTGCGTCGGCAGATCGAGTACGGACGGCAACGGGGGGTGCCGTGGGGCATTTCGGAGTCGGCGTATGCCTTTACCGATCGGGACGGCACCTACCAATACCGGGCCTTCGGCGTGCCCCGTCTCGGACTGAAGCGCGGCCTCGTCACCGACCTGGTGGTCGCGCCGTACGCCACCGCGCTCGCAAGCCAGATCTCGCCGTCGGCGGCCGTCGAGAATTTCGATCGGCTGGCCGAGGCAGGCCTCGAAGGGCGCTACGGGTTCTACGAGTCGATCGACTACAACCCGCGAAGCCGGGGAGACGACATCACGTCGAGCCCGTCAGCACGTCCCGTCGTGGTGCGCGCATATTTTTCCCATCACCAGGGCATGACCCTCGTGGCGATCGCCAACGTCGTCTGCCAGGACGTCTTCGTGACCCGGTTCCATGCCGATCCCCGCGTCCAGGCCACGGAACTGCTGCTGCAGGAGCGCGTGCCCCGCGAAGCCATCCTCTCGGAACCGCGGCCGGCCGAGACCGCCACGGCGCCCCCCTCGTTGCCGGTCTACGCCTCTCGCCGGTTCTTGTCGCCGCAGAGCGCCAGCGTCCACACGCATTTCCTCTCGAACGGGCGCTACACGACCGCCGTCACCAACGCGGGTGGCGGCTACAGCATGTGGCGCGACCTCGCGGTCACCCGCCGGCGCGAGGATTCGACGAGCGATGCGGGCGCGCAATTCATCTACCTGCGCGACCCGTGGTCCGGCCGGGTCTGGTCAGCCACCCATCAGCCGGTTTGCCAGCCCCCGGATCGATTCGAAGCGACGTTCGATCTCGACAAGATCACATTCCGGCGTCGTGACGTCGACATCGAGAGTCAGCTCGACATCACAGTGTCGTCCGAGGACGACGTCGAGGTGCGACGTCTCACGCTGAGGAATCGCAGCGCGCATACCCGGGAGCTCGAGGTGACGAGCTACGTGGAAGTGGTGCTGGCCCGGCCGCAGGACGACTTCGCGCACCCGGCGTTTGGCAAGCTGTTCGTCGAATCCGAGTTCGACCCGCAGAGCGCCGGTCTGCTGTTCGCCAGGCGGCCTCGTGCGGTCAACGAGCCGACGACGGTGGCCTTTCATGTGCTCGGCGTCGACGGCCCGCGCCTGGGCGGCTCGGTGGAGTGGGAATCGGACCGTGCGCGATTCCTCGGGCGCGGGCGCTCGCTGGCGAGCCCATTGGTGCTCGACGGCCGTGCGCTGTCGGGCACGACGGGCGCCGTCCTGGATCCCGTTGCCGCCCTGCGCGAACGCATCCGATTGGCGCCTGGTGCTGCCGTGCGGATCGCCTTCGCTACCGGCGTCGCGCCCGATCGCGCCTCCGCCCTCGCGCTGGCGCGAAAGTATCGCGACGGCAGCGCGGCGGCGCGCGCCTTTTCGATGGCGTTCACGCACGTCCACATCACGCTGCAGCACTTGGGCATCAGCGACGAGGACGCCATTCTCTACGACCGCCTGGCGTCGCGCGTCTTCGGATCCGACAACTCGCTGATCAGTCCGCCGGACGTGGCGGCCAACCGGTACGGCCAACAGAACCTGTGGGGGAGGGACATCTCCGGCGACCTGCCGGTCGTGCTGGTGCGCGTCGGCGCCCCGGCATCGCTGCCGCTGGTGCGCCAGCTGCTCAACGCGCAGGAGTACTGGCGCGTCAAAGGTCTCCGCGCCGACCTCGTCATCCTGAACGAGCAGAAGACCGACTATCTGGATGAGATGCACCACCTGTTGACGCAGCTGGTGCAGGAGTCTCCGTGGATCGGGTGGTTCGGGAAGTCGGGCGGCATGTTCCTGTTAAAGGCGGATGGGATGCCGGAGGTCGATCTGCGTCTGCTGGCGGCGGTGGCACGCGTTGTTCTCCCCGGCGACCTCGGCGAGCTGTCGGCACAGCTGGAGCGGCCCGCTTCGTGGCTGTACGACGAGCAGAACGTCGTGTTTCCGATGGAGCTGCGCACACCGGAAGCGTCGCCGCAGCCGGTGCCGGTGCCCGCGCTGGTGATGGAGAACGGCTTCGGAGGGTTCACGCCTGAAGGCCGCGAATACATCATCGTGCTGGAGGGGGACCGTGACACGCCGCTGCCCTGGTCGAACGTGCTGGCGAATCCCGGCTTCGGCACGATCGTGAGCAGCGGCGGTTCGGCGTTCACCTGGGCCGGCAACAGCCGCGAGAACCGGCTCACGCCCTTTGCCAACGACCCGTTGACGGATCCGACCAGCGAGGCCTTCTTCCTGCGCGATGAAGAGACCGGGGCCGTGTGGGGAGCCACGCCCGGGCCGTTGCCGAGACGACCCGACGGCGGGCGATGGGTCATTCGCCACGCGGCCGGCGTGACGCGCTACCAGCACGCCGTGGCGGGCGTGACTCAGGAGCTGGCGGTCGTCGTGGCCACGGACGATCCGGTGAAGCTGTCGATTCTGACGGTCATGAACACGTCCGCGCGGCGGCGGCGAATCAGTGCGTTTGGTTACGTGGAGTGGCGCCTGGGGCCGCCACGTACTGGCGAGCAGCGATTCGTGGTCACCGACGTCGATTCGTCCTCCGGCGCCATCTTGGCGACGAATAGCTACAACGACGAGTCTGCCGGGGCGGTGTCGTTCTTCGGTGCCAGCGAGCTGCCGGAGTCGTATACCGCCGACCGGATCGAGTTCATCGGCCGCAACCGCACGCTCAGCGCGCCTGCGGGGCTTTTCCGCGAGCGGCTGGCCGGGCGCACCGGCGCCGGCCTCGATCCGTGTGCGGCGCTGCAGGTGGTGATCGATCTCGAGCCGGGCGAGTCGCGGCGAGTCGTGTTTGCGCTTGGTCAGGGCGGCGATCATGCTCACGCGATCGCACTCGCGGAGCGCTACGGTGCGCTGCCCCGGGCGGACGCGTCGCTGGCCGCGGTCGAACGCATGTGGGACGACTGCCTCGGCACCGTGCAGGTGCACACCCCGGACGACTCCTTCGACCTGATCGTGAACCGCTGGCTGCTCTATCAGACACTCGGCTGTCGCATCTGGGCGCGCAGCGGTCCGTACCAGCCCGGAGGCGCGTTCGGCTTCCGCGATCAGCTGCAAGACGTGCTCGCCTTGATGTACGCGCGCCCCGATCTGTGCCGGGCCCATCTCCTGGACGCCGCGTCGCACCAGTTCGTGGAAGGGGACGTGCAGCACTGGTGGCATCCGCCGAGCGGCCGGGGCACGCGGACGCGCTGCTCCGATGATCTGCTCTGGCTGCCGTACTGCATCGCCCGCTACGTCGAAGCGAGCGGAGACGAGTCCGTGCTGGACGAGTCGGCGCGATTTCTCGAGGCGCCGCTCCTCGAGGCCCACCAGGACGAAACGTATCTTCTCCCCGAGGTGTCCGCGGAGTCTGCCTCGCTCTTCGAGCATGCCGTGCGGGCGATTGCGCACGCCACCAAGTACGGAGCGCACGGGCTTCCGCTCATCGGCTCTGGCGACTGGAACGACGGGATGAACCGGGTGGGTCACCAGGGCCGCGGCGAGAGCGTCTGGCTCGGCTGGTTCCTCGTGACCGTGCTGACCGACTTCGCGCCGATCTGCGAACGCCGAGGGCGTATCGACCTGGCCCGGCGATATCGGGACGAGGCGCGCTGGCTGACGGGGATGCTCGAGCTGGCCTGGGACGGCGACTGGTACCGGCGCGCCTACTTCGACGACGGGTCGCCACTAGGGTCGGTTCAGAACGAAGAATGCCGGCTCGACTCTCTGACCCAGTCGTGGGCGGTGCTGTCCGCGGCCGCCCAGCCGTACCGGGCGGAGCGGGCGATGAACGCCGTGCGCGCCAATCTGGTGCGCCGCGATGCGCAGATCGTTCTGCTGTTGACGCCGCCCTTCGATCAGACGCCGCGCGACCCCGGCTACATCAAAGGCTATCTACCGGGTATCCGGGAGAACGGCGGGCAGTACACCCACGCGGCGTTGTGGGCCGTGATCGCGCTGGCCAGGCTCGGCATGGGCGACGAAGCGATGGAGCTGTTCCACCTGATCAACCCGATCAACCACATGCGCACGGCGGATGGCGTGGAACGCTATAAGGCCGAGCCCTACGTCGTGGCCGCCGATGTGTATGCCCACCCGATGCACGTCGGCCGCGGTGGCTGGACGTGGTACACCGGTTCGGCCGGATGGATGTATCAGGCGGCCGTGCAGGCGTTGCTCGGTCTGCGCCGGAGCGGTGCGACCATCGGCATCAATCCCTGCATCCCCACCGTCTGGCCCGCGTACTCGCTGGTCTGGAGAGTGGGGGGCACACGGTATCGCTTCGTGGTCTCGAATCCCGACCATCTGTCGCATGGCGTGGCCCGAGCGCAACTCGATGGCGCCGACGTCGATGCGGCAGCGATTCCGCTCGTCTCTGATGGCGCTGACCACGAGGTGAGCATCCTGCTCGGATCCCAGCACCGGAGGCTCCGGGCGGCCGCGGGTTGACGCCGCGGCCGGACATGGAGGATCACCCTCGCTGGTCCCGTTCGGCGAGCTGCTTGATGTTCTGAAACACCCGCCGGTGCACGCGCGTCACGATCGCATCGGACCACAACCGCCAGTACTGTGACGGCCACATGCGGTTGCGATAGACGCTCGTGCCCAGTAGACGCGTGCCGCCACCGGGGAGCGGCACCAGCGTGAAGTCGGCGGTCTCCGGGACGACGTAGCCCTGGAGGTGCGGAGGGTGGACGTCCGTGTACGGCGTCCATTCCCGCAGCACGGGCGGTCCGGATTCGACGGTGAACATCAGGCGCTGTGCCTCCTCCCAGACGCGAACCGTTTCGATGAAGCGCCCGGTCGAGAAATCGCACACACGCGTGGCCCCCGCGCCATGTCCGCCCATCAGCCTGGCGCTGATCGGATAGGCCACGCCCGCGCGGAAGAACCAGCTGTCCAGCGGCGCGGCGATGGGATCGAATTCGACCAGGTGCGACCAGACCGCGGAGGGCGGGGCGTTGATGTCGATCGACGTACGCACCGTGCTCTCGGGCGGCGTCCCCACGATCCCCGGTTCCACGATCAGGCCGAGCGGCACGAGACAGACGATCATCCCGAGGGCCGTCGTTCGCACTCGTCGCTGCGCGTAGACCAGATACGCCGCCATCGCACCGACCACCGAGCATGGCACGGTGATCGGAACCGCCATGAGCAGACACACGACGCCCTCGAGGCCGAGCCCCAGGAAGGCGAGCCCCGCCGCCAGCGCCGCCAACGTGCCGGCGCACGTGAATCGCCACAGCGTCGGCGGCTGCCGGTAGGTGGTGAGCGCCGCGGCGACGAACCCCATGGCGAAGGGCGCGACAACGAACAGCGTCCAGCCGTACAGCCCGCGCGTGGTTCCAAGAATGCCGAGGAGCACGAGCGCGACGCCCAGCAATGCGGCGATGACGGTCGCCGCGATGAACGCGCGTGCCGGATCCTGGGGAAGGACCCGACCGACCCACGCCGGCCCCATCGGGGCCGAGGCGACCGCCGGTTCAACCGAGTGCCGCTTCGCCCAGCTGACGAAGGTGGCGACCGCGGCGACTGCCAGCCCCAGGAGCGCCGCCGCGACCAGGAACGTCAGCACGACTGGATCCTATACGCGTCTATCTCCCGTCGTTGCGGCGTGTGGCCAGTCTCAACCAGGCGTAGTGAATGACGCCTGCCAATCCCATTCCCGCGAGCACGGGCCGGGCCGGAGCGTGTGGCAGCAGCGCCGCTCCGGCGAGCAGGCAGGCGCCGAAGAAGGCCTGCCATTGCATGCTCAGCGCGGTCGTCCGCACCCGTTGCCACACACGCCTGCCGACGGTTCCGGAGAATTCGCCGCGGGTATTCCCTGGACGGTCTGAGGGGTCGGCAGGTCTCACGGCACGCTGTTCGCACGGGCGGGGAGGCCGTCGCCCGCCAGGGCCATACGCCGGGAGAAGCGATGGAAGCTCCATTTGAGCGCCGGCGGCGTGATGAGCGTGGTGCAGATGACCATCACCACGACGGCCGAGAACACGTCCTGGTTGATCAGCGGAATGCCGGCGACGGTCAGCGTGAGCCCCATGTTGGCGAAGATGAGCCCCACTTCACCGCGCGGGATCATGCCGATTCCCACCGACAGGCGGTCGACACCACGGCCGACCACTCCCAGGGCACACAGCTGTTTGCCGACAATCGCGGCTGCCGTGAGCGCCGCGGCAAGCCCCAGCACCGTGAGGTTGCCGAAGACTCGCACATCGGTTCGAACGCCCATGATGACGAAGAAGATGGGCACCAGGAACGACGCGATCGGCTCGACCAGAGCCGTGAGGGTGTGTTCGCCGCGGTCGGTGAAATCACGATAGTGAAGGTCTTCCAGCACCAGTCCGGCGGCAAACGCGCCGACAATGGGCGCGAGACCGATGGCGTCCGCCAGCCACGCCAGGACAAAGCAGAAGGCCAGCCCCAGCGCGAGCAGGACCCCTCCCGCGTTCAGCCTGGAGGCGAGCGAGAACAGATGCTTCGACAGGTACACGCCCAGGGCGAGCGCACCCACCAGGAAGAGCGTCGCTTTGGCGAGCACTAGTCCGATGGCGCCGTACGACAGCGCGGTGCCGCGATTGGCCGCGGCGACAATGCCGCCGACGACCGCCAGGATGACCAGCCCCTGAACGTCATCGATGACCGCGGCGCCCAGAATGATCCTGGCTTCGTCGGTGTCCGACCGTCCAAGGTCCTTGAGTACTCGGGCGGTGATGCCGACGCTGGTCGCCGTGAGGGTGGCGCCGATGAAAATGTGCGCGTAGATGGACGCACCCGGTAGCAGCCATGCACCAACGCCCCAGCCCAGCACAAACGGGCCGATCACGCCGAGCGTCGCCACCATGAAGGAGGAGAAGCCGACCTTCATCATCTGCGCGACCGTGGACTCGAGCCCCACCTGGAACAGGAGCAGGATGACGCCAAGGCGCGAGAGCGTATCGATGGAGGCGTCGTTGCGAAGGTAGTCGAGCCCGTGAAATCCGGTCAGCGCGAGGTTTCCCATCACGACGCCGGCGGTGAGCTCGCCCAGCACGGGAGGCTGGCCAAACGCGACGGCGAAATGCGCGCCAACCTTAGCAGCCACGAGGATGATCGCCAGCGAGAGAATCAGCCCGGCGATTGGATCCCCGTGCACGGCTTCAATCACGGCCTTTCACCCACTTCTCACCGCCACATGAACGCGACGGCGACGGCGAGCAGCGTCGCGGACAAGGCCAGGACCGGCCCCGCGATCGGCATCTTCCACGAGAGGTTGCGGATACTGTTGCGTTTCAGCGTCCGCACCTCCTGCAACTGCTTGCGGGCGAGCGAGAGCTGCCAGCCGTTGGTGGCCAGGTTGAGCGCGGCCGTCGTCAGTTCTTCAGCACGATTCAGCGCGCGGAGGCGATAGTGCAGCTCGGCGTACTTGAGGCTCGCCCAGAAGTTGTCCGGATCGAGCGACACGGCGGCTTCGAGCGCCTCCATCGACCGGGGGACGTCGTGGTTCACCGCGTGCGCCATGCCCAGAACCGTCTTCAGATCCGCTGACCGAGGGTTGTCGAGGCACGCCTGTTCGAGCGCACCGATATAGGACGCGAGCTCCGTAGGCGGAACCGCGTGCGGGTCGCGCCACGGGACCGACAGCGAGGGGACCGGGAACGATGGGCCCGAGAGCGCCGTTGGCGGCCGCATTGGCAGAAGTGACTCGCTCATGCATCGCTCCGTGGACGCATGTGCCAGTTGACGAGCGCGGCGGCGCCGAGCCCGAGGAGAACGGTCGGCAGTGGCACCCCGAATTTCAGCAGCAGTGCGCCCGCCATGATGCACGCGGTGACGAATCGGTTCCAATTCATCATCGCGTGCCGGAAGACAAGCTGAGTGGACATGTGAAGGCCTCGTAAACGGCGAGCGCCCACCGCGATTCTGGCAGCAGGCGCTCCCCTGGATGTCAATGCTCAGTTGTGGCCCGGCGCGTTGGGCCCCTGCGTGATGACGAAGTCGGGGTAGGCCAACGCTCCCATCTCGGGAGTGTCCAGCCCTTCGAGCTCGACCTCGGCCGACACGCGATTCCCGAGGACGGCGTCGAGAATCTTGAAGAAGACGAAGAAGCAGACGAAGACCCACACGAAGCACGTCAACGTGCCGACGCATTGGGCCGCAAACTGGCTGGCGTCGCCGTAGAACAAGCCCTTGACGGTGCCAGGTACCCCGTTCCAGCCGTCTCCGTAGCTGCCGTCAGCGAAAAGCCCGAGTGACAGCACGCCCCACGCGCCGTTGAGGCCGTGCACGGCAATGGCGCCCACCGGGTCGTCGACCTTGAGCGTTCCCTCGATGAAGAACACCCCGAACACGACGAGGGCGCCGGCAATGCCGCCGATGATGACCGACGCCGGGCTGTTGACGAACGCGCACGGGGCCGTGATCGCCACCAGTCCCGCGAGCATGCCGTTGACCATCATGCCGGGGTCGGGCTTGCCGAACTTCATCCAGACGATGATCATCGCCACCAGGGCGCCAGCGGTGCCGGCCATCATGGTGTTGGTGGCCACGACGCCGATCCGCAGGTCGCCGCCCGCGAGCGTCGATCCGGGGTTGAAGCCGAACCAGCCGAACGCCAGGATGAAGGTCCCGGCGATGGCCATCGGCAGGTCGTGGCCAGGAATGGCGACCGCTTCGCCGCTCTTGGTGTACTTGCCGATCCGGGGGCCGAGGACGATCGCGCCGGCCAGTGCCGCGACGCCGCCCACCATATGGACCACGGACGAACCGGCAAAGTCGACGTGCCCGTGTCCGAGGCCGAAGTTTGCCCCGAGCGACGACAGCCATCCCGTGCCCCACACCCAGTTGGCGAAGATCGGATAGACGAACGCGCCCATGAAGAGGGCGAACACAACGAAGGATGCCCACTTCCACCGTTCGGCCATGGCACCGGTCGGAATGGTCACCGCCGTATCCATGAACACCATCTGGAAGAGAAAGAGGGTGAACACGCCGACGTCATAGGAGCTGCCGCTCAGGAAGAAGCCCTTCATGCCGAAGAGCCCCATGCTGTGGCCGAAGAGGTTGATCGTGAACTCGGAATTCAAGACCGCCGTGCCGCCACCGAGGACCGCGACGCCCCCGACGCCTCCCATCTGCAGCGCATAGCCGCAGACCCAATAGGCGAACATGCCGAGCGGATACACCATGTAGTTCATGCTCATGGTGTGCCCGGCGTTCTTCGCGCGGCAGAATCCGGTTTCGACCATCGCGAAGCCGGCCTGCATGAACATCACGAGGAACCCCGTGATCAGCGTCCAGACGATGTTGATGGCGACCTTGTTGTGCCCGACCGTGTCCATCACCTCGGGCAGCGTCGGGTTGGCGGCGTCTTTGACGGGCACGTCCTTGGCCGTTCCGGTCACCGCGCCCGTCGGGTCGCCGACCGGCGCGGGGGCGGGCGCCTGCGCATAGATGACAGCGGGCAGCAGTAGTGCTGTGGCGACGACGAGCGCACAGAACGCCGCCGCAACTCCTCTCCGGTGAAACCTCGAACGTGTCGTCATCTCCAGTCCTTTCCAGTGGCGCCATCGCGTACGTCCGCCCCTGCGGCGGTCGTACACGCGCTCCTGACCAGTGTCAGTTGATAGAGCTCACGCCGCGCCGAAAGCCGGGCACACCGGCGGCGTGAGGTTGCGTTGTGATTCGAGCTCGAAACCCCCGGATGGAGGTCACAGTGCGGGCGGATCTATAGTCTGAGGACTCGATTGACGCGCGCGAACTCGCCGGCCGCCGTCGGCGCGAGCGCGCGGAATGAGACGATGCTCCATGACGGCTCGGCGTGCACGAAGGTCACTTCCACGACCACGTCGGTCTGTGGTTTCTCGGTGTTGACACTGTCCGCTGGGCCACTGGGCGAGGCTTCCAGAGAACCCGACATCATTGAGAACGGCGCCGTAACAGGCGACACGATCAGCATGATGAGCAGGAAAGCGGCGAGCCTGCCGAGTGCGCTGCAGCGAACGGTGACGGGTGTCATGAACCGCACGAATACGTGTCGCGATCGCTTATTCAAGATCGACGCCACGCGTGCTCGTTGTTTTTCGAAGAAAACGACCATGATCGGCCCGCGCGCCGCAGTCTCGGACGCGACCAGATCTACATATTGGTCTGACTCGCAAGATGACGCGACAATTTAGTCGGGCTCGCGATGATCAGGCCGAGCCGTGCGGGATGTGTGCGGACGGCTGAGGCAGTGCGCGCCACGTCAGAGAGCCAAGATTGTCCCTATGGCCGTTGTTTGATACGTCTCTGTAGGATGTTCCGCTTCAGTCTCCGTGTTCCAGGCTCACGCGGGCACGCAGCACGAGTCAAACAGCTGGCGCGGGTAAGTGGCCCGCGCCAGCAGCCCATCACGCGCCTGGTCGGTCATCCGGCGCAGCCGATTCAGATCCACGCCCACGAGCCGGCCCTGCCACTTCATGACCTTGCCGGCAATGAAGACCGTGTCGACGTTGCTCGTGTCCATCAACGTGACCACGGTTCCGGGCACGTTGTTCATCGGGAACACGTTGATGCGATCGGTGGCGAGCAGGATGATGTCGGCGTCCTTCCCCGGCGTGAGCGTGCCGATCTTGGAATCCAGATGGGCGGCTCGCGCGCCGGCGACTGTCGCCAGCTCGATGGCATCCCTCGAGGTCAGGAGGCGGGGCGGGTTCTTCTCGCCCGCGAGCGCGCGCTCGTTGGCGAACGCCCGCTGCAGCGTGAACGCCGCTCGCATGTTGGTAAACATGTCCGCCGTCATGTTGCACTCGACATCGACGCTCAGGCTGGGGCGGATGCCGCGATCGAGCGCCTTCTGGAAGGGCGGCATCCCGTGGCGCATCTGCATCTCAATCGCGGGCGCAATCGAGACGTGGCCACCGGTGTCGGCAATGATCTTCCACGTCGCGTCATCCAGCTGCGTGCAGTGGATGTACTCGATGTCCGCGCCCAGCATCCCCGCCTTGTAGAGCGGTTGCAGGTCGCCCGAGATGAAGTGCGAGACCATCGGCGCGCCCACTGAACGCGCCACCTTCAGCTGATCGGCGCTCAAGCCACCGCCGAGAGCCAGGGTGAGCAGTTGATCGCCCGACGAAAAGTACTGCTTGCGCAGCCTCGTGATGTCCTGCGGATACTGGCTCGCTGGTCCCGCGCCTCCGGAGTAGGCGAATACCGCACGACGCCCCGATTCCTTCAGCCCGGCGATGCAGGCGTCGGTGTGCGCGGGCGAGAGCGACACTTGAGACGTGTCCACCGTCGTGGTCACGCCGGCATTGATCTGGCTCAACGAGGCCACCAGCTCGGACACGTACGCGTCTTGCGGGAGATAGCGGGGCGTGAAGACGCCTTGAATGACCGTCCCGTAGTTTCTCGACTCGTCGCGCAGCAGACCGTCGGCCAGGATGCTTCGCAGCAGTGTTTCGTACTGGTGATGATGAGTGTCGATGAATCCAGGCATCACGATGCGATCGGAGGCGTCGACGACCACCGCGGATGACGCAGCGGCACCGAGGTTGGGTCCCACCGCGGTGATCCGCTTGCCTTCCATGAGGACGTCGGCCTTCTCGAAGTCGCCCACCCTGGGATCGAGGCTCAGCACCATCCCGCCCCGCAGCAGGATGCGGCCGCCGGAGCCGGACTGCGCGCGCAGCAGTCGATCGACCGTGGCTTGAGCGCCGGCCGGCGGCTGGGCGGCGCTGGCCGCGGCGGCGGCGAGGAGCCCCGATCCCGCCATGACGAAGCTTCGCCGGGAGACTCGAGCGGAATCAGTTCTCACGGAATCCTCCTTCATCGTGGCGAGTGGCTCGATGTGCGCGCGCATCATATCCACAAACGCCCGATGCCCGGGTCAGCTGGCACAGAGGTGTGCTCAGGTCTGAGGAGATGCGTCGCGGCTACGACTGATTGTGTCGATCTTCTAAGCCGAGGCCGCCCCGAGAGGGGCGGCTGATGACGCGTATGTCGAGATGGGGGGGAAACTGCCGCGACCGTTCGAACCAGCGCGAGGAGATCGTCAGCCGCGCCCGCCGCGCCGTGATCGCCGCACGAACGCCACCAGGCCGCCGCTGATGAGGAGCAGAGTCGACGGCTCCGGAACATCGTCGACGAGCGTGGCTTTGAACGTTCCGCCCGCTTCGCTCTCGATGTTGGTCGTGAAGCTCAGGGCGCCCAATGATGTCGCCAGACAGGGGTCGTGGAACGGCTCGCTGCAGTGATCGATGAATCCCACGCCGCCGAGGTCACTGACCGGCCCGATCGACGTCTTCAGGTCGTAATCGAGGAGCGCGTTGCTGCTGACGGCGGCCATGCCAGTGAACCCATCCAGATCGGGCGGGTGGTCGATTCTTCCGAGGATGAAGGTGGGAAACGGTGGGATTTGACCGCTCGGGTCGTCGAACGCGAACGGAATGCCAAATATCTCGGCCGGCTCTGTCAGCGTCGCAATGCCGACGCCGGCGATGTTCACCGTCAACGTGTCGATGGGAACGGCGTAGACGATGAAACCGGGAAATGGCTCAAACGGGACTACGTCGGCGGTGTCGGCGGTGCCGGTGAAGAGAACGAACGCGTCCGTAAATGACGTGCCGCCAATCTTCCCCGAGCCGGTCCCCGAGAACTCGTAAATGATGGGAGCCGCGCTGGCCTGCTGCGGGGGAAAGGCCACGAGGAGGAGCGCGAGTGCCGCGCTGGCGTAGATCAATCTCATTCGATCACCTCGACCTTGGCTCGGCTTAGCAAGCGCAGTTTGCGCAGTCCGGTCAGGCTACCTCAGCTGAAACACTAAGCTTCCTGCCCATGTACTTTCTTGATGGCTGGCGGATCAGAACCGGTCCAGGCATTCGTACGGATGGACGGAGTTCTCCGGTTTCCACAGGAAGTAGCGTGTCAGCGTGAACGGTTTCTCGAAGTTCACCGGGTCGGTGGTCGTCAGCGTGTAGTCCAGCCGGTTGTAGTCCGCATTGGGCGTAAACCGCTCCACGGTCTTGATCTGTTCGCTCTGGGGCGTGCCTTCGTGATCGAAGTAGCCGGCAGCGATGTGGTCCGTTTCGACGACGAGCGTGGTGCCCTCCCAGCGGCCGCGAGAGAAGCCGTACAACGTGTGCGCGGCCGGCGCCACCGCCTTCGGGTTCATGTGGATCGTGCGCACCGTGTCGTACTCTTCGAGACGCATGGTGATCTTGTCCGCGTCCTTGACGAACTCCATCGGGAGCGGGGAGATCATGATCAGCGGCGTGCCCTTGGTGCCGCACTTCAGCAACACATTGTCCCGCGGGTTCCATTTGGCGAGTCCGGTCCGGCCGGCGGCTGTCAGCGGATACCCTCCTTTGAACATCGGGAAGGCGGCCGGGTCGCTCATGTTCGTGGACCACACGCGGAAGAGGCCGTCGGCTCGAACCGTCGCCGCGGCGACGTCGCCCTCGATCTTGGCGCGGCCGATGACGCGGCCCGCCTTGCCGGCTGGGAAGTATGCGGTGGGCGAGCCGAACGTGAACTCATAGCCGCTCGGCAGCAGCACGCTGCGGGCGAGGATTTCAGGACGGTTGCGCGTCGATGGCGCGCCGGCGATCGTCACGCGGTCGCCGACGCGAATCGAGCTGCCGTCTGCGCCGCGGTTCCGGAGGATGCTGATCGAGGCCGTTTCCGCATCCCACACCGTTTCCTTGCCCGCTTGGTCCCTCACGGACAGGAGGATTTGCCCGTGCGGATTGCGCCACGACACCGACTGGATGACGCCGGTGATTTCGATCGTCTGCGTTGAGCTGAAGATCCCGGCCTGACTGTGATGCGCGAGGGCAGCGCTCGCGAGCAGGGCGAAGCCGATGAAAAGAGCCACCAGACGTGCCAGTCGCATGTGTCGCCTCCCTCTGCCTTCCCGTCAGCCAGCCGCGGCTCCAGATTCTAGACCAGAGCTGACGTTGGGAGGCGACGCTACCGCCCATCGGCACACACAGCGGCGTTGACAGGACTTGACCCTCGTCAGCTCAGCGCGCGCTCCGGGCCGCCCGCGTTGGTGTAGGATGCCCTCAGTTCGTCCAACCGGAGCAATCTCATGAATGTCCGCCATTTCGTGCCGTCTGTAAGCCTTCGGCTCCTGGCCATGGGATCTCTCATCTTGGCGGCCGGCCTGCAGCCGGTTCACGCGGCGGGCGTGGACTTCTCCAAGTTCAGGCGCATCGAGCCGCAGTACATCGCGGCGCTGGGAGACCCTGGGGCCAAGTCAGGAAGCGGCGCTCAATCGTGGGGCCTGTGGAGCCAAGACCCGGGCCCGCGCGGGTGCAAGCTGGATCGCTACCCTGAATTGAAGGCGACCGGCGTGGCGCCGGCACAGTGGAAGTTCGACGCCAAGGACTGGTGGCTGGAGGAACACGGCTTGATCATGGAGAAGCCCACCTTTCCGCTGCCTCCAGGGAAGTACCTCGTCACGGGCGACCGCACGGTGACGAGCGTGCTGACCATTCATCCCAAGGACAAAGACGGCAATCAGCAGTGGGAGCTCGCCGACGGCGCGACCCTCTACGACGTCACCCATCTCGGATGCCGCTCCGCACGCTACACGCCGATGGCGTCTCACGACTCGTGCTCACCCGAAAACGCCCGGAAGACGGGTTATCCGATCGTTCCGGGAGTGGCCATGCCGGACGTGAAGGGCTGCCACAAGCAGGACTACACTGTGCTCATCGTCGTTGGGCTGCCCGCCACTCGCTGAGTGGCAGCACGCAGGGCGCGACCCTTCATTTCAGAACGAAATCGACCTTAACGCGGAAGGGCGCGTCGACGGCGACCCCTCGTATGAATGCCGGTTTCCATCGCTCCAATGCGAGCACTTCCATCGCGGCGGCGCCGAGGGCGTCGTCGGTGGCCGACGTGACGCGCATGTTCTGACTGGTGCCGTTCGGAGCGATGACGCCCTCGATGACCACACGTCCTTCGATGTCGCGGCCTCTCAGCGACTGCGGGTACAGCGAGACCATCTCGCCGGTCAGCGCTGCCGTTTCCGGCTCTGGCGCCGCGACAGGTGCCGACACCGCCAGCTGCTCGTCGCGTTCGAACTCCTGCCGGATGGACGCGGGGAGCTCGAATGTGTTCGTTCGAGACGGACAGTCCCGGCAGACCTTGACTGTCGCGGTCACCGGATCGATCCGCATGTGAACGTCGCGCGTGACCTGTTCGTTGGCATGCAGGACGATCTGCTCGCCGGGGACGAAGTCCGTGGCCGGCGCGGCGAGCCCATAGAGGCCCGGCGGCACCCGCTCGAACGTGAATCGACCGTTCGCATCGGTCTCTTTCGCTCGGAAGAACGGAGTCGACCGCGGAGGGATCGGAGGATTGCCGAATTGCAGCGATTCGATTCCGAGCGTGACGCCACCGAGCGGCTGCCCGAACGGGTCGTACAGCACGCCCGACAGCCGTGCGCCTCCGCTTTCGGCTTCCGCTCCCATGTCGCCCTGCTCGGGCGGAAGGATTCGACCGGGTCCCGTCGAATCCAGCTGCGCCGCCTGCGTCGGCGCCAGTTGTGCGACCGCGATGGCTCCCGCCAGCGCGCACCCGCACGCGGTCGTGAGCCACCGGGACCCACGCGTGGTCGGCGCCCGGCGTCGACTGCCATCAAGGATGGACGACACGCGCGCGGTCAGCTCGCTGGGGCCGGCGATCGAAAGCACCGGGGCGACGGCGGCCTTCGAGAGCCGGGCGGCGAGCGTGACGAGCTGCTCGGCGTATGCAGGCGCATCGTGCGATCGGACGACGGCGTCGTCGCAGGCCCGTTCGGTCTCGACACGGAGCCGCCGCAGCGCGAGCCACGCGAGAGGGTGGAACCAGTACAGCGAGCAGGCAAGGCGTGCCGCGAGGTAAACGAGCCAGTCTCCCCGGCGCACGTGTTCGAGCTCGTGAATCAGGACGCGGCGAATATCCTCGTCGTCCCAATCCTCGGCGTCGGCGGGAAACGCGATGACCGGCCGAAGGAACCCGATCGTGCACGGCACGCGGAGCGCCGACACGCGGATGATCTCGAGAGGCTGTCGCGGCGAGCTCTCGAGGTGTTCGTTGAGTGCTTGGGTGCCGCGAGGCCACGACGTTCCGCCTCTTCGCAGCCGGCTGGCGACCGCCACGGCGAGCCCGAAGGAGAGCGCCGAGAGTGCGGCGCCCGTCAGCCACGCAACGACGAGCCACTCACGAAGCGAAAGCGGCGCCGCCGAATGTGACACCTCAAGTGCAACCAGGTCGGTCGATCTGGCACCGTGTATCGGTGCTGAGGCCGGTTGGAAGACGGTCGGTGCGGTCGCCGGCATCGGCACGGCGAGCCGGGCCGGCGGAAGCGTTGCTGTCGCAATCGGGAACAGCAGCAGCGCTCCAAACGTGATCGCAAGCCAGAGCGAGCGGGTGGACGCGGAGGCGCCGCGCGAGACGCTGACGGCCCCCAGCCCCGTCGCCAGAATAACCGTCGCTCGAATCAGCAGCGAGAGATCTGTCATGGTTTCTGCCTTTCACGGCGAATGCGATCGATCTCGCCGCGCAATCGGTCGAGCTCCGCCTCGGTCCAGCGCTCCTGACGTAAGAGCGCCGTCACGAGTTCACCCGCCGAGCCTTTGAAAAAGACGCCGAGATACTGCTTGAGCGCCGTCCGCTTCGCGGCGGTAGGAGAGGTCGTGGCGGAGTAGATGTAGCGGGCGCCGTCCATCTCGTGGCGGAGGATGCCTTTGGCCTCGAGCCGCACGAGCATGGCGCGAACGGCCGAATAGCTCGGCGGATCCGGCAGTCGGCCACGGATCTCTTCGGCCGAGGCTCGGTTCTCGAGCGCGAACACCGCGTTGACGATCTCGCGCTCGCGGCGGCTCAGTCGTGTGTGTGGGTCTGGCATGCGCGTGTCGGCGTGCTACATATGTAGCACGACAAAGGGCGATGCTAGTGCTACACGTGTAGCATTGTCAAGCCGTGTGCGTGAATGGTTGCGATGGAGAGATAGTGGAGGCGGCTGGAACGGTGGCAGGGGAGTGCCGCCGCCGGACTATTCTTCCTCCTCGAGCGCATAGACGGCCGCCACGAGGGCCTCGGCGTCAGCGGCCGACACCTTCATCCGATAGGCGACGTACTCGGCTGGGGAGAGGCTTGCCCGCTCCATGCCCGCTTCGTCTTCCATCCAGCGCTTCGCCGCCAGCACCTGGTTCTGTGCAATCCCCTCTGCCATCTGCGTTCCCCTCACCTCGGATCATGTACCACAGCAGCAGGTTCTTGATGCGCTCGCCGCTGTCGGACGGCCGCCGAGACGGGCTGATGTTTGTTGGGCGCCGGATGATCGCGCTATGCTCTGCCGCTGCGGTTCTTGTCGTCTTCGAGTACGGAGGTTGATTCCGTGAGTAAGCAACATCGCTCGTTCCTTCTTGCGTCCCTCCTTCCAGCATTCCTGCTCGTCGGCGTATTCGCTGTCGTTCAGGCCCAGGAAGGAAGATCGCCGGCGGGCAGGGCGGCGCGTTGGTCTGATCCTGCCACCTGGCCAGACCGACTCGTGCCGCGCGCAGGCGACAAGGTCACGATTGCAGCGGGCAAGGACGTCGTCCTCGACGTCAATCCGCCGGCGTTGGGCGGTCTGTCGATCGATGGCAAACTCAGCTTCGCGAACAATGCCGACCTCGAACTGACCACCGAGTGGATCATGGTGCACGGGGAGCTGGAAATCGGCACTGAAGCCAGGCCCCATACCCGCAAGGCGACCATCACCCTCACCAACAACGTCAAGGATGAAGACGTCGGGGGGATGGCGGGCGCGAACCCGGCCGACCGCATCGACCGCGGGATCCTGCTCATGGGCGGAACCTTGAACCTGCACGGCGATCGCAAACACACGTGGACCAAGCTGGCCCAGACCGCCGCAGCTGGCAGCACCTCCATCCAGGTCCTCGACGCGACCGGCTGGCGCGTGGGTGACGAGATCGTCCTCGCGTCGACCGACTTCGATCCCCGGCAGGCCGAGCGGCGCACGATCTCCGCCATCAAGGCGAATGCGATCACGTTCGATCGGAAGCTGGACTACATGCACTTCGGCAAGATCACCTTCGATGTCGATGAACGGGGGGAAGTCGGGTTGCTGACGCGCAACATTCTGCTCCAGGGATCGGCCGACGCCGGGGACGCGCCGTTCTTCGGTGGCCACGTGATGGCGATGGGCGCGAGCAAGATGTTTGTCGAGGGCGTCGAGTTCCAGCGAATGGGCCAGAACCTGACGCTGGGCCGGTATCCGATCCACTGGCACCTCGTCGGCGATGCGAAGGGGCAGTACGTCCGGAACTCGGGGATCCACGACACCTTCAACCGCTGTGTCACGGTCCACGGCACGAACTTCCTCCGCGTCGAGAACAACGTCACCTACAACACCATCGGTCACTGTTTCTTCCTCGAGGACGGCATCGAGCACGGCAACGAGTACGTGCACAACCTGGCGATCCAGACCAAGTGTCATGCGTCCAAGCCGTGCGTCCCGACCAACCTCGCCGCCAGCGGCGAGCCCAGAAACGGAACGAATGGCCAGCAGTCCAAGGATGTCCTGCTGCCCTCGGACAACACGGCGTCGAGTTTCTGGATCACCAATCCGGACAACACATACCGCGACAATGTGGCCGCGGGTTCCGACGCGACCGGCTTCTGGATGTCATTGCCGGAGCACCCGAACGGCAAATTCGAAGGCTCGGAGATCAGCAAGGTCACCTGGCCACGTCGAACGCCATTTCGCGAGTTCAAGGGCAACGTCGCCCACTCCAATTACGACTCGTTCATGTTCGACCGGAACATTGCGCCCAATAACACGTTCGGCGTGACCGGCAGCTCGCATACCGGCCTTGAAGATCCCGCTGACCCGAACAGCAGGGCGTTGGAATCGGTCTTCGAGGATCTCACCGCCTACAAGAACCGCAATGGCGGCATCTGGGGCCGCGGTGAGATGCACGTGTTCAGGAACGTGAAGCTGGCCGACAACGCCATGGGCTTTACGCACGCGTCCGGCGCATTCGGTCGTTACGCCTTTACGTCAAAGGTCGTCGACTCGCTGTTCGTGGGCGAAACCGAGAACGTCGGCAATCCCAGGACTGAGGCGGAAAAGGCGTACGGCCGCAGCTTGCCGAAACCGGAATTACCGGATTACCCGATCCACGGCTACGAGTACTACGACTACCGTCATGACGTGGAGAACGTCACCTTCCGGAACTACGAGGACAACGCCACTCGCAAGTCGGGAGCGATCTCCAACCTGCTGTTCAGCAGCTTCGGGGTCAGCACCAATAACGCCTTCGAGCGCGTGAAGATCGTCAACGCCAAGCCGGTGTATTTCCCGCCGATGGCCAACAACAGCAAGTGGGCCAGCGATAATGGCGGCAGTACGTCCTATAAGACCGCGGCGTACCGCGACAAGGACGGCTCGCTCGGCGGTGGTCCCAATTCCTACGTTCTCATCCACGACGGCGTCAACGACAGCATCGCAGTCGACGCACAGGCCTGTGAGATCAAGCCGACCTGGAACGCTGCGGTGTGCAAGGGCGATATCGGACGCCTGACGTTTGGCGGCGGCGGCGGTTTCGGTGGTCTCGGCGGCGGTCGTGGTGCCGGTGGTGCCAGAGGTGCAGCTGCCGGTCCCGGCGCACCCGCTGGTCCCGGTGCACAGGCTGGTCCCGGTGCACCCGGCGGTCGATTCGGCGCGCCTGCTGGACCTCCTCAGCCGCCAGTCGTTCTCAGCCGCAATGGCAAGGAGTTCACCGTAACCGGGGGCACCAACGTACGAGCCGGTACCGAGATCAAGGTGACCACCGAAAGGCCGAACCTGCCCCTCACCCTGAATGAACTGGATCGCGGCTCGTGGGTGATCATCGAGCTGCCGGGATTCACCACCGCAGCCTCGGGTGCACCGCAGGACAGCCTGGATGCGCTGCGCAAGGCCAGCGACACCTCGTACTTCAAGGGCAATGATTCGCTCTGGGTCAAGGTGGTCTCCAGCGGTGACGCCGGCAACGGTGCCCCTGGTGGTGGAACCACTGTCCAGGTCAGCCGGTAGGCTGGATGTCACACGTCGATCTCAGTCTTCCGTCGGCGCGTGAGCCTTGGCGATGATCACGTACTCGACGGATCCGTGTGGGTTGCGCTCGAGCTTGAGTCCAAGCTGCTCTTCGACGGCAACGAACACCGACGGGAGACTGGCTTGCCCCGGCTCGAGAGCGGCAGGCACATCGACGGTCAGCGCGGCGTAAGCGATCACGTAATCCCACCGTCCCTGGAGGCCCGTCTGATCGACGACTTCGATGCCGAGGTTTCGCGACAACCCGCCCGCCACACTCGCGATAGTCGCGCACCGGCCGGAGAACGTTGGACGGGCTCCAGTCGACGATTGCAGCGGCGGCCCCGCCGCTCGGATGGTCGGTACACCTCCGGGCGCGGCCGCATCAAGGCAGTCGTCGGCCGCTCGCCGCACGTCGGGACCCAAGCGCCCGTCGGCTCGTGCAAGGCGCATCACATAGGCCTCCTGTTCGCGCTGTTCTTTCGTCAGTACAAGACCGAATCTGTCCTCGAGTAGGCGCTGGGCCATTCGACGCAGTTGCTCGCGGGGCAGTGCCTGTGCGGCCTTGGCGTTGACGTCGAATCGCGTGGTCCGCACCCAGCTCGGGCCGCCGACGAGCCGATCCGGCCGCACACCGTGTGCGGATTGAATCAATGCCGACAACGTCGCGTTGGTCGCGTGCAACGAGTCCGGCGTGTAAGAGACCGACCACCCGGAACTGCTTGTGATGCTGCGTTTGACGGAGGCCGCTTCGAAGGCCGGCGTAGAGGACGGTTGCTGCGCCACACCGGCATCACTCGACGCAGAGAGAATAGCGAAGCTCAGCATCACTCGACGCATCGCACACGCCTCCTGTGGTGCGCGGATCCTATCCGATTGGAGACATGCTGGAGTCCTCGATCAACACGTCGGTGTCGCGCCCTTCCGTCTTGAGCGGGCTGCGTTGACCGACATCACGTAGCTGTCCAGGAAGGGCTTGATCGCGTCCACGTCTGCCGACTTGGAGGTTCGCGACCGGCCCTCGCGTCGATCGCGACGGCGTGGGTCGTTGGTGTGATCGAACCGCCTTCGTGAACGGCAGGATCGGATCAGCAGTTCCGGCTGATCTTGCAGTAGTACGGAATCGTCGCGAGTCGAGTCTCTCCACTGAGCGCGCCCGTAAAGCTCTCGCACGTCTGCTTGAACGTCGCGCGGAACTTCTCGACGGAGCCCACGATACCGCCGAACCCCGGCCCGTAGACTGCTTCGAGCACTTCGAATTCGCCTGTGGACTGATTGCATCCGCGCCCGTCGCCGGCAATTCGCAGCGTGGGGAGCGATGAGCCAATCGGCGGAACACGCCGGGCGTCTTTGTACACCCCGGGGACGAGCTGGCGACCGGATGGAGGGCCCATGCCGACGCTCCACCAGTTGTTCGCGCTCGCCTGCGCCGAGATCTCCAGCACATTGTTGAATTGCAGATCGCCACCGAACACGAACGTGCCCGGTTCGATGCGGTACGACGCGTTGCTTTGGTGGCTTTGGCTAGCGTGATGGTCTGGCGGACTCAGCCAACAAACGTGACACCGGGGCTTATGGCGACGAGCGTGTCAAAGCCCGTTGAGGCCGGAACGAAGTTGTCGCAGCTCGATGGCGTGGACTTCAGTATGGCGCCTGTAACGGTCGCGCTGGTGCTTCAGAGTCAATGCCCATATTGCGCAGCCAGTATGGGCTTCTACAAGCATCTGGTCGAGTTCAAGAAAGACACTCCGTTTCAGCTGGCAGTGACATCGATGGAGTCTGACGAAGACCACGGAGTCGTACCTGAAGGAAAGGGGTCTGCAGGCCGACGGGATATCAAACCTGAAACCTGGCCAGATCAGTACACCTGGAACGCCAACCCTTGTCCTGCTAGACAAGCGAGGCGTGGTGGTTGATAGTTGGATCGGACAGCTCAGTGCGGCGCAAGAGCAAGAGGTTACCCGTCGGATCAAGGCGGCAGCCAAGGGGTGACAACCAGTGCCGCAGATGCTAGCGGCGTCGAATTACTCAATGAGTTACCACGCCTACCGTGGCATCGCGGCGCTCCTGTTCTGTCTGAGAGTCACTGCAGGAACATCGGCTCAGACGGGGACGAACGAACGAATCACCACGTTACCAGCTGGCGAGGCGTACACGTCGTACGGAACGACAGACGCCTCTGAGATAGCGCCAAGGCTTTTTGCCGTGCCAGGGTTCACCAACTATTGCCAAGGCTTCAAGGCTTCAGAGATCCGTCGGCTCCGCATTACCGTTGCACCTGGACTTCACATGCAAGTGGGTGAGCGGTTCTATCTGTACGAGGCGTCGGCGCTTACAATCACCGCGTTCGGGGCTGGCGGAAAGGTGCTCGAGCGTATTCCAGTGGCCCTCGAAGCCAGCGCAAAGCAGGGCGTACTTGACGAGAATAACGGTGGTGTCGCCGACGGCGCCTTAGTCCCGCTGGCGCCAGGCACAGTGCGAATATCGGTTCGGACGATGTGCCCTGGGCCGAAGGTCGCAACTAGCTTTTCTCTTCAGGTGAGGTAAGTCGCGCGTCAGTACGAGGAGCGCCGGACGTGATGCTTGCGGAGGTGCCGGGGCCAGGACTTGGCTCCCCGCCGCCGCTGCTGTAGGCCGAACTTAGCGCGAGGAATATCCGTCGATCATCCATACGAACCTTCTTTCTCCCGCCACCAGCCACCGGCTGCAGCTAAGAATGTGAATCTGACGAGGGCGCGACTACTCGCTCCGCAGCGCCTCGATCGGCGCCACCTTCAGCGCGCGGCGAGCAGGCAAGTAGCACGCGACGAGCGCTACCACGCCCAGCGTCACCACCATCACGCCCAGCGTGAGCGGATCGGACGTTGTCACGCCCCACAGGAAACCGCGGATGACCGGCGTCACCATGAGCGAGGCGATGAGCCCGACAGCGATCCCTGCGCCAACCAGCGCCACGCCGTGACGCAGCACCAGTCCGAGCACGTTGAGCGGTTGCGCGCCGAGCGCCAGGCGCAGGGCGATCTCGTTCGCGCGTTGCCCAACCGTGTGCGCCATCACACCGAGGATGCCGATTGCGGCCAAGGTGACCGACATCACGCCGAACAGACCGAGCACCGCCGCGTACTGCGTCAACTCCTGGAGCTGGCCGGCCGCGTAGTCTTCGACCGTTCGCGCGCTTGAGACGCTCATCGTCGGATCGATTTCGTGGACGGCCGCGCGCAACGCCGGGACGACGGACAACGGGTCGCCCGAGGTGCGGACGACGAATGTCGTCACGAGCACTTCGAGGGCCATCTGCATGTCCATGCGAGAGGGAAGCTGCGTCCGGGGTACGTAGATCTGCGGTACGGGACCGGATTGAAAGCGGTCCTGGCGCACGTCGCCGACCACGCCGACGATCGCCCGCGGCGGATCGTCGAGCACATCGGTCTGCAGCAGGCGGCCGACCGGGTTCTCAGCAGGCCAGTAGCGGGTCGCAAGACTCTGGCTGATGATGGCGACCGGACGCGTGGATCCACTATCCAGACGCGAAAAGGTTCGGCCCTGCACCACCGATATCCGCAGCGTTTCGAAGTGGTCAGCGCTGACCGGATACCACTCCGCCGACCACGGGTCGCGCTCGTCGGCGACGCCCAGCCAGGAATTCTTTCGGAACAGCACGCGACGCGGTGCGCCTCCCAGTGGCGGGGGCGTCGTCGCCGCGACTGACACGACGCCGGGCACCGTGGAGAACCGCTCGCGGGCTCGCTCGGTGACGTCTCTGAATCGCGAGTCGAACTCAACGAGCAGCCCGCCTGCCGACGTATTGCCCTGGGTGTTGCGATACATTGAGCGCGGCAATGGAACTTGTACCGCCACCAGTTGCGCCGGTTCGATTCCGGTGGCGACCGCGTTGAGCCGTAGCAGGCTCCGAATCAGGAGCCCGGTCCCAACCAGCAGTACGAGCGCCAGCGCCACCTGCGCGACGACGAACGCGTTGCGAAGCCGGCTGCGCGCCGGTCCAGCGGTCGTCGATCGGCCGGCCTCTCGTAGAACTTCGACGACATCGAGACGCGAGATCTGCAGTGCGGGAAGAATGCCGAAGATGACCGCCGTGACGAGCGACACCGACAGCGCGAAGGCGATCACCGTCCAATCGAGCGTGACGTTCTGGAGATCGCGATACGCCGACAAGCCGGTGTTCACGAGGGTCCTCAGCCCAACCCAGGCCGCGCCGATGCCCACCGCGCCCGCGACGCACGACAAGAGGACGTTCTCGGTGAGCACCTGCCGCAGGATTCGCGTGCGCGACGAGCCGAGCGCCGATCGCAGCCCCATCTCTTTCTGGCGGGCGACCGCCTGCGCCAACAACAGTCCCGCGACGTTGGCGCACGCGATGAGCAGGAGCAGAAACACCGCACCCTGCAGCACCAGGACGGGCTGACGAAGGTAGCCGACATACGCCTCCCGCAACGAGTCGATCGTGAGTCCCCAGCCGCGATGCATCGAGTACTCAGCGCCGAGCGGCGACTCGAGCGATCGCAGGTCGGCCTGCGCCTGCTCGAGCGAAACGCCTGGGCGCAACCGACCAAACATGGTGAACAGGCGATTCGGGCTGCGAAGCGCGCGCGCGAGATCGGAGTCAGGCTGCGAAATCCAGAGGTCCAGGTCGGACGTCAACGTCCGATACCCGGGTGGTGCGACGCCGATGATAGTCCCCTTCCCGGCATCGAGACGGATCGTCTGTCCAAGGACGTCGGCCCGGCCGCCAAAAAGCCGCTGCCAGAGTCCATGGCTGATGACGATGCCTACTTCGCGATCGTCGGCGTGGAACCAGCGCCCCATGATCGGGTTGACACCAAGCACCTCGGTCAGACCGGGCGACGCCCATCCAACCTGCAGCCACTGGCGCTGCGCATCCGGAGCGTCTCCGACGGCCACGCTGAAGCCAGTGATCCTGAGCACACCCATCTTCTCGAACACGCGATTGTGTTCGCGGACGAAGAAGTAGCCCCCTGAATTCGTGCCCAGCTTCTGATCAGGCTGATTCGGCGGCGTGAACCGCACGACCGCGATGCGATCGACATTCGGGTAGGGAAGAGGGCGCAAAAACGCGTCGTTAACGAGGCTGAAGATCAGGGCATTCGCCCCGATCCCGAGCGCCAGACAGCCGATGGCCGTCAACGCAAACGCGGGCCGGCGCCGGAACGCGCGCCCAGCGTAACGAAGGTCGGCAATCACGTCTTCGAGCCAGCGGAACTGCCACTCGGCGCGCGAATCCTCCATCACGCGCGCTCGCGATCCGAACTCGTCAACCGCGCGTGCGCGTGCGTCCGCCCGACGGTACCCTTGCTGTTCGAGCTCGTCGGCGCGCGTCTCGATGTGAAACTGCACCTCGTCGGACAGCTGCCGGTCGAAACGTCTGGAGCGTCGCATGTAGCGAAGTCGGTGTAGTAGAGTGCGCCACGCGCTCATGGAACAAGGCTCCTATCCGTCTACGCGTCCCGGAGAATTGCGGCGATAGCGTCGGCGATGGCATTCCAGCGCAACGCTTCGCGTTCGAGTTGTCGCCTGCCGCCGCGTGTCAGTCGGTAGTACTTCGCGTTCCGGTTGTTCTCGGTGACACGCCACTCCGACTCGATCCAGCCCTGGACCTCGAGCCGATGGAGTGCTGGGTAGAGCGATCCTTCCTCGACGCGCAGGACATCCTTCGACACCTGTTGAATGCGTCTCGCGATGGCAAATCCGTGATTCGGGCCCGGCGCGAGCGTGCGCAGGATCAACAGTGGAAGCGTGCCTTGAACGAGCTCCCCGGAACCAGACGTTCCCATAGATGCTTGAGGTGAGAGAGTATCGTCGGCACGGCTCTCATGTCAACCATCTAGGGTAAGCGTCGGTATGACCTTTACGAGAGGTGCATTGACAGCTGCACAGTCCTCGCAGCCCGCATCAACCGTCGCGCCGCCGAACATCCCGATCCCGACTTCGGACGATTCCGCAGGTCGTGTCATGAACATGGGCGCAAGTTCGACGCAGCGTGTGGTCCAGATCTTGAAGACAACGTCAGCGGTGGGGATCCGTTTGATCTATGTCGGGAAACATCGTCTCGTTCGCGAAGGAGTAGTCCGATCGATCGCTGCTCAGCCCGATCTCGCGGTGGTTGGCGAAGCAAGTGATCCGCACGACGCCGTTCATTGCTTCCTTCGCCATCAGCCCGACGTCACTCTGGTGGACCTTCGCTGGTGCGGGATGGCGGGGGTTGAAGTGGTCCGCGGGGTGCGCTCTCTCAGTCCGACTGCTCGGATTATTGCGATAGCACGAAGCCCCGCCGACTACACGACTCTTCTCGCGCTGGACGCAGGAATAATGGGCTGCGTTGTGAATCGATCCGGCCTTCGCGAGTTGCTTCGTGTCATCCGTGCCGTTCATCGAGGACGCCCCGCGTTGCCTCGTGAAGTAGACGACGCCCTACGGGCCCGTTCCGTTCATCGGATGACGACGCCGCGACAGATTGAGATCTTGCAGCTGATAGGCGGAGGTCTCGGAAACGAGGAAATCTCGTTACGCCTTCAGATCAGCCAACAGACCGTCAAGACCATGTGAAGGGGATGTTGGCCAGAATGCACGCGCGCGATCGGACTCATGCGCTGTCCATCGGTGTTCGCCGGGGCATCGTGCATCTGGACCCGTGAGCCGGCTGACGAATCGCGGATCGGTTCGATGGCAGTCACGACACACTGAGGCGTTCGAGACCTGGGCTTGATCCGGTTTCGTGGACATCTTCCGAAAGGTGGATACGATGTCCCGCATGTCCGATCCGAAGCCGGCCCGCCGCCAGCGCCGGCAGTTCACTGAGGAGTTCAAAGCGGGGGCCGTCCGGCTGGTCCTCGACG
>DASYRM010000141.1:0-6802 GCA_036004405.1 Vicinamibacterales bacterium
GCGCTGCGGTGGCGGGCGGCCTCGTCGATGGCGTGCGCGCCCTCGACGGCGACGCGGCGCGACTCCTCGTCCACGTACTCGCTGTGCGAGAGCTGCGTCTCGATCACGTCGATCTCTTCGACGTCCTCCAGCCGCGCCGGCCAGGCCCCGTCGCGCAGGCACACCACGCAGCGCACGATCTCGGCCAGGCCCTGGAGCATCACCAGCACGCCCGCGATCGGGATCACCGATTTGAAGTGGTAGACGGGTGGCCCCTCGGCGGTCACGGTCGAGTGCTCGCCGATGCGCCACGAGAGGGCGGCGTAATCGTACCCCGCATAGATCAGCCCCAGGATGCCGGGGATGAAGAACAGCAGGTACAGCGCCAGATCCAGCGCGGCCTGCCCGCGGGGCTTCATGTAGATGTAGACGAAGTCGGCGCGGACGTGCCCGGCCTGGGCGAGCGTGTAGGCGCCGCACATCATGAACAGCGTGCCGTACAGCATGTTGTTGAAGTCGAAGATCCAGGCGGTCGGCGCGTTGAGGATGTAGCGCTTGAAGACCTCGATCGACACCACGAACGTCAGGGCCACGATCAGCCAGGCAAAGGCCTTGCCCGACCAGTAGCTGATCTCGTCGACGCTGCGGACCAGTTGCCGGGCGGTCATGAGCACACGACAGCGGCCAGCCACCCGGCGGGTGCCGGGTGGCTGGCCTGCGTGGAGAGGATCACCGCAGCGTTAGCTCTTCCTGGGAGCCGCCGGCTTGGCGGCCGGACGGCCGAAGTAGTGGTTGTACGCCATCTCACGCCTGACGTTGGTGTCGAGGTCCCACTTCACGGCACGCTCCGCGAACACCTTCTGGGAGTCGGCGACTTCCTTGAACAGCGGGTTGTCGACCGACTTCTTCACCAACACCTCGTCGAAGATCTGGAGCTGCTTCTGGAGGATCGAGGCCGGCGTCTTGTAGACCCGGACCTTGTCCTTGGTCTGCAGCTCGATGTAGTCCTTCGAGTAGCGGTCGATCGACTTCCACGACATGTCGGACGAGGCCGCTTCCACGGCATACTCGATGATCTTCTTCATCTTGTCCGGCAGCGCGTCGAACTTCGTCTTGTTGAACGTGATCTCGAGCTGCTCGGCGTTCTGGTGGTAGCTCTGCAGCATGTAGACCTTGGAGACGTCGGGGAAGCCCAGGATGCGGTCGGAGGTGGCGTTGTTGAACTCGGCGGCCTCGATGAGCCCCCGATCCAGGGCCGGCACGATCTCACCGCCGGGCAGCGCGTTCACCGCCGCCCCCAGGCCCGTGAACAGGTCGATCGAGATGCCCACCGTGCGGAACTTGAGCCCCTTGAAGTCGTCGGGCTTGCTGATGGGCTTCTTGAACCACCCGAGCGGCTGCGTGAACATCGGGCCGTAGGGGAAGGAGACGACGTTGGCGCCGATCGAGGCGTAGACCTTGTTGAGCAGCTCCTTGCCGCCGCCGTACTTGTGCCAGGCCAGGAGCATGTTGGCGTCCATGCCAAAGGCCGGGCTGGATCCCCAGAGAGCGAGTGCCTGCTGCTTGCCGTAGTGGTACACGAGCACGCCGTGGCCGCCGTCGAGCGTGCCCTTCGACACGGCGTCGAGCAGGCCGAAGGCGGGGACCACGGCGCCCGCGGGCAGCACCTCGATCTTGAGGTCGCCCCCGGTCATGTCGTTCACCTTCTTGGCGAAGTCGTTCGCGTACTCGTGGAAGATGTCCTTCTGCGGCCAGGTCGATTGCCAGCGCATCGTGATCGGACCCTGCGCCTTGGCGACCATCGGGAAGCCGAGCGCCGCCGCCCCCGTCGCCGCGACGGCCGCTCCGGTCAGGAATTTGCGGCGTGAAGCCTGAGTCGTTCCCTGGGGAGTCTCCATGACAGCACCTCCTCGTGCTCGTGGCGTGAAGTGCACGGCTGTCGCCCTGATGATGGAATACCACCGTTCCGTCGGCGCGGTTCGCCGTGGGAAACCACCGCGCACCGTGGGCGAGTCGCGGCTCGACCTGTCGCGCAACCTATCGGATAGACGTCGATGTTGTCAAGCGAGGAAGCGCGTTCACGGCGTCTTCGGCGCCGGCACCTCGAGCGGCACGAGTCGCTCACCTCGCCGCACCGTGAGGCGCAGCGCCCGCTCGACCAGGACCTCGGCCAGTGCCTCGCGCGCCGCTTCGCGGCCGAGCACCGGGTGATCGCCCACCTGCACCACCACGTCGCCCGCTTCGAGGCCCGCCCGCTCGGCAGCGCTGCCCTTCTGCACGAAGCTGATCACCGGCAAGCCGGCGCCGGGGCCCGCCAGCCGCGCCCGCTCGCCCGTGGACTCCGGGTCTTGCAGCACGAACCCGAACTCCGCCGCGACACGCTCGCCGGCGACGGGCCGCGGCATCGCCGTCAGGCGCACGGGCACGAGCCGCCTCCCGTCGGGGCGCAGCACGGTGAGCCGCACGTCCTGCTCGGGCGCGGCGGCGGCGATCAGGCGCTGCAGCAGGCGGGTCTCGGTGACGGGGCGGCCGTTGAAGGCGACGACGATGTCACCGTTGTGCATCCCCGCCTTCGCCGCCGGCGTGCCCTCCATGACGTCGACGATAACCACGCCGAAGCCTTCGCGGATCCCGTGGCGTGCCGCGATCTCGTCCATCTCCTGCTCGGACAGGTCGCGGATCCGCACGCCCAGCCACGACCACGGCCGGGCATCGGCGGCGCCCGCGGCCAGGAGCAGCGCGAGCAGGGCGAGGGCGAGGCGCGCGGCGCGGCTCACTCTCGGCCCCCCTTCAGCTCGTTGACCAAACCCTCCACCGCCCCGAGCACGCGCTCGAGGCGCACGGCGACGTCGAGCTCCTCGAGCAGCTCCTGGCGCAGGGGCGCCGCCGGCAGCACGGCGGCGGCGATCCGATCGGCGATGACGCCCGGCCGCTGGCCGTCGGCCAGGGCCGTGTCGAGCAGGTCGGCGGGACGGTCGAGCGCGGTCAGCAGCCGCTTGCAGGCCGCGCGGATGCGCGCCAGCGTCGCGCTCACGTCGCCCGCCGGCGGCACGTCGTCGAGCCGGCGCGCCTCCCACAGGCGGTAGAGCGTGTCGCTCGGCAGCTCGCGCTCCAGGCGCACCCGTCCATCGCCCTTCAAGAGGATGTTGTAGCGGCCGGTCGCCAGCCGCTCCCAGCTCACGATCTCCCCCGCGCCCGCCACCACGTGCACCGCCGGCTTGCCCGCGTACGTCTCCTCGTAGCCCGGCCGGAGCTTGACCACGCACAGCCGACGGTCGCGCTCGAGGGCATCGATGATCATGGCGCGGTAGCGCGCCTCGAAGACGTGCAACGGCAGCAGCGTGTGCGGGAAGAAGGTGACGTCCGGCAGCGGAAAGATCGGAAGGACGACGCGGGCGGCCATGCGGAGCCGGTGCTCCGTCAGCCGAGCGTCGGCAGGGCGCTCACGGCCGCGAGCTCCTCGAGCCGCGCGACGACGCGGCCGGCGAGGTCCCGGAAGGCCACTGCCTGCGGCGAGTCCGGCCGTCCCACCGTGATCGGCGCGCCCGCGTCACCGCCGATCCGCGTCTCGGGGTCGAGCGGCAGCTTCGCCAGCAGCGGAATGCCGTACTCCTCCGCGATCCGCTGGCCGCCGGTGGCGCCGAAGATCGCGGTCGTCTCGTGGCAGTGCGGGCACACGAACTGGCTCATGTTCTCCACGACGCCGAGCATCGGCACGTTGAGCCGCTGGAACATGCCGATCGCCTTGCGCACGTCGAGCAGCGCCACGTCCTGCGGCGTCGTGACCATCACCACTCCGCTGAGCGGGATGACCTGCGAGAGCGAGAGCTGCGCGTCGCCGGTGCCGGGCGGCATGTCGAAGATCAGGTAATCGAGCGCGCCCCACATGACGTCCTTGAGCATCTGCTGGATGAAGGAGTGGATCATGGGGCCGCGCCAGACCAGCGGCTCCTTCTCGTTGACGAGCAGGCCGATCGACATGAGCTTCAGGCCGTGGGCCTCGACGGGCAGGATGCGGTTGTCGAACATCCCCGGGCGACCCTTGGTGCCGAGCATCAGCGGCAGGTCCGGACCGTAGACGTCGGAGTCGATGATCCCGACGGCGGCGCCGGTGGCGCGCAGCGCGAGGGCCAGATTCACCGCGACCGTGGACTTGCCGACGCCACCCTTGCCCGAGGACACCGCGATCGTGTAGCGCACGTCGGGGATCAGATCCGCGGGGCGCGCCGCGGGTCCCTCCCGCCCGGCAGCGGGCTGGCCGTGCGCGTGGCCGGCGTGCGACGCGGCCGCCGGACCGCCGCCCATCTTCGCCTGGACCTTGGTCACCCCGGGCAGACGCGCGACGGCTTTCGACGCCATGCTGTGCATCAGCGCCTTGGTCGCGGGCGGCTGGGTCGTGAACGCGAGCGTGAACGTCACCTGCCCCTCCGCGATGGCGATGTCCCGCACGAGACCCATGCTCACGATGTCTTTCTGGCTCTCGGGGTCCTTGATCGCGCGGAGCGCGTCGAGGATCGCCTGCTCGCTGCTCATAGGGCGACTATACCCGAGTGGTTCACGCCCGCAATGAGAAGGGAAATTCCCATTGTGGGAGCGCGTTACCCCTGCGGCTCGGGGCACGCCGTCGGGCAACGAGGTGAAAAGGCGGCGCTCGGGGGCGTGGAACGCCGATTGCTCGACGGGACGATCGGCCGTCTCTCGCACAGAGCCGGGCCAGAGCAGCACGGTTCGACGCCCTCCCCCGGCGAGGGCGGGCCTGCCAGGGCTCGTCCTCGCTTAATATCGAGCGCCGAATCTTGCATTCCCTACCCCTTCCTGCTAGATAAGAATGGTGATCGGGCCCGACGACTTTCGCCGCGTTCTCGGCCACTTCGCTACGGGCGTGACGGTACTCACCACCTGCGATGCCGAGGGCCGGCCGACCGGGCTCACCGCCAGCGCCTTCTGCTCGGTTTCCCTCGATCCGCCGCTGATCCTCGTGTGCGTGGACCACAAGTCGCAGAGCTATCCGGCGCTGTCCGAGAGCCGCGGCTTCGCCGTCAACATCCTGAGCGCAGCACAGGAGGACATCTCACGGCGCTTCGCCACCACGCGCCTGGACAAGTTCGACGGCGTCCGGCACGTGCTGGGCATCGTGGGCGCGCCGCTGCTGCAGGACGCGCTGGCGCACATCGAGTGCGCCACCGTCAGCACCCACGCGCAGGGCGATCACACGATCTTCGTCGGGCGTGTGGAGCGCGCGCGGGCCGGCGTGGGCGAGCCCCTGCTCTACTACCGCGGCCGCTACGAGTTCGTCGCCAATCCCAAGCCAGGAGCCGCATCGTGACGTCGATTCCGCTTTCGCGCCCCCCCGTGGACGATGAGATCAAGCAGGCCGTGCTGGCGGCGATCGACTCGCGCCAGTACGTTCTCGGCCCGCAGTGCCGTGAGTTCGAGGCCGAGCTCGCCCGCCACGTCGGCGTGCGCCACGCGATCCTCACCAACTCCGCGACCTCGGGCCTGTGGCTCACGCTGCGCTCGCTCGGCGTCAAGTCGGGTGACGAGGTCCTCGTGCCCTCGCACACGGCCTTTCCGACCATCGAGGCCATCTGCTTCGCGGAGGCGACACCGATCTTCGTCGACGCCGACGAGTACTACACGATGGACGCGCGCGACGCGGCCGCGAAGATCACGCCGCGCACCGTCGGCCTCGTTCCCGTGCACCTCTACGGCCAGTCCGTGGATCTCGACGCGATCCGCGAGCTGGCGTCGCGCTCGGGTCTCTGGGTGCTCGAGGACTGTGCGCAGGCGCAGGGCGCGGGGTGGAACGGCCGTCCCGTCGGCTCGTTCGGGCGCGCCGGCGTCTTCTCGTTCTATCCGTCCAAGAACCTCACGGTGATGGGCGACGGCGGCGCGATCGTGACCAACGACGACGAGGTCAACGCGCGCTGCCGGCGGCTGCGCGACCACGGCCGCCTCAGCAAGGACGTGCACGCCGAGGTCGGCTTCAACCTCCGCTTCAACGACATCCAGGCCGCCATCGGCCGCGTGCTCCTGCGCCGTCTGGACGCGATGAACGACCATCGCCGGGCCCTCGCTGCGCGCTACGATGCGGCGCTCGCGGAAGTACCGCTGGAGGTGCCTCGCGCGCGGCCGCAGGCGCGCCATGTTTACCACCTCTACGTCGTGCGGACCGAGCGGCGCGCCGCCCTCGCCGAGTTCCTCAAGGCGCGCTCCATCCAGACCGGCGTGCACTACCCGGTGGCGTCGCACCGCCAGCCCGCGGTCGAGCGCTACGCGCCGCCACCGCTGCCGGCCACGGAGCGGCTCGTCGACGAGATCCTCACGCTGCCGATCTCCGCGACCCACACGGAAGGTGAGATCGACGCGGTGGCGGAGGCGGTGCGCGCGTTCTTCAAGGGTTGATGAGCGGTCCCCTTCGGATCCTGCAGATCTATCCGAAGGGCGATTTCTTCACGGGCGCGGCGATGCAGCTGCGGGACCTCGTCGGCGGCCTCAAGGGTCGCGGCCACGAGGTCGTCGTGGCCACCCGGCCCAGCGAGACGTGGTCGGCGAAGGCCGCGTCGCTCGGCGTCCCGCACTACGCGATTCCCATGCGGTCCGACGTCGACGTGCGCTCCGCGGTCCGGCTGGCGCGCATCGTCCGCGCGCATGGCATCCAGGTCGTCCACGCCCAGAAGGGCAAGGCGCGCACGCTGGCGATCATGGCCGGACTGCTCGTGCGCATCCCGGTGCTCGTCCTCAACCGCGGCGTCAGCTTCCCGCTCGACCGCTTCAACCGGCTCGGCTACACCACGCGCCGGGTCACCGCCATCGTCGCCGT
>DASYRM010000142.1:0-43551 GCA_036004405.1 Vicinamibacterales bacterium
CACGCCCTGACGTTGCTGACGATAGTGTCCTTCGCGCCGTCGAGGGCATCGCACTTCGCGTAGACGGCGTCGGTGATCAGCTTGGTCTTCGCCGGGTTCAGCCACGCGGCGCCACCGCCCTGGTAGACGGCGCGGCCGGCGTTGAGCGAGCCGAGGTGGAGCAGCGTGACGTTGTAGGCGGGGTAGTTGGCCACCACGCCGTCGTAGTCGCGGTAGTAGCGCGCCGCGGCGTCGAGCGCTTCGTGGCCGCCCTGCGATCCACCGATGAAGTAGAAGCGCTCCGGCGCGCGGCCGTACGCCTTGCGGATGACGGCCATGGCGGCGTCGTGCGCCTTCTTCACCGACTCCTTGCCGAAGTTGGCCAGCGCCTCGTCGTCCATCGCAAACTTGCCGTCGAAACCGGCGGACGATTTGTGACCGCCGTCGCTGCCGAGCGTGACGTAGCCCTGCTTGAGCGGATTCTCCACGTTCGCCGGCTGCAGCGTGAAGCCGGTGAGGCCGGTGACGAGCGTGCCGTTGTAGCCGCCGCCGCCCATCTGGAGCGCGCGCCGGTTCCACGCCGCCGGCAGGTTCACTTCGAACTCGAGGTTCGGCGACGAGGGGTTCTTCGGCTTCACGATGCCGGTCACCTTGCAGTACTCGCCGTTGGTGTTGTTGGCAGCAGACGGCGCGACCATGGCCGCGGTCTGCACCTCGGCGCCGGATGTCGGCAGGCCGATCGATGCCGCGGCGATCGTCATGCCCTGGAGGCTGGCGCACGCGGCGGCCGGCAGGGCGGTCGTGTCGTCGGCGGCGCCGACCGGTGCCGCAAGGGCGGCGATCGACAGTGCGAGCGCAAGGGTAAGGGATTTCATCGAACGCTCCTCAAGGGCAGTCTGAAGACTGCCCGTTCAACGAGTGGGCCGCCTGAAGGCGGCCCCTACGAGAGGATTATCGCCGCGGATTCACGTCGCAGTTGAAGCCGCCGCTGCAGGTGCAGTAGCGCTGGCAGCGGTCCGGCGGCTTGCTGTGCGGCGCGCCCATCTTCAACCGGTACTCCGGATACATCGTCTCGGCGCCGCCGCGCGTCGCGGCCAGCTCGAGCCCATACCAGTCCGCGAACTCGCTGAGGTACGGGTTCGTGCCCGGCAGATGGTTCGGCACCTTCTGCGCCCCCGGGAGCTCGGAGGCGTACTCGCAATTGAACGCCGGCAGCGCCTGACCCACGTCGTAGAACCAGTTCTGGCTGCGCACGAGCGGCTCGGTCAGGAACACCGGGTCGGTCACCACAGTGATCACGGTGAGGAACTCGGCGTGGCGCGTCCAGTGCTCGACGACCGTGCGCCTGTCGCTGGAGGGGACGCCGTTGCGGCGGTAGTAGTTCGTCTTCAGGTGCGTGGTGGTGATGGTGAGCATGTTGCCCTCCCACACGCCGGTCGAGAAGCCCTGAAACGTGTACTCCGCATAGTCGGGCGGGTGCGGACGCCCGTCCATCCAGATCGTCCGCTCGCTGCCCCACGCCGGCATGTAAGTGTGGAACGCCTGCAGCTGCTGGTTGGCGTCGAGCTCCGCCCACACGCGCAGGTTGCCCAGGCCGCGCATGCCGTAGTCGGACGAGTGCGGCCGGCACTGGTAGGGGCTCACCACGGAGATGCGGTCGGCATCCCAGCTGTCGGCCTGAAGACGGGCCGCGTCGTTGAGCGGGAGACCGGTATAGTCGGCGAGCTCGGGGCCGGGAATGCGCTCAGGGTTGTCCTCGTGGTACACCGGCGCCCACTGGCCGCTGAAGTCCACCTGCGCCGCGGCGGGCGCGGCGCACGTGAGCAGGAGCGCGGCCGCGATCCTAGCGAGGCGTGCAGGGAGTCGGACGCCACTTCGAGCCATCGGGTTCCTTCTTGAAGTCGGAGCTGGTGATGAAGGGGCCGTTCAGGTACTGCGGATCGCGGACGATGGTCGTCACCGTGAACCACTCGTCGCCGTTCGGCTCCTTGAAATAGTCGAAGTACTCGCTGAGCGACACCTTGTCGCCGTAGGGGACGCCGTTCTTGCGCAGGTATCCCGGGCGCAGGTGCGTGGTCGTCACCTCGAGGGCGCGGCCGCGTGTGCCGATGCGCGTGGCGAAGATCGGCAGCGTCGGCGGCGCGCCGGGAGTCTGGGGCGGACGTTCCCACTGCGCCACCGAATAACCCTGCCACGACGGCACTTCCTTCGCGGGCGGCGTGCCGCCGAAGTGGAGGAGCCGCGTCTGCGTGCCCGAGTCGGTCTCGAGCTTCAGCGTCGTGTCGTCCAGCCATGTCATGTGGACGCGGCCCGGCAGGCGCATCAGCCCCGCGGCCCCGTAGGCCTTGCACTGCACGCCGGCAGCTTCGTCCTTGGCCGGATCCCAGCTGTCGACCACCTTGCGGGCCTCGGGGGTGATCGGGATGCTCGCGGCGTCGCCCTTGAGCGGCGTGACCATACGCCAGCGCCAATCCTCGGCGATCACCGACACCCAGTAGCCGGTGAAATCCACCGGCGCCGCGGCACGCGGCGCGCGGGGCGGTCCGGGCGGCCCGGGCGGTCCCTGGGCCTGCAGTGTCGCGAGCGCCGCCAGCCAGACGGCGGCGACGAGCGACCGTGTGCGCGTCTTCATGCCGTGCCTCGCTTCTCGGTGAGGCTCCGATAGATCGCTTCGGTGATGGCGTCGCCCGCACCGTAGCGCGTGTCGTAATCGCGCGACGGTCGGGCCGCCTTCACCTGGTCGAGCGTCTGTCCCTTCTTCACGAGATCGGCCACGCGATCGCGGATGATGGCGACCATGTCGCGGTACTCGACGATGTCGGCTTCGTTACAGAGGCGCCCGTGCCCGACGATGACGCGGGTGCCGCCATCCTGCAGCCGCTCCGGCACCGTGATCTCGACGATGCGATCGAGCGCGGCGATCAGACCGTCCACGCTGCCGCCACGGGCGACGTCGATGTCGGGGTAGCGATCGAGCCGCACGAGGTCGCCGACCGCGAGGACGTCCGAGCGGCGGAACCACACGATGCTGTCGCCGTCGGTGTGCGCGCGCGGCGCGTGCAGGATGACCACCGGCTCGCCGTTGAAGCTGAAGTCCATCGAGGGCAGGAAATACGTGGTGGTTGGCAGCGCCGCGGCCGGCGTGGGCGGCTGGCTCGCGGCCAGCCGGTTGAGGACGTTCTCGTGGGCCACGATTGCCGGACGGTTCAGGCCGAGCGTACCGAACGGGGCGCCGCCGGTGCCGCGTCCCGCCGCCGGACCGACGAGCGCCGCATTGCCGCCGGTGTGCTCCGCGTCGAGGCTCGTGTTGACGAGATAGCGGATCGGCCGAGTGGAGAGCTTGCGGATCTCGGCCAGCATCTGCGGGACGAGCGCCGCCGCCGGCGTGTCCACGAGCAGCACGCCGTCCCCGCCGATCTGCAGCGCAATGTTGGCGCCGGCGCCGGCCAGCATCGACACCGTGCCCTGCACGGGCAGCAGGTGCAGCTCCGCGGGAGGCGCGCCCGCCGGGGGACGCGCCTGCTGGGCCGCCGAAGCGCGAAGCGCGAAGGCGGCCGCTACGGCGAGCGCGGGCAGGAGGCGGGTGGCAAGCGTGCCCATCGGGTCCCTTAGTGAACCGGCGAGGAGAGCAGATCGAGCCGCCCCTCGGGCGCCCGCTCGTCGACCGCGACGGCGAAGAAGCCGCTGACGGCGTAGGTGTTCATCACCGCCACCATGTCCATCGCTCCCTTACGGCCGAAGAGCTCGACGACCTTGGCGAAAGTGGCCGGCTCCATCTTCTTGTCGCGGAACATCTGCCGGCCGAACCGGATCACCGCCGCGTCCTTGTCGTCGAGACCGGTCAGCGCGCCACTCGTCCGCACCATGTCGAGCACCTTCTGGTCCACGCCCACCTTGAGCGCCGTCGCCAGGTGCCCGTTCCACTCCAGGCTGTAGTTGGTCTCGCGGCACGCCACCATGATCGACAGCTCGCGCACGTGCGGATCGAGCGAGCCGGCGACCGCGGCGTTGTGGAGATCGAAAAGCGCCTTGGCGGCGCCGGGATTGTAGGCGGCAAACGCCAGCGGACCGCGCACGACGCCGTCCTGCCCGCGGCCGGGCAGCACCTCGTAGATCTTCTGGTTCGCCTCGTCGAAGTCCTTCTTCTGCAGGTAGGGCAGGCGGGCGCGCGACGCGGGGTCGAGATCGGCGGGCAGTTTGCCGCCCGACTGGGCCGCGACGAAACCGCCGGACGCGAGCAACAGCAGGGCAGCGGCCCCACGCAGGAATCTCTGGCTGGTGTGCATGGTCATCGGTGCGCCGCTCCCCACGGCCACTAAACACGTCGCTAGCTGTAAACCGGCGACATTATCTTCTGGTATAAGCATTCGCACCACCGGTTTGCCGGAGTTTTGAGGAGCATCCCCATGCGCGCACGCCTGTCGATCGTCGCCGGTCTCCTGGCGGTTCTGTCGGCCCCCGTCCTCCGCGGGCAGATTACAGAGAACCCGATTCCCGCGCCGATCGAGAAGCGCGGGCTGGCGGTGGAAGTCAGGGACGTGGTGCGGTTGCCCGACACGCGCGGCCTCCGGCCCCTGGATCAGGACGTGTCACCGGCTGGGTGGGCGCGCCCCAACTACGTCCGCGATCTGCCCGACGGCCGCCGGTTCGTGAACGACTCGCGCGGGCGCCTCTATCTGATCGGCCGCGACAGCCAGGTGTCGATCTATGCGGACGTCGCGGCGGTCTTCCCCTACGCCGTCTACAACCGGCTGGTCAGCGGCGTCAGCGGCTTCGCCTTTCATCCCGAGTTCGTCAGGAACGGTCTCTTCTACACCGTGCACGGCGAGCGCGGGCCGGGGAACCCGTCCACGCCGAACTTCATCCCACCGGGCTACACGATCAAGGACGTCACCTACCACAACGTGATCACCGAGTGGCACGCCGCCAATCCGGCGGCGGCGACGTTTGCCGGGACGCGCCGCGAGCTGCTCCGCGTCGCCCACATCGTGCAGAACCTGACGCACCCATACGGCGACCTCGAGTTCAACCCCACGGCGAAGCCGGGCTCGCCCGACTACGGGCTGCTCTACACGAGCGGCAGCGACCTCGGCTTCAGCAACGGCGGCGGCCCGCAGGCCAATAATCCCGGCCAGACGCAGCGCCTGGACTCGGTCATCGGCGCTATCCTGCGGATCGATCCGCGCAGCCCGTCGGCGAGCGGCGGCGTGAAAGGGCTCGGCGACTACACGATTCCGCGGTCCAACAAGTTTGCGGCCGACAACGATCCGAAGACGCTGGGCGAGATCTACGCCTACGGGTTCCGCAACGCGCACCGGCTGTCGTGGGATCTGTCGGATGGCACGATGTTCATCTGCGACATCGGGATGAACAACGTCGAAGAGATCAACATCGTCCGCAACGGCGAGAACTACGGCTGGATGAAGCGCGAGGGTATCTGGGAGAACGGCATGAGCCGTCCCGGCGGCGCCCTCAATCAGCTCTATCCGCTGTCGGCGGCCGTCCTGTCGGGACGTGAGAAGGAGAAGGAAGGCTTCATCTACCCGGTCGCGATGTACGACCACGACGAGGGCGCGGCCATCACGGGCGGCTTCACCTACAGCGGCCGCATCCCCGCACTGCGCGGCAAGTTCGTGTTCGGCGACATCAACCGCGGGCGCCTGTTCGTGGCCGATACCGCGGCGCTGAAGAAGGCCGACGACGGCGTGCCGCAGACCGTGGCGCCGATCGAGGAGATTCAGCTCTATGTGCGCAACAGCAGCGGCGCCCGCGAGAACGTGTCGTTCCACGATCTGGTGAAGCGGATGATGGGCGAGGGGGCGACGCGGGCCGACCTGCAGATCAGCCGCACCGGCGATGGCGAGCTGCTGCTCACGTCGCGGCAGGATGGCATGATCCGGATGCTCGTGCCGGACTCGACGCCGGCCACACGGTAGTGGCGGCGGCCCAGGGCCGTACGAACGCGTCGCCGAGGTCGTTTCAGCATTGATGCAGAGTGCGCGTTCGACCGTCGTGCGAGGGCTCCCGTCGCTCCCGTCGTCGTGCACGACACTCTGCAGCCGATTGAGAATCGCGAGCCAACTCGCCTCTATGGGTCGGCCAAGAGCCCAGGGTTCTGGTATTACGTCATCGACGACTTTGTCAGCCCCGCGACCACCGAGACACGTGTCATCAGATGGCAGGGCGGTTACTGCGACCCTCGTTACCAGGTCCCACTGGCAGTGCCTCGGCCGGTGTCGCGGTCGTTCTCCATCTGGTTGTCCGCGGACAACGGCAGCGGGCGGCGTCCTTTGCCGGCGGCCAACGCCCCGGGCGGGCAGTTGCTCGAGGCGACATTCTCTCCGGCCGAGGCGCATGAAGAGCTGCTGTTCGAGGTCGTGGACAATGGCGGCATCGGCTGCGGTTCGAAAGAGACGGCTCCGGCCTCATACTTTCAATACAGCGCCACCCTCCCACGCCCTTTGCCGGTGACTCAGGGGAGCCGCTACTGGATCGCGATCCTGGGTGACACACGCGGTGCGCCCCGGTCGGGCGAGCTCGTCAGCTCGCCAGCCCGAACAGGCGCATCGCGTTTTCTTTGAAGATGAGCGGCTTCACCTCGTCTTTGATCGCGATCTTCTCGAGGTCCGCCATCCAGCGGTCCGGCGTCAGCAGCGGGTAGTCCGATCCGAACAGCACTTTGTGCTTCAGCAGCGAGTTGGCGTACTGGATCAACGTCGGAGAGAAGTACTTCGGCGACCAGCCTGACAGGTCGATGTAGACCTGCGGCTTGTGCAGGCACACCGAGATGGCTTCGTCCTGCCAGGGGAACGAGGGGTGCGCCATCACGATCGGCATGTCGGGGAAGTCCACCGCCACGTCGTCGATCGGCATCGGGTGGCCGTACTTCAGGCGGATGCCGCCCCCGGCGCGCATGCCGGTACCGATGCCGCTATGCCCGGTGTGGAAGAGCACCGGCAGCTTCGCTTCGGCGAAGAGCTCGTACAAAGGATAGGCGACGCGGTCATTCGGGAAGAACTCCTGGATCGGCGGGTGCAGCTTCAGGCCGCGCACCTGGCCGGTGGCCAGCAGATGCTTGGCTTCGGCCAGGCCGTCGGCGCCGCGATTCGGGTTGATGCTGATGAACGGGATCGCGAGGTCGGGGTGCTGCGCCGCGAACGCGAGCACCTCGTCGTTCGACAGGCTGGGCCTGCCGGTCAACGCCTCGTCCACGGTGAAAATGACGAACGCCATCTTGCGCGACCGGTAGTACTCGGCCAGCGCCTCGGGCCGCCGGTCGGCGCCGCCCTTGAAGTAGGCCTTCGCCTTCTCGTCGGCGTCGGTCGTCTCACCAGTGTGCTCGAGGTGCACGTGCACGTCGATGGCGGTGAGGGCGGAGGGATCGATCGTCAGCTGGGTCATCGTGATGTGGTCGGTGAAGGTGTTCGCGTGCGTGCGGCGGACAGAACGCGCTCCGAAGGGGAGTCCGCGTAGAGATCCTCGACCACCGCCGCGCGATGCCGGAGGACGGCCTTCTGGTTGAGCGAGCCCTTGTCGGTGATTTCCTTGGCGTCGAGCGAGGGCGGGACGTCGAGAATCACCGCGCGGGCGACGAAGGTGGAGCTGCCGGTGCTGTCGGCGGCCAGGGCGTCGAACGCTTCCTGGAATTTCTGGCGAACCGCAGGGTGAGCCACCACGTTGGCGGCCGGCACGTCGGCGTCGAGGCCGGCGGCGTCGCGGCACCGTCCGAGGTTCGGAAAGACGAGCGCCGATGCGAAGTTGCGATCGTGGCCGGCAATCACCACGTCCTGCACCAGGCCGCGCGCCTGCGCGATGATCCGCGCGCGCAGCGGGCCCACGCTCACCCAGGTGCCGGTCGAGAGCTTGAAATCCTCCGCGAGCCGCCCGTCGAAGATGAGGCCTTTGCCCGGGTCCTCGGGATCGACGAACTCCATCGCGTCGCCGGTCTTGTAATAGCCCTCTTCGTCGAACGCGGCTCTGGTGAGCTCGTCGTCGCCCCAGTACCCCGGCGTGACGTTGGGCCCCTTCACCCGCGCCTCGCGCTTGCTTCCCACCGGCGTCAGCTTGAAGTCGAGCCCGGGGACCGGCAGCCCGAGCCAGCCGGCCCTGGCGCCCGTGGGCCCGGTGCAGATGGCAAACGGTGCGGTTTCCGTGGCGCCGAACCCGGTGATGAAGGCCAGCTCCTCGCCGCAGGCGTCGAAGGCCAGGTCGCGCAGCTCGTCCCAGAAGCGCTGGCCGAGTCCGGCCGCCGCGTAGAAGTAGATCTTCAGATTCCGGTAGAAGGTCTCACGCAGCACCGGATCGCGGCGCAGGTGCGGCAGCAGCATCTCGTAGGTGCGCGGTACGGTGAAATGCGCCACCGCCGGCACCTCGCGGAGATTGCGAAGCGTGGTGGCAAAGTGCTGCGGTGTGGGCTTGCCCTCGTCGATGTAGAGAGTGCCGCCGTTGTAGAGCACGATGCCGAAGTTGTGGTTGCCGCCCGCGGTGTGGTTCCACGGCAGCCAGCAGCAGAGCACCGGCGGCTCGTCGGCGAGGAAGCGGAAGTGGGACCGGATCATCACCTGGTTCGAGCACAACATGCGCTGCGTGTTGATGACGCCCTTGGGCTTGCCGGTGGAACCCGACGTAAAGAGCACCTTGGCCACCGTGTCGCCATCGACCAGGTCGCGCGCGGCGTCCACCGCCGCTGTGGGCGTGGCCTGCAGATCGGTGAACCACGTGGCCGGCAGCGACGCCGGCGCCGACGACGACACCACGAGCTCGACGCCCGCGGGCAGCGCGTCGGTGAGGGCCCGTTCGAACAGCGCGCCCTCGGCCGCGAACACCAGCCCTGGCTGCATCCGATCGAACACCTGGCGGAGCGTGCCGAATTCGTTCGCCTGCAGCGAGTAGGCCGGGGCGATGGGCGCGTAGGGAACGCCGACGTACATGGCGGCCAGCGCCAGCAGCCCGTGCTCGATGCTGTTGCCGGAGAGGATCACGACCGTGCGGTCGCGTGACAGCTTCCGATCGACCAGCCCCTGCGCGAGGCGCCGCACCTGATCCAGGGCCTCGCGGTAGGTGACCGTCCGCCAGCCCGTCACGGTATCGGCGGGTTGACCCGGTGCCGGCGCCGGGCGCTGCGCGAGAAACACGCGGTCCGGCGCTTCGTTGGCCCAGTACTCGAGGCGATCGGTGATGCGTGTCGCGTAGGGCTCGATGGCCGTCGTCGACCGCATGTAGATGCTGCCGTCGGGCGCGTGGCGCACTTCCGCCACGTTGTCCGCGATGTGGACCGGCCGGACGCGTCTGCTCATCGTCAGGCCTGGGCTGCCGCGGCCGCGCGGCTCTGATCCCATGCGCGGAACGTGGACCCCTCGCGCGCCAGGCGCTCGAGGAGGGGCGCCGGCTTCCAGCGCTCGCCCTGCTCCTGGTGGAAGGCCGACACGCGCTCGAACACCTGCTTCAGGCCGACCGAGTCGGCGTAGAACATCGGACCGCCGCGGAAGCTGGGAAAGCCGTATCCGGTGAGGTAGATGACGTCGATGTCGGCGGCGCGCAGCGCGTAGCCTTCCTCGAGGATCTTCGCCCCTTCGTTGACGAGCGCGTAGATTTCGCGCTCGATGATCTCCTCGTTGGTGAAGCTGCGCCGCGCGATGCCGGCCGCGGCCGCCGTGCGCTCGATGAGCGCCTCCACTTCGGGATCCGGCGTCGCGTTGCGGTTGGCATCGTAGATGTACCACCCCGACCCGGTCTTCTGCCCGAGGTGATTCATCGCCACGAGCTGATCGGCGACGAGCGGCTTGCGCTGCGTGGGATCGCTGAACTGACCCAGCTCCTGCCGTACGCGCCATGCGACGTCCAGGCCGCCCATGTCGTCTACGGCGAAGATCCCCATGGCCATGCCCCACTCGGTGAGCGCCCTGTCGACCTGCGCCGGCGTGGCGCCGTCCTCTGCGAGGTACTGCGCTTCGTACATGTAGGGGAACATCATCCGGTTGCCGACGAAGCCGGGGCAGTTGCCGACCACGACGCCGACCTTGCCGAGACGTTTGGCGAGCGCCTGCGCCGCGGCGATGGTTTCCGCCGACGTTTTCGCGCCGCGCACGATCTCCACGAGGCGCATGACGTTGGCTGGGCTGAAGAAGTGGGTGCCGATCACCGCCTGCGGCCGCGTCGTCACGCCCGCCAGCGCGTCGATGTCGAGCGTCGACGTGTTGGTGGCCAGCAGCGCGCCGGGACGCGCCGCGGCATCGAGCTGCGCCAGGACGTCCTTCTTGAGCGCCATGTTCTCGAACACCGCCTCGATGATGACGTCGGCCTTGTCGAACCCGGCGGTGCCCACCTGCGTCGTGATCCGGCCGAGGCGTTCGGCGGCCGCCTCGGGCGTGAAGCGCCCCTTCTTCACGGAGCTGTCGTAGTTCTTGCGGATGATGGCCATCGCGCGATCGAGTCCCGCCTGCTCGGTGTCGGTGAGCACGACCGACATGCCGGCGTTGGCGCACGCCATGGCGATGCCGCCGCCCATCGTGCCCGCGCCGACGATTGCGACGGTCGAGACCGGTGCCACCGGGATGTCCTTCGGAACGCCGGGCACCTTGGCCACCGCGCGCTCGGCAAAGAAGGCGTAGATCATCGCCCGTGCCTGCCCGGACTTGATCAGCTCGTAGAAGAGATCGCGCTCCTTGCGGCACCCCTCGTCGAAGGGCAGCGTGGCCGCCGCCTCCACTGCGGCAATGGCCGCGGCCGGCGCATGCTGGTTGCGCCGCACCTTTTTCGCCAGCGCGTGCGCCGCGGCGACCATTGCCGGCAGCTCCGACGCCGCCGGCAGCTTGTCGGACCGCTCGCTGGTCTTCGGGTGTGGCCTCACGCTGCCGCCCGATCCGGCCGCCACTTCGCGCGCAAACGCCACCGCGCCCGGCACCAGATCGTCCACGATGCGGTCGATGAGGCCGTTCTGCAGCGCCTCGGCCGCCTTGATCGGCCGGCCCGACACGATCATCGTCAGCGCGTTGTCGACCCCCACGAGCCGCGGCAGGCGCTGCGTCCCTTCGGCGCCGGGAATGATGCCGAGGTTCACTTCCGGCAGCCCCATCTGGGCATCGGCCACCGCGACGCGGTAGTGACCGGCCATCGCCACTTCCATCCCGCCGCCGAGCGCGGTGCCGTGTATCGCCATGACCACCGGCTTCGGGCTCTGCTCGAGGCGCTGCAGCAGGTCGTGCATCTCCGGGGCGCCGGTATCGCCGCCCCACACCACGTTCTCGAGCCCCTTGATGTCGGCGCCCGCGATGAACGTACGGCCGGCCGCGTGCACGACGATCGCCGTGGCAGCAGGGTCGGCCGCGGTCTGCGCGAGGGCGGCGGACAGCCCGTCGATCGTTTCGGGGCTGAGCGCGTTGACGGGCGGATTGTCGATGCGGATGACGGCGATAGAGCCGTCGAGGCTGAGCGAGACTGGAGTCGTCATTGAGGATTCACGAGGCCGAGGCCCGGCGCGTGCCGGGCCGCACAAACAACCCATTGTAGCCTCCTCCCGGCGCGGGCGGCGGCAGGCTCAGGTCTCTAAAAGCGCTCTAATCCGGAAATACTGGCGCGGTCTGGCCGGAATACCGGGGCGGACTACCGCCAGCGAAGTGGCGGTTCAGCGCGGCAGCCGTCCGGGCGGGGGAATCTCGACGTAGACCGGCAGCGGACACGACTGCGGGGCCGAGCGATCGAGAGCGGCGCGCGCCGCGCACTCGACGTAGAGCGGGCGGGTCCGCAGGAATCCCCGCAGCCCGCGCACGTTGCCCTCGAACTCCGGAAATGTGAACGGTGCCACCGGGTCGGTGGCCACCGCCGGGGCGACGAGCGCCGCCAGCCGATCCGCCTCGCGCTCGAGCCACCCGCGGCCGTCGGCGGCGGCCCCGTCGGTGAGCAGGCGCGCGGTGGAGGCGAGGGTCTCGAGGTACAGACGCCGCAGCGCCGGCACGGTCATCGCTCGCGCCACGAGCACGTTGGTGTCGAGGCGGTAGTCGATCGGGTCGTCGAGCGCCCAGAGCGAATGGTCGGCATCCCACGGCAGCAGCTGCGCCGGCCGCCCGTCGCGAAAGCGGTACAGATAGAAGTTGCTCATCCCCCAGTTGCCGATGAACCCGTCGATCTCGCCGGTGGCGCGCTGCACGGCCAGGTACTTCACCAGCTCCGGCAGATCGATGAGCGCGCCGACCGTCTCCTCGAACTGACCGGCCGGCGTCTCGTTGATGGCGCGGGTGAGCGACTCGAGCGGCTGGTAGCGCCGCGACACCGCGTCGGTCTCTCGCGTTTTCAGCTCGAAGAGCTCCGCATAGGCTGCGAGCGCGGGACCGAGGTATTGGAACCCGTACTCGCGGACCCACTGGTACTCGTAGAGATAGCCGCCGCTCTCGACGTTGCCTTCGGCGGCGCCGAAGAGGCGCGTGACGAACGTCCGATCGATCGGCTCCACGATGACGTAGACGCCGGCATACTCGTTGTTGATGAAGAGTCGCGCCGGCGCCTCGCGCACGGCGGGCAGCCCGGCGCGCGCGAACACCTTCATGGCCAGCGACTCGCGCAGTGTCGACGGGTCGGTGAAGCCGTTGTCGAGGATCACCGCGCGCAGGCCGACGAACGTCTGGTCGACGTAGTGGTTGATGTCGAGCCGCAGCCCCGGCTTCACGCCGTTTCGCGTGCTGGTGCCGCGCGACCGGATGCCGATGTTGCGAACCGTCACGTCGCGCCAACGCAGATCGGCGGGGTAGTAGGTGTTCTCGTCCGCGTGCGCCTTGAGCGCGTTCCAGTCGCGCTCGCTGACGGTCAGCATGACGTCGTGCAGCGCGCTGTCGTCGAACAGGTCGTCCTGCGACTGCGCCGCGGCTGGTGCGGCCGCCAGCACCGCGCACGCCAGCCACGCGGCAGCGACTCGCCGGGACAGGAAGGTTCGCATCCGCTAGAGGGCCGCCTGGAACTGCACGACCGCGGTCGGCACGCGACCGTTGCCCGGGACGGGGCTGCGCTCGGGATCGCGAATCGACTCGAACACCGCGCCGCCGGTGACCTTCAAGTAGCGGTTGAGATACCACGACAGGCCGACGGTTGCGGCGCGATCAGCGTTGGCGGCCAGCGGCGCGGCAAGCGGGCTGACGGCGGCGCCGGGCGTCGTTGCGGCGCCAAACGACAGCGCCTCGATCCGCGCCACGAGCTCCAGCGCGCCGTACCCGTCGCCGAAGAAACTGTGCTCGGGATCGACGCGCCCGTCCTTGCGCTCGCCGGTCAGCACCCAGGTGCCGGCGATGGACCAGCCCGACGCGGTGACGCCGGGCAGCGCGTCGCCCGCCGCCCCCATCTCGAGCCGCTGATCCGACACCCGCATGAACTCCCCGTAGAGCGAGGCCGGCCCATGAGCCCACGACGCCTCGACGCCGCGCCGCATCCGCCTGCCGTTGACGAACACGCGATCGAAGAACACGCCCTCGCCGAACACGGTACGCCCGCGCAGCCCGAGCGAATCGACCAGTTCGCTGGTGACGATCGCGCCGCCAACCTGCACCGCCGCCAGCGCCGGATGCGGGCTCGAGACGAACGGCATCACCAGGACGCGGCCGGCCAGGGCATTGCGGCCGCCGCGCGTCTGCGCGGTGCGCGCGTTGTCCCCGTCCCGGCGGAACACGCCCGCCTGGTACGCGAGGCGGCGGCTCTTGAGCCGCCCGTGCGCCATCACGCCCATGTCGCGGCCCGGAGCGAGCTGCCGTCCCGCGAGCGAGCGGTAGACGAAATCGAGATTGGCGCCGCCGATCAGCGCGTCGTGGCCGAAGGGCATCTTGAACTGGCCGGCGCGCAGCTCGAAGGCGCGATTGAAGCGGATGTTGGCAAAGGCGTCGCGCTCCGGCTCGTCGGCGTCTCCGAACTCGCGCGACACCTCGAACTCGACTTTCTTGAAGAGCGTGCCCTCGACCTGCAGCCGGCGCGTCTGCCAGCCCGGGTCGGGTCGCGGGGTCCCGCGATCGCGCGACGGCGACTGCACGGTGGTCGACACGCGACCTCTGAACACGATTTCGCCGAACGGGAGCTGCAGCGTCGGGCGGCCGTTGTCGGCCAGGCGCAGGCCCGACGGCGTCTGCGCGCCGGCGCGGCCGGCCAGACTGGTGAGGAGCGCGCAGGCGGCAAGCGCGCCGGTCAGCACGCGCGCGGCCGTCATACCGCGATAGCCCGCGTCACGTCGTCGTCGTCCTCGGACGCCGCCAGGTCAAACAGCCGCGCGTATGGCGGATGGGACGCCAGCAGCTGGTCGTGCGTGCCGCAGGCGGTGATGACGCCGCCATCGAGCACCGCCACGACCTGGGCCCGCTGCACGGTGGCGAGGCGGTGGGCGACGGTGATCGACGTGCAGCGGTCCATGAGCCGAGACAGCGCGTCGAACACCAGCGATTCCGATTCGGGATCGAGCGCGGCTGACGGCTCGTCGAGCAGCAGAATCGGCGCCTGGCGGATCACCGCGCGCGCGATGGCCAGGCGCTGCCGCTGGCCGCCCGACACGGTTTCGCCGCGCTCGCCGATGATGGTGTCGTAGCCGCGCGGCATCCGCGCGATGAACTCGTGCGCGTTGGCGAGCCGGGCCGCGTGGATGATTTCGTCGCGCGTCGCCCCCGGCCGCCCGTAGGCGATGTTCTCCCACACCGGCCCGTGAAAGAGGACGGGATCCTGCGGCACCAGGCTGACCTGATCGCGCAGTGACCGCGCCGTGAACCGGCGGATGTCGGTGCCGTCGATCCAGATCGAGCCGCTCGCGGGCTCGTAGAGCCGCAGGAGCAGGGCGAGCAGCGTGGACTTGCCGCTGCCGGTCGCGCCGACGACGGCCACGCGCTGGCCGGCACCGGCGGTCAGAGTGACGCCGCGCAGCACCGGCTGGCCGGGCACGTAGCCGAATCTGACGTCGCGGAACTCGATGAGGCCGCGGAAGCGCGGGGCCGGGCGGGCGTCGGGCGCGTCGGTCGCCTGGCTCGCCGTGGCAAGCAGTTCGCGGATGCGCTCGAAGGCGACCGCGGACTTCGACACGGTGTCGGTCATGCGCGCCAGGTTCTTCATCGGCTTGTACAACTTGCCCAGGTAGAGCACGAAGACGATGAGGGTGCCTGAGGTGATGCGGCCCTCGAGCACCAGGCGTACGCCCACCAGCATCACGACACACGTGCCGACGGCCACGAGGAGATCGACGAGCGGCGGCAGCGCCGCCTTGATGCTGCGCGCGCGCATGGCGGCGTCCATGGCCGCGCGCCCCTCGCGCTCGAGCCGCGCCTCCTCGTGCGACTCGCGCGCGAAGGCGCGCACGGTCCGGATCGCGGCCAGTGTTTCCTGGACGATCGACGCCAGCGCGCCCTCGCGCTGCTTGACCTCGCGCGCCGCCTGCTTGATCCGATGAGTGCGGCGGTAGACCACGAGGTAGAGCAGCGGCGCCACCGCGAGCCCGAGCAGCGTGAATCGCCAGTCGAGATACAGCATCACCGCGAGCATGCCGCCGAGCGTCAGCAGATCCATCGCGATGCTCAGGAGCGCGGTGGAGAAGAAGTCCTGGGCTGCGTCCACGTCGCTCGTCAGCCGTACGATCAGATCGCCGGTGCGCCGCGTCTCGAAGAACGGCAGCGACAACCGCTGCACGTGCTGGTAGAGGGCCTGCCGCAGATCCCGCGTGATGTGCTGGCCGACCGCCGTGGACAGGTACTTCTGCACGTACGAAGCGGCGGCGCCGAGGATGGTGATCGCGAGGAGCGCGACGACGGCGGCGTTGAGAATTGCGAGCGGCGACGTACCGAAGAGCGACAGGCCGGCCAGGGCCGGTGGCAGCGGCTTTCCGCCGAGGACGTTGTCGACGATCAGCTTGAGCGGCCAGGGCTCCCAGACGATGGCGGCGCTTTCGACGGCCATCGCGACGAACGCCACCGCCAGCAGCCCGCGGTAGGGACGCACGAGCCGCCAGAGGTCGTGTGGAGCCGCGAGCATGGGAGCCGAGCTCGATTTTGCCACGACCGATCGCGGAACTGGCTCATGCAGACACGCTTCAGAGCTCGGCGATTCGTCGCGCACGGTCGAGGTGGAGACGTGCGGGTCGGCAGCCCACTCGCGATCGGACACGGCTATTGGACGGCGCGCGGCGCCAGAAAGATTGCGCGCGCGAGCGCACAGTCACCGCCCGCGAGCCGCGGTAGACCCTCCGTAACGCGATGGGGAGAGAGGCAAACACGCCTTCTGCCCGCAGCGCGAGCAGGAGTCGCCGGTGAGCGGTTCAGCGCGGTTGGCGCTCGAGCCGCGCACCGGCGTCACGTCTTAGTTTCCCGGGATCATCAGGTGGGCGCCCGTGGTGCCTGAGTCCATGAGCCAAATTCCGCTCGTCGACGGCTTGTCCGGAATCTTCAGCGAGGCCGCGGTGGCGTTGGGGACGGCGATCGTCACATGGGCGCGAGCACTCGCCTGGTCCTTGCCCTGCAGGCCATAGTGGCCCGCCCCGTATTCAGGCAGCACGCGCTTGCCGGCCGTTTCGGCTTCCTTGATGGCCTTCTCGGCCGCCTCGCGGGTCATGTACTGGTAATAGAAAGCGCGGTTCTGGTCCACGCGCTCCATGCTCTTGCTGCTGGTGCAGTGGACGCTGAACGGCAGCTGGCCGGGCCACACCGACTGGTCCCAGCACACGAGGTCGTTCGTCCCCTGCTTGATCACCACGCGTTTGCCGTCAGCCCCCCACTTCACCACGCTGGCGTTCTGGCGGACCATGCCGGCGGGCGCGCCGAGCAGCGCGCGGTCAATCATTTCCTGATCGGTCTGGGCATAGGCCGACGAGGCCACGGCCATACACGCTGCCACTGCGACGAGCGTCAACTGCTTCATTGCGGACCCCTCCGTCTCGCGAACCACTATCGGCAAGGCGCCGGGGAGCGGCGCCGCCGAGTGGGAATTATATGAGAGACGGCGGGCGCTACACTACGAGCGATTCCTGAAGGAGAGTGCCATGTCCCGAGCCTTGATACTGGCGGCGTTGATCGCGCTGGCGAGCCTGCCGGCCGCCGCCCAAACCTCCGACGGCGGCGCCGACGAAGTGCTCTCGCCGTCGATGGCCGCGTCGCTCAAAGCGATGCACCAGGTGATTCGCCGCAATCTGGCCGAGGCCGCGGCGGCCATGCCGGCGGACGAATACTCGTTCAAGCCGACACCACAGGTGCGCAGCTTTGCCGAGCTCGTTGGCCACGTGATCAACGGCAACTCCTACTTCTGCTCGCAGGCGCGGGGCGAGAAGCCGACCTTCGGCGGGGACTACTCCCAGACCACCGACAAGGCCGCCCTCGTCAAGGCGTTGAACGAAGCGCTCGCCTCCTGTGACGCGACCTACGGCGGCACCACGGACGCCAACGTGAACCAGACCGTCGGCGTGCAGGGGCGGGGCAGCAGCAAGCCGACGACGCGCGGGCTGGTGCTGATGTTCAACACCACCCACAACAACGAGCACTACGGGAACATGGTGGTCTACATGCGGCTCAAAAACCACGTGCCGCCATCCACAGCCCGCACTCAGAAGTAGGGGCCGCCTCCAGGCGGGCCGTCTTCGTAGGGGCCACCTTCAGGTGGCCCGTGAACGGGCTGCCTAGAAGGCAGCTGATGAACGGGCTGCCTAAAAGGCAGCCCCTACCGCCGTAGCAGGCGTCGGTCCCCGTTGGCCCCGCGCACCATCAGGTGCGTCACGCGCCCCTGGGCGTCCTTGATGAACTCGAATCCGGTGGGCGTGGCCGTGGACAGGAACTGCGTTTCCGACTGCGGCAGTAGCGGCAGCTTCGGCTCGTTGAGCCCGCGCACGTAGAGCAGGTCGCCCTCGACGACCACGACGGCGTTGCGTCCCGGCGCCATCTCGTAGGTGCCGGCGTAGCCGGCGAGGATCGCGGGGCTGACCGTCACGCCCGCCGCCTGCGAGAAGTGGTGCTGATCCTTCTCGTTCTCGCAGACGTCCTCGAGGATGTCGGTGTCGGGGGAGAGCACGCGCTCGGTCTTGATCGTGAAGGGCTTCGTGAAGACCTTGGGATCGTCGATGGTCATCTCGAAGTCCATATGGCCGAAGTCGCGGCGGCGCATACGTTCGGTCAGCTGCAACGATTCGGTCTGCGGGTGTCCCGCGCTGTCGAGCCACCCGCGGTCGTTGAAGCCGGCCGTCGTGATCACGAGCCAGTCGCCCTCCCACCGGCCCACCGAGTAGCCGAGCCATGCCGGATTCGGATCGGCCGGCAGCGGCCGTCCATCCGTGTAGATCGTGCGGTGCGGGCTGTTCGGCGATTCGTACAGCATGAGCAGCTTCGACGGCGTCTGCACGAACTGGGTGAGGTTGAAGAAGTTGTGGTACATCGCGCTCACCGGCAGGCAGCGGGCGAGCGGGCTGTCCTTACGGGAGTCGCGCAGGCGCTGCAGGAAGAGCGCCTCGGCCCACGGCTTGACGTCGCCGGGCTGGAGATCCTGCGCGATGTTGAAGCGGTACATCGGGCCGGCGCCGCTCCAGACGCCCGAGAGATCCGGATGACCGTCGGCGGCGCGCGGCGCCGGGGCAGACAGGTTGACGGTGCCGTCGGGGCGCCGCGGCATGTTCGGCGCGTGGTAGTCGAGCCACTGCGCCGCCGCCGGCGTCGCGGCCAGGAACCCCAAGACCGCCATCAGGGCGAGCGGTGGATGACGCATCGATTCCTCCCCAGCGAAGGGGATTATAGGTGCGTACGAACGAAGGGCCGGGTCTGGCGACCCGGCCCCTCGACGGGCCGCCTGAAGGCGGCCCCTACGACAACGGACCGCCTGAAGGCGGCCCCCACGACGGACTAGAACGTGAACTTGACGCTGAACTGGCCCTGCAGTCCAGGCTGGAACAGGTCGTCCATCCCGTAGCGCGGGTCATACGAGTTGCGCCCCTCGGTCGTCTGGAGGATCAGGGCGTTGTAGTCATAGCCCGCCGCCAGGTTCACGTTCGAGAAGTCGATGGCGTTGGCGGCCTTGGCATTGCCGCCGGCCGGAGCGCCCTTGTTCAAGTAGTTGAAGATGTGCGTGGCCGTCTTCTGGTTGAACAGGTTCTGGATGTTCAGCTCGAAGCGGACGCGCTTCCGATCGGCGAGGGTGAACTCGTGCGACACCAGCAGGTCGGTGCGCGTGAGCACCGGCGTTCGTCCCATGTCGCCGCGCCCTTCGACCATCGGCGCGTAGGCGTCGAGCCCCACCACCTGCGTGGTGATCGGCGTGCCGCTCCCGCCGTAGAAGAAGGCGCCGAGCTGCGTGCCGAAGTTGAACTGGTAGGCGCCATAGAGCTTTGCGACGTGCGGACGATCCGTGGCCAGGCGGCCGCGCGGATCGAGATTGCCGTGCGAATCCCACATCAGCTCGTCGATGTCCCACCCGGTGTGCGAGTTGCTGCCCGGGCGCGCAATCGTGCCGTTCTGCTGCTGCGCGTTCTTCGACGAGATCCCGACGGTCGGGGTCTGGATCTCGTCGGAGTTGGCGGTGCCCGAGTAGTTGCCGTAGAGACGGCTCCAGGTGTAGTTCGCGTTCGCGAACCAGTTCTTCGAGAACCGGCGCTCCCAGGTCAACTCGAGGGCGTCGTACTGCCGCTTCGGCTTCGGCGTGGCAAACGGCGCCGTAAAGAGCGGATACGACGGCGGCGTGACGGTGTTAGCACCCTCGCCGGGGTTGCCGATCACGTAGATGCTGTCGCCGTTGACGAGCGCGCCCAGGTCCTCGATGGTCCGGCCCAGGTTGTTGTGCACGTAGTGGAGCCCGACCGCGGTGCGGGCGCCGACCTGGAAGTCCACGCCGCCGTTGAAGCTGTCCTGAAACATCGGCTTGATGTCCGGGTCCGTCGCTTCGATCGAGTTACCGCGGAAGTCGCGGAAGCCGTTCGGTCCGCCCCACAGATCGCGGCCCGGCAGGTTGTTGACGTTGATGCTGGCGAGGTCGAGCGTGTCGAGCGACCGGTAGTAGATGTGCCACAGGTCGCCGCCGTACGAGCCGCGCGCGATCTCGTACCTCGTCCAGTCGTAGTAGCGGCCCCAGCTGGCGAACGCCTTCATCTTGCCGTCGCCCCTCACGTCGAAGCTGGCGCCCAGGCGCGGCGCGATCTTGTCCTTGAAGCCGAACTGGATCGCGTATTTCCGGAGCTCAGGGATGAACGTCGGGATGTCCTCGTTCTCGGTCCGGACGCCGAGGTTCAGCGTCAGGCGCGAGCCCATCGTCCAGGTGTCCTGGATGAACAGGTTCTGCATGTTGGCGTTGATGTTCCCGCGGGTGGCGATATCGTGCACCGCGTAGTAGCCGTAGGTGCCGGTGCCGGTCTGGCCCGTGGCGGAGCTGCGGAACGCCTGGCCCCAATACAGGTAGACGTAGCCGCCGGGATACGAGACGTCCACGTCGTTGGCCGAGTGGCGCAGGCCCCAGCCGCCCTTCACCAGGTGCGAGCCCGCGGCGTTGAAGGCGTGGTTGTAATCGAGCTGTACGAACCCCTGCTTCGTGGTGTCGAAGTTGGTGATCTGGATGCGCGGCGTGTTGAACGTGCCGGTTGCGCCCTGCAGGTTGGCCGGCACCCCTGGCACCGTGAAGTTCGGCGTCTGGTAGGTGTAGCTCGTGACGTTCGGGACGCCGGTGTCCTTGTAGGCGTCGTAGAAGTAGCCGCCGCGCGCGCTCAGATAGCTGTTGCCGCGCAGCCAGACATCGACGTTCGAGCTGAAGTTGTTCTGATCGGCGTCGAAGCCGCGGGTCGTCTCCGCCAGGTTGGCGGCTTTCGACGTGGTCAGCCAGTTGGGCCCGAGCGAGTCGTAGGCGGGGAGCCGCCCTTCGGACCGCGTGGGCGTCATGAGCAGGCTGGCGTTGGCGTGCACCTTGTTGGCCGAGTAGGTGACCTTGCCGAAGCCCTGCCACGCCGTCTGCTTCTGGTTGATCTCACCCGGTTCGGTGCCGGCCGAGAACTCGTACTCGTTGGTACGGCGCACGACGCGGGGCGAGATCGAGCCGAAGAAGAACAGCTTGTTCTTGACGATCGGACCGCCCAGCGACCCGCCGAACTCGCTCTGGTGGTTCGGCTGCTTGGTGTCCTGGTAGTAGCCGACCGTCGTGAGGTCGTTCGGGTTGAGCACGAGGCGCTTGAACGGGGCGGAGCTGAGGCCGCTGCCGATGTAGTAGTAGTGCGTCTCGCCGCTGAAGGCGTTGCCGCCCGACTTCGTCACCGCGCTCACGACACCGCCGAGGGCGCCGCCGAATTCGGCGTCGATGCCGCCGGTCTTCACCTGCACTTCCTGGAGGTACTCGAACACCGTGTTCTGGCGCGAGTTGCCGTAGATCAGGCTGTTGATCGCCACGCCGTCCACCGTGAACGAGTTCTCGGCGGCGCTGGCGCCGTTCACCTGCAGGCCGCCTTCGATTTCACCGGTGTTGACCCCCGGCGCCGTGAGGGCGAGCCCCTGGAAGCTGCGCGCCTTGGGGAGCCGGTCGAACTCCTCGGCCGTGATGTTATGGGCGAGGGTGACCTTGGTGAGGTCGAGCTGCTTGGCGGCGTCGGCCGTGACGTTCACCGTTTCGGTGATCACGCCGGGCTTGAGCTCCGCGTCCACGCCGACGGTTCGTCCCAGGAGGACGATGACGTCGTCCACCATCACTTTCTGGAAGGTATCGAGCTCGATCGTCACCGAGTAGCGGCCCGGATCGAGATCGGGCACGCGGTAGGTGCCGTCACCGCCGCTCACCACCACGCGCGTGGCGCCGGTCGCACGGTTGGTGGCTGTTACCGTCGCCCCGGGAACAGCGGCCTTCGTGGAATCCGTCACCGTGCCGGCCAGTCCGCCAAATCGTTCCTGCGCGCTCGCCAGCCCCGAGGTGAGGCAGATCAGCGCCGCGACAACCAGGCTGATGCGTCTTGCCATCGTTCACACTCCTCCCGGCTCCAGCGCCGGCAACGATTCACTCCAACCAGCGCGGTGTAGAGAGAAACGTGCCGTGGGGACGAGTGACGGGTCTGCCGGGCGAAGGGACGAGCGGTATGTGCGGGGTGTTTAACGCGAGGGACGAACGAAGTCTGGGACGAAGATTTGGATGGACTTCAGAAATCTGGATTCACACCTCTACCATTTGTCACAGTTCGCACGTGAGATGGCGGTAACGACTTCGGCGGACGAGAGCGCAGGTCAGCGCCACTCGCCCTGCAGGGTGAACGCCGCCCAGTAGTAGGGATGCTGGTATCGCATGTCGGATCGCAGCGCGAGCTGCGCGGCGCGCAGCGACGCGGACGGCGTTTTGCCGTTGCCGAGCATCTCACGGTAGAGCCGGCCCATCAGTGACGCCGTCGCCCGATCGCTGACGCTCCAGAGGCTGACGATGACGCGCGCCGCGCCCGCGTACATGAACGCGCGGGTGAGCCCGATCAAGCCTTCGCCGCGAATCTCTTTGCCGAGCCCGGTCTCGCACGCGCTCAGCACCACGAGGTCGGCTGACAGATTCAGGTTGTAGAGCTCGTGCGCGCGCAGGAAACCTTCCTGCGCGGCGCCGTCGGGTCCGACGAGCGAGAGGGCGATCGCCGACAGCGACGGGCGCGCGGTGTCGAGGAAGCCGTGCGTGGCGAAGTGCAGGTATCGATAGGCGCCGAGCCCGGCGTCCACGGCGGCTGCCTTGTTCGCGTCGAATCCGATGGCGGCGAAGTTCCGCCGGCCCTGTGCGGCCGCGAGGATCGCCTTCGCCTCGTCGTCGGTGAAGCGCAGTCGTGCGATGGAGCCGAACCCCGGCATAGTCGGATCGTCGGTTTGCGTGAGCAGGCGCGTCTGCGCGTCTGGTGTTGCGGTCGCTGCGGAGGCGAGTCTGGTGGGTCGCACGCGCGCGTCGGCCGCGTCGAACACCGGGTCGGCGAAGACCGCAACGCCTTTCGTCGGGGCCGCACGGCGCGCGAGCTGCGCCCGGTGAACCGCCAGCGTGGAGGCCGAGGGGAGCGCCGTGATCTCGAAGTCCGCGACCAGGGGCTGTGCCTCCGCGCGACGCGGCGCCGGTAGCATTTCGAAGGGCAGGTACTGCAGCGCGCCGTCGGCGACGATCAGTAGCCGCGTCTTGGTGGGGAAGTCGGTGATCGGGGCGAGCACGAGGTCACTGACGCGGCGTAGCGCACCGGGCAGCGCCGCGTCTGACGCGGCGATGCGTCGAGCCCGCTCGGCTGCAGACTCGCGCGGCACGTTCGTCGCGCGGCTCGTCACGAGCTCGTACGCCTCGCGCGCGGCGCGCTCGATCTCGCCGCGTGGCGCCAGGCGGTAGGTCTTCAGGCTCTGGCGATCGAGCGCCCAGACGTAGCTTGCGTCCGGTCCGAGCGAGTACTCGACGAGTGTCGTGTCCGCGTCGAGGACGTCGCGGCGAATCTCATCGACGCCGAGCGGCTGCGGCTGTGTCAGCGCACTGTATTCCGGGCTACTCGCGCGGATACGCGCCCGAACCTCTTCGTACTCGGCCTCGATGGTCTGCGCTTCCTTGGCGAGGACCTCCGCCTCGCCAGTTGAACGCGCAGCCTGCAGGGCGAACAGCCGATCGGCCTTGGCATCGAGCAGGCGAGCGAGCTGCCGTTCGCGCTCGACGAGGGCCGGTTCCACGCCCCGTCGGAGCTCGGCCCCGCTTTCCGCGAGCATGTCGACCAAGCTTCGGGCCTTGGTGCGCTCGGTCATCTGGAGCGCGAGCGCGTCGAAGCCCTCGCCTGGGCGCTCGCCGTGTCGCTGCATCAGGAGGTCGATCGCGAGCATGTATGCGCTCTGTTGACTGCCCAGGTACGCGGCTCGCATTTCGGGGCTCGAGGCATTGCGGCGCACGCTCTCGAGAGCCACTAGTGCCTCTCGGACGCTGGCGAGGGCGTCGTCGACGCGGCCGAGCCGCCGCTGTGCTCGTGCAATGATTGGCAGCGCGAACGCGATACCCCGCCGATCGCTGACTGAGCGAAAGATCGCAACGGCGTCTCGACCCTGTTCGAGGGCTTGAGCGGTATCTCCCTGGAGAAGGAAGGCTTCGGCGAGGGACATCAGCGCGCCGGCCTCTTCTCGTCTGTCCCCGCTCTGTCGTTCAAGTTCGGCGGCGCGGCCAAGCGACTGTGCCGCTGCATCAGCGCGCCCCAGGGCGAGCTGTGTCCGACCGAGGATTGCGTGCGTGATCCCTTCGGCGCGCCCGTCTCCGACAACCCGCCTCAGAGGGAGGGCTTGCTCATAGTAGACGAGCGCCGCGGCGCTGTCTCCGCCGAGCGTTGCGGTGAGTCCCAGTAACGTCAACGTATCGGCCTCGCCAGCGCTGTCTTTGATCGTGCGTCGGATTGCAAGAGACTGCTGAAGGTATTCGGCGGCGCGGGTGATGTCCCCGGCAGCGCTATAGGAGGCGCCGATGTTGTAGAGCGCCAGGGCTTCGCGACGCCGGTCCCCGACCGCTCGAAACAGTGGCAGCGCAAGCCGAAACTGCTCCAGCGCGCGTTGCCAGTCCGCCGAATTGGTTACGTAAAGTTTGCCGATATTGTTGCGCGCGATGGCTTCTCGAAGACGGTCCTGAATCGCGACGAATCCTCCGAGCGCCTCGCGGTAGGCGGCCAAAGCCGCTTCGGGGTCGCCGATCAAGTCAAACGCCCCTCCCAGTGCGTTCACGACCGAGGCGTACATCGGGTCGTCCTTGGTGAAGAGTGACTGTGCACGCCTCAAGTAAGGGAGCGCCCCCCGTGCATCGCTTTCGCGAAGTTTCAGAAGTCCGAGGCTGTACGAACAGAGGCCGCGTTCGTACTCGAGGCCAAGAATCGCGAAAAGGGTTTCGGCAGTTTCGAAGCGATTCCGAGCCTCCTCGCGCGAGACGGCCGTGTTCAGGCGAAGCTGAGGTCCCGCTTCCGCAAACAGCCGTTCGGCTTGCGCGTGCTTGAAGTCTTTATCGACAGCGGGATGCCGCGCGATAACACGCAATTGGTAGCTTCGCGACGTCTGGTCAGACGATGGCGCCCCGCTTTCAACTATCACTTGATACACGCCGGCGACTGCGGCTACCCAGGCGATGCGCTCTGGGCCGTCAGTGCTATTGGGGCTGTCCGCTGTGAGAAGCATCGTGCCGTCTGGCGACTCAAGACGAACGACGACGTCGGCGCCGCGTTGGTCGATCACTACGTACACGAAATCGCTGGCAGCCAGTTCGATCGCAAAGGTCTGGCGTTCGCCGCCGCGTAATGTGCGCGCCACTGCTGTGCCGGCCGTGAGACTCGGCCCGGATTGCTGAGCAAGCGCTGCAGGTGTCCCGGCAGAGTACGGCATGTGGGGGCTCACTACAGCGAACCCTAACGCCGCCACCGCGACTACCTGCAGTGCCCGCATTCTCACGCGCCTCCCCTAGGACTTACCCTTCGGCTCGGGCGTGCCGGGAACGGCTGCGTCCCAATCATCGGCTGCGCCCGTAGGCGAAGCGCCCGCGGTGAAGAACCCGGCGGGTCCGTTGCCCGCGGCGCGGTAGGTGGCATCGGTGCCAAAGGGAAACGTCACGGTCACCTGATAGGTGCCCAGATTGATCATATCTCCGGGACTTGGGTCGAACAGCGTGCCGTTGCTTCCCTGGCCTTTCGTGAAGACGACCAGGCTCGTGATATCTACTGGCTGCCCGCCGCCCGGCGGGTTGGCCATGACCGTCGTCTGGTTGTTGGCCTGCGAAATCGTGATGCTCCCGCATTGTGCCTTGTGCGAGCCCGTGGCCTGGCCATGTTGGAGTTTGTACGTGGGCATGTCGAAATCCTCCGCGCGAAAGATGACGTGCGTTACCGTGGGGGAGCGCCGGCGACGCGACCTCGCGCGTGCGACAGCGTGAAGCGGGTCGCCACGAGCGACGGGCTCGTGGTGACGACCCTGAAGACTGTTTGCGGCGACGGGTCCTGCTGCGTCAGCAGGCGCGTCGCGTCGGCGCCGGCGCGCTGCTCCTCGGTAGACCACGCGCGCCCCGCGCCGCCGACCATCTCGAGCTGTTCAACGGTGGAGCCCGCTTCCTTTTCCCAACGCGCGACGACGTCACGGCTCAGCGCGAGCGGCCCCGCGCCCGGCGTGATGTCGGTGAGCGCCGTCTGGGAGATCAGCACGGTGATGAGCTCGGCAACCTGGTTCGGCTTCGTCGCCTGCAGTGTGAAGTAGGGGGGCGCGTCGGTCTGCGCTGGCAGCTCGATCAGCCGGCCGCCTGTCACCTTGTTGTCGCCACCGCGCGCGCGCGTCGTCGGAAAGATCAGGTACGGCTCGCTCGTGGTGCCGTCGGCGTACTGCTCGCGATCGATGACATACAGGTAACCGTCGCGCGGCGATTCCACCGAGACGCGCACGCGATCGCCGAGTGACAGCGGCGTGCCCGCTTCGACGCGCTGGGGCGTCCACTGCACGCTGCCCTGTGGATCCTGCACGAGCAGCCGCGCCGTATCGCCTGGCACGGCCGCGCGCAGTTTCCAAATCGTCACGCCGATTTCCGACACGGCTCCCGTGGCGGGCTTGGCGCCCGGCCGGCTCACGCGTCGATACACCGGTCCGGCGGCTGGCGCGTTCTTCGGCGCGGCGGGACGGGCCTTCATGAATTTCTCGAGGACGAGGGAGCGGGTGTCGTCTTGCTGGCCGTAAAGGGCAAGCGGCGCAAGCGCTGCGATCCCGCACACGAGGCCGGCCATCTTAGTCATGACTGAGATCCAATCGGTGCACGATTACAGGTCCACCTGAGAGGAGAGTTTGCACGTTCGACGTGTCACGTGCTACGCGCGCCCGGCGCGTCTCATCGGCGAGCAGGGTCCTGACGCGCTGCAGGATCGTGGCGTCCGACACGACACCCGAATCGCGCTCGCTACGGAGCGTCTTCGCAACGGTATCGAGCTCGGCTACGGCCGCCGTCGACGACAACAGCCACAGCCGATCGGTGGCCGGCGGCCCCTCGAACGCGATCCAGTCGGTGGCGATCATTCCGCTGGCGTCGGGCCCCTCGCTGTCGGCTCGCGGGTACATGAGCGTTACTCGGTCCGACGCCGGCGCATCGTCGGCGAGCACGTATACATGCGTACCGGCGGGAGCGACGAACGTCACTCGAAATAGGGAGCCCGACGGATACCGCTGCTCGCCGTTGGACTGGAACAGCGCGGCCGCCGGAGCCTCGGGGTTCGGTTTGACGTCCAGCCAGAAGGTCAGCGAGATCGATGACGGCGCGACGGCCGGGGCGAGCGCGGCTGCCGGAGCGGGCGGGCTGATCGCCGCCGGGCCAGTGCGGCTGCGCCACACCGCGACCCCGGCAATCGTCGCCAGGAGCAGAACGGCCGCGACGACTCCAACGCGCGTGCGACGTGGCGGGCGCGCCGCCGCGAGCGCCGTGCGTGCCCCGCTGTCGTGCTCGAGCAGCCGCAGCTCGGCGAGGCAGTCGGCCATCGTCGGAAAGCGATCCGCGGGTTGCCGCGCCAACATGCGGCGGACGATGCGATCGAGATCGGCGTCTGGCCCCGTCGCATCGGGCTGCCCCTGATAGGGCCGATCGAGGATGGCTGACGCCGTCACGGCGGGCGTCGAGCCGCGAAACGGATGCGTGCCGCTGACGATCTCCGCGATCACGATGCCGAGGCTGAACATGTCGGAACGCCCGTCGACGATGCGCCCCCCCAGCTGCTCGGGCGCCATGTACTCGAGCGTCCCCAGCGTCTGCCCGAGGCGCGTCAGCGCCGGCGAGGTGTCGGCCATCGTGTCGATGCTCTCGAGGCCATACGGTTTCGCGATGCCGAAGTCGAGCAGCATCGTGCGCCCGTCGGCGAGCATCAGCACGTTGTGCGGCTTGACGTCGCGATGCAGCACGCCGCGTCCGTGCGCGTAGGTGAGCGCCGAAGCGAGGCCGATGGCGATGCGCAGCGCGGCGGGCAGCGGCAGCGGTCCCCGCCGCACGCGATCGGCGAGCGACTCGCCCTCGAGCAGCGGCATGACGAGATACGCCGTGCCATCCTGCTCGCCGATGTCGAAGAGCGGGCAGATGTTGGGGTGATCGAGCTGCGAGATGGTGCGCGCCTCTCGATCGAACCGGGCGCGAAACGCCGGATCGGCCGCGACGTCCGGCCGCAGCACTTTGACGGCGACCGCACGATCGAGCCGGGTGTCTCGCCCGCGATACACCTCGCCCATGCCGCCGGCGCCGATGGCGGACTGGATCTCATAGGGGCCGAGCCGCGTGCCCGCCGCGAGGCGCATGGGCTGAGGGAAGCCGGCATTATAGTCAGCCGCCTCGCCGAGATCGTCGGGCACCCACACCGGCGCGTCGAGCGGACTGTGGCCGTCGTCCTGCGCCAGGAGCGAGTGGATTTCGTGGCGGAGCGCGCTGTCGCCCGCGCAGGCCTCCGCCAGGAACGCCTCGCGCTCGCCGGCCGGACGGTCGAGCACCGCTTCGTACAGCTCCGACACGCGCTGCCACCTCTCAGGGGTCATGGACCGGTCTCGTTGTGCAGGGAAGCCCGAATGTTAGCCGAACCCCCGGCCCGGTCCGCCCCCTACTTCCTTAAGCGCAAGACCGGGCGACCAACTACAATCCGCCCGTTCATGGCCGCCGACGCGCGCGACATCACCGCCCTCCTGAAGGCCTGGGGGCACGGTGACCGGGCCGCGCTCGACGAGCTCACCCCGCTCGTCTACGGCCAGCTTCGGACGCTGGCCGCCCGCTACCTGCGGAAGGAAAAGGCCGGCCACTCCCTGCAGACCACGGCGCTGGTCCACGAGGCCTACCTCCGGCTGGTGCGCGCCGACGACGCCGGCTGGAACGACCGGGTGCACTTTTTCGCCGTGTGCGCCACCGTGATGCGGCGCATCCTGGTCGATCACGCCCGCAAGCGCGCGTCCGCCAAGCGCGGTGGTCCGGCCGTGGCGTTCGGTGTCGCCGGCGCCGACGTCGAGCAGCTCCCCGCGCAGGAGTCCGAGCGGGCGATCGAGCTGGTCGCGCTCGACGATGCGCTCACGGCGCTGGCGGCCATCGACGCGCGCCGCGCGCGGGTGATCGAGCTGCGTTTCTTCGGTGGACTTAGCGTGGAGGAGACTGCCGAGGCGCTGCACGTCTCGCCCCAGACGGTGATGCGCGACTGGAAGCTGGCGCGCGCGTGGCTCACGCGCGAGCTTCGTACGTAGAGGCGAACCCTGAAAGGGTTCGCCTGAAGCAGGCGGACCTCTTCGAGGTCCGCCTCTACGTACCTCTGAACACCAGCTTCACGGCGACCAGCGCGGCGAGCGTGACGCCGATCCAGAGCACGGGCTGCGCCGTGAGCGTCGTCAGGAGGACGAGCACCGCGGTGATCGGGCCGAGGCTGCGCTTCCAGCCGTACTCGGGCCGGTCGAGCAGCGCCCACAGGGAGACGAGGAAGATCGCGACCGGCACCGCCACCGACAGGCCGGCGGCCACCGGCTCGATCGAGACGTGCGCGCCGGCGCGATCGACCGCGACGCCAAGGCCGGCCCCGGTGGCGGCAGCCGCCGCGAACACGAAGTAGTGGCCGTAGCCCCACACGAAGGCGCGGCGGATCGTCGTCAGCAGGTCGTGCGCGGGCCGGTCGAAGTAGAGCCACCACAGCGAGTACACGATCAGCATCCCGCCGGCGATGATCGGCACCAGATCGATCAGTCGTTCGCCGGCCGCCATGGCGGACTGCACCGCGTTGGTGGCTGAGAGAATCGACTCGCCGAGCACGATCAGCGTCAGCAGGCCGTAGCGTTCGGCGATGTGATGCGGGTGCCAGCTGGTCGGTGCGGCGCGCTCGGCCCAGACGGGCACCAGGAGCTCGAGCGCGACGAAGACCGGAAACGCCCACAGCCAGAGCTGCGGCGCAAACAGCGGGCCGACCCACAGCGCCTGCACCACGGCAATGCCGGCGGCGTAGCGCCGGGCGGTGACGCGGCGCTCGGTGTCGGCCTGCGAGGCGCGCAGCCACTGCACCACCATCGCCAGCCGCATCACGACGTAGCCGGCCACGACGGCGACGTTCGGGAGGCGGGTCTCGAACATTGCCGGGATGCCGCCCGCGACGATGAGCGCGCCAGTGATCTGGACGAACACCAGCAGCCGGTAGGGCACGTCGTCGGTGTCGTAGGCCGACGCGAACCACGTGAAGTTCATCCAGGCCCACCAGATGGCGAAGAACACCATCGCGTAGCCGACGAGCCCTTCGGCCGTGTGGTGCCCGACGATGGCGTGATGCAGGCCGCTGGCAGCTTCCGAGATGGCGACCACGAAGACGAGATCGAAGAGCAGCTCGAGCGGCGTCGCCACGCGGTGAGGCTCGTGCGGAGATCGGGCCCGCATGGGGCGAATGGGCACGACGTATGATCCCCCGAGATGCCCGCGCGCGCGAGGTGGACGTAGAGGCGGACCTCTGAGGTCCGCCTTGGCGAGAGCCAGTACCATTCGACATGGCCGATCCGCACAAGCCGCTGCGCGACGACGTGCGGCTGCTCGGGGAACTGCTCGGCAACACCGTGCGCGCACAGGCCGGTGAGACGATCTTCGCCACCGTCGAGCGGGTGCGCGCGCTGGCGAAGAGCGGCCGCTCCGGCAACGACGCCGACTTCCGCGTGCTGGCCGACGAACTGTCGCGGATGGCGGTGGACGACGCGCTGCCGATCGCCCGGGCCTTCGCGCACTTCCTCCACCTGGCGAACATCGCCGAGCAGCACCACCGTGTGCGCCGGCGTCGCGCCTACCTGCGCGATCCGGCCGCGGCGCCCCAGCGCGGCTCGTGCGCCGACAGTTTCTCGCGCCTGCTCGCCGCCGGCGTCGCGCCCGACGAGCTCCATGCGTCGGTCAGCGCGCTGCAGGTCGAGCTGGTCCTGACCGCGCATCCCACCGAGGTGGCGCGCCGCAGGCTGGTACAAAAACACAACCGGATTGCCGCGGCGCTCGCCCAGCGCGATCGGCCCGACCTCACCGCGCCGGAGCAGGACGACCTGGTGGCGGCGATCCGGCGCGAGATCGAGACCGCGTGGGGCACGAGCGACGTGCGCCAGCAGCGGCCGTCGCCCATCGACGAGGTGCGCAGCGGCCTCATCCTCTTCGAGCAGAGCCTGTGGGACGCGCTGCCGCAGTACGTGCGCAGCGTCGATCGCGCGCTGCGAGCCAGCACGGGACGCGGGTTGCCCATCGACGCGGCCCCGCTCCGATTCGGCTCGTGGATCGGCGGCGACCGTGACGGCAACCCGCACGTCACGCCGGAGGTCACGCGGCAGGCCGCGCTGCTGTCGCGCTGGGTGGCCGTCGGGTTGTACCTTCGCGAAATCGAGGCGCTGCGCGACGAGCTCTCGATCGAGAGCGCCACCGAGGAGCTGCGCGCGCGGGTGCCGGGGAGTCCGGAGCCGTATCGCGAGCTGCTCCGCGGCGTGAGGGCGCGTCTCGGCGCGACGCGCGCCTGGATTGAAGCCTCGCTCCGGGCCGCGGACGCGCCGGTGCCCGGGGCCGATGTCTACGTCACCGGCGACGATCTCGCCGCCGATCTGCGCCTCTGCCATCGATCACTCGAGGAGATGAATCAGACCCTCATTGCCGACGGACGCCTGAGCGACGTGCTGCGCCGCGTCGCGGCATTCGGCGTCACGCTGGCGCGGCTTGACGTCCGGCAGGATTCGGCGCGGCACACCGACGCCCTCGCCGCCGTGACGTCCTCGCTCGGGCTGGGGTCGTACGCCGACTGGGACGAAGCGGCGCGCCTGGCGTTCCTGGTGCGCGAGCTGTCCAGCCGCCGTCCGCTGATTCCGGACGGCTTCGAGGCCTCGCCGGAGGTGCGCGACGTGCTCGACACGTTCCGCATGATCGCGGCCGCGCCCGCCAGTTCGCTCGGGGCCTACGTGATCACGATGACGCGAGGGGCGTCGGACGTGCTGGCCGTGGAGCTGTTGCAAAAGGCGCTGCGGGTGGCCGCGCCGCTGCGAGTCGTACCGCTCTTCGAGACCGCCCGGGATCTGCAGCAGGCCGGCGCGGTGATGGAGACGCTCCTCGCCGAGCCGTGGTACCGCGCCCGCACGGCCGGCCGGCAGGAAGTGATGATCGGCTACTCCGATTCGGCCAAGGACGTCGGCCGCGTGACGGCGGGCTGGGAGCTGTTCAAGGCGCAGGAAATCGTGGTGGCGGCCTGCGCCCGGCAAGGCGTGAAAGTGACGCTCTTTCACGGCAGAGGCGGCAGCGTCGGCCGGGGAGGCGGGCCCACGCACCTCGCCCTGCAGTCGCAGCCGCCCGGGTCGGTGGACGGCACGCTCCGCGTCACCGAGCAGGGCGAGATGCTGCAGGCGCTCTTCGGGTTTCCCGACATCGCCGTGCGCACGATGGAGGTCTACACCACCGGCACCCTCGAGGCCTGGCTGACGCCGGTGCGCGGCGGGTCCGACGCCTGGCGGGCCTGTATGGATCGGCTTGCGGCCGATGCCCGCGATGGCTACCGGCGGGTGGTGTACGAGAACCCCCGCTTCCTCGACTACTTCCACGCCTCGACACCCGAAGCGGAGATCGGGGAGATGAACATCGGGAGCCGGCCCGCACGCCGGAGCGGCGGCACCAGCGTCGCTGGTCTGCGCGCGATCTCTTGGCAGTTTGCGTGGACGCAGACGCGTCTCATGCTGGGCCCATGGCTCGGGGTCGAGGAGGCGCTGGATGGCGCCGTCGCGCGTGGAGAAGGGCCCCTCCTGCGCACCATGTATCGCGAGTGGCCGCACTTCCAATCCGCCATCGATCTGATTGAGATGGTGCTCGCCAAGGCCGATGGCCGCATTGCCGCCGAATACGACCGCCGGCTCGTGTCTGCCGAGCTGCAGCCGCTCGGCGAGGATCTGCGCGCGCGGCTCGCGCGCGCGATTCGCGGCGTCCGCGCCGTCTCGGGCCACGACGACCTGCTCGAGGCCACCCCCGTCATCCGCCGCTCGATCGACGTCCGCAATCCGTACGTGGATCCCTTGAATCTGGTCCAGGTGGAGCTGCTCCGGCGGATGCGGGAGCGGCCCGACGCGCGCGTCCATACCGCCCTCATGGTCACCGTCAACGGCATCGCGGCCGGCATGCGGAACACCGGATGAGAGCGTCCGCTTAGCTCTTCCTATTTCGCCAGACGGGCGCCATAATCGAGGCGCGGACACAGGTTTGCGAGCAGTTCACCCCGACGGCGAGTTGATTCGTTGCCAGCGCTGCGGGGCCGGCATGAGCCAGTCGGCGGGTGCCTGCCCGCTGTGCAAGGCCCCGCGGTTCGGCCCCGCGAGCGTGGCCGGGACCCTGACGCCCGTTCCCGGCGGCGACGACGCCACCCGGTACGTCCCCGCCACACCCGGGCCGGATCCTGACGCCACGTACTATGCCGCGCCTGGCGCCATGCCGGGTGCGCTCAAAGGGAACGGCAACCGCCTCCCGGACGATTCGACCGGCCTGCCGACGGGCGCCGGCTCTGTGCCGACCGGGTTTTCCTCGGCCGAGGCGGTCACGATCGTCGGCGACCCGAAGGCCAACCAGGGCGCCGGTGTCCGGCCGACACCGGCCATGCGCGCGGCCGAAGGTCCCCTCCACGTCGGCCAGCAGTTCAGCGCCCGCTACATCATCGTGCGGCTGCTCGGCATTGGCGGCATGGGCGCCGTCTATCAAGCCTGGGACACCGAGCTGAGCGTGATGGTGGCCGTGAAAGTCGTGCGCCCCGAGGTCACCCGGGATCCGGTGGCCGCGCGCGACATCGAGCGCCGCTTCAAGCAGGAGCTGCTGCTGGCGCGGCAGGTGACGCACCGCAACGTCGTGCGCATTCACGACATGGGCGAGATCGACGGCATCAAGTACATCACGATGCCGTTCATCGAAGGCGACGATCTCGCCACGGTGATCCGCAAGTCCGGGCGGCCGGAGATGGCCGCGCTGATGGCGATTGCCCGGCAGGTGGCGTCGGGGCTGAAGGCGGCGCACGACGCCGGCGTCATCCATCGCGACCTCAAGCCCGCCAACATCATGCTGGGAAGCGATTCCGAAGCCGTGATCATGGACTTCGGCATTGCGCACACGGCATCGGACCAGAAGGCGGCTGCCCTCGCCAGCGTCCGCAAGGCCGGCATGCTGCCGAAGACGCTCGAGAGCGAGCTCACGCGCGTGGCCGCCACGATGCAGGCCGGCACCGTGGCGGGCGCCATCGTCGGCACGGTCGCCTACATGGCGCCCGAGCAGGCCCGCGGGGAAGAGGTCGATCAGCGCACCGACATCTACGCCTTCGGTCTCATCCTCTACGACCTGCTGCTCGGGCGGCGGCGCGTCGAGGATGGCGGGGCCGTGGCCGACCTCCAGAAGCGCCTCGATCAGCCGCTGCCGGCGCCGCGGGCGGCCGCTCTCGACGCGCCCGGCAAGTTCGAGGTGCCCGAGCCGCTCAGCCGGTTCGTGTCGCAGTGCATCGAGCCGGAGGCGGCCAAGCGGTTCGCCACCACCGCCGACATGGTGGCCGCGCTCGCGCGCCTCGACGATCGCGGCAAGCTGCGACCGATCAAACGTGCCGTTGGCCTGCCGGCGGCCACGGTGGCCGCACTGGCGCTGCTGGGGTTGTCGGGGGCGGTCTACTGGTTCACGCGCCCCCCGGTGCAGCACGAGAACGTGGTCGTGGTGATCGCCGACATGGTCAATCGGACCGGCGACGCGGCCTTCGACCACACGCTCGAACCGCTGATGCGCCTCGCGCTCGACGAGGCGACCTTCATCACCTCGTTCGAGCGAAACGGCATGCGCGGCTTCGGCGTGTCGCCCACGGCTCCGCTCGACGAAGCCGCGGCCCACAAGATCGCGCTCGAACAGGGGCTCGGCGTCGTGCTGAGCGGCGCCATCCAGAAGCAGGGAAGCGACTACCTGGTGTCGGTAAAGGCTACGCGCACCGTCACCGGCGAAGAGCTGGTCAACGAGCAGGCGCGTGCCTCCAGCAAGAACACGGTGTTGCAGGTTGCGACCGGCCTCATGACCGAGGTCCGCAACGCGCTTGGCGACGAGGACTCCGAGTCGGTCAAGCAGCTCACGGTGTCGCTCTCGGCCAGATCCCTCGACGTCGTGCGGCTGTATGCCGAGGCGTCATCGCTGGGATCGGCCAACAAACCCGAGCAGGCGCTTGAAAAGGCGCTCGCCGCGGTGGCGATCGACAAGAACTTCGGGCTGGGCTATCTGATTGCGGCCAACGCGGCGTCGAACCTCGGGCGGTCGGCCGACGAGCGGAAGTACCTCGAGCTCGCCATGCAGCACCTGGACAGCATGACCGAGCGCGAGCGCTACCACACGCGCGGGGCCTTCAGCCTGGCCAGCAACGACTATCAGCAGTGCATCAAGGAGTACAGCGACGCCATCACGCGATATCGGGCCGATATCTCCGGTCGCAACCAGCTGGCGCTGTGCCTCACGCATCAGCGGCAGATGCAGAAGGCGGTCGACGAGATGCAGGAGGTCGTCAAGCTGCTGCCGAGCCAGCCGCTCTTCCGCGACAACCTCGCGCTGTATTTGAACTACGCGGGCGACTTCCAGCAGGCCGAGCAGGAAGCGCGCGCGGTGAAGGGCCGGGATTCCTACGCGGTGCTCGCGACGGCATTCGCCCAGCTCGGGCAGGGCCGGCGCGCCGACGCCATGGAGACCTACCGGACCATGGCCGCTATCAACCGCCGCGGCAAGTCGTACTCGGCGGCAGGACTCGGCGACCTCGCGGCCTACGAAGGGCGCTTCGGGGATGCCGTGCGTATCCTGCGCGCGGCCGTGGCCGAGGACCTGGCGGCCCAGGATACCGATTCGGCCGCCGCGAAGCTGCTCTCCATTGCGGCGGCGGAGCTCGCGCGAGGGCGTCAGTCGGCGGCCGTCGAGGCGGCGCAGGAAGCGCTCGTCTACGGGAAGGACATCCGCACCCGTTTCCTGGCCGCGCGGACCTTCGCGGAGGCGGGCGACGTCAGCCGGGCCCGGCCCCTTGTCGAGGCGCTCGACAACGAATACAACCCGGAGCCGCGCGCCTATGCCCGGATCGTGCAGGGAGTGCTGGCGCTCAAGCGCGGCGACGCCCGCCGCGCCGTCATCAGCCTGGGCGACGCGGATGGATTGTTCTCGACCTGGATCGGGTTGTTCGATCTCGGACGCGCGTCGCTCGATGCCGCGGCTGCGGAAACCGACAACGCCCGCCGCGTCAGCCTGTACGCCAAGGCCGACTCCGCGTTCGATGCCTGCCTCAACGCGCGCCGCGGAGAAGCGATCTCGATCTTCGTCGACGAGCAGCCCACCTATGCCTATCTGCCGCCCGTGCACTACTACCTGGGGCGTGCCCGTCAGGAACTGAAGAGCAGCCGCTACGCTGAGTCCTACCGCGAGTATCTCAACCTGCGCGGCAGCTCCAAGGAAGACCTGCTGCTGCCCGAAGTCCGCAAGCGCGCGGGGGCGTAGCGCGTGAGGGCGTAGGGGCCGCTTTCAGGCGGCCCGTCCACACCCTCTACTTGCTCTGGTCGTGCGCGGTGACCGAGAGCGTCGGACCTACGGTCGTGTTCCCGACCACATCCTTTGCCACTGCGGTGATCGTGTACGTGCGGCCGTCCTTGTCGCCTCCCTTTCGGGACGCTGTGAGTTGATAGGTGACCGACAGCGAGCAGCTCTGGGCGCCTGAGGTGCACGTAAGCCCAGCGCCGGGTGTGAGCAGGCGCGGCGCCGGCTGGTCGAGGCCGTATTCGTCGGCCACCGTGAGAAGAACGCTCGCGATGCCGCTACCGAGGTCAGTGACTTTGCCGCTGACTGTCACCGTCACCTTCTTGCCGTTCGGCGACCAGATGACCAACGGCGTAACCGCCAGCTGGTCGAACGTCGGACCGGTGGTGTCGGCCGACGGCGGCAGGGCGATGGTGACCTTCGCGACGTTCGAGTCGAGACTCATGTCCGCCTTCGTCTTGCCGTCGGTCCACTCTCCCGTGTCGATCCGGTAGTAGAAAGTGATCGAGCCGTTCGCCATGTTGTACGAGAACGTGCCGTCGCCCGGGAACGTGAGGCCGGCGGGAGGTGTCGCCACCGGCACGCCGAGGGAGTCCACGAGCAGGGCCGTCCAGAGTGTCCGGCCGTTCGGCCCGAAGTCGGGGTCGCTGTCGGGCGCACCGTCGGTGAAGACGTTACCGGTGACGACACCGGTGCCGGTATAGCTGTTGTCGGTGGCCGTCGGCGCGACGTTGACGGCGGTGACGCGCGCGAAGATGGACGGCGCCGTGGGCTGCTCGCCGTCGAACACCGCTTTCGTCCAGTAGGTGAAATCGACGCCGTTCGGGAGTTCTTCACCGTCCTCGTAGCTCGTGGCCGACGGGGGAAGCGCCGCCGCCGTCAGCGTCGTGATCGCGCTGTTGACGTTCACCGTCAGGCCGCGCGTCCGGTAGGCGAGGAAGCCGTCCGGGCTGTCGAGATTCGACGCGTCCCACTGCAGGAGATTCCGGTGCAGGGCAGCGCCAATGCAGCTGGTGCCGTCGATCACGCATGCGGTGAGATGGTTCGGCGGCGCATGCCCGAGCTCCTTGATGTCCTGGTGCGACAGCTCGACGCCGCCGCTCTGCGTGAAGAAGACGCCGTTGTCGTACTTGATGCCGTTGTCGTATTTGATCCCGTTGTCGTACTTGATGCCGCCGACGTACTGACTGCTTCCGTCCGTCATCACGCCGTCGGCGATCGGGACCCCGTTGTCGTATTTGATGCCGTTGTCGTACTTGATGCCGTCGGCGAAGGGAATCCCGTTGTCGTACTTGATCCCGTTGTCGTACTTGATGCCGTAGATGGTGCCGTTGTCGTACTTGATGCCGGAGGTGCCGAAGGCGGTGCCGTTGTCGTATTTGATGCCGTTGTCGTACTTGATGCCGCCGAAGTAGGGGATGGCGTCGGCCACGGTGTGGCCGGCAAGGGAAGCGATGCCGGCGGAGAAGCTCGCGGCGGCCAGCCCGCCGCCCACTTGATTCAGGCGCAGGTTGGCAAGGTCCGAGACGCCCTTCAGTAGCGATTTCCGCCCGTCGAAGTTGACGTCCTGCGGCGCAACCGGTGCGCCGTCACCGGCCCAATCGATCAGGACCGGCGTTACTTCGTCGGCCTGCAGGCGCCCAACCACCGCGCCGTCGGTAATCGGGGTGCCGTCGCAGTGCCGTGTGGTCTGCGGCACGTCGAGAATGTCGGCCAGCGTGCCCGTCACAATCGGGGCGTACCAGGCGGCGCGGTAGCGTGGGCTGCCGGCGAGCGCGCTGTCGCTGAGACCGGTCTCGACGAGCGTGCCGTCGTAGATCCCGAGCGTCGTGTCGGAGTAATCGATGTGCGCGTTGCCCGCCGCGTCGATCAGGCCATAGAGCTGGTGCAGGTAGCTCATGCTGCTCTGATAGTTCGGTTTGCAGTTGGGCTCCATGTCCACGTGTACTCGTCCCCCGGCCGCGGGGGTGAACACCGGCGGCGCGCCGCCGTGCCACAGGTCCATGGTGTGGCCGATCTCATGGAGCGTGGTCGAGGCCTGGAAGTACTCGGTGCCGAGGAAGTTCTTCGACAGCCCCAACGTGATCAGCGAGTTGAACCCTGGCAGGTCGGCGACCCCCGACTGGCCTACCGGAACGTGGAAGGTCGGGTTGTCGGTGAGGCCGTTGTCGCAGAGCCCGGTGGCGGCGTTGAAGCCGGCGGGCGTCGTGCCGCTCAGGCAGGGATACGGGGAATCCGCGCTGCCGCGCGCGTGCGCGTAGAAGACGTAGTGGAACAGACCATTCCGGTTCGGATCGAAGCGCGGCTGGCCAGAGGTCGCATCGTCGCCGTCGCGCAGGAGCTGGAACTCGAACTTCCATCCGACGGTGCCCGGGTAGGCCGGGAACTGGCACAGCGAGTCGTGGGCGTCGTCGACGGTGCAGTGCTCTTCCGAGACCGATTCGCCGCCCCGCGCGCCCGCGTGGATGAAGTAGGTCGACGGATCGGGATAGGCGGCCACGCGGTCGTCGGCGGGCGAGGTGGCCGGAAACGGGTGGAAGACGGCGCCGACGCTGTACCCGGTGTCGCCATTCTCGAGCGGGCCGACGTCGAAGTGCACCCGGACGCCGGCACGATAGAGTGCGTCGCCCACCATGGTCAACGTGGTCGGCAAGGGCCGGTGATCGTGGCCCGCGGCATCGGTCACCACGCCGTCGCCGTCGGGATCCTGACTGGCCATCGGGAACGGATAGGTGGCGGACCCGTAGGTCTTGCCGGGCGCGGCACTCATGCTGTTGATCTCGACGAAGAGATCCTTCCTGGTCGAGTCGACGCTCGCGCCCATCGACCACAGGTGCGGGTACTCGGTGCCGTTCGGATCCCGGTAGGTGCTGACGCTGACCGGCGGCGTTTCCAGCAGATCGATGAGACCGTCGGTGTCGTCGTCCTTCACCGGCGTGCTGACGGCGACCGCCGACCACGTCTGGCAGCCGTAGATGGAGGTGTCGGTGTAGCGCGACGTCAGCGCCAGCTCCTCGCCGTACTCTCCGCCGTCCGAGCCGGGCAGCGAGCCCGTCACGGTCGTGGTCGGATTGGCCCACGTGCGATCGGAGTCTGGGCTGAGGCTGCCGGCGAACAGGTTGCTGGCGGTCGTCGTGCCGCCCGTGCCCACGATCGTCGTCTGATCGGTCGGGTTCGCGGCACCGCGGCTGATGACCTGCGTCACTTTGCCTGGGCCTGCGAGCTTGTTCGACTGCAGGAAGCCGCGCAGCCGCTGCGTGGTGGTTTCGCCGTTGGCCTGCACGTGCACGCCGTCGTAGACCACCACGCGGCGCACGGGCTTGGTGGGATCACGATAGACCACGAACAGGCTGGCGCCGGCGCTCTGCGGCGTCTGGTTGCCGACGCCGCGCTCGGGCAGCGTGACCGTGTGCAGCCTGGCGTCCGCCGGCAGATGGTTGGCAGCCAGCAGATCGGCATCGTTCACGAGGCGCCGGCCGGTCGGATTGCCCTGGTCGTCCAGCTGCAGCGGCAACAGCGCGAGGACGTCGGCGCGCATGGTGTAGAGCGTGTTGCCGCTGTGGCTCCAGCACGGGCCGAAGACGCCGTCCAGCTTCTGCTTCTCGGTCCGCACGAACGTGACCGGTGTGCCGCGGAATTGGACGCCCGCCAGCTGATCCTCCGAATCGGCGAGCGTCTCCCAGTAGAGGAACGCCGCGAGGATTTCGGCGTTTGCCGGCACCGTGTTGTCCGCGGTCGTGCCCATGTGGAGGGTGGTGGTCTGGAACCCGTCGGCGAGCGGCGACGGCAGCAGGTCCACACCACCGACGGCGTAGTCGCCCGTCACCGTGTAGCTGAGCGAGTACGGGAGCGCGTCCGGCGGGGCGTCGGCGGCCTTGCCGAAATCCTGGGCAACGACTCCGATCAAGAGCGCCGCGAGCGCGATCCCGCGGCTGAGATTCATACGGCGGCGCGGCGTCGAGGGGGAGCGGCGAAACGCGGGTCGAGACATACGGTCTCCGGGAGCCGAAAAGGGTTTTGGAGCGCGAGGGCGAACTTGCCCCGGCCGGCTCAAGCGTACTCATGCTTAAGCTCGTCCACAAGCGCTGATCTATAGGAAAAGCGTCCAGGCTGGCCGTCCCGCCTCGGGGATGTTCCGTTTCGCGACATTAATGGAGCAAGGGACTGGGTCGGGGCGCAATGTTGTCCGCGGGGGGTTGCGAAACCGCGACGCGGGTGTTGCTCAGCGCGCCCAGGCGACACCACGGCTGACGCGCCGGACGGCCTCGTAGAAGGCGGCCGCCTCGCGCGCGCCCCGCGCCGTGACCCGCACCATGCGCTTGGGCCGGCCGCCGCGCTGAGGTGTGGGGTCGCCCATCCACGTGGTGAGGAATCCCTTGTCCTCGAGCCGATCGATGGTGGTGTAGAGCGCGCCGAGCGAGCACGGGCGGCCGGTGGCCTCTTCGATCTGAGCCCGCATCGACACGCCGTAGGCGTCGTCGCCGAGCCGCGCCGCCGCGCTGATCAGCAGGTACTCGAACTCACCGAGCATTGGCCTACATTGTGGTTGATATAGACCCCCTAATCAACCAGTCAGGCGGAGATGGCGGAGAGGGCTCCGCCTTCTCTGCTTTCTCCGCTCGCTCCGCCTCCGAGGCCCGCCGCTAGGCGGGCTGGGGATCCGCGCCGCCCCAGAGGTTGGCCGTGGTGAGCTCGTCGCGTCCGCAGGCCTTGAGGTAGAGAAACAACTGCGTACGGTAGGCGGCGCAGCCGCTCAGCACGAGGTTCACGATGAACGAGCCGCGCGACATCGGCGTGCCGAACATGTTGATGGTCTCGCGCAGCTGAGCGTCCGTCACCGGCCCCAGGAGCGCGGCGTAGGCGTCCTTGTGGGTGGCGAGCGCCTCGACGGTCTGCTTGAAGTCGCGCGCTTCCGCCGCCTTGGTCTTCTCGGTCCACGCCGCCGGGTCGAACGAACCCTTGATGGCGCCCTCGACCAGTCCGGGTCCCATGTTGGTCAGATATCGGAGGAGCTCGACGGTGCTGCGCTGCTTCGGTGTCGGCCGGTAATCGATCATCGACGGCTCGATCTTGCTGCAGAGGTGCTGGAGGATGCGGACTTCGTTCTGGAGCGATCCAATCAGTTCGTCTTTCGTCAGGACCATGGTGCCTCTAAGGGGTTGAAGGTGTGGCGGGACGCCAATCGGGCAGGTTAGCATACGCCGGCAGGAGACGCCCATGACACAGCAGACGCACGACCAGTACGACCCTGAACAGCAGGGAAGCGACCTGTCCCGCCGCGATTTCGTGGCGATGGGTCTGGCAGCCGGAGTGGTGGCCGCGGGGATCCCGGCGTCGGCCGCGATGCCCGTCGTGGAGACGATGGTCGAGATCAAAACGCCCGACGGCACGTGTGACGCGGCGTTCTCCCACCCCACGACCGGCACCCACCCGGCCGTGATCGTCTGGCCCGACGCCTTCGGTCTGCGCCCGGCGATCCGCGACATGGGCAAGCGCCTCGCCGGCGAGGGCTACGCAGTCCTGGTGGTCAATCCGTATTACCGCGTCGGCAAGGGGCAGCTCCTCGACACCAAGACGTTCAGCTTCCAGAACGATCGCGCCAAGCTCACGCCGTTGATGGGATCGATTACCGCCGACGGCGCGGCGGAGAAGGACGCGGTGGCCTTCGTGGCGTGGCTCGACACGCAGAAGCAGGTTAACGCGTCGAAGAAGATCGGGACGCAGGGCTACTGCATGGGCGGCCCGCTGGTCATGCGCACGTCGGCGGCGGTGGCCAACCGCATCGGCGCAGGCGCGTCGTTCCACGGCGGCGGCCTGGTGACCGACCGCCCCAACAGCCCGCATCTGCTGGTGCCCACGATCAAGGCGAAGATGTACTTCGGCGTGGCGAGCAACGACGACATGCAGCAGCCCACGGCGAAGGACACCCTCAAGGCGGCATTCGAGGCGGCCAAGAACCCCGCCAAGATCGAGGTCTACGCCAACGCCCTGCACGGCTGGTGCATGTCCGATATGCCGGTGGCCGCCGGGGCGCCTCCGATCTACAACCAGGCCGACGCCGAGCGCGCCTGGGGCGAGCTGCTGGCCCTGTACAAGGCAGCCCTCGCGTGACCTCAGCTGTCACTGGCCGGTGAGACCATCGGGCCGTGCGTCCACAAGGGGCGCACGGCCCTTGTCGATTCCGGGGTTCCTCGATCGACGAACGGGTAAGGGGCAGTGTCGCCCCGTCGGAGGATCACAGGCATGAGCAGCGTGAGAGTGTTGGTGGGCACGAAGAAGGGCGCGTTCGTCCTCACGTCGGACGGCAAGCGTCAGGCCTGGGCCGTGAGCGGCCCACATTTTCCCGGCTGGGAGATCTACCACCTCAAGGGGTCGCCGGCCGACCCGAACCGGCTGTACGCCTCGCAGAGCAGCGGCTGGTTCGGCCAGGTGATGCAGCGCTCCAACGACGGCGGCGCCACCTGGGAGCCGGTGGACAACAAGTTCGTCTACGAGGGCACCCCCGGCACGCATCAGTGGTACGACGGCACGCCCCACCCCTGGGAGTTCAAGCGGGTCTGGCACCTCGAGCCGTCGCTCGCCGATCCGGACACGGTCTACGCCGGCGTCGAGGACGCGGCCATGTTCCGGACGACCGACGGCGGCAAGAGCTGGCACGAGCTGGCGGGGCTGCGCAATCACGGCTCGGGGGCCAAGTGGCAGCCGGGGGCCGGCGGGCTGGGGCTGCACACCATCCTGCTCGACCCCACGAACCCACAACGGATGTTCATCGCCATCTCGGCCGCCGGCGCCTTCCGTACCGACGACGGCGGCACGACATGGACGCCCATCAACAAGGGGCTGAAGTCGCAGTACATCCCGGACCCGGACGCCGAGGTTGGCCACTGCGTTCACCGCATCGCGTTGCACCCGTCGCGGCCGAATACGCTCTACATGCAGAAGCACTGGGACGTGATGCGGACCGACGACGCGGGCGGCCAGTGGACCGAGGTGAGCGGCAATCTGCCCACCGACTTCGGCTTCGCCATCGACGTCCACGCCCACGAGCCCGACACCATTTACGTCGTGCCGATCAAGAGCGACTCGGAGCACTACGTGCCCGAGGGCAAGCTGCGCGTGTATCGCAGCCGCACCGGCGGCAACGAA
>DASYRM010000143.1:0-18045 GCA_036004405.1 Vicinamibacterales bacterium
CTCCTGGACCTCGTGTCGGCGGCCGAACGGCAGGAGCCGACGGCCGCGGTCCTGGCCGAGATCCGGCAGCGGCATATCGGGACTGCCACCGAGATCTGCACCCCGGACGACGTGGCTGCCTTTACCAAGGAGCTCGACGCCGACATCAAGGATGTCGGGCAGCGGCTCGCCAGTGTCAGCCAGTCGAAGTCGGCGCCTCAGGATGTCCGCGACGTCGTGGCCGGGTACGGCGAGCTGTGGTCGACGAAGCTCTTTGCGCGCAGCTTGAGCTCGCGGGGCCGACGCGGCGTGGTGCGCTGGCTCGACGCGCGGGACATCGTGGAAGTGCAGTGGGGACCGCTCGGTCCGGCCGTGCAGTGGCCGGTGTCGCGGCAGCGCGCCGCCGCGCTGGTCCCGGACGGCTCCGCCGAAACGCTGATCGTGCCCGGCTACATCGCGCGCACCCCGCAGGGCGTCCAGACCACGCTCGGCCGGAACGGCTCGGATTTCTCCGCCTCGATCTTCGGCGACGTGCTCAACGCCTCGGAGATCCACATCTGGACCGACGTGGACGGCGTGCTCAGCGCCGACCCGCGCCGGGTGCCGGACGCCACCGTGATCGACTCGCTCTCGTATCACGAGGCGATGGAGCTGGCCTACTTCGGCGCCAAGGTCATTCATCCGCAGACGATGGCGCCGGCGGTCACCAAGGGCATCCCGATCTGGGTGCGCAACACCTTCGCGGCCGAGAAGCCGGGCACGCTCATTTGCGCGGCGCCCGAGTCCACCCACGCCGTGAAGGGGATCACCAGCATCGACGCCGTGGCGCTGGTCAACGTCGAAGGCGCCGGGATGATCGGCGTCCCCGGCACGGCGCAGCGGCTGTTCGGCGCGCTGCGCGAGGACGGCATCTCGGTGATCCTCATCTCGCAGGGTAGCTCCGAGCACTCGATCTGCTTTGCGGTGCCCGAGAAGGATGCCGCGCGCACGGCCGAGACCGTGCGCCGGGCGTTTGCCGTGGAGCTGCGCGACGGACAGATTCAGGATGTGGAGGCGCTGACGGGGCACAGCATCCTGAGCGTGGTGGGCGACGGCATGGCCGGCACGCCCGGCATCGCGGCCGACGTGTTCGGCGCGCTGGCGGGCGCCGGCGTCAACGTGCGCGCCATCGCCCAAGGCTCGTCCGAACGCAACATCTCGGTGGTGATCGACGGGCGCCAGACGACCCGGGCGCTGCGGTCGGTGCACGCGCGGTTCTACCTGTCGCCGCACACGATCTCGATCGGTCTCGTCGGTCCGGGCGTCGTGGGCAGCGTGCTGCTCGAGCAGATCGCGTCGCAGGCGCCCCGCCTGCTGCGCGACTTCCGGCTCGATCTGCGCGTGCGCGCGCTGATGACGTCGAAAAAGATGCTCCTGTCGGATCAGCCGATCGGCCTCGACGGCTGGAAGGAGAAGCTGTCCGCAGGGACGCCGGTGGACCTGGCGGCGTTCGAGGATCACGTCCATGCCGATCACCTGCCGCACGCGGTGATCATCGACTGCTCGGCCAGCGAAAAGGTGGCGGCGCTCTATCCGCGCTGGCTCGCCGAGGGCATTCACGTGGTGACGCCCAACAAGCGCGCCAACAGCGGCCCGCTGACGCTCTTCGGCGAGCTGCAGCGCGCGCGCCGCGCCGGCGGCTCGCACTATCTTTACGAGGCCACCGTCGGCGCCGGTTTGCCGATCATGCAGACGCTGCGCGATCTGCGCGAGACCGGCGACGAGATCCGCAAGGTCGAAGGCATCTTCTCCGGCACGCTGGCGTACTTGTTCAACGTGTGGGACGGCAGCGAGTCGTTCTCGTCGGTGGTGAGGACCGCGAAGGCCAAGGGCTACACGGAACCGGATCCGCGCGACGACCTGTCAGGTACCGACGTGGCGCGCAAACTGGTGATCCTCGCGCGCGAGATGGGCATGCAGCTCGAGCTCGGCGACGTGGCGCTCGAGGGGCTCATTCCGCCGGCGCTCGTCGGCGTGGGCGTCGAGGAGTTCATGGCACGGCTCGGCGAGCTGGACGCGCCGATGCTGGCCAAACTCGAGGCTGCGCGCGCCCGCAACCACGTGCTGCGCTACGTGGGCGCGCTCGACGCCGCGAGCAACCGCGCTACCGTGGGGCTGGTGGAGCTGGAGCGTTCGCACCCGTTTGCCAACATCAACCTCACCGACAACGTGGTGCGTTTCGTGACGTCGCGCTACGACCAGAACCCGCTCGTCGTGCAGGGGCCGGGCGCCGGCCCGGCGGTCACTGCGGGCGGCGTGTTCGCCGACCTGCTGCGCGTCTGCTCGTACTTAGGGGCGAAGATCTGACAGTCGCGCGCCTCGCGGCGCGCGACCCGGAATCTAGAAGCGGTAGCCGATGCCCGCCGTGACCTGCGAGAAGTCCAGCTTGCTGGTCATCCGGTAGGCGCTGCGGTAGCGGTAGCCGATGTCGAAGTGGGTGCGTCCGGAACCGATCCCCACGCCGAACGCGGCCTCCACGAGGGGGCGCGTGATGCCTTCCGTGGCGAGCGAGAGGTCCGCCTCGCCGAGCTCGAAGTCGTTGAAGACGGCTCGCGTCACGTCACCAAGGCGCGCTTCGAGGACCGTGCGCCTGAGGTTGATGGCGCCCAGCCCAGCCCCTACATACGGGCGGACGGCGCCGCTGCCGAACAGATACTTGCCGCCCGCCACGAAGGCCACGCCACGGTCGCGGCCGCTGAGTGACCACGTGTCGCCGGTGAGGGTTGTCAACTGCGCCGCCTTCGCGTCGAGACTGTCGCGGAGCGACCTCTGCATCAGGTTCTCGAAGTAGGAGAACGTGGTGTAGGCCTGGCCATGGCGCCCAACGTTCTGGGCGACCTCCACGCCGAAGACAGGCTCGGTCGGCGGGCGCGATACCGCGCCGCCCAGAGCGGCGATGTACCAGCGCGGCTCCACCGTGGTGCCGGGAGCCGGGGTCCCCTGCGCGAAGGCGGAGACGGACGAGACGAGGGCCAGAACGAGTGCTGCCGGAACCGAGTGACGGGCGTTCATCATTGAGCTCCTCAAACTAGCGACGGGCCAGGCCCTGGAACGAGTGATTCGCGACCAGCGCGTTCACCGGCAACTTGGCGGCGTCGAGAACGTTGTAGGTGTGCGCCGCAGTGCCGCTGATGGACTTGGGGTTGATGGGATCGTCGAACGTTGCCGTCAGGCTCGAACCCACCAGTTGAAGCACGCGAGTATGGCCGTCCGTGCACATGAAGGTCAGATCTTCCTCGGTGCACTTTTCGGCATGCAGCACGAAGCTGCTGCCGGAGCCGATGCGGCCGGTGTACTCGCACGCCAGGCCGGTTCCCGCCGACACGAGCTTCGCCGTCAGGTCGCTGCCCGACTGCGTGATCGACAGCGTGTTGTTCGTCTTCTCGCCGACCACGCGGTCGAACGACACGCCGGTGCACTCGGCCAAACCAGCCGTGCGTGCGGCGCCAGTGCCGCCCGCCACACTGTCCAACCTGAACTCGCCGCCCCAGTTTCCGCTGAGTCGTGGCACCAGCAGTTCCGACAACGACGAGGGGCCCGTGGGGGCTACCGGGATCTTGTTAGGGTCTTCCCCGCAGGAAGTCGTCGCCATCACCGAGGCGAAGAGGCCCGCGAACAACGCGGCTCGTGAATTCATCTGGCCAGGCTCCTTTTTGCACGCACGGTGCATCGTGCGCTGTCCGTGAGGCTGCAAGTTCCATGCACAGCCTTTTGCACGCGATAGCGCGCGAAGGGCAGCGCGCGCTCTGCCCCCTCACAGACATGAATCTGCTTGCAGGCAGAGAAGCCTGTTTTGCCCTGCGTCTTCAGGACCGCTTACTTCGAGTGCTGATCGGTGTGGCCGGGTGCAAAGCACCGATGCGCGCCGTAGTCGCCCCAGCTCTGCTCGCGTCCGTCAGGCATCACCATCAGTTCCCCGTTGAGCAGCCGCCCCGCCAGGCTGGTGGTACTGGGGTCCGCGCTGGCAATCTGCCAGACGATCGGCTCCTTCGGCAGATAGCCGCAGACTTCGACGACGGTGCCGGGCTTCAGAACATGGGTCGCAAACCCTGTTCGCTTGAGTTGCGCGATCGAGGGCCCCTCGACGGCCCATCGACGCACCTGTCCGTCGGCATCGCGCTGCTCGAGGAAGATGAAGCTGTGCGGATTGAGTTCCTGAAACTGGACGATCGTGCCCTTCACGCGGACGGCCTTCGTGGTGTCGTAATTCGCGAGCGAATGATGCGCCAGCACCGCTCCAGCGGGAACGAGCGCCACCAGAACTGCCAACCATCCCGTCATCGTCTTGTGCATCTGAGTCTCCGGCAACGGAGAGTGGCGCTGATGACGTTACCGAATTGTTACGGCAGGCGCTTCAGCAACGCCTTGGCCTTGCGGAACCACGGCCGCTCGCGGCGCTGCAGGTAGCGCGGCATCGTCGACTTCTGGACCAGGACGCGCTCGGCCCACTCGCGCGCTTCCACCGTCCGCTGCTGTGCGGCGAGAAAGGAGGCGTAGTTCACGTAGGTCTCCGAGAGCGTCGACACCTCGATGACCTGGCGAAACAGCGAGTCGGCGTCTTCGGCTCGCCCGGTCTGTCCCAAGGCGAGCGCCAACAGACCGCGGGCGCGGTTCGAGCTGTATTTCGGATCCCGCGACGTGACGTACTCGAGGTCCTTGATGGCACCGGCGAAGTCGCCCAGCTGCACTTTGGCAACGCCGCGTCGGTAGAACGGATCGAGGTCAGTCGTCCGAGGCGTGATGGCCTTGTCGTAGCACTCGAGGGCACGCGCGAACTTCTTCTCGTCGAGATACAGGTCGCCCAGCTCCTCGTAGTTGCCGGCCGCAGGGTTCTGCAGCACCAGCGCCTCGAGATACGTGATCCGCTTCCGCCGGCCGAAGCCCTCGAAGGACTGCCTGAGCAGCCCGAGGTCGGGCACCACCTCCATGAGGATGTAGATGAAGGCGCCGGGCGGGCCGAAGAAGATGATGACCCAGAGCCAGAACGTGTCAGGACGACGGCGGATGAAGTGCAGTACTGCCAGCACTTGGAGCAGGATGCCCCATTGGAAGAACTGCAGCATCTGCGGGCGAGTATAACGGAGGCACATCCGACCTCAGAAGGATTCGAAAGACGAACACGTGCGTGACGAGAAGCAGCGGCACGAGCACCGTGGGAATGAAGTACGCCGCGCCTTGCAGCCCGGGGTCCAGACCGACACCGGTCCGATTGCCCTGGTAGAACGCGTACACGAGATCGACCGTGCCAACGATGTTGAAGATCCACACCAGGATCGTCCCGCCGCGGGCGGTCAGCGTGGCCAGCGACAGCAGTGCCAGCGTGGCCGTCGCAAGGTCCCCGTACGCGGCTGGAGCCGCGAACGCCGCCGGTAGCCGGGTCGACACGACGCCCGGCACCAGAAAGGCGAGGCCGACGAAACGAAAGCCGTGGAGAAGCAGGATCGGCCGCAGCGCGGCCGGGCGGGATCGGGTTCGAAGCACCGGCCAGAGATCGCGCACGCCGATGATGCCCCAGACGACGAATCCGAACAGCACGCTGATGCCGAAGAGCAGGTCGAGTCGCATGACGGGTGTCACCGCAGCAGGAGACGATTGATCTCGAGGGCGATACGTCGCGGCGGCCGCCCGCCGGTAACGGCCACCCACTTCGTCCTGGCGAAACGGACCTGAGAAGGGAGCAACGTGATCACCGGCCTCTGACCATCCGCAGCGACAGCATCGTCACCGCAATCGACATCAGCAGCCCCGAGACAACCCAGCCGGTCGCCATCGGCGCGATCGTCTCGAACCAGCCGAACACATCCGGCCCCGGCAATGCCGCCGCGGGGCCGAACTGCGACGCAACCATCCACACGACGGCTGCGGCGAGCCCCGCCGCCAGCGGCCAGGCGCGGTGCCACGGGAATGGCAACGGCGGCGCCGTGGCCTCGGCCCGGACCGATTCCATGACCGCGGCAGCGAATCCGGACGACGGGACGATGTCCGGCTCTGCCGACAAGGCGCGATCGAGATCCTCTGGGTTCATGTCGACTCCCGTCCCAACAGCCGCGGCAACTTGGCGCGGAGGATATCGCGTCCTCGCGAAAGCCGTGCCTTGACCGTGCCTTCCGGCACGCCGAGGCTGGTCGCCGTCCGCGCCACGTCCATCTCGTGAAAATAGAATAGCGTCAGCACGTCGCGATACTTCGCCGGCAGTCCCAGCACGGCCCTCCGGACGGTGCGATCGCGGTGTTCATCGTCGATCGCCGGTCGGGCGAGCGTCCGGTCCGCCACCGTGCGCCCCGCGTCCAGCGGCAGCGACAGCGGCGGCAGCCGCCGGATCTCGGAGCGATAGAAGTTGCTCGCCAGCGCAAACAGCCAGGTCGAAAACGCGGCGTCGCGACGCCACGTGCGCAGCCCGCGATACGCCCGCAGGAACGCTTCCTGCGCCATGTCCTCGGCGCGGCCGCGGTCGCGGCAGAAACGGTAGGCCAGGTTGATCAGCGGTCCTTGCCATCGGCGGACGATCGGCTCGAACGCCGACGCGTCGCCGCCAAGGACCTTTGCTACGTCAGCTGCGTCGTCCTGGGCGCTCATGCCGCTCTACACGGTCCGACCTGGGGGGCGTCGCCACGGTTGCATTATTTTCCGACCGGCTGGACGGCGAAAAAACGCAACCGGCCCTGGGGCCTCTTGGTCCTACCTCGCAAACGGCCGGGAGGGCACATGAATCCTAGTCTCGCGATGTTTCTCAGCTTCGTCGTCGTGTCGGTCTTCACCTTCATTTCCGTCGCCGCCTGGGCGGGTGCGCGGGCGGCGGAGCGGAAAGACTTCTATCGCAGCGAAACGCTCAAGAAGCTGGCCGAGGCGGGCTCGGCCGCGGTCGTCGATTACCTGCGCGAAGAGGAGAAGGCCGAGGAGCGGCAGCGAGCCCACGCGCGCGCGCGGATGATAGAAGGCAACCGGCTGGGCGGCTTGATTCTTCTCGTAGTCGGCGCGACAGTCACCGTCGCGTTCTACCAGATCGTGCCGGACGTCCCCGTCTACCTGTTCGGCGTCATTCCGTTCGGCATTGGCCTCGTGCTGCTGGGAAGCTCGATGTTCGGCCGCCGCGGGTGACGACGCCAGCATACACTGAGGTCCTGATGCCGCTGACGCGACGCGCCTTCTTCGAGCGCCTCGGCGCCACCGCCGGCGCGGCGCTCGCCTACGAATCGATGGTGGCGCTGGGCGTGCTCGGCGCCCCCGCGACCTACGCACGCGGCTTCTCCCTGCAAGGCCGCGGTGACGGCGTTCGCGTGGCGATCCTTGGCGCCGGGCTCGCCGGCATGGCCACCGCGTACGAGCTGGGCAAGCTCGGATACGCCTGCACCGTGCTCGAGGCACGCACGCGCCCGGGTGGACGATGTGTGACCGTACGTCGCGGGTTCGTCAGCGAGGAAACACGATCGACGCAGACGGCCCGGTTCGACGAGGGGCTGTATTTCAACGCCGGCCCGATGCGGATTCCGCATCACCATCACGTCACCCTGGCCTACCTTCGCGAATTCAAACTGCCGATCGAGGTGTTCGTCGACGACAACGCGAGTGCGTACGTCTATCAGACGAAGACGAGGTCTCTGAAGGGCCAGCGCCTGCGTGCCCACGAACTGCGCGCCGACTTCAGCGGCTACGTGGCGGAGCTGCTGGCGAAGGCCTTGACCCCGGAGGCGCTCAATCAACCGCTCACGCCCGCGGATCGAGAGGCGTTCACCGACTATCTCCGCCGCTCCGGCGGTCTCGACGGTCGCAACCGCTATCAGGGCTCACCGCAACGCGGGTACGTCGAACCGCCCGGTGCCGGCGACAAACCCGGAACGGTCGGCCCGCCGATTCCCCTGCGCGACCTGCTGGAGTCGGATGTCGAGGGGTACCTCGACGTCGAGTTCCTGCATCAGCCGGCGATGTTCCAGGTGGTCGGCGGGACCGACCGTCTTGCCCATGCGTTTGCCGATCGTCTGCGCGACCGCATCGTGTATGGCGCCGAGGTTCGCGCGATCACGCAGGGCGCGGAGGGCGTATCGGTGGCCTTTGTTCGCGACGGCCGGCCGTCGCGCGTCGAGGCGCACTACGCCGTCTGCGCCATGCCGCTGTCGCTGGTCTCCGCACTCGAGACGCTCGACGTCTCGCCCGATGTGCGAAACGCGATTGCGGGCGTGTCGTACGCGACGAGCGGCAAGATCGGCCTGCAGTTCAAGCGGCGCTTCTGGGAAGAAGACGACGGCATTTACGGAGGCATCAGCCACACGGATCAGGACATCGAACAGGTCGTCTATCCGTCGACCGGCTATCTCGGACAGAAGGGCATTCTTGTCGGCTACTACCAGTTGAACGGCCGGGCGCACGCGACGGCCATGGGCCAGCGCACGCCGACGGAGCGCACACAAGTGGCGCTCGGCCAGGGCGAGCTGATTCACCCGCAATACCGGAAGGAGTTCGAGACCGCGTTTTCGGTGGCGTGGGAGCACGTGCGCTGGAATCGGGGCGGGTGGGCGCAGATGGCTCCCGACTCTCGTCGAACCACCTATCCGCTTTTGTCCAGACCCGATCGCCGTCTGTATTTCGCCGGCGACCACACCACGTACGTCAACGCGTGGATGCAGGGGGCGCTCGAGTCCGGGCGCGCGGTCGCGACCGCTATCCACGCCCGGGCGGTGCAGGAGCGCCTCCCCGCCTGAGCGTCGACGTCTTTGGGGGCCGCCCTGAGATAGATTTGCGGACATTTTGCTCGACACGCGATCCTGGTTGCGGTCAAAGTGCTACCGCTCTCCGGAGGGCCGAGACATGTGGAGTGGAGTGCGCGGCGCCGTCACCGTGGTCGTGGCGGCGGCGGTTGGCGTGGTAATCGCCACGGTCGTGATGCCGGTCTCCGGCCAGGCCCCGGCGTATCGGGCGGCCCGAGGGGCTGACGGCCGGCCGGACCTCAACGGAATCTGGCAAGCGCTCAACGAAGCCAACTTCGACATCCAAACCCACATGGCGCGACCGGCCATGGCGCTCAGGACGGGGCCCTACGGTCCGCTGCCCGCAGCGCCCGTGCTCGCTCTTGGTGCGGTCGGCGCGGTTCCCCCCGGCCTCGGCGTGGTCGAGGGCGACGAGATTCCGTACCGGCCCGAAGCGCTGGCCACGAAGCAGAAGAACCAGGAGAACTGGCTGACTTCCGATCCGGAGATCAAGTGCTATCTGCCGGGCGTGCCACGCGCCACCTACTTGCCGCACCCGTTCCAGGTCCTTCAGAGCGCCAGCGCGATCGTGATGGTCTACCAGTATGCGGGCGCGGTCCGCGACATCTATCTCAAGGATCCGGGGCCGGCTCCGGTCGACTCGTGGATGGGGCAGTCGGTCGGACGATGGGAGGGTGACACCCTGGTCGTGGATGTCACGGGGTTCAACGATCGGACCTGGTTCGACCGCGCCGGCAACTTCCACAGCGAGGCGCTGCACGTCGTGGAGCGCTACACGCGCACCGGGCCGGACGTGATCGCGTACGAAGCCACGATTGAAGATCCAAAGACGTTCACGCGGCCGTGGACGATGCGCATGCCGCTCTACCGGCGTCAGGAAGCGAACGCGCAGCTCATGGACTTCAAGTGCGTGGAGTTCGTCGAGGAGTTGATGTACGGCCAGTGGCGGAAGACGCCGGTTCGCGATTAGCCGCGGAGGGCACGAGCATGAGACGCCGACTTCTCACTGTCACGGGCGTAGTGGGGCTGTCGATCGCGGTTCTCGCCGTGGCGGCGGCCCGCGTGTCGGGCCAGGGTGGCAAGCCGTCCTCGCCGCCGCGGATGCCCGATGGCCACCCCGATCTCCAGGGCACCTACGACCTGGCCACGCTGACTCCGCTGGAGCGGCCGGCTGGCGCGACCGCCGTGCTCACGGCCGACGAGGCCGCCAGGCTGGAGGCCGGAGTGGCCGCGCGCAACGAGGCCGGCGCGCGACCCATCAGCGGCAGCCGTGCGGCGCCGCCCAAAGGGGGCGACGGCTCGGCTGGGGCGGCAGGCAACGTCGGCGGCTACAACAACTTCTGGCTGGATGGGGGAACGTCGTACACGATCGTCAACGGCGAGCGGCGCACCTCGCTGGTCGTGGACCCGCCCGATGGCCGGGTGCCGGCCTTCACGCCGGCCGCGCAGAAGCGGGTCGCGGCGCTGCAGGCACGGCCCACCTCCGACGCGACCCAGAGCAACGACCCCGGTCTCGAAACCGCGCCTGGCGCCTACGACGATCCGGAACGGCGACCGCTCGGCGAGCGCTGCCTGCTCGGATTCGGCTCGACGTCGGGGCCACCCGCACTGCCGAACTACTTCTACAACAATCTCCACAAGATCGTGCAGACGCCGACCGCGGTCATGATCCTCAACGAGATGGTCCACGATGCCCGCATCGTGCGGATGAACGCGCAGCATCTGCCGCCGACCGTCCGTAAGTGGATGGGAGACTCGGTTGGCCGCTGGGACGGCGATACGCTGGTCGTCGATACGACCAACTTCACGGAACAGACGCGCTTCCGCGGCGCGAGCCGGGATCTGCGCGTCGTCGAGCGGTTTACGCGCGTGGGCCCGCGGACGCTGCTCTACCGGTTCACGATCGAGGATGCGGCCACGTGGACGCGCCCGTGGACGGGTGAGTTCGCGTGGCCGGCCACAGACGAGCTCCTGTACGAGTACGCCTGCCACGAGGCGAACTACGCGCTCGAGAACGTGCTGCGCGGCGCCCGCCGCCGGGAAGCGGACGCGGCCGCGTCCAAGTAGGGAGGGGCTTCATGCGTGTGACTTGTGCGACTGCCGCGATCGGTGCGCTGCTGCTGGGGGCCGCCAGTCCGGCAGCCGCCCACCACGCATTCGGGGGCGAATTCGACGCGAACAGGCCGATCCTGTTGAGAGGGCCGATCGTCAAGGTCGAATGGGTGAATCCTCACACCTGGATCCACATCGAGGTGAAGAAGGCCGACGGCACGACCGAAGTGTGGATGATCGAAGGCGGAAGTCCGAACTCTCTCCTCAGGCGGGGCGTGACGCGGGAGTCGCTCCAGATCGGGACCGAGCTCGTGGTGGACGGGTACCAGGCGCGCGACTACACGCTCAAGCGAGCCAACGGCCGCAACGTCACGTATCCCGACGGACGCAAGCTCTTTCTGGGGTCGTCCGGCACGGGAGCGCCGAGTGACGGGGCCGATCCCGCCGCCGGCCGCGGTGCTCCGCGATAACGGTCCGTTCCTCCTGGCTCGACGCGCGCGATTCTCGTAAGATTCGCGTTGGAGCACATCTTGCGACACCTGACACACGCCGCTGCCATCGTCTTCGCTGCCGCCTTCTTCACTGGAACGTCGTTTCTCGGAGCCGAAGCGCCACAGGTGCCACCCGCCGCTGCGCCGCCGCAAGGCGCGCCGCCCGCGCCTCCCGCCGGACGTGGTGGCACTCCGGGCACCGAGAGCGGCTGGGCCACCTTCCAGCAGACGTGTTTCCGCTGCCACGGCAACGTCGCGACCAACGCCAAGACGACCGCGTATGCCATCCGGCAGATGACGCCCGACCGCATCGTCGCCGGACTCAAGGCGCCGACCCACACGGAAGGGCAGTCGCTCAGCGACATGCAGAAGCAGCGCGTCGCCGAGTTCATGAGCGGCCGCCCGCTTGGCAGCGTCAACGACGGCGAAGCGAAGTCGATGCCCAATCAGTGCACGGCCAACACGCCGATGCGCGACCCCGCGAGCGGCCCGGGCTGGAACGGCTGGAGTCCTGACCTCGCGAACACGCGCTTCCAGCCGGCGGCTGCCGCGCGCCTCACCGCCGCGGACGTGCCGCGCCTGAAACTCAAGTGGGCCTTTGGCATCCCGCACGGCATGACCAACAACGCGCAGCCGACCGTCGTCTCGGGGCGCGTGTTCATGGCCACCGACAACGGCTACATCTACTCGCTCGACGCCAAGACCGGCTGCGTCTACTGGTCGTTCCAAAACGGCTCGATCGTCCGCAACTCGCCGATGGTCGGGGCGGTCAAGGGGCAGGGCAGCGCGCAGTGGGCCGTCTTCTTCGGCGACGGCCACGCCAACGTCTTTGCCCTCGACGCGCAGACGGGGCGGCAGCTGTGGAAGGTGCACGTCGACGACCATGTGGTCGCCCGCATCACGGGCAGCGTCAGATATCACGACGGCGTCGTCTACGTGCCGATCTCGGGCTCCGAGGAGTTCACGGCCGGTCATCCGGACTATCCGTGCTGCACCGCGCGCGGCGGCGTGGCGGCGCTCGACGCGAGCACCGGCAAGCAGATCTGGAAGACCTACACGGCCGACGAACCGAAGCCGTGGAAGAAGAACCCGAACGGGGTGCAGTTGTACGGGCCCGCGGTGGGCGGCGTCTGGAATGCGCCGACGATCGACCCGGTGCGAGGCGTGCTCTACGTCGGCACCGGTGATGCGGTCACCCCTCCGGAATCGCGTCTGTCCGACGCCGTGATGGCGCTCGATCTGAAGACCGGCAAGGTGGTGTGGTCGCGCCGCGCCACCGAAGACGACCTCTTCATGGGCGGCTGCGCCGGCCCGAACAAAGGCGAACAGTGCCCGAGCACGATGGGGCCGGACTACGACATCGGCAACTCCCCGATCCTCACGACGCTGCCCAACGGCAAGCGCGTGTTGTTCGCCGGCACCAAGGGGGCCGACGTGCTCGCGCTCGACCCGGATGCCAACGGCGCCGTCCTCTACCGCGTGAATCCCTCCGGTCAGCCGGTCGGCTTCACGGGGCGCGGCCGCGGCGGCATCGTCTGGGGCGGTGCGGCGGATGGCCGTCAGGTCTACTACGGCATGAACGCGGCGGGCCTTGGCGCGGTGCAGAACGCCGACGGCAAGACGGCGTGGACCTTTGCTCCGGCGCGTGCAGGGCTTGGCGCCGCACCCACGGCCATTCCCGGCGTGGTGTTCGAGGGGGCCGGCGACGGCCGGCTCTTCGCCGTGTCGGCCGCCGACGGCAAGCAGCTGTGGGAGTACAACACCGCGCAGCCGGTCGACACCGTCAATAAGGTGGCCGGCAAGGGTGGACAGATCGCGGTCTCGGGTGCCGTGATCGTCGACGGCATGGTCTACGTCGGCTCCGGCTACGCGATCAGCGCCGGCGCCTCGGGCGGCAACGTCCTGCTGGCGTTCGCGGTGGAGTAGGTCAGAGGGCCGCCTGAAGGCGGCCCCCACGACTGCAGGTGTCTCTCGCCCGGAAGTTGCTGCTGGCGGCGTCCACCAATACGTGGCTTCGAGACCATGCCACGAAGACTGCGTTCGTGCGCCGCTCCGTGTCGGCCTTCATGCCAGGCGAACGGCTCGATGATGCGCTGGCGGCGGCGCGCGCACAAGAGCGGCTCGGGATCGGGACCATCTTCACGCATCTCGGAGAGAACGTCACGCGGGTCGAAGATGCTCGAGCCGTCGCCGCGCATTACGTGACGGTGATGGACGCGGTGCACGCGGGCGGTTTGAATGCGCACGTTGCCGTCAAACCGACGCACCTCGGGCTCGACATCGACGCCGATCTCGCACGTCAGCACCTGCAGCAGCTGGTGGACCACGCCGAGGCCACGAGCAGTTTTGTCTGGCTGGACATGGAGAGTTCGCCGTACGTCGATCGCACGCTCGATCTGTTTCGCCGGCTGCGCCAGCGATCGTCCCGGATCGGCGTGGCGCTGCAGGCGTATCTCTATCGCACTGCGGACGACGTCGAACGGCTGCTGCCGCTCGGCGCCGCGATACGGCTCGTGAAAGGGGCGTATCTCGAGGCGCCGGCGGTCGCCTTCCCGAGCAAGCGCGACGTGGGCGAGAACTTCTTCAGGCTCGCGTGCCGGCTGCTGAGCCCGGAGGCGGTCGCCGCCGGCGGCCTGCTGCATGTCGCCACGCACGATGGGCTGCTCGTCGATCGCTTGCGGGCGTTCATCGCCAGGCAAGGCGTGCCGCGGTCGGCCTACGAGTTCGCGATGTTGTACGGCATTCAGCGGCCGCTGCAGACGCGCCTGGTCGAGGCGGGGGCACCGCTGCGCGTGCTGATCGCTTACGGGCCGCACTGGTTCCCTTGGTACATGCGGCGGCTCGCCGAACGGCCCGCGAATGTCGGCTTCGTCCTCAAGAATCTGATCGCCCGCTGACTTTCGAATATCCATCATCAGGCTGGCTTCTTTCCGCACCCGGCCCTAGAATTGCCCGGCTCATCAGCGGAGGTCTTGTGAAACAGCCCGTGCTCGGCCTGGTCGCGACCGCGATCGGCATCGTGTTGGCCCTCGCGTTCATCTCGCTGTTCAGCCTGCCGGCGTTCAACGGCCCGGTGGCGCTCCACCTGCTCTGCGCGATTCCGTTTCAGGTGATGGCGGTGGTGATCTGGGGCGCCAATCCCTCGTTCGTCGCCAAGCTGTCGCAGCCAGGGAAGGGCCTGTCGCTCCTGGTCCTCAACCTGGTGGCGATGGCGATCATCACGCCGCTCGCGCTGATGGTCGTGGGCGAGGGGATCGAACCGCCCGGCCCCGTCCCGTCGCACTTCGCGATCATCGTCGTGCCGACGACGTTCTGGCTGGCCATCGTGTGGGGCGGCTGGCCGTTCAACCTATTCGGCAAGAACCCCGTGGTGGCTGGGCTGGCGCTGTTGATCGGTGCCTACGTTCTCACCTGGATCGGCTTCCGGCTCTTCTTCAATTACGACTTTCTGCAGGGCGCGCCGCCGGCGGTGAACCTGGCGTCGGCGCCGCACGGGATGTTCAACGGCGTGGTGGCGCTGGTGTTCTACGTCACGGCGCTCGCGGCGATGTTCCTCGTGCTCTGCTTCGATCTGTGGCCGCTCACGCTCGCTCCGGCGGTGATGCAGCAGCCGGCGCTCGGGATCACCTGGTCGATCGTGTGCGTCGCGATCGCCTGGGTCGCGACCTCTATCGGATTCACGGTGATGGGCACCGATCCCATGGTGTTTCTCACGCGAGTGACGGTGCCGTTCATCTTCGGCAGCATCGTCGTGCTGAACATGTTTCAGAACTCGCTGGTGAAGGCGGCGCAGCCGCTCAAGGGCATCGTGAACACCGTCCTGGTGATCGCGATCGGCCAGGTGTTGGCGCTGCTCTACAGGCTGGCGGCGCCGGCGGTGACCGGCCAGCTGGTCTTGGGCCCGCCAGCGTACGACTTCGAGATCTGGCTCGCCAACGCGCTGCTGAGCGTGACCTTCCCGTTCCTGATCTTCATCGCGGCGTACTTCGCCTACTGGCCGTTACAGCGCGACAAGTAGAGGCGGACCTTGAGGTCCGCCTCTACGTACTACCTCTACGTACGATCGCGGGGCGTCAACGCCCGGGCCTTGGATGGCGTAGATACGCGCGAGCCTGCGCTGACTGACGTGGGGGCCGGCTTCAGCCGGCCCGTTGACGGCCCACCTCGGACGGGCCACCTCTGACGGGCCACCTGAAGGTGGCCCCTACGTGCGAGTTACTTCGCCTGAATGTGGATGCCGCACTCGAGCTTCTGGCCGGACCAGCGGCCCGAGCGCGGGTTGTTCGGATCGAACGGCACGCTCGTGCACGGCTCGCAGCCGATGCTGGCGTAGCCGAGATCGTAGAGCGGCAGGAGCGGAATCTCGTGCTCCTTCGCGTACTTCCACACGTCCTTCGCCGTCCACGCCGCGATGGGCGCCACGCGTTGAATCATCTTGCCGCTCGCCAGCTTGAACGGCTCCACCTGCTGCAGGTTGGCGCGCGAGGCCGACTGATCGCGGCGCAGCGCCGTCAGCCACGTGTCGTAGCCGTCGAGCGCGGCAAAGAGCGGCTCCACCTTGTGCCGCTGGCAGCAGGCGGTGGTGCTCTCGCGTTCCCACAGCCCGACGCTCGGCTCTTTCGCGCGGAGGTTGATCAGGGTCAACCCGTAGCGCTCGGTCATCATGTCGCGATACTCGAGCGTCTGCGGAAAGTGGTGGAACGTGTCGAGGAAGAGCACCGGGATGTCGGGCCGCACCTGACGCACGATGTCCGTGAGGACGACGCACTCGGCCTGGAAGCTCGACGTGATGCACGGCGCGACCGCGTCGGCCAGCACGCGCGCCACGAGTTCGCGGGGATCCACGTCGACCAGGGCCGTCATGACAGCATCTCCTCCAGGGCTTTGCGGACGGCGTCGGCCGCCTCTTCGTCCGAGTTCGCGCGCCGCGCCAGGTGGGCCAGCCGCTCGGCGAAACTGAGCGGCGCCGCGTGCGCGGTGGTCCCGGCCTCGCGCACCACATTGGTGATCATGCCGGCGCCACACGTGAACTGCGTGCCGGGGTCGATCAGGACGAAGCTGCCCATCGCCCGGTTCTCGTCGTAGCGGTCGAACACGAGCGGACGCGCCGCCGACACCTGCACCGTCCCGATCTGATTGAGCAGCAGCGGATGGTTCACTTCGGCGGTCACGACCCGGGTGCCCTGCTTCAGCAGGTACACGCGCCCCGGGTCGAGCGGGCGCTCGTCCATCCACACCAGTTCGGCCTCGAAACGTTGGCTGACCAGCGGCGGGTCGACGGTGAGCACATCGCCGCGGCTGATGTCGATCTCGTGGTCGAGCGTCAGCGTCACCGACATCGGCGCGAACGCCAGATCGAGGTCGCCGTCGAATGTGACGATCCGGCTCACCTTCGCCGATTTGCCGGAGGGCCACGTCGTGATCGTGTCGCCGGTGCGAATCGTGCCCGACACGATCTGCCCCGCGTAGCCACGGAACACGTCGTCGGGGCGCAGCACCATCTGCACCGGAAACCGGAACGGCGCCCGCGTCATGTTGCGGTGCACCTTGACGGTCTCCAGGTACTCGAGCAGCGGTGGCCCGTCGAAGTAGGACGTGCGCTCGCTCTTCGTGATGACGTTGTCGCCGTGCAGGGCGCTCATCGGAATCGCGTGCACCGAGGCGCCGCCCAGGATGTCGTCGAAGTCGTCGACGATCTTGTCGAAGACGTCCCGATCGAAGTCCATCAGGTCCATCTTGTTGACGGCGAGCACGAAGTCGGTGATGCCGAGCAGCCGGGCGATGCGCGCATGCCGGCGCGACTGCGCCCGCACGCCGTTGCGCGCGTCCACCAGCAGGATGGCCACGTCGGCGGTCGAGGCGCCCGTCGCCATGTTGCGCGTGTACTGCTCGTGCCCCGGCGTGTCGGCGAGGATGAACTTCCGCCGCGCCGTGGCGAAGTACCGGTAGGCCACGTCGATGGTGATGCCCTGCTCGCGTTCGGCGCGCAGGCCGTCGGTGAAGAGCGAGAAGTCGATCGGGCCGGCGTTGCGGTTCTTCGACGCTTTCTCGACTGAATGAATCTGATCCTCGTATACCGATTGCGAGTCGTACAGGAGCCTGCCGATCAACGTGCTCTTGCCGTCATCGACGCTTCCAGCGGTGCAGATCCGAAGAAGCCCTGACATCTACTGGAGACTCCCTTCCATCAAAAATATCCTTCGCGCTTCTTCATCTCCATGGATCCGTCCTGGTCGTGGTCGATGATCCTGAGCTGCCGTTCCGACTGACGCGTCGCGATGAGCTCCTCGATGATCTTCGGAATCGTGTCCGCCTGCGAGCGGACGGCGCCGGTGCAGGGTGAACAGCCGAGCGATCGCATCCGGCACATGACTGCCTGCGGACGCTCCCCTGGCAGCAGCGGCACGAACGGCTGTTCGGCGAGAATCAGCGAGTTGCCGCGGACGATGACCTCACGCTCCTGGGCGAAATAGAGCGGGACGACCGGAATGTGCTCGGCGTGGATGTAGTGCCACACGTCGAGCTCCGTCCAGTTGGACAGCGGAAACACGCGAATGCTCTCGCCGGGACCGATGCGGCTGTTCAGGAGATGCCAGAGCTCGGGCCGCTGGCGCTTCGGATCCCAGTGCCCCTTGGCATCGCGAAGGGAGAACACGCGCTCTTTCGCGCGCGATCGCTCCTCGTCGCGCCGGGCGCCGCCGAACGCCGCCTGGAACCCGCCGGCCTCGAGCGCGTCGAGCAGCGCCCGCGTCTTCAGCAGCCCGCAGCAGCGCTGCGTCCCG
>DASYRM010000144.1:0-4561 GCA_036004405.1 Vicinamibacterales bacterium
GACACCGGCCGCCTCGTGGCCCTCAACGCCGACACGGGCACGCCCGTGTGGGACGTGCAGACATCGGTCGACCTCAAGGAGTCCTATTCGATCACCGGTGCGCCACGCGTGGTGAAGGGCAAGGTGATCATCGGTAACGGCGGCGCCGAGAACGCGTTGCGCGGCTACATCTCGGCCTACGACGCGATGACTGGCACGCTGGCGTGGCGGTTCTTCACGGTGCCCGGTGATCCCTCGAAGCCCTTCGAGCACTCCGAGCTCGCAATGGCCGCCAGGACCTGGACCGGCGACTGGTGGAAGTACGGTGGCGGTGGCACCGCCTGGGATGCGATGGCCTACGACGCCGAGGCCGACCTGCTCTACGTCGGCACCGGCAACGGCGGACCGTGGGATCGCAACTTCCGCAGTCCTCAGGGCGGCGACAACCTCTTTCTCGCGTCGATTCTCGCCATCAAGCCCGACACCGGCCGCCTCGCGTGGCACTTCCAGCAGGTACCGGGCGATCAGTGGGACTACACCACCACGCAGCCGATGGCGCTCGCCGATCTCCGCATCAACGGCCACACGCGCAAGGTGCTGCTGCAGGCGCCGAAGAACGGCTTCTTCTACGTGCTCGATCGCCTGAGCGGTCAGTTCATCTCCGGCGAGCCGTTCACCATGACGACCTGGGCGACCAGGCTCGATCCGGCGACCGGACGCCCGATCGAGTCGCCGCAGGCACGCTACGGGCTGACGCCGGTCACCCTCACACCCGGACCGCCCGGGGCGCACAACTGGCAGCCGATGTCGTTCCATCCCGGCACCGGGCTGGTGTACTTCCCGGTGCGTGTGAACGCGTTTCAGTACAGCATCGACCCCGCCTACAAGTACAACAAGGGCGGACGGAACCTCGGCGTGATCGCGGGCCCCGGCGCGCTGCCCCGCGTCAGCGGCGAAGAGTCCAGCGTCGCGGCGGCGTTTCTGCTGGCGTGGGACCCGGTGGCGCAGAAGGAACGCTGGCGCGTCAACTTCACCGGTGCCGGCACGGGCTCCGGCACCCTGGCCACGGGCGGCATGCTGCTGTTCGAGGCGGACCCGCAGGGCACGCTGGTGGCCTACCATGCCGGCACCGGGGCGCGGCTCTGGTCGGCTCCGGCCGGTAACGGTGCGGCCACGCCCGTCACCTACGAGCTCGACGGGCGCCAATACGTGGTCATTGCCGGGGGCCGCGGCGGCGACGATCCCACGCGCATCACCGCCTTCGCGCTGCCCACCGTCAACTCCCCGAGGGTCCCATGACCACACCGGCCACCGTACCGTCCACCCTCCTCGATCGCACGCGCGCGCTCCTGCCCCAGTTGCGCGACGGCGCGTTGGCCACCGAGCAGGCGCGCCGCGTGCTGCCAGAGACCTTCGACGCGCTGAGCCGTGCCGGCGTCTTTCGCATGACCACTCCCAGGAAGTGGGGCGGCGACGAAGTCGATTTCCTCACCCAGTGCGAGGTGCTCGCCGAGGTCGCGCGCGGCTGCCCCTCCACGTCGTGGGTGGCCACCATCTTCAGCGCGATGTCGTGGCTCGCCGGCACCTACCCGGAGGCCGGGCAGGAGGAGATGTTTGCCGGCGGGGATCCGAGGATCAGCGGCGTCTTCTCGCCCACCGGCACGGCGGTGCGGAAGGACGGGGGTTTCGTCGTCAACGGCAAGTGGGGGTTCAACACCGGCGGGCAGGGCTCGAACTGGACGGTGCTCAACGCGATCCTGATGGAGGGCGACGGCCTGCCGATCTGTGTCATCGCCGAGACGCGTGAGCTCGAGCGGCTGGACGACTGGAACGCCACGGGCATGGCGGGCACCGGCAGCCACACCGTGATCGCCAAGGACGTGTTCGTGCCGGCCCGGCGCGCCGTGCCGCTGCCGGACCTCGTTGAAGGCAAGGGCGCGGCGGATCGGCACAACGCCACGCACCCGTACTTCCGGCTGCCGCTCGCGCCCGTGCTCATCGTCAACGGCGGCGGGACGCCGCTCGGCACCGCACGCGGCGCCTACGACACGTTCATGGAGCGGCTGCCCGGCCGGCCGATCGCTTACACCAACTACACCAACCGCGCCGAAGCCGCGGTGACGCACCTGCAGGTGGGCGAGGCCTCGCTCATCCTCGATTCGTGCGAGTCGCACATCCGCCGCGCGTGCGCGCTGCTCGACGGGCCTGGCGCCACGAGCCTCTCCGTGCTCGACCGTGTGCGCTCACGCGCGCACGTCACCTACGCGACCGGCCTCGCGCGGCAGGCGGTGGACATCCTGTTCAACGCCAGCGGGGCGTCGTCGATCCAGCCGCACGTCCCCATCCAACGCTTCCAGCGCGACATCCAGGCGCTGGCCAACCACGCCGTCATGCACACGCAGACCGGCACGGAGCTGTACGGGCGACTGCTCTGTGGACTGGAACCGAATACGCCGTTGTACTGAACGGGCCGCCTGAAGGCGGCCCCTACGACGCGAGCTCGCCTGAAGGCGGCCCCTACGACGCGAGCGCGCCGGAAGGCAGCCCCTGCGACGCGAGCGCGCCTGAAGGCGGCACGCACGACAGCTCTAGCGAATTCGCTCGGCGTGGCGGAGCTTGGCGAGCTCGGTGTAAATGAGCTTGCGCGCCCGGTTCATGCCGCCGATCGGCTGGTGCTCCTGCAGCGCGTTCCATGGATTGAAGGCGATCTTCTCGGCCGCGTTCATCTGATCGGCCGACTCGAACGCCTGCGACGGGATCCGGATGGTGGCCACCTTGCGGTACGGCGAATCCTTCTCGCTCCACTCGACCATCGCGTCCTCGATCGGCATCTTCTCCGGATCGGTCTGGAACTGGACGCAGAAGTCGAACGTCGCATCACCCTGGCTCAGATGCGTGCGCATGTTGTCGAGCAGGTAGCTCTCGGTCAGGTGCCGCGGCTTCTCGCTCTTCCGCGCCGAGGTCGGACGCACGACGTACTTCACCGCCTTCCCCGCTCCGAAGCGGTACGGCGTGGCGCTGAAATACGGGATATCGAGGTGGCAGGTGTGATGCGCTTCGGCGGCCGCGCCGATGGCCGCCGACTTCGGGTGGGTGGCGAAATAGGTGATGCGCCGCAGCCCGCGCGCTTCGTTCGCCTTCAGCAGCTCCAGGAACTCCTTCGCCGTGCCCGCCAGCATCACCGGATGGCTGAACAGGACGAAATCCGCCTCGTTCGAGCCCGGCATCAGGTTCACGCCCGGCACGCCCGTCAGCTTGATCGACATGCCGCGGATGTCCTGATCCTTGTCGGATTCGGACGTCGCGTTGGCGAAGCGGATGTGCCCCGGGAACGACCCCGGCGTCGCGAAGAGACCCACGCGCAGGTCCGCGGGCAACCCGTCCGGCACCGTGAACTCGGCGCGGACGCAACCCGTGGTCCGCGTCTGGTTGAAGCGCCGCACCGGGCCGTTGCCGGCGCGCGCCAGGCTCGCCTCCTTCAGGAAGGCGACGAAGTCCGCGACGAGCGCCTGCTCGTCCGGGGTGACGACCTCTTCTCCAAGTCCAGGTGCCATTGTGCCCCTCAGATGATCGCCGGATGTTCCACAAACGGCGGCGGATCGAATACCGACATGATCTGCGCGATCATCGCGTCGCGGTTGTTGTCGAATCGCGACACGTCGTAGCAGCCAAGCGGGTTTTCCACCACGTTGACCAGGCAGCGGTTGCAGTAGCTGCACGGTTTCGGGGCGCGGTCCTTGCCGCTGGCGAAGATCTTCGGCAGATCGTTGTTCGCCACCAGCGTGCGCGCCATGCTCACGGCGTCGCAGTCCTTGTTCTGAATCGCCTGCTCGATCACGGACGCCGTCTGGAAACCGCCGGTGCAGATCACCGGCACGTTCACCGCTGCCTTGATGGCATGGGCGTCCGGCAGGTTCTTGCCCTCGATCTCGTCGGCGGGTCCCGCTTCCTTGTTCCACTGCTGCCGCGCCAGCACACCCGAGGCCCCGTGGAAGAGCAGGAAGTTGGCAAACGTCCGCTCCCCGCTCGAGATCATCGTGTCGTAGCTCTTCACCAGGTCGTCCACCGGGAGATCGGAGCCGCACGGATTCTTCGGGTGCGGAAAGAACGCCCCCGTCGACACGTGAAGGGCGTCGATACCGGCGTCGACCAGCCACTTGCACACCTGGATCGAGTCCTCGAGCGTGTTGCCGGAGGAGCCGATGTGGAGCGGCGACAGCGCGTCGGCGTACTCCACCGCGCTGATCTTCATCTGGAAGTGGAAGTCGTTGCCGACCTTGGCGCGCACGGCCTTGACGATGTCGAGCACGAAGCGGGCGCGGTTCTCGAGCGAGCCGCCGTACTCGTCCTTGCGGTCGTTGATGGCCGAGCTCAAGAACTGCGTGATCAGGTAGCCGTTGGCCCCGTGCAGCTCCACGCCGTCGAGACCTGCTTCACGCGCACGCCGCGCGCCCTCGGCGAAGTACCCGACCACCTCTTTGATCTGGGCGATGGTCATCGCCTCGCACTCGAAGCCGTGCAACGGGTCTTTCTTGCCGGTCGACGACAGCCCCTTGGGGTATTCGACGCCGTTGATGTCGCG
>DASYRM010000145.1:0-62822 GCA_036004405.1 Vicinamibacterales bacterium
CGAGCCGGTGGCCACGACCGCCCGCGCGCTCACGCCGGTGGGCGTCGCCGGACTCGCGGAGGAGTCTTCGCCCCAACCCGACCTCCCCGAGTAAGATCGGAAGTTCATGTCGGAGAGTGCCCCGCCGCTCGAATCCGCGCGGCCCCTGGACTTCATTCGGGAGATCGTCACCGAAGACCGCAAGGCCGGTCGCCACGGCGGCCGCGTGCATACCCGGTTTCCGCCCGAGCCCAACGGCTACCTGCACATCGGCCATGCCAAGGCGATCTGTCTGAGCTTCGGCGTCGCGCTCGAGTTCGGCGGCCTGTGCAACCTGCGGTTCGACGACACCAATCCGGAGAAGGAAGACGTCGAGTACGTGGACTCCATCCAGGAGGACGTGCGCTGGCTCGGGTTCGACTGGGCCGACCGGATGTTCTACGCCTCGGACTATTTCGAGGAGATGTACCAGTGCGCCGAACGGCTCATCGAGGTGGGCCTGGCCTACGTGGACAGCTTGAGCGCCGACGAAGTGCGCGAGTACCGCGGCACGCTGACCGAGCCGGGACGCAACAGCCCCGACCGCTCGCGGCCGCCGGCCGAGAGCCTCGACCTGTTCCGCCGCATGCGGGCGGGTGAATTCGACGAAGGCAGCTACCTGCTGCGCGCCAAGATCGACATGGCGTCGCCCAACATCAACATGCGCGACCCGGCGCTCTACCGGATCCGGCGCGCCACGCACCATCGCACCGGCGACGCGTGGTGCATCTACCCCACCTACGACTACGCGCACCCGATTTCCGACGCCATCGAGGGGATCACGCACTCGCTCTGCACGCTCGAGTTCGAGGATCACCGCCCGCTGTACGACTGGGTGGGGGAGCACTTCCGCGCGAAAGACGCCGGCACGTCGCGGCCGCAGCAGATCGAGTTCGCGCGGCTGAATCTGAACTACACCGTGATGAGCAAACGTAAGATGCTCGCGCTGGTGAAGCTGGGGCACGTCGCCGGCTGGGACGACCCGCGGATGCCAACCCTCGCCGGCATCCGGCGGCGCGGCTACACGGCCGCCGCCATTCGCGACTTCTGCTCCCGCATCGGCGTGGCCAAGAAAGAGAACGTCATCGACATCGCGCTGCTCGAAGCGACCGTCCGCGAGGACCTGAATCGCACCGCCCCGCGCGTCCTGGCGGTGCTACGACCGCTGAAGGTGGTCATCGAGAACCTGCCCGAAGGCTTTGCGCGGACGGTGACCGCGATCAACAACCCGGAAGACGCATCCGCGGGCACACGCGAGATTCCGCTCGCGCGCGAGATCTACATCGAGCGCGAGGATTTCATGGAGGCGCCGCCGAAGAAGTTCTTCCGGCTGTCGCCCGGCAACGAAGTGCGCCTGCGCTACGCGTTCATCATCAAGTGCGCGCAGGTGGTGAAGGACGCCTCCGGCGAGATCGTCGAGCTGCGCTGCACCGCGGACCTGGAGTCGCTCGACGGCGCCACGGCGGCGCGCCGCGTGAAGGGCACGATCCATTGGGTGTCGGCCGCCGATGCCGTCACCGCCGAACTGCGGCTCTACGACCGGCTGTTCAAGTCGGAAGACCCGGGCGAGGGCGACCGCGACCCGTTGACCGACCTCAATCCCAATTCGCTCGAGCGCCTGACCACCGCGAAGGTCGAACCCTCGCTCGCCAACGCGGCCGTGGGCACGCGCTACCAGTTCGAGCGCCAGGGCTACTTCTGCGTCGATCCGGATTCGCGCCCTGGCGCGCCGGTGTTCAATCGCACGGTGACGCTGAAGGACGCCTGGGCGAGGATGACCACGAAGGGATAGATAAGGGAAGGCTCCCCATGACGTTCAACCTTCAGACATTTACCCTCTTCCACGTGCTCGTCAGCCTTGGAGGCATTGTCAGCGGCCTCGTCGTCGCGGGAGGTCTGGCCGGCGGGCGCCGGCTCGCCACCTGGGCAGCCGTCTTCCTCGTCACAACCCTTGCGACCAGCGTGACCGGATTCGGGTTTCCCTCCGACACCGTCCTCCCGTCACACATCGTGGGGATCATCTCGCTCGTCGTACTGGCCGCCGTCATCGTGGCGCACGTCAAAGATCTGGCTGGCCCCTGGCGGCGCGTCTATGCCACCGGCGTGGTGGCCGCAACGTATTTGAACTGCTTCGTGCTGGTGGCGCAGCTGTTCCGCCGCGTGCCCGATCTGGCCGCGCTCGCGCCGACACAGTCCGAGCTGCCGTTTGCGCTGGCTCAGCTCCTGATGCTTGCGAGCTTTGTGTGGCTCGGCGTCGCTGCGAACGCCGGGAGTCCATCGCGGGTAGCTGTGCGCTGACCTGATCCGTCTATGGCCGGCCAGCCAGACTTCTCCGGCGAGTGGGTTCTGAACCCGCAGGCGAGCACGCTCAGCCCGGGCGCCGACACCGTGCAGAGCGGCCTCTGGCAGATCGAGCACCGCGAGCCGGTGTTTCACCACAAGGCGTCCTTCGTCATGGAGGCCGGGCCACGCGACTACGAGTACGAGCTGCGGTCGGATGGGCCCGCAATACCCGCTGAAGACGAGGGGCCTCAGTCCGGCGGGTGGATCCACTGGGACGGTAGTGTCCTGGTCGTGACGTTCCGGGAGCCGATTCCAACCGGGCGGATGACCGTCTCGTTTCGCTACGAGCTGATCGACGATGGCCGCCGCATTCGAGCCGCGGAACAGGTCCGGGGCACGGCGTGGGATCAGGACAACGTATGGATGTTCGATCGTCGTTGAGAGGCGCCGCGGCGCTCGTCGCCACCCTGGTGATCGCGGCGGTGCCGATCTCCTCGCAGGCGCCCGCGTCACCGTCGCGCCAGGCGCTCTTCGATGACCTGGTGACGGCCAACCGCATCCTGGCGAACGAGGGCGTCGTCGACGGCTACGGGCACGTCAGCGTCCGCAATCCAGCCAACGCCAACCGCTACTTCCTGGCCCGCGCGGGCGCGCCGGCGCTGGTCACGGCCGCCGACATCGTCGAATACGACCTCGACAGCAACCCGGCGAGCGGTGCGGGCGCCGGGTACATGGAGCGCTTCATCCACGGCGAGATCTACAAGGCCCGACCCGACGTCACGGCCGTCGTGCACTGCCATTGCCTCGACGTGATTCCGTTCGCCGCCGCGAACGTGCCGTTGAGGCCGATGTATCACATGGGCTATTTCATCGGCGAAGGCGTGCCGGTGTTCGACATCCGCGCCGCGGCCGGCATCACCGACATGCTCGTCAGCACGCCGGCGCTGGGGCAGTCGCTGGCGCGTGTGCTTGGAAAGCGATCGGCGGCGCTCATGCGCGGGCACGGCGCCGTCGTGGTCGCCGACTCGCTGCACGTCGTGGTGGCAAAGGCCTATTACCTGAACGTGAACGCGCGTCTGCAGGCAGAGGCCATTCAACTGCGCAGCGGCGTGACCTATCTGGATCCCGAAGAGGCGAAGAAGGCCGTCCAGACCTACGAGCGGTCGTGGGAGTTCTGGAAGTCGCGCCTGCCGCAACGTCAGTAACGGCAGCCGGCCAGCCGGATCGTCACGCGCCGATGACAGAACCGGGCCTCAGAAAAGGGCGTCGGCAATCCGACAGCGTCTGATCAGGCCGGTTTTTCTCGATCGCGCAGTGGCATGCGGCGTGCTCTGGGTCTGCGCGAATCGCCGCCACGGCAAGGCGGTGTTGGGAGACAGCAATGACCACACAGGTCGCAATCGAAAGCTCGGACCGATCCGGCGGCAATCCCGCCCACGGTTCTCTGCTCACGACGGCTCCTGGGTCACCGTCTGTCTCCGGACGATATCGAAGGAGTAGACCCTAACCCGGCGTGACAATCCGGCGGACCGGTCCGTCAGAGGCAGCGACGAGGCGCTGCAGCTGACGGACCCCTTCTTCGGTAACCCGATATCGCACGAGACCCGCGCGGCGAATCTTCTCCACCCACCCGTCGCTGGTCAAACGCTCGAGCGCTTCGAAGGCGCTCTTCCTCGACCGCACGCCGAGCCGTTGTTCGAGCTCGCTCAGCGTCGGCTCATCCTCTTCCACCGTCAGCGCCCACAACACCGACAGCGTCACCGTCGCCGAGCGCAGCTCGGCGAACAGCAGCGAATCGCCGGCGGGAGCCTTCTCGCGCCCGGCCCGCGCCTCCGGCCGCGCCGGTGCCTCCAGCAGTTTGCCGATGGTCGTCGCGGCACGCGCCCAGATGCGCTCGGTGTCTGCGCGGGACATCGCGGCCAGCGGCTGCTGTGGCGAGTTCAGCGCCTGGAACGAGGCCAGCGCCGGATGCACCGCCAGCTCGCACGGCTCGACGATGATCGGCAGGACGCGCGCCCCGGCACGCTCGGCCTTGCGCAGCAGTTTTGGCAGCTCGTGGACGTTGATGAAATCGGAGGCGAGGAAGTCGGCGCTGACCAGCAGGATCGATGCGGCGGCGCGTTCAATCGCGCGATCGATCTCGGCTCGCCACTGATCGCCGGTCTCGATTCGCGAGTCGTCCCAGAGGTCCAGCACGCCCCGGCGCTCGTACGGTGTCAGGTGGACGCGCAGCCGTTCCAGCCATCGTTTGTTCCGCCGGCAATAGCTGACGAAAACGGTGGTCCGTGGCGTCGGCATGCGCCGCCATTCTGGATCAACCGCGCCCGTAGCGGACACACCACTCGCGGAGGCGCTTGACGGCGGCGATCGCGTCGGGCTCGAACGTCAGGCGTTCGTTGGGCCACGGCATCCGCCACGTCCAGTTGCGGTCGTTGATGGTGGCCGGCGTATTGATGCGGTCGGGCCAGCCGAACACGTCGCCGACGGGCAGAATCACCAGCGTCGAGTTCGAGGCGATCAGCACTTCGATGAAGGCGTCCCGGACGGGCTGCGGGAGCACGCGGCCTTCGAGCGCGTGGCGGGCGTCGGGCCCCAGCCGTTCGGCGACGAGCGGAATGGCCAGCACCGCGGCCCGCTCCTCGTCTGGGGCGGTCTCCCACCACGTGACCAACGGCTCGGTGTCGTGCGTGCCGGACGTCGCCACCGACAGTACCGGGTAGGCGAGCGGATCGGCGAAGGGCTGGCCGTCGGTGTGCCAGAGGCGTTCCCAGCGGAACACCTTGCACCCGGGAACCGCCAGCCGCGCCAGCGATGCCCGGACGAAGTCGGGCACGACGCCGAGGTCTTCGGCCACGATTTGCGCGCCCGAATCGAGAAACACCCGCAGCACCTGTTCGCCGAGCGCGGTTTGCGCCGGCTCCTCCGCCGGGGTGAACCACCCCGGCCCCGTGCTGTCTCCGAGGTTCCGCCAGAACGTGCGGTAGAAGCCGACGAGGTGATCGACGCGATAGCCCCCGAACAGCTCGGCGTTCCGGCGGGCGCGCTGCCTCAGCCAGGTAAACCCGCTCTCGGCAATCGCGTCCCACCTGTACACGGGCAGCTTCCAGTCCTGCCCCGTTTCGCTGAACGCGTCGGGCGGCACGCCCAGCGACGCGTCGAGGCGAAAATCATGCTGCCGCGCCCAGACGTCGGCGCTGTCGAGCGCGACCATGAACGGTAAATCGCCAAAGAGCGTCACCGGACCGGCGGCGTCACGGGCGGCATGCCACTGATCGGACGCCAGCCACTGCAGGTACGAGCGGTACTGGACGTCGTCGGCAAGCTCGGCCCGCGCGCCGGCGACGGCCACGGGATGGTGCGTGCGCAGCCCCTCGGACCACTCGGTCCACGGCGCCGGGCGCAGCCTCTCATGGAGCGCCCGGAACAGCGCGTAGTCGGCGAGCCACCACGCCTGCTCGCCGGTGAAGGCGTGGAAGGCGCGGGCACGTTCACTCCCGGTGCGCAGTTCGGTGTCGCGGAAGCGGTCGTAGGCGCGGCGCAGGGCCAGGTGCTTGAGCCGCCGGACGGCGGCGTAGTTCACGGCCGGCGCGGCACGCAGGCTCTCGAGGTTGGCCCGGAGCTCCGCTTCGAGCCCGCGCTCGCCGCCGAGCGCCACGAAGTCCTCAACGTGATCCAAGGTGAGGTATTGCGGGTCGATCGCCATCGCGCTGAGCGACGAGTACGGCGATGTCTCGTGGAGCGGCAGTTCGTTGATCGGCAGGAGCTGCAGCAGCGAGAGCCCCGCCGACTCGAGCCAGCGCGCGACGGCGGCGATGTCGCCGATCTCGCCGATGCCCCAGCCCTGGGCAGACCTGAGCGAGAAGAGCGGCACGAGCATCCCGGCGCGGCGCATCACCGGTCCTCGGCGAACCGCAGCGTGCGGCTCAAACCGTCCGCGAACCCGGCCTCAGGCGCCAGGAGGCTGACGACGAGAAACGCCTCGTGCTCGAAATCGAAAAAGTAGCCGGGGTGGACGAGGACCCGCTCGCGTGACAGGAGATCGAGGACCAGCGCCTCCTCACCCGTCGTGGCGGGCACGCGCACGACCGCGGACCAGCCGCCTTCGACCGGCAGAAGATCGCAAGCGGGATGGGCGCTGACGATGCCACGCGCAGCGGCCAGGTTGGCGCGGACGCGCGAATGGATGGCGGCGCGGACCGCGGCGCCGCGCGCCAACAGAGCTGGTGCCGCCACCTGCACGGGCGTTCCCACCGACAGAAACGTGTCGGCGATGAGCTCGAGGCCGTCGAGCGCGGCGGCGCGATCGGCGGCGGGCCCACCGACCACCGTCCAACCCAGCTTCACCTGCGGCAGACCGAGCGATTTCGAGGCGCCGCCCATGGAAAACGTCAGGACATCGGCCCTTGCGGCGACATCCGTCACCGGGGCCTCGGCGTCGAGGACGTAATCCGCGAACACCTCGTCGACGATGAGGGCCCACTGCCGATCGCGGCAGAGCCGGACGAGCTCATCGATCTCGCGCGCACTCGCGAACGAACCGGTCGGGTTGTTGGGGGAGACGAGCAGCAGGGCCCGTGTATCGGCCGGCGCCGCGGCCACGCTGTCGAGGTCGATTTCCCAGCGGCCGTGGTACTCGAGCCGGTAAGGCTCGGCGCGCACGCCCTCGAGCCGCGTCAGGTGCTCGAAGAGGGGGTAACTCGGGCGCGGCACCAGAACGCTCTCCCCAGCATCGCACAGGAGTTTGAACAGCCAGGCGTACATCTCGCTCGTGCTGGCCGACAGCACGACGTGTTCAGATTCGATGCGCGCACCTCGGCGCGCGCAGTCGGCGGCGACGGCCTCGCGCGCGACGGCCAGCCCGAGCGGGTGCGGCTCGTAGCGCAGTGCAGCCGGCGCCGACAACGGGCGCAGCAGATCGTCGGGGTACGGAATACCCGCGTGGGTAGGATTCGACTCGGTGAGATCGATATAGGGAGTACCGGAACGCCGCAGCTCATCGAGCGCCTGCGAGAGCGCGTTGGGCGCCGACTCCCGCGGCAGGCGGCTCGAGGGCCTCATCCAGGAATATTGTGACTCACGGGCCGCCTGAAGGCGGCCCCTACGTACTCACGGGCCGCCTGAAGGCGGCCCCTACGTACGTGCGAGCGCGGAGTACTCGAGCATCTGCGCCTCGAGGTCGCAGGGATAGGTCACCTCGATGTCACGGATCGCGCCGCCCTCGTCGTGCACCGGTGACAGGCGCGGCATGACGAACGCGGAGTAGGACGGCAGCTTCAGCGCGTCCACCCGGGCCACGACCTCGTCGCGAAGGTCCGGCTCGAAGTGCACGCCGTAGGTTTCGACGAGCGCCTGTGCCGCCGCGTAGTCGCCCTCGCCCTTGATGCGCTGCACCTCGGCGAGCAGCACGCCGACGCCGTCGCGAAAAGCCGCGGCGTCCACCATCACGAAGTAGCTCTTGCCCTCGCGCTTCCGCTGCTCGATGGCGCGGGTATTGGCCATCAGCCAGTGAACGATCAGCTGGCGGTTGCGCATGTGGTCTTCTTCGAGTTGCGCGCCCTCGCGCACCCGCCGGAGCTGCACCAGCACCCCGCGCGTGTACTGCTCGTATTCCGCCTGCACGATGTCGTGGACGTGCTCGACCGGCACCAGATCCATTTCAACGAGCTTCGGGTCGGGCAGAAAATACAGAGCCACGAGATCGGCACGCGTCTCTTCGATGGCCGAGTAATGTTCTTTGAGGAGCTCGTGCGGCGTCTGCATGACGCCGGGCGCCATCCGTCCCGACCCGTGCCCGATCACTTCGTGCATTTCGGTGGTCAGCTCACGCGAGAAGCCGCCCCAACGCGTGGCGCGCGCCACTTCGGCGGCGTCCCAGCAGAACTCGCTGCGCATGGCCTCGGGCGTGGACCGTTCGTACGCCTCGTTGACGTTGACGAGCGACACCGACTTGCTGCCATACCGCTCGCGGATGGCCTGATCGTTCGGCAGGTTGATGCCCACCGGCGTCAACGGGCCCGAGTCGCCGGTTTCCACCAGCACGTCGATGGCCTTGGCGGTGACGCCCAGCACTTTGGGCTTGCGGAACAGGGGGCTCCACGGCGCGTGGTCCTCGAACCACTGCGCGTGAGTGGCCAGGGCCTCGATGCGCCGCGTGCGCTCGGGGTTGACGTAGCAGACCATGCCTTCCCAGGCGCCTTTGGTGCCGCGTGGATCGAGATACACCTCCACGAAGCCGTTGATCGTGTCCACCGAGTTGGCCTGGTCCTGGAGCCACGCGATGTCGTACGCCACGCGGTCGGACTCTTCGCCGGTGGTGTAGAAGCGAATCAGCGCGCGCAGCGCCTGGGCGGTGGACGAGGGCGCAAACGCCATCGCGTCTTCGAGGTGGGCGACGATCCGCCGGATCTCGCGGTCGTACTTGCCGCCGACGCGATAGACCTCCTCCACGAGCTGGTCGCCCTGCTTGACGAGGCGCGAGTTGAGCCCGTGCCGTTCCTGGAACGACGCCAGGTCGTCCATCGACACGCCCACATAGAGGTTGTTGGCGCTGGCCTGCAGGATGTCGCGGCCGGGACCGGGCGACTTACTTGTCAGGATCGGGTCGAACGCGGCGTCGAACAGCACCGGCGCCAGGCGGTCCGCGAGATCGCGCGGCATTTCCCCCGCGCGCAGCGGCAACGGTGCGCCGTGCGAAGCCGCGGTCTCGACCGCGCCCGTCCACGCCTCCGGAGCGACGCGCAGCAGGCTCTTGCGCGCCGTGAGCCCGTTGTAGGGACCGCTGTTGATCCAGAACAGCTTGGTGTAGCGGCGGATCTCCTGCTCGACGGCGGGCGGCAGCGCGCGCGCGTGGGTGAGGATGCTTTCGAGCACGGCGCGCAGCTCGAGGTTGTGAGAGTAGCGCTGGTCGTAATAGATGTCGCGCCCGGCGATCGCCGCCAGATACAAGTGCCAGACGAGCTGCTTCTCTCGCAGCGAGAGCGCTGGAAAGCCGTCGGCGTAGATCTGCACGACGGCCACGTCGTCCACGTGCTCGAGCAGGTAGCGCCTCACAGTGTCCCCTTCACAGCGCCGCCTTCATAGTGCGACCCGCTCCAGGTGTTGCGGCGTGGCCGCGTCCCATCCCAGCTCGTGCTTGATCGTCGTCTTGAGGGCGTCCATCGGCCCCGGCTCGCCGTGCACGAGGAACAGGCGCTGAGGCGGCGCCGGCAGCGTCTTCAGCCAGCGCACGATTTCGCGGCGATCGGCGTGCCCGGACATCGAGTTCAACTTGGCGATGCGGGCGCGCACCGGCACCGGCGCTCCGTGAATGTGCACGTCTGGGGCGCCCTCGAGCAGCTGCCGTCCGCGCGTGCCCTCGGCCTGGAAGCCGACGAGCAGCACGGTGTTCTTCGGATCCGGCAGCGCCGCGGCCAGGTGGTGCAGCACGCGACCACCCGTGGCCATACCGCTCGAGGAGATGACGATGCCGGTCTTGCGGCTGGCGGTGAGCTCCTTCGACTGCTGCGGCGACGCGATCACCTGGAATCGGGCGGTGGCAAACGCCGACACGTCGCGTGCCCCGGGCTTGGCACCGTCTGTCTTGACGGACTGCATCTCCGGGTCGAGTTCGTGCGCGCGTTGAATATAGAAATTAAGGGCTTCAGTGGCCATCGGGCTGTCTACGTAGACCGGCAGTACTGGGATGCGGCGCTCGCGCTCGAGCCGGCGGATCCAATAGAGGAGCTCTTCGACGCGACCGATGGCGAAGGCGGGGATGACCACCTTCCCGCCACGCGCCGCGGTTTCACGGATCACCACCGCGAGATCGTCCCCCTGATCATCGGTCGGATGATCGCGGTCTCCATAGGTGGACTCGACGAGCACGGTGTCGGCCTGAATCGCGTCTTCTGGATCGGGGAGCACGGGCCGGGCGTAACGCCCGAGATCGCCACCGAACAGGATTGTCCGCCCGCCGCTCAGTCTCGTGACGACGTACGCAGAACCGAGCAAATGACCCGATCCCCTGAACTCCACCGTCACGCCCTCGGCCACTTCGATCTGGCGATGGAAACCGACGGGGTGGAAGTGGCTGAGCGCGCGGTGCGCATCCGCTTCGTCATAGAGTGGCATCGCCGGAGAGTGCTTGCTGTATCCGTGCCGGTTTGCCTGCCGCGCGTCCTCTTCCTGGATCCGACCCGAGTCGGGCAGCACCAGCTGACTCAGCTCGGCGGTGCCGGCAGTGCAAAACACCGGGCCTTTGAAGCCCTGCTTCACCAGACGCGGCACGTAGCCCACGTGGTCGAGGTGTGCGTGGGTCAGCACGACGGCATCGATTGACGCTGCAAAAATTGGAAGGTCCTGCCAGTTTCGAAGTCGCAGTTCCTTCAATCCCTGAAACAGGCCGCAGTCGAACAGCACGGTGGCGTTTCCGTGCGTCAGCAAGTATTTGGACCCGGTGACCGTGCGGGCCGCCCCTAGAAATGTGAGTTCCGGCACGGGCATGGACGATATCAGTTTTGGACGATAGGGAGGCTCCGGCTCGGATGAACAACATGGAGAGCCTCCGCCTCGCAGTGTTCGATTGCCCGCCCTCCGGGCGGGCGATGTACCCTCCTCGTATGACGACAGGATTAGTCCGAGCAACGGCGGCGGCGGTGGCCGTTGCGCTCGCGTTCGGTGCGGCGGGCCTCGACGCGCAGTCCGGGCAGAAGCCACTCTCGCTCGACACCATCTACGACCCTGGCACGCAGGCGAACTTCAGCGGCTCTCCGCAGCAGACCGCGTGGCTCGACGACGACACCTATCTCGTGCGCCGGCCGGGCGGGGGAAGGTCATGGCAGAAGGTGAACGTCGCGACCGGCGCGGTCACGCCGCTCTACGAGGTTGCGGCGCTGGAGAACGCGCTCGCGGCACTGCCGGGTGTGTCGCGCGACGCCGCGGCATCGGCCGCGCGCGGGTCGCTCGAGTTCAACGACACGCACTCCGCGGCGCTCGTGACTGTCGCGACAGACCTGTACTACTACGAGTTCGCGTCCGGGCGCGCCGCGCGGCTCACGAACCAGGCCGGCGACGAGGAGCTGGCGACCTTCAGCCCCAACGGCCAGATGGTCGGCTTCGTCCGCGGGCACAACCTGTTCGTCGTGGACGTGGCCGGCGCACGCGAACGCGCCCTCACAAGCGACGGCAGCAAAGATATCTTCAACGGCCAGCTCGATTGGCTGTACCAGGAAGAGATCTTCGGGCGCGGCAATTTCGAGGGCTTCTGGTGGAGTCCGGACTCCTCGCGCATCGCCTTCGTACAGCTCGACGAGCGGCCGGTGCCGGAGTACACGGTGACCGATCACATTCCGTACCGGCCTGAGCTCGAGGTGACCGACTACCCGAAAGCCGGAGATCCCAATCCCGCGGTGCGCCTCGGTGTCGTGGCCGCGGCGGGCGGCGCCATCACCTGGGCCGACGCCAACAGCTACGCGGGCACCGAGATCCTGATCGTCGAGGTGAGCTGGACGCCCGACTCGCGCTTCGTCGAGCACCAGGTACAGAACCGCGAGCAGACCTGGCTCGACATGAACCTCGCCGATGCGTCGAGCGGCCGCACGCGCAAGCTGCTGCGCGAGACGACCAAGGCATGGGTGAACAACCTGGGCGGCCCGGTCTGGCTGAAAGACGGGGCGTTTCTCTGGCTCAGCGAGCGGACCGGGTTCAAGCACGTCTACCGGTACCGCGCTGGGGACGCCGGCGAGGCCAGCCTCGTGGGCCCGGTGACATCGGGCCGGTGGGACGTGAAGATGCTCCACGGCGTGGACGAGGCCAGAGGGCTCGTCTACTTCTCGTCGCCCCAGCCGAGCGCGCTCGACCTTCAGGTGTATCGGATCGGGCTCGACGGCTCCAACCGGACGCAGCTGTCGAAAACGCCCGGCACGCACCAGGCCAGGTTCAACGCCGCGCGCACACGCTACGTCGATCGCTGGAGCGATCTCACCACGCCCACGCAGGTGCGCCTGCATGCGGCCGACGGCGCCGAGCTGCGGGTCATCGACGCCAATTCCGTGACGGCGTTGGGCGAGTACCGGCTGGCGCGTCCCGAGCTGGTGCAGGTGAAGACGCGCGACAGCGGCTCGATGGACGCGCTGTTGATCAAGCCGCCCGACTTCACTCCCGCACGCCGCTATCCCGTGTATCAGTTCACGTACGCTGGCCCCGGTGCCTCGCAGGTGCTCAACTCGTGGGGCGGCCAGTCGTACATGTTCTACCAGCTGCTGGCGCAGAGCGGCGTGGTGGTGTGGGTACTCGACAATCGCAGCGCGAGCCAGCGCGGTGTGGAGGCGCAGTGGCCGGTGTACGGGCGCCTCGGTGAATACGAGCTGCAGGATCTCGAGGACGGCGTCGCCTGGCTGAAGCAGCAGCCGTACATCGACGCGTCGCGCCTCGTCCTGAGCGGCTGGAGCTACGGCGGCTTCATGACTGCCTTCGCGCTCACGCACAGCACGAGCTGGTCCGCCGGTGTGGTGGGCGCCCCGGTCGCGGACTGGCGCGATTACGACTCGGTCTATACCGAGCGGCTGATGAAGCTGCCGAAGAACAACGCCGACGGCTACCGCCGCACCGCGCCTCGGTTTGCCGCCGACAGGCTGCAGGCGAAGATGCTCCTCATCCACGGCACGATGGACGACAACGTGCACATGCAGAACTCCGTGCAGTTCGCCTACGAGCTGCAGCGGAAGGGCAAGCCGTTCGAGATGATGGTGTATGCCAAGCAGCGCCACGGCTTCAGCGATCCGCTGCTGATCAAGCACGTGCACCAACTTGAGTACGACTTCGTGCTGCGCTCGGTTGGCATCTCGCCCTCGCCGGCGGCGACCAAATAGGCAGAGAGGGCAGAGATAGCGGAGAGGGCTGAGAAGGGAAGGCAAGGGCTCTTGCTTTCTCTGCCTTCTCTGCCTTCTCCGCCTTCTCCGCCTCCAGTTCACTTCAAGTGTCTGCCTCCATCGACCCGAATCGTTTCCCCCGTGATGAAGTCGCTCTCAACCAGAGCGGCCACCGCTTTGGCAATCTCGGTCTCGCCGCCCCAGCGCCCGAGCGGCGTGGCGCGCTCCACGGCGCGGAACTCGCGCTCCGACGTGCCGTCGGGCGCGACGATCGGACCGGGTGCGATCGCGTTGACGAGAATCTGATCGCCCGCCAACTCGAGCGCCAGCGCCTCGGTGAGCGCCATCACCGCACGCTTGGCCACGTAATACGGCAGGTAGCGCGGATAGCGCGGGCGGCCGCTGGCGGCCACCCAGTCCGAGACGTTCACCACGCGGCCCCCGCGGAGGCGCCGCATGTAGGGCACCGCCGCCTGCGTGCACAACCACGCCGCGCGCAGATCCACCTCGAGCGGTTCGTTCCAGTCCTCGGCGGTCAGGTCATCAAATGCCACGGCGCGATACACGGAGGCCATGTTGACGAGGATGTCGAGACGGCCGAGCGCGTCTACCGTCTGATCCACCACGCGCGCGCAGGCGTCGGGGTCGCGCAGGTCGGCCTGCATGATCACCGCGTTGCGCCCGAACCCGCGCACCGCCGCCGCCGCGTCCTCGGCCTCACCCCGCGACGAGCGGTAGACGAGGGCAACGTCTGCCCCGCCCCGCGCGAGCTGCTCGGCAACGACGCCGCCGATTCGCTTACCCCCGGTGATGAGCGCCACCCGGTTGGCAAGATCCATGGGGGGAATACTAACTGTGGCAGGTAGGCAGGTAGGCGGGTGAGCTGGTGGGGCGCCTGACCTGCTTACCTGCCCACCTGCTCACCTGCCGTACGAAAGCGCTTTCGCGCGCCGTAAGGGCCGAGCGACGCGAGGCCCGATTTGGCGCGGGATCCACGCGTGCGCTGGGTGGTCCGGTTCCTGCTCTCGTCATCGCAGATCCGTGGCCGATGCGCGAGCAGAAGCCTCGGACCGTGTGCGCCGCGTCCCCGCCGCGGCGCACACTTCTTTTTCCTCCCGGCGCTTTCTCATTCCTCCCGGCGCTTTCTCACCCAGCCCGTCCGCTCCCATCACCCCGAACCGCTACCATTGCGGAATGCGAAAGCATGGGCGCGTCCCGGACCTCCGCGCACTGGGAGCGGCAGCGCTGGCGGCCGGCCTGACGGTGGCCGCTGTTCGTGCCGCCGACCTCGGCCTCGACGCGCAGGCGATCACCCGGGCCATCTCGCTGGGGCAGACCTCGGTGGCCGCCGACCTGCGGCGATTCCATCAGCCGTACCGCGTCGACGTGTCGCGCGCGCCGGTGGACTATCTGGAAGTCGTCACGCCGTTTCGACGGATTGTGCTGGCGGCCCAGGCGCGCGCTGGCGCCGGCGACCGGCGGTGGGGGCAGCGTCAGGCGATCGAGATCGAGGCGGCGGCGGCGCGCCAGATCGACCTGTACGCCGAGCTGACGTTCCACCCGCTCAACTCGCTCGTCCTGGTGCCGCTCTATCGGATCCGGATCGTGCTGCCGTCGGGCGAGCTCATGTCTCCGCGCAACACGAGCAGCCTGCCCCGCTACGGCCCGCGCGTGGACGGAGGCCTGGTTCCGTTCACGCCCACGCCGCTGCCCGGTGGGCCCGTGCCCGGCCGATCGCAGCCGATGCTCGGCGCGACGATTCTCGCGTCATTCGACGGCGACGCGATCGCGGCCGTCTGCAACCGGCGCTGTGACGTGCTGATTGAGGAAGAAGGAAAGTCGAGAGTGCAGGTGCCGCTGAGCCTTGCTGATCTGAAGTAACGGGCCGCCTGAAGGCGGCCCCCACGTACGCGCCAAGCGGCCCCCACGTACGTGCGAACGGGGTAAGGAGAAGCTCTCCCTACCCCGCCCTCTCTGCCCACTCCGCCTACTCTGCCTCCAGAGCAGGCGCAAAGCGCCTGCTTACGAAAGCACCTTGACCACGACGCGGCGGTTCTGCGCGCGGCCTTCGCGGTTGGTGTTCGGCGCAATCGGCTTCTCCTCGCCGTAGCTGATCACGTTCATCTTGTGCAGCGGAATCTGGTGCTGCTCGTAGAGATACCGCTTCACCGCCTCGGCGCGCTCCATGCCCAGGCTCTCGTTGAACGTCTTGTCGCCCACGTTGTCCGTGTGCCCTTCGATCTCGATGAACACGTTCTTCGTGTCGGCCTTCAGCTGGTTGATCACCTCGTCGAGGCGCGCCTTGGCCGTGTCAGGCAGCTCGAACTTGCCGGACTTGAACTGGCCCTGGTCCTCGCTCAGCGTCACCTCGTAAACGAGCTTGCGCGACGACGCAACCGCGGTGTTCAGCTCGGTCTGCACCTGATCGACGCGCGTATTGACCTGACGCGCGCTCTGCGCCGCGGCATCAGCCGCGCCGCGGGCTTCCTGGGCCGAACGGCCGGCGGCTTCCGCCTTCGTGTCCACCGCGCCAATCCGCTCCTCGTTCTTGCGCGTGCGCTCCTGCGTCTCCTCGAGGGAACCGCTCAGGGTGTCGACTTTGGTATTCACATTGCCGACTTCCGTGCGCACGAACTTCTTGGATGCGCACGCCGGGGCCACAGCCACGGCCAGCGCGAGTACGGACACCGCATACAGTTTGTTCGCCATGATGCCTATTCTCCTCCGTGGACCTCAGCCCACTACTCGCTTCCACTCCGCAAAGGCCCGGACATGTACCCACCTCGCGCGTGCACTGTCAGGTCCCGTTTCCGAGTCCGGATTTCGATCGGGTGCCACCCTGGGCGGGCACCCGGCTCGAAGGTGATCAAGTACTGAAATCGCAGCTCAGTCAGGATGTCGCGGACCGCCTCGACAAGGTGGCTGGGCAGGCTCGCGAAGCGCAGGTCACCGCCGGTCCACCGTGCGAGGTCGGCCAGCTCTCCCTGCTGCGAGGTCTTGGCGTCCGTCGGACGCGCTTGAAATTCCCCTTCCGGATGATCCGCCGGGTTGACGACGGCCAGCAGATACACCGGCACGTCGATGGAGCTCGCGACGCCCGACACCTGGGCCGGCGTCAGCTTGCTCCCCGTATCCACACCGTCGGTCACGACGAGCAGCGCGCGGTGCTTGTTGGCCCGCTCGCCGACGAGCCGCGCCGTCTCCTCGATGGCGTCGAAGAGCGACGTAATGCCCCACGGCTTCCCCTCGAGCGACCTGACGCGCACGCGCTGTAGATCCGAGGTGAAGCCGATGACTTCCTGAAGCTTCGAATCGAAGGTGAAGAGCGCCGCCTCGTCCTGCTTGTCGCGAAGGTTGGCCGACACCATGCCGATGGCGTCACGGGCGCGGTCGATGTTGCCGCCGACCGCCATGCTGCCGCTGATGTCGAGCAGGATGGCGAGGCTGATGGGCGAGTCGCCGAAGTAGAGGTCTTTGATCTCGGTCCGCCGGCCAGAGTCGTAGAGCTCGAAGTCCGCCTTCTTGAGGTCCTGGATGACGCGACCCTTGCTGTTCCTGACCGCCGCCGATACCGTGACGACTTCGACCGCGGACCGGAAGATGGCCTGGGGCGGGTCCTGGGCAAACGAGCTGGGCGGCAGTGTGGCTATCGACGCCGTGAGCGCCAGTCCCGCCGTCATCCCCCGCAAGAGCCCTCTCGTCACGCGAGCGTATGATCCAATGGCTTTGCCACGTTTGTCGGTCCAATAGAATCAATGAGTTACAGAGACTGACCGGCTTGAGGCCCATCAGATCGGACCCGAAACAGGCAATTTCTACACGGTAGGCCAGCTGGACATGTAAGAACTGCCTGGCTCTAAGCGTACTTCGGACCAAGCTCGACTTTTAAATAGGATTTCGGGACGGAATCTCTTCGGGCAGGCCTTTTGGCCTGCCCGCAGCTGTCGAAAACAGGGGGTCGAGCGGATAATAGGGCGATGCCGACGAAGAGTTCCCGGTCCGTTCCGGTTGCCGCCAGGGTGAACCGGTTCTCCTACGCGATCCGCAATATCGTAGCGGAGGCGAAGGCCGTGGAAGCCCGTGGCACGGCCGTCCGGTACCTCAACATCGGCGATCCGGTGGCGTTTGGCTTCTCCACGCCCGCCCACCTGGTTGAGGCGGCGACGCGCGCCATGCGCGACGGGCACAACGGGTATCTGGCCTCGGCCGGCATCCTCCCGGCGCGCGAAGCTGTCGCGGCGGATTACACGGCCCGCGGCGTCGCGACGTCGGCCGATCGCGTGCTCATCACGGCCGGTACCTCGGAAGGGATCGAGCTGACGCTCAGCGCGCTCGTGGACCCCGGCGACGAAGTCCTGGTCCCGTCGCCGACCTATCCGCTTTACACCGCGGTGCTCGCCAAGATCGGCGCCATACCGCGCTACTACCGCACCGATCCGGACCGCGACTGGCTGCCGGACCTGGACCACCTGCGCACTCTGGTGAGCGCCCGGACGAAGGCGATCGTGATGATCGATCCGAACAACCCGACGGGCGCGGTGTATCCCGCCGCGGTCCGGCGCGCGATCATCGAGCTTGCCGAACGGCACGACCTGACGATTCTGGCCGACGAGGTCTACGGCGAGCTCGGCTACGAGGGTCCGGTGCCACTGCTCTCCACGCTCGATCCCGACGCCCCGATCATCGCGTTCTCGAGCCTGTCGAAAGCCTACCTGGCGCCCGGATGGCGAACCGGCTGGCTGGTGGTCGGCAAGACGCCGCGCCTCGACGACGCGCTCGCGGCCATCAAGAAGATGGCGGACGGACGCTTGTGCAGCCCGGGCCCGATGCAGCACGCCGTCGCACCCGCGCTGCTCGGTGACCGTTCGCACCAGCCCGCCTTCCGTGCCGCGCTGGCCGAACGCGCGAAGGTGACGACGGACCTCCTCAACGCCATTCCGGGGATGCGCTGCGTGGCGCCGCGCGGCGCGTTCTACGCGATGCCGCAGCTCACGCTGCCGCCGGGCCGCACCGACGAGCACTACGTGCTGTCGCTCCTCCGCGAGACGGGGATCCTGACCGTCTACGGATCGGGCTTCGGCATGGCGCCCGAGGCGGGCACGTTCCGCATCGTGTTCCTGGCGCAGCCGTCGGACTTGCGGGCGATCTACGCCGACATCGGCGCCTTCACCGCCGAGTACTTGCGTTCGTAGAGGCGCACCTCCCAGGTGCGCCTGCAGGCGGACCTTGTCAGGTCCGCCTCTACGTACAATCACGCCGGTGCGCCTCCGCAGCTTTGGCGCCGCACATGCGGCGCTCGTCTACACCATCATCGCCGTTTGGGCCACGTGGCCGCTCGCGCGCGGGCTGTCTCACGACGTCGCCTGGGATCTCGGCGACCCGGTGCTCGTCATCTGGGCCCTGGCGTGGAACTGCTCGCAGATGCTCGCCGTCCTCGGTGGCGACGCCGGGCGCCTCACCACCTACTTCGACGCCAACATCTTCGCGCCCGCGACGCACACGCTCGCCTACTCGGAACACTTCATCGGGCAATCGCTGCAGGTGCTGCCCGTCTACGCGCTCACCGGCAACGCGGTCCTCTGCTACAACCTGTTGTACCTCTCGACGTTCGTGCTGTCGGGGCTGGGCGGGTTCCTCTTCGTCCGCACGATCACCGGCAGCCGGGCGGCCGGCTTCACGGCGGGGCTGCTGTTCGCGTTCGCGCCCTACCGCTTCCCGCAGTCGTCGCACCTGCAGGTGCTGTCTTCGCAGTGGATGCCGTTTGCGCTCTACGGCTTCCGCTGCTACTTCGAGACGGGCCGGCGGCGCGCGCTCGCCGGAGGAGCAGCCGCGCTCGTCGTGCAGAACCTGTCGTGCGGTTATTACCTGCTCTACTTCACGCCGTTCGCGGCCGTCTACATCCTGGCCGAGATGGCGGCACGCGGGCTGTGGCGCTCCGCTCGCGTGTGGCGGGACCTCGCGGCCGCGGGCGCGGCCGTCGCGGCGGTCACCGTGCCGCTCTTCCTGCCGTATCTCGCGCTGCGCGATCTTCAGCCGTCCACGCGCACGCTCGCCGAGGTGGCGCGCTACTCGGCCGACGTCTACTCCTATCTCACGGCGTTTGCAGAGCATCCGCTGTGGGGCCGGGCCGCGCAGGCGTTCCCGAAGCCGGAGGGGCAGCTGTTTCCGGGGCTTGGTGCCCTTCTGCTCGCAGCGATCGGGGTGCTCTGGTCGGGCACATCGGGCACATCTAAAGATGTGCCCCTACGAAGACACGATGTGCCCCTACGAAGACACGACGAGCCCCAAGGAAAACCACGTGACGGCCGCACTGCCATCGTCGGCGTGCTCATCGTCGTCGCGGCGGTTCACGTCGTCCTTTTCGCCGCCGTGCTACTCGGACGGCGCTTCGCGCTCGACCTGGGCGGCGTCGTGCTGCGCGTGAGCGACGCGACCCAGTTGCTCGTCCGCGCGGCTGCCTCCGGCGTCCTCGTTCTGATCCTCAGCCCCGGCGCACGCACGCGGCTCGCCGGGTTCCTGTGGCCGCGCGGCGCATGGGTGGTGGCGCTTCTGGCGGCGCTCTGGCTGTCGCTCGGGCCGTTACCCACGTCGATGGGCCGGCCGCTCGATCTGTTCGCGCCGTACCGCGTGCTGTACGAGCTCGTGCCTGGGTTTGACGGCGTGCGCGCGCCGTCCCGGTTCTGGATGGTGGGCCTGCTGGCGCTCTCGGTGCTCGGCGGCTTTGGCGCCGCCCGTCTCGTGCGCCGGCCTGCCGGCATCGCGGTGCTCGGGGTCTTGTGGCTGCTCTGCCTGGCTGAGGCGCGCGTGGATCCGTTCGCGGTCAACGGCGCCGGTCCGGTCGCGGAGTTCAACGCGCCGGAGCCGCGGCTACGGGGTCGTGGCAATCTACCGCCGGTTTACGCAGCCGTGGCCCGCGAAGCGCCGGACGCGGTGCTGGCGGAGCTGCCGCTCGGCCAGCCAGACTTCGACCTGCGCGCGATGTACTACTCGACCTTCCACTGGCGACGGCTGGTGAACGGCTACAGCGGGTTCACACCGGTCCACTACGGCCTGCTGGTGGCGGCGCTGGGGGCCGCCGATCCCGAAGGCGAACGCGCGTGGGCGGCGCTGGGGAGGGCCGGCGCCACCGCGGTCATCGTCCACGAAGGCGCCTACGTCGACGGACGGGGCAGACGCCTCTCCGCCGCGCTCGAGGCACGCGGGGCTCGCATGCTGTTTCGCGACGCGCAAGAGGTGCTGCTCACGCTCAAACCCTGACCCCTGGCTCTTCAGCCCCCCAGCCCCCTTATACTGGCCCTCTTGCCATGTCCGCAGGGCCCTTGGCCTTCGTCGATGCAGCGCTGGACGAGCTTCGCCAGCAGGGGCTGTTCCGTTCACCGCGCGTGCTCGACGGCGAGCAGGCGGCGCGGGCATCGGTGGACGGCCGTTCGGTCGTCAATCTCTCGTCGAACAACTACCTCGGGCTGACGACACACCCCGCACTCCGGGAACGCGCGCTCGAAGCCGTTCGTTCGTTGGGCGTGGGCACGGGGTCGGTGCGCCCGATCGCGGGCACGATGGCGCTGCACATGGAGCTCGAGCGGCGCCTGGCGGCATTCAAGCACACCGAGGCGGCCGTGGTGTTCCAGAGCGGCTTCACCGCCAACGCCGGCACCGTGGCCTCGCTGCTCGGGCGCGACGACGTCATCGTGTCGGACGAGCTGAATCACGCCAGCATCATCGACGGCGCGCGATTGAGCCGCGCAACCATCAAGGTGTTTCCTCATGGCAACGCCGCCGCCGCCCGCGAGATCGTGGCGGCGCTCCCGCGAACGCAGAAGACGCTCCTCATCACCGACGGCGTCTTCAGCATGGACGGCGACCTCGGGGTCCTTCCGGCGCTCTGCGACGTGGCCGACGAGTTCGGCTGCCTGATGATGGTGGACGACGCGCACGCAAGCGGCGTCTTCGGGCGCCAGGGCCGCGGCACCGTCGATCACTTCGGCATGCACGGGCGCGTGCACATACAGGTGGGCACGCTGTCCAAGGCCATCGGCGCGCTCGGCGGCTACGTGGCCGGGTCGCGCGCGCTCATCGAGTTCCTGCATCACAAGGCGCGGCCGTTGCTGTTCTCGACGTCGCACCCGCCGTCGGTCGCCGCCACCTGCCTGGCGGCGCTCGACGTGCTCGAATCCGACGACAGTCTGATCCAGCGCCTCTGGGACAACACGCGCTTCTTCAAGGCGGGGCTCACGGCCCTCGGGCTCGACACCGGGCGCAGCGAGAGCCCGATCACACCGGTGATCGTCGGCGACGCGGCGCTCGCGATGCGGCTGTCCGATCGGCTGTTCGAGCTCGGCGTCTTCGCGCAAGGGATCGGCTTTCCCACCGTCGCGAAGGGCAGGGCGCGCATCCGGACGATCGTCACGGCCACGCACACGCGCGAGGATCTCTCCTTGGCGCTCGACGCGTTCGCGCAGGCCTCGCGGGAGCTCGGAGTGGCGACGGCGTCATGAGCGTTCCACCGCTGCCACGATCCGAGAAGGATCACTTTCTCAAGGCCTATACGCGCGGCCTGAACACCACCGATCTCGGCCGGCTGTTCACGCGCGACACGCCCGACGCCTACCGGTTCTTCTCGCGCGGCATCGACTTCGACGAACTGCAGAAGCTGCCGTGGCACAAGCGCGTGGTGCGGTCGGCGCGAATGCTGTTTCTGGCGTTCACGCTGCGCCTCACGCCGGCGCGCCGGTTGATCTACGCGATCTCGCTCGTGGCAACGCTCATCGGCCTGATGGAGCTGTACCGCGAGATGCACTTCCTGCTCGTGCCGCACCCCGCGTTCGCGCCGGGCACGCTGTGGCTGCTCATCGGGTTCCTGCTGCTCAACCTGCTGGTGCTGCTGGAAGTGGCCGACCGGCTCTCGCTCAAGAACGACCTCGAGATTGCGCGGCAGATTCAGCAGGCGATGCTGCCGCGCGGCGCCTTTCACGCCGCCGAGCTGGAAGCGTTCGGCATGACCCGCCCGGCCAACACCGTGGGAGGCGACTTCTACGACATCCTGCCGCTGCGCGATGGACGCGTGCTGCTGGCGCTCGGCGACGTGGCCGGCAAGGGGAGCCCGGCGGCGCTGCTGATGGCGCTGCTGCTCGCCATGATGCGCACGCTCGTGGACGAAGGCCTCCAGGGCGCCGACCTCGCGGCGCGGCTGAATGCGCAGATCGTCAAGCACGCGCCCGGCTCGCGCTTCATCACGCTCTTCCTGGCGACGCTCAACCCGACCACCGGCGAGATGCGCTATGTCAACGCCGGCCAGAACCCGCCGCTGCTGCGGCGCGCCGCCGGCAGCTACGAGCGGCTGCGCGAGGGCGGCATGGCGCTGGGCATGTTCCAGGAGGCCGCGTACAAGGAAGGGTGCACGACGATGAACGCGGGCGACGTCATCGTCATGTACAGCGACGGCGTCACCGAAGCCGAGGACGGACAGGGCCAGCCCTTCGACGAAGCCGGCGTGGAACGAACGACCGACGCCGGCGGCTGGGGATCGGCGCGCGAGCTTGGCTGGGCGCTGTTTGCCGCCGTGCAGGTGCACACCGAGGAGCGACGGCTGCTCGACGACCTCACCGTGCTCATCGCCCGGCGCTTGCCGCCGCTCCCGCAGGGAGTACTCTAGTCGGGCACCGCAGGGCGTAGTAGGAACAGATGGTACGAGTGCTCCTCGCCGTCGTCTGCCTTGCCGGCGCCGCCGGGCCCGCCGCCGCGCAGGAACGCTCGAACGCCGATCCGGTGACGGCGCTCCTCGCACGTCTGGAGCAGATGCTGGTGCGCGGCGAGCGCGATCAGTTCGCCGGCCTGTTCGATCCTGGCGCCGCCGAAGCCGGCATTCGCCGCTACGAAACCGACCTCTTCCTGTCCGGTGCCGTCAAGGCCGTCGTGCGCGAGCGTGAACGAGCGCCGCTCGAGGGCGTGCCGCCTGGCGACGGCTTCCGGCTGGTGGTCGAGTTCTTCGTCGCCACACCCGGCCGCGCGCGGATCCTCACGGCGGGCATGGACGTGCGCCGGCCGCCCAACGGCAACCTCGCGTCGTGGCGGATCGTCCTGCTCGAGGGCATCAGTTCGGTGGACGGCCTCTACCGGCTCCGCCTCGACACCGACAAGCCGCTGGCCGCCAAGAACTTCAAGGTGACGTCCGAAGACCTGACGATTGCGCTCGACGAGGGCACCGTGTTCCCGGTGCAGACCGACGATGGCGTGACGGGGATGGTGCTCATCGGGCGCGGCGAGATGCAGTTCCTGCCGTCACCACCGGCCGAGCGCGGGCAGCTGCGCATCTTCTCCGGACGGGAAACGTTGAATGCCGCGTTCGAGACCGCCTTCATCCGCCTCAACCCATCGGACTACCGCGCACAGGTGGCAGCGATGCAGCTGTCGCCCGCGCCGCTCGACGCCCGCGCCGCACGGCGCGCCGAGGGGGTGTTCGAGCGACTGTCGCCCAAGTCGTTCCAGGTCGATCTGCGCGATCTGAGCGGCGACGACTGGTACCTGCTGCCGCCCAACAAGGACTTCGTGGCCGAAGTGGACACGCGGCGCTACGACACGCTGACGTTTTCGCGGGCGTCGGCGCAGGCCGAGGACGTGAGCCTGTTCCAGCGCGAGAACAAGAAGACGATCGCGCTCTATGCCTCGGCGGCCAAGCTGGCGGCGCGCGGGCGGTTCTACAGCGACGACGCGTTCCGCGACTACGACGTCCAGGACTTCAACGTCGACATCTCGGTGCAGCCCGAACGCCAGATCATCCAGGGGCGCACCCGCCTGGCCATTCGCGTCCGCAGCACGTCGATGGCGTCGGTGACGCTGCGCCTGGCCGAGGCGCTCCAGGTGCGAAGCGTCGTCAGCGTCGAGTACGGACCGCTGCTGCACCTGCGCGTGCGCGGGCAGGACACCGTGCTCGTCTCGCTGCCGCGGGTGGTCCCCCAGGACTCGGACCTGACGCTCATCGTGACCTACGACGGCCGGATGACGTCGCAGGACCTCGATGTGGACACCGTGGCCGTGGCGGGCGACCCCGGACAGGAGTCGCAGACGCTCTTCCCGGTCGAGCCGCACTACCTGCTGAGCAACCGCACCTACTGGTATCCCCAGAACCCGGTGTGGGACTTCGCCACCGCCACGATCCGCGTGACGGTGCCCGACGGCTACCGCGCGGTCGCAAGCGGCGAGCTGGTGCCAGCCTCGCAGGTGGTCGCGCTGCGCGAGGGGCTCACGCTGCAGAACGGCGTCTCGTTCGTGTTCCGCTCCGATCAGCCGTTGCGCTATCTGGCGTTCGTGGTGTCGCGCCTGTCGCGGGTGTCCGAGAAGACGATGACCATCCAGGCGTCCCGGCCCGGCGCCGACATCGACAAGGTGACCGTAGCCGTGGAGGCACAGCCACGACTGCAGGGCCGGGGCCGCCAGCTGGCCACGCAGGTCGAGGAGATCATGCGCTTCTACTCGACCCTCGTCGGCGAGGCGCCTTTCCCGACGATGACGATCGCGCTCGTCGAGAGCGAGCTGCCCGGCGGCCACAGTCCGGGATACTTCGCCGTCCTCAACGACCCCGTGCCGGCCGCCAACACCTCGTGGCGAGGCGACCCCGCCGCCTTCGACGGCTTCCCCGAGTTCTTCCTCGCGCACGAACTGGCGCACCAGTGGTGGGGCCAGGCGCTCGGATGGAAGAACTATCACGAGCAGTGGCTCAGCGAGGGGTTCGCGCAGTACTTCGCGGCGCTCTACGCGCGCCAGTCGCGGGGCGACAAAGTGTTCGGCGACATGCTCAAGCAGTTCCGCCGCTGGTCGTTGTCGCAGTCGGATCAGGGTCCGGTGCACCTCGGCTATCGCCTGGGCCACATCAAGACCGACCTGCGGGTGTACCGCGCCATCGTGTACAACAAGGGCGCCGCGGTGCTGCACATGCTGCGCCGCCTGCTCGGTGACGAGGCGTTCTTTGCGGGCTTGCGGCGCTTCTACGACGACCGCCGGTTCCAGAAGGCGGGCACCGACGACCTCGAGCGGGCGCTCGAGGCCGAGTCGGGCCGCACGCTCGACCGCTTCTTCGAGCGGTGGGTCTACGGCGCCGATATCCCGCGCATCGGCTTCAAGTCCACGATCGCCGACGGCCACGTGACGGTGCGCTTCACTCAGCCGGCCGACAACGTCTTCGACCTTCCGGTCACCGTGACGCTGACCATGGCCGACGGCAAGACCCGGGAGGTCATCGTGCCCGTCACCGACGCCGAGGTGGAGCAGGTGATCTCCACGGACGCTCCGGTGCGGCGGGTGCAGGTGAACGTGGACTCGGCCGCCATCGCGGAGTTCGAGGGGCAATAAAACCACGCCGGCCAAGGCCTAAGGTCCAAGGCCCAAGGCCCTGATATGATCGCGGTTTATGGATACGGTCACGCTGACCATCGACGGACGGCAGGTTACGGTCGCCAAGGGCAAGACCGTCCTGCAGGCGGCTATCGAGTCCGGAATCTCGGTCCCGTATTACTGCTACCACCCCGGTCTCCAGGTTGACGGCTCCTGCCGCGTCTGCGTGGTCAAGATCGAGAAGATGGGCAAGCTCCAGACGTCGTGCTCGACGGCCTGCACCGACGGCATGGTGGTCTCGACGCGCGACCCGGAAGTGGTCGACGCGCGGGCCGGCGTCCTCGAGTTCCTGCTGGTCAACCATCCGCTCGACTGCCCGGTGTGCGACAAGGGCGGCGAGTGCCCGCTCCAGGACTTCTCCTACACCTTCGGCCCCGCCGAGAGCCGCATGGACTTCCCGCGCCGCACGTTCGATGGCGAGGGCGTGAAGGCCGACGTCGACTTCGGGCCGACGCTGATGCTCAACCGCAACCGTTGCATCCTGTGCACGCGGTGCGTCCGCTTCATGCGCGAGGTCGAGGGCGACGCGCAGATCGGCGTCATCGATCGCGGCGCCGGCAGCGAAATCGCCACCTTCCGCGAGGAGGGTGTGCACTCGCTCCTCTCCGGCAACCTAATGGACGTCTGTCCGGTCGGCGCCATCACCACGCGCGACTACCGCTTCAAGGCGCGGCCCTGGGACAACCCGAACGTCGTGGATACGACGTGCACGCTGTGCTCGAAGGGGTGCAGCACCAGTGCGTGGCTCAAGGCCAAGCCGGAATGGGCGAAGGGCTCGCAGCTGATTCGCATGACGCCGCGCTTCAACCCCGAGGTCAACGGCTACTGGATGTGCGACATCGGCCGCTTCCAGTACCACTGGATCGAAGGCGAGGCGCGGCTGCGCAAGCCGATGCTGCGCCAGGGCAACGATCTGCAGCAGGTGGCCTGGCACGACGCCGAGCCGCGCCTGCGCGACCGCATCCAGCAGGCGGGATCTGCCGATCCGGAGTCGGTGCGCTTCCTGGTGTCGGCGCACGCGGCAACCGAGGAGCTCTTCGTCCTCAAGGATGTGGTCGAGGGCATGGTCGGGCCCGAGGGGCTCAAGTCGGTCGCGGTGACGTGGACGCGCAGCGACAAGCCGCAGCCGGCCGGCAACAAGTTCCCGATTCCGGCCGTCGATGCGCCGAACGTCGCCGGCGCGCGCGATCTCGGCTTCGACGTGGGCGACGGCCAGACGCCGAATCTGAGCGGCTTGAAGAACGCGGTCGCCGCGGGCAAGGTGCGCGTGCTCTACGTGGTGAGCCCGGGTCCGGACGGCTCGCTCGGCGACATCTCGTGGATCGTGGACGCGCGGCGCGCGGGCACGCTGGCGGCGCTCGTCGTGCAGGGCGTGGTGATGAACGAGCTCGTGGCGGCGGCCGACATCGTGCTGCCCGGCGCCGCGTTCGTGGAAAAGGACGCGCTCTTCACCAACGATCAGGGGCGCGTGCAGGCTGTCTCGCGCGCCATCGCGCCGCCTGGAGAGGCGCGCGAAGACTGGCAGATCCTGGCCAACGTGGGCCGGGCACTGGGGCTGCAGCTCGGCTACCAGTCGTCGGCCGACGTGCGCCGTGCGATTGCAGCGGCGCGGCCGAACGGTCCATACGGCTCCGCCGAGGCCGTCCCGTTCTCTCGGCCGGTGTCCGCGCGCCACTGGCTCCAGGCGTCGAACCCGTCGGAACGCTGGAAGTGGGATTTCATGTACCAGGACCTGCCGCCGGTAAAGGGGCACAACGTCCAGATGGAAGGCCTGCAGAACCTGATTCCGCTCAAGCCTGTCGGCTGATCATGAAGACGGGCGTAGCGGCGCTCGTTCTGCTGCTGCTGTCGGCATTCCCCGCGGGTGCTCAGCTCCGGGGCGTCAAGGCCGATCTTTCCGCCGACGTCGAGTCCGACGCCCGCGCCGGAAGGCGCGTCCGCGCCCTTCTCGAGGTGAGCGTTCCAGAGGGCTACCACCTCCAGTCGAACGCCCCACGTGATCCCTCGCTCATCGCCACCAGGCTGACGTTCCCGACGATCCCTGGCGTCCACGCCGAGGAAGTGGTGTTTCCCAAGGCGACCGACTTCAAGCTGGAGGGGCAGGACGAACCGCTCGCGGTCTTCGAGCGGCGCTTCCTCGTGGGCGTGCAGTTCTCGGTGGCGGCCGGGACCGCGGCGGGGCCGATCGAGGTGCCCGCGCGTTTCCGCTATCAGGCCTGCAACGACAAACTGTGCTTCGCACCAGTGACGGCCGACGTGCGTTGGACGATCACGGTGGCGGGCGCCAAGGCCGCCGTCACCCCTCGCCAACCGGATCTCTTCAAGCAGATCGCGTTCGGAACCGGGGCGCCACCACCGCAGGAAGACGGGCCCATCGTTTTCACGCCGGCGCCGCCGAACGTCTCCGCGACGCCAGCCACGCTCGACGACTTCACGGTGGTCGCCACCGCCGGCGGTTACATGAACAGCGACGCGTTCCTGACCTTCATCAGGAACGCCGAGCAGGGCGTCAAGGAGCGCGGCCTGTTCGAAGGACGGGGGCCGCTCGCCATCCTGCTGCTCGTGCTCATGGGCGGTCTGGCGCTCAACCTGACGCCGTGCGTCCTGCCGATGATTCCCATCAACCTGGCCATCATCGGCGCCGGCGCCAAGGCATCGTCACGGTCGCGCGGCTTCGTGCTGGGCGCGGTGTACGGCGCCGCCATGGCCGCCGTCTACGGCATCCTCGGCGTGATCGTCATCCTCACCGCGGGGACGTTCGGCAGCATCAACGCCTCGCCATGGTTCAACGCCGCGATTGCCGTCGTCTTCGTTGCGCTGGCGCTCGCGATGTTCGACGTCTTCGCGATCGATTTCTCCAGATTCTCGCCGTCCGTCGGCACCGGCGGCGGCAGCCGGGGCTCGATCGCCCTCGCCTTCGGCATGGGCGCCATTGCCGCGCTGCTGGCCGGCGCCTGCGTGGCGCCGGTCGTCATTCAGGTCGTGCTCTTCTCGAGCAACCTCTACGCGCAGGGCCGCGTGATCGCACTCGGGCTGCCGTTCGTGCTCGGCATCGGCATGGCGATTCCCTGGCCGATCGCCGGCGCGGGGCTGACGCGGCTCCCGAAGCCGGGCGCCTGGATGGTGCGGGTCAAGCAGGCGCTCGGCGTCGTGATCCTCGCCACCGCCGCCTACTACGGCTACCTCGCCTACGGGCTCTTCGCCGATCGTTGGGTGGACGCCGGCGAGGTGACGTCGAGCGTGGAAGCGCTGGTGAAGGACGGCTGGCACGCGTCGCTCGACGAGGGGCTGGCCGTGGCGCGGCGCGAGAAGAAGCCGGTGCTCGTGGACATGTGGGCCACGTGGTGCAAGAACTGCCTCACGATGGACAAGACCACGCTCGCGAACCCCACGGTCAAGACTGCGCTGGACGGCTACGTGAAGATCAAGTTCCAGGCCGAGCACCTCGATGAATCGCCGGCGCGCGAGGTCATCGAGCGGCTCGGCGGGATCGGTCTGCCCACCTACGCCATTCTCAAGCCGGCCGGCACACACGGCGAGTAACGCCGCGCGTTCCGGGCGCGCCTCACGCGCAAACCGTAGCGGCCCGGCGTCCGTAGAGCGCGTAGATGGATGACTTGCCGACGCTTCTTGCCGCTCTCGGGGCGGGTGTCCTCTCCACTGTGTCGGCCGCGGTCGTCCCGCTGGTTCCCGCGTTCCTTTCCTACGTGTGGAACCGCGGGACCCGTCAGATCTTCGCGTTTCTCCTGGGGTTTTCGCTGGTGTTCGTGGGGCTCGGGGCGGGCGCCACGACCATCGGCCAGACGCTGCTCGAGCACCTGACGCTCTTCGAGCGCGCCGCCGGCGTGCTGCTCGCGCTCCTCGGCCTGCGGGACATGGGCCTGCTGGGGTTCGCGAACGCGAGGTCCAACGGGGCGCCCGAGCCGACATGGCGTGGCGTCGCCGTATCCCTCGCCGCCGGCGGCGCGCTCACCTTCGGCTGGACGCCGCTCGGGGGCGCAGTGCTCGACCGGATTCTTGCAATCTCCACCTCGTCCGACACGATCGGGCGTGGTGTCGAATTGCTGTCCATCTACTCTGCCGGCCGCGCCCTGCCGTTGCTCGTCGCAGCACTGGCCCTCGGCGCGTTCCATCGACGCGCGACGGCGCACGTTGGACGCGCCGCGTCCAAGCTCATCTCCGGCGGTCTGGTCGCGCTGACGGGCGCGCTGATCTTCGCGGGTCTCTTTCCATGGATCGTGGCGAGACTCATCCCGCTCCTGCCCCTCGCGTGATCGCGCGCGTCGCGCGCGGCAGTTCCCTGCTATCCTGTCCGAGGAGTTTCAGACTCATCTGATGCACCGACGCGCGCTTCGCCACGGCCTCGTCGTGCTGCTCTTCGTCACCGCAGCCGGCGCGGCCGCGTTTGCGTGGAGCGTGGACCGGCAGCTCGCGACAATCGCGACCGCCGAGCACGGGGCCGACTCGCGTTTCGACACGCTCGTGCAGTCGATCGCCCGCTTCGACGCCACACAGCAGCTCTTCGATCCGGCGCGCGAGCCCGAAGCCGACTGGTTCGCCCGCGTCCGGCGCCTCCTGGCGGAGATCGAGTCCCAGGCCACAGGGCTGCGTACCTCCGCCGCATCCGCATCGGCCGCGCGCACCTTCGACGACATCACGGGGCGCGTGGTGGCCGCCGTCGCGAAGGCCGAAGAGAACCTGCGCGACGGACACGACCTGATGGCGGCCGATCTGGTGCAGGACGAAGCCAAACCCGGCGCCGAGGCGATGCGGGCTGCGGCACTCGAATGGCGCGCTGCCGACGGCAACGCCACCGAGACGGCGCGCGCCACTCTCGTCGAGCAGCTCTGGATGGTCCTTGGCGGCACGGCGGCGTTCTGGGCGATCGGCGTCCTGTTGCTCGCCCCGCGGCAGGCGGCCCGCGCACCAGCCACCTCCGCCAGCCTGTCGATCCTGGGCGAACCGGCAGGGGACGCGGCCATTGCCGCGCCCGCGGAGAACGTGCCGGCCCATGCCGCGGCGATTGGAGCCACGTCGTCTACGCCCGCGCGGAGCGCGGGCAATCAAACGCTGTCATCGAGCGAGGCGGAGCCGGCAGGGTCGGTCCGAGGCGGAGCCTTGCTCGATCTCGTGCCGGCGGCGGAACTGTGTGCCGATATCGCCCGCGCCGACAGCGGCGAAACGCTGGCGGCGCTCGTGGACCGTGCGGCGGACGTGATCGGCGCGGCCGGCATCGTGGTGTGGCTGGCCGGCGGCGAGGAAGAGCTGATACCCGCGCTCGCGCACGGATACGGTCCCGATGCCCAGGGCCTGCTGGGTGCGCTGCCCTTGTCCGAGGAGAACGTCACCACGCGCGCGTGGCACTCGGGCCAGCTGCAGTGGGTGGATGGCAACACGCGGTCGCGTGCGGCGCTGGCGGCCCCGATGTTCCAGGGGCCGCGCCGCACGGGGGTGCTGGCCGTGGAGTTGGCGAACGGCGCGGCGCCTGGCCCGCTGCCGCGAGCGCTCACGAGCATTCTCGCCGCGCAGTTTGCGACCGCGCTGACGCCGCAGGCAGCGCCCGCGACTCCGAGCGAGCCGCTGGAAGCCACGGGCTCGTAGTTCAGCCCTACCCGCCCTACCCGCCCTACCCGCCTTATCCGCCTTACCCGCCCTAGATCGATCGACCGGTGCGTACCGTCGGGCGCTCGCGTTCCGGCATCTTCGCGCTCAGCTTCAGCTCCTTCCGGTCGCGAGTCACGGTGAGCGCCAGCGAGCCTCCGGCCTCCGCGCGCCGTACTTCTTCGAGCACGTCAGACGGACCGTCCACCGACCTGCCGTTCACCGACGTGATGACGTCCCCGGCCTTCAGCCCCGCGCGGCCGGCCGGCGAGTCCATGTCGACCGAGGTGATGAGCACTCCGCGCTTCACGCCGAAGTAGTCGGCCAGCTGGTCGCTCACGCTCGAGAGCGCCACGCCGAGCCGGCCACGCGACCCGGTGTTCCACGCGCCAAAACCGCGGCCGCCGGGACCGTCGTAGCGGAATTCGAACCTCTGCGCCAGGTCGCGCATCTGCCGATCGAGCCCGCTCAGATCCGGCAGCGTGAACGAGGCCCGATCGTTCGATGGCGTCAGGTCCACCGTGCGGCGGCTGCCGTCGCGGACGATGGTGCTCTTCACGGTCCGGTCGTCCGGGCTCTCGCGCACCAGACGCGAGAGCTGGCGCGAGCTCCGAACGCGCTCGCCGTCGAACTCCACGATGATGTCGCCGGTCATGATGCCGGCCTTCTGGGCCGGGCTGCCGTTCTCGACCTGTGTCACGTACGCGCCCTGCGGCGGCGACAGCTTCGCCCGCTGCCCCTCCTCCGCGGAGACGTCCCGCACGGTCACGCCGATCGACCCGCCGATCCCGTCGATCTGAACCCGCCGCGGTTCGAGCCGCTGCACGCCACGGTCCTGGGCCCACACGACTGTCGGCCTCATCACGCCGGCCGCTCCGAGCACCGCGACCACGAGACCGGCCACGACTGCGGCCAGTAACAGCTTTCCCATCAGCGCTTTCATACCTACCTCCGTCTGCCTCACACCTCTCTGACGGGGTCAATCGGGGAAAAGTTGGCATAATTCGCCCCTATGCCCAAGGACGACTCGAAGGCCCGCATTCTGGAGCGCGCCGAGCGGGAGCAGGTCAAGTTCATGCGGCTCCAGTTCACGGACATCCTCGGGTCCACCAAGAACGTCGAGGTGCCGGATCGGCAGTTCGGCGAAGCTCTGGACGGGCACATCACGTTCGACGGCTCGTCCATCGAGGGGTTCGTGCGGATCGAAGAGTCCGACATGTACCTCAAGCCCGACCTGTCGACCTTTCAAGTCCTGCCCTGGACCTACGCGGGATCGGAACGCGTGGCCCGGGTCATCTGCGACATCGCCAACCCGGACGGGACGCCGTTTGCCGGCTGCCCGCGATCGACGCTGAAGCGCGCCATCGATCTGGCGGCGTCGCGCGGCTTCGCGATGCGCGCCGGCCCCGAGGCCGAGTTCTTCCTGTTTCAGCGCCGCGATGGACAACCGACGACCGAGACGCACGACTCCGGTGGCTACTTCGATCTGACGCCGGTCGATCTGGGCGAGGACGTGCGGCGGGAGATCGTCCGCTCGCTGGAGCAGATGGGATTCCACGTAGAGGCGGCGCATCACGAGGTGGCGCCGGGCCAGCACGAGGTGGATTTCCGGCACGACGACGCGCTGCTCACCGCCGACAACGTCAGCACGTTCCGCTTCGTCGTGAAGAACGTCGCCAGCCGTCACGGCCTGCACGCCACGTTCATGCCGAAGCCGGTCTTCGGCGTGAACGGCAGCGGCATGCACACGCACCAGTCGCTCTTCTCGCGCGGGCGCAACGTGTTCTACGACGAGAAAGCGGAGCGTCAGCTGAGCGGGTCATGCCTGCACTACGTCGGCGGGCTGCTGAAGCACGCGAAGGCGTTCTGCGCCGTCACCAACCCGCTGGTGAATTCCTACAAGCGGCTCGTGCCCGGCTACGAGGCGCCGACCGCCATCGCGTGGTCCGAGCGCAACCGGAGTCCGCTCATCCGCGTGCCGGTGGGACGCGGACCGAAGACGCGCATCGAGCTCCGCATGCCCGATCCGTCGTGCAACCCGTATCTGGCGCTGGCGGTGATGCTGCGCGCGGGGCTCGATGGGCTCGAGCGCCAGCTCGATCCCGGTCCGCCGGTGAACAAGAACATCTACAAGATGAGCCATCGCGAGCGCCGGCATCTGCGCATCGACGAGCTGCCGGGCAACTTGAGCGAGGCAATCGACGAGCTCGAGAGGAGCGCGCTGATGAAGGACACGCTCGGCGAGCACATCTTCGACCACTACATCACCGCCAAGCGCACCGAGTGGGACAGCTACATCCGGCAGGTCTCGCCGTGGGAAATCGAGCGCTATCTGAATACGTACTGACCCTTTGGGGAAGGGCCAGAACCGGCAGACTAAATGCGGAGGGACCGTGACCTTGAGCCGGCGATCGTGGCTTTTTTGGGCTGTTTTGATGATCGCGCCGGGTGGCAGGGCTGTTGCTAGGTGCGACGGCACAAGGAGAACCGTAATGAGGCTGAGGCTCGTTCTTGCGTTTTCGGCGGCAATCACCGCCTTCGCTGTGGTGGCCGCGCAGGCCGCCCCGGTCCTGACCATCTTCAACAATCGAGCGGCATGGGAAGCGGCGGTGGGCTCGTTCTCCGAAGAGGACTTCACCGGCTTCGCCGGCACCTCCTACCAGGCGGCCCCGGTCGACGTGGGTGATTTCAGCGTCAGCATGTCCGGCAGCGACTTCGGTGCCGAGTGGCACAACGTCGGGCCCGTCTCCAGCAACAACGATGTCAACGGCTCGGCCCAGATCAACGCCGCCACCGGGGACGCCGGCGGCCTGACGCTGACGTTCGATTTCCCGATCACGGCGTTCGGCGCCAACTGGCAGGGCATCTCGGACGCTCGTACGACCAGCGTGAACGTCGACGGCACGATCGTGGCGATTCCCAACCTGAATGGCGGCTTCTGGGGTTTCACGTCGGACACGCCGTTCACCAGCGCGTTCTTCTTCTTGTCGGCTGGCCCGGCGGATGGATTCGGCATCGACAACGTCGTCTATTCGCAGGCGGATGTCGTACCCGAGCCCGCTACCCTGAGCCTCCTGGGCCTTGGGCTGCTGGGCGCTGGCATGCGCCTCCGACGGAAGGCTCGGTAAGACCACCTGCACTCCGGGCCGCGCTCGATCGAGCGCGGCCCACTCTCTCCTGTCCTGGGCCACTGACACCGGCAGATGACGCTGCCGCCCACCGTGGCCTGAAACTCCTGGAAATCCGCGCGATCTAAGCCAGCACTCCTGGGCACGCTCTTTGATTGTCCGGTCACCGGTCGCGCCGGACCACCGGGATGCGTAACCTTCAGGCAGGCGCTGGCATCGCCGCTTCCCGGCTTGCACGTTCACGGTTCGAGCGCGACCATTGACACCGTCCCCGCTGCTCCACCCCCCGGACGGCGGTGAGGAGTGAACGCCATGACGAGAACATCCGGCGGAGCCTGGCTCGCGCTGGCGCTGGTGAGCGCCTTGTGTTTGACGGGATGCGTGTCAGCCGTTCGCATCGCGGAGATCAAGACCGACCCGGGACGGTTCGACCGCAAGACGGTGCAGGTCACCGGCACAGTCACCGGCAGCTTCGGCGTCCCGCTCGTACCGTTCCAGCTCTATAACATCGACGACGGCAGCGGCGAGATCGCCGTGCTGGCGCGGTCGTCGCGCGCAGTGCCCGTGAAGGGGGCGCGCGTGCAGGTGAAGGGCCGGGTGGGAGAAGTGGCGTCGTTCGGCAGCCGCAGCGTCGGCCTGCACATCGAAGAACAGAGCCGGAAGAGCCGGTACTAACCGTTATAGCGGACGGCGACGACGGTCATGTCGTCGGTCTGCGCGGCGCCCCCGCGGAACTCCATCACGGCGTCGAACATCGCGTCGACGATCGTCTGCACGGAGTCGTTGCGGCGCCGCTCCACCACTTCGCACGCGCGCCGGGCACCAAACTCCGACCCCCGCTCGTCCGAGCTCTCGAAAATACCGTCCGTGCAGAACACGAGCAGGTCGCCGGGCCGCAGCTCGAGCTCCATCTCATCGTAGGTCACGCCGGCAAACGACCCGAGCGGGACGCCGGGCAGTTCAATCTGCGCGCAGCGATCCCCGCTGCAGAAGATCGGATACGGCAGGCCCGAGTTGGCCAGCGTGACCATGCGGCGATCGAGATCGAAGAACGCGTAGCAGAGCGTGCAGTAGTACTCCTCGAGCTGGCGCTCGTGGAGGATGGTGTTCATCGCCTGCAGCACGCCGGAGACGCGGAACAGATCCGGTGAAAAGCGCCGCCGCATCGTCCGCGATCGCACGAGCTCGGCGACGAAGCCGCCGTACAGCGCCGCCGGCGCCCCTTTGCCCGACACATCGCCGACGGCAACCGCCAGCGTGCGCGGGTCGGGCATCAGGAAGTCGTAGAGATCGCCCCCGAGCTCGCGCGCGGGCTCGATGCGCGCGGCCACGTCCACGTCGTCGAGCGGCCGCGGCAGCTCGGTCGGCAGCAGCGCCATCTGCACGCGCTGCGCGAAGCGCAGCTCCTTTTCGATCCGCTCTTCGTTCCGCCGCACTTCTTCGTAGAGCCGGGCGTTGTCGATCGCCACCGCCGCCTGGCTCGCAAGCAGCGTCAGCAGCTCCTTGTGCTCCTTCGTGAACGCGTCGAGCTCGGGGCTCTCGAGATCGAACACGCCGATGCAGCGATCCTTGATGAGCATCGGGATCACGAGCTCGGACCGCGCGTCGTCCACCAGGTTGATGTAGCGCGGGTCCTTGGACACATCCGACACCAGCACGGCCTCGCGGTGCAGCGCCGACCAGCCGACGAGGCCGTCGCCGAGCCGCACGTGCTTCGACTCCGCGCCCTTGCCGTAGCGGACGGCCAGCTTCATCTCGAGCTCCAGACTGGCCTCGTTGAGGAGCAGGATGCCGAACGTGCGGTAGTCCACGAGGCGCTTGGTCAGGCTGGCGATGCGCGTGAGCAGGGCATCGAGGTCGAGAATCGACGACATCTCGCGACCGATCTCGGCCAGCGTCTCGAGCGTGTCCACGTATTGCCGCTCGGACCGGAACAGGCGCGCGTTTTCGATCGCCACGGCCACGTGCGCCGCAAACTGCCGTAGGAGCGCCTCGTCCTGATACGTGAACGCGCCCTCCGACTCGTTGAGCAGGTTGAGCGCGCCGATCACCTTGCCCTTGCGCCGCATCGGCACGGCGAGCTGCGACAGCATGTTGCGCAGCGGGCCCATGTAGCGCGGCTCCCGGCGGATGTCGTTCACCAGGATGGGACGGCCTTCCTCGACCGCAGCGCCCACGACGCCCTGCCCGACGCGCAGGCGCATGTTCGGCAGCGCCGCGTCCGGGTAGCCGACGGCATAGGCGATGCGCAGCTCCTGCTTCTTCTCGTCGAGCAGGTAGACCGAAAAGGCGCTGAACTTCGTGAGCCGGGCGATGAGCTGCGGAATCTTGGCGAGCAGCTCCTCGAGATCGAGAACGGCGGTGACTTCCCGCCCCAATTCGAAGAGCGTCGACAGCAGCTCCGACTCGGTGGCGGCCCGCGGCGCGCCGCGCGATTCCGCCGCGCCGGGCGTGGGCTCACTCATGGGGAACGGAACGGGTCATCGGCCTGCTGGAATTATACTTTCCGGGTTGACGATGCCGCTGACGCTGCCGCTCGAATACGAAGCGATTGCACGGATTCTCCCGCACCGCTATCCGTTTCTGCTCGTCGATCGCATCACCGAGCTCGAGCCCGACCGTCGTATCGTCGGCATCAAGAACGTCTCGCACGACGAGAGCTATCTCGCCCGTTCGCCTGGCGAACCGCCGACCGTGCCGCCGACCATTCTCACCGAGTGCGTCGCCCAGGTGGGTGCGATCCTGATCCTGTCGAAGCCCGAGAACCAGGGAAAGCTGATTCTCTTCCGCGGCATGGAGCGCGTGCGCTTCCGGCGGCCCGTCTACGCGGGCGACGTCGTGGAGATCGAAGCGCGCGTGAAGCGGCTCCGCAGCCGGATGGGACAGCTCGAAGGTTTCGCGCGCGTCAACGGCCACGTGGTGGTGGACGGCGCGATGACCTTCGCGCTCGAATAGGGCGGGGCGTTGGCCCGCGCGTCTGGCGGATGCGAAGGGCGCGTCTACTCCGCCGGCTGCCAGAGCCAGCTGATGTCCGACAGAGGCCGAGACCCAGCTGCCGGCGCATCGCACAGCGGGGGGTTTGCGGGCGTGTAGAGGGCGTAATTCGAATCCTGGGCAACCAGCATCAGCCGCAGGGTCTGCCGCGCGAACTCGTGCAACTCAGGCGAGGCGCGCCACCTGTTCACCAGAACGAACCGCGTGCAAGAACGGGCGAGAAACGCGTCGCGCGCATCGCGGGCGCGATCCGCGTCCTCGGATGAGAGTGTGCCTCCTTGGCTCAACACGGTGAGGGCGCCCAACATCGGCAGACGCATGTTCTGGAGCTTCCTCCACGTCGACACGCGCGAGAGATAACCGCCCACCATCGGCCGGCAATGGCTGGTCTGAAAGAACGACGACAGCGCGCTGAAGTTGCCCAGGGAGGAAGTGCCGTCGCGGATGCCGGTGGGCAGCTCGAGCAGTCGGCCTGCTTCGTCTCGGGTGGCCGCCGCGGAAACGAAGCGGTAGATGTCCGGCACCGCGGCCGAGTACAAGTGCCGCGGCGCCGGCACGAGCTCGAAGGCCGCCGCAGCGACGACCGCTGCCGCCAGCCATGTCGCGCGGCGGGAACCGCGCTCGCGAAGAGCTGTCAGCGCAAAGGCCGCGAGCAGCGACATCCCGAGCGCCGCCACCACGGCAAAGCGCGCCGGCGACCGCGCCATCCCGATCACCGGGACATAGCGCAGCAGCGCCCAGGGGCCGATGATGTTCGTGTTCACGCCGGCGACGTACACGAAGGGCCCGAGTGAGAGCCAGACGAACAGTCCCGTGAAGATCGTCCAGAGCGGCGGAAGCGAGCGGCGCCACGCGGCCACCGCCACGAGCGCGACGGCGGCGAGCGGAAACGCGCTCACGAACTCGGGAAAGGCGTCCGGCTCCGGCGGCATGAACCACGGCCGGGTGTGCTCACCGAACCACGCATGATTTGGATTCGGTACCACGTAGGCCAGCAGGTCCAGGCCGCGCGGGCTGCTGCGCCAGAAGACGGGGGTGTCCGGCAGCCGGCCGGCGACGGCCCGCATGGCGATGCCGGCGAGCTCCGGCGACAGCAGCACGAGACACGTCGCGACCGACAGCAGCCCGAGCCGCACGAGCCGCACGAGCTGAGCGTCAGGGTCGTGAGGACCGACCCACGGGCGGCGCGGCAGCCACATGCGGAACGCTCCCGACACGACGAGCAGCAGCAGGGGGGTGTACAAAGAATGCAGGCCGATTCTCACTGGGCCGAGGGCGATCGCCAAGGGGCCGACGACCAGCCGCGCTCCTACGACAAAGCCGAACACGCTCACCATCAGGTTGGCGGCCCGGGTCGTGCGTCGCCACGGCAACGGACTCTCCGGCCAGCGCACTCGAAGAAAGCGCCACGCGGCGACGACCGCGCCCATCAGAGCGCAATAGATCCCATAGTACGCGTCCGAATACATGGCGAACGCGGCGATCGATCCGACCAACACGGCATCCCGGACGCGACGGAGATCGAGGGCACGCAGCAATGCCCACAGGAAAAGCGGGAGAGGTGCCGCAAGAACGAGGCTGAAATGCGCGGTCTCCCGTGCCGTGAGCACGGGCGACGCCATGAACAGCGCACCGGCCCACCAGGACGCTGAATAGCGCAGCCCCAGCCGTTGCGCGAGTAGAAACGTGGCGACTCCCGCCATCGCAATGGCCGTCAGCATCACGACGTTGAACGTCGCCACGACGCCCAGGACGCCGATGAGAGGCATAGCGAGGGCGCCGGCGACGGGGGCGTAGTTGTGGAGGCTGAAATCGGCGGCGCCGGTAGCGCCGAACACGTGGTCGGTCGAGAACGGCAGGTGCGCGTGCCGTATCAGCTCATGCCTGAAGATCCAGATATTCCACACGTACACGCCGAGATCGCCGGCAGGGTCTCCAAGCAGCCGAGTACGCAGATAGAGGGGCAGCGGCCACGTGAGAACGCAGGCGAGGGTCCCATATGAGGCGGCCACGAGGCACGAGACGGCCGCTTGTGCGAGGCGCGAGGACCGACGCACGGCGCGAGAGCCTACGCCCCACGCCTGAGCTTGTCAATGCTGAGTTTCTCGCAGCCCGCCGCCTGGCAGGTCTGAGGGGCCCTCCCTATACGTTGGCGGGAGATTCGTCGGCGACGCAGACGCGATTGCGGCCCGCGCGCTTGGCGCGATAGAGCGCCGCGTCCACGCGAGCAATCACGGCCAGCGGATCGGCTTCCCCGGCGTTCATCTCGGTGACGCCGAAGCTGGCGGTGAGCACGATCTGCCCCTCGGCCCACGGAATCGGATCCTTCTCGATCGCCCTGCGCAGGTTCTCGCACACCAGCTTGGCGCCGGCAAGCGGCGTCTCCGGCAGGAGCACGATGAACTCGTCGCCGCCGTAGCGGCACTTGAGGTCGCCGGCGCGGGTGGCGCCGCGCATGCGATCGCCGACGGCGGCCAGCACGGCGTCGCCGCACAGATGGCCGTAGCGGTCGTTGATCAACTTGAACGAGTCGAGATCGAACATCAACACCGAGAGCGGCCGCTTGGTGCGGCGCGCGCGCTTGAGCTCGATGTCGAGCGAGTCGATCGCGTGCGTGCGGTTGAAGCAGCCGGTCAGCCCGTCCTGCAGTCCGTTCTCGTGCAGCTCCTGCAGCAGCTCCGCGTTCTTGAGCGACGCCGCCAGCAGCGCCACCGCCGTGGTCAGGACGCTGCGCTGGTGCGCGGTCAGCGACGGCTCGGACGACACACCCAGCACGCACACCGGCGTGTCGGCGATGACGACCGGAAAGCACTCGTCGTCGGTCGGCAGGCTCACCTGCAGGCCGCCTTCGCCCATGGCGCGCCGGGCGCCCCGCTCGCGATCGGCGGGCGGCGTGTCACCGACCGTCATCAGCGGCTCCCAGACGCCGGCGGCGCGGATCATGACCCAGGCGCGCCGGTTGGGCACGAGGAGCGGAATGTGGGTGGCCGCGGCAGCCGCCACCGACTTGAGCTCCGGGATGCGCGTGAGCGCATGAGCGAAGTTGACCAGACGCGAGGTTTCCTCGGCGCGCTCCAGGGCTTCCTTCGACGCGATGGCAGCGCCGATGGCCACACCACTGAGCTGGCGGCGCTGGCGCCACTGATACAGGCCGAAGATAGTCGCCGCGATGATGGCGGCCGGCATGAGCCGGAGGTCGCGAACTTCCGGAACCGTCGCGACCCACTCGAAGAGGGCGGCGGTCGGTCGCGACAGCAGCACGTAGCTCACCATCGCGACGCCGAGCGCCAGGAATGGATCGCTGCGGTTCGAGTAATAAACCCCGTTCTTCACGTCATGGTTATCGGCCCCGGCCAACGCCCACATCACGGATGTTCCTCGGTCGTGGCCGGGCCCGTTCGTCACGACTCCCGTCCCACGCGGCAGATCGGTTACGATGGCGCCGATGCCGTCACGACTGCACGGAATTGCTCTCGCGGCCCTGATAGCCGCCCTGCCGGCGGCGGCCGCTGCCGGCCAACACGAGCACGGATCAGCGGGCGGGGCCGCCCTCCGGGTGGGCGCAGACACCATGGCGTCGCACGCCGTGGTCGCCACAACCGCACTCCCGTTGAAGGCCGCGGTCGGACCGCTCCCGCCGCTGCCGCGGGTCGGGTATGCGCCGGCGCGCCCGATGGAAGTGGTGCAGCAGGTGTTCGAGTTCGCGGCTCGGCACCCCGAGGTGCTCTCCTACGTGCCGTGTTACTGCGGCTGCGAGAATCCCCGGCTTGGTCACAAGGGCAATCACGACTGCTTCGTGAAGTCGCGCGCCGCCAACGGCATGGTGACCGAGTGGGAGCCCCACGGCATCGGCTGCCAGATCTGCATCGACGTGGGCCGCGAAGCGATGCTGCTCTTCAACTCGGGCGCCTCGGTCACGTCGATCCGCGCGGCCATCGAGAAGAAATACGGCGCGTATTTCGGTTCGTCCACGCCGACGCCCAAGCCGCCGCCGACGGCCGCCAAGAAGGCACCGCTTTTAAAGTAGGCAGAATCATCGCGATAGACGCCCGCCGCGCCGAAGCCTTCGGGCGTCTGCTGGACGCCGTGCACGAAGGCGTGTTCGTGGGCACCGTCCGTCCACACAGCAGCGAGGACGGCGCCACGATCGTCGCCAACCCCGCGCTCAAACAGCTCTTCGGACACCCGGCGGCGACGCCAGAGGCGCGCGTGGTGCCGTTTGCGGCCGAGCGCTTCGCCGACCCGCAGGCGCGGACGGATTTCCTGGACCGGCTCGCCAGCGAGGGCACGCTCACGTCGTACCCCGTGCGCATGCTGCGCCTGGACTCGAGCGTCATCGTGGTCGAGATCACTGCGCGCGCCGAGGTCGATCGCCAGCGCGGCGTCGTGCTGGTGGAAGCGCTGTTCCGCGACGCCACCGAAGCACGGCGCCTGAAGGACCGCTCGCGAGACCTGTATCAGCAGCTGCTGCAGGCGGAAAAGCTGGCCGTGCTCGGCCAGACCATCTCGCAGGTCGCCCACGAGCTGAACAACCCGCTGGCGACGATCCTGAGCTGGGCGGAACGGCTCCAGGAACAGACGCTCGATGCCACGTCCAAGCGCGGCGCCGACGCCATCGTCGCCGCCACCGAGCGGGCCACACGCATCGTCCGCGACCTGCTCACCTACGCCAAGCCGCGCCCCTCCACGCGGTCGATGATCGATCTCAATCACGTCGTCCGCGAGACGCTGGAGCTGCGCGCCGAGGAGCAGGCGGCGAACGACATCGATGTCGTGAAGGCGCTCGCCGCCGGCCTGCCGCCGGTGTTTGCCGACGCCCACCGCATCCAGCAGGTGCTGTTGAACCTGATGAACAACGCGGAGCAGGCGATGGTGGCGAGCCACGGCCGCGGCTCGCTCGTGGTGCGGACGTGGCACGACGCGGCGCTCAACACGGTGTCGTTCGAAGTGAGCGACGACGGCCCGGGGCTGGCGCCCGACATCCGCACCAAGATCTTCGACGCGTTCTTCACGACGAAGCCGGTGGGCGAAGGGACCGGCCTCGGCCTGGCGGTGGCCTACAACATCGTCAAGGATCACGGCGGCCGCATCCGAGTGGACTCGGAGCCGGGCCGTGGCACGTCGTTCGTCGTGGACTTGCCGGTCACCGCCACGGCGGAGGCGCCGCCGCTGCCCGCACCCGCGCCCACTCCGAAGGAGGTCCTGCGCGGCGCCTCGGTGCTCGTGGTGGAAGACGAGCAGGCGCTCGCCAGCGCCATGGGCGAAGCGCTGCAGGATGCCGGTTTGATAGTGGAAATCGCGGGCGACGGCGAGGATGCCCTCGCCCGCATTCGAAAAGGGGGCTACGACGCGGTCATCTGCGACTTGAAGATGCCGCGCGTCAGCGGAATGGTGATCTACCGCGCCATCGCCGCGGGGACGCCGTCGCTCGCGCGGCGGGTGATCTTCGTGACCGGCGACGTGGCTGCCACCGACGCCGAGCGCTTCCTGGCCGAAAGCGGCTGCCGCTGGCTGGTCAAGCCGTTCCGCATCGGCGACTTGCTGCGCGCGGTGCGCGACACGCTCGCGTAGTCCACGACGACCGCGGCGGCCGGACGGGACGTGCTCGCCAGCGTGGCCTTGGCCATCTTCGGCTTGTGGAACTCGAGGATGGCGCTGCGGAGAATCTTGAAGGTCTCGGCCCCCGGCGCCATGTGCGACAGCGCGTCGCGCAGCCGGCCGATGGCGCGTGCGTGCAGCTGTGACACGCGCGACTCGTTGACACCGATCTCGGCGCCAATCTGCTTCATCGTGGCTTCCTGGTAGTAGTAGAGACCGATCACCTTCTGCTCGCGGGCCGGCAGCGTCGCAATCGCGTCCTGCACGCGGCGCTTGGTTTCTTCGCGCTCGAACGCGAGGTCCGGGCGCTCGGGCTCGGAGGGGATGAGCGCCGCCGGCAGGGTGGCCTCGTCGAGATGTTCGTTGTTGGCGAGCGGTGAAGTGGATTCGATGGCGTTGATGCGAACGATGGTGCGGCCCAGACGCTTCTCGTCGGAGCCGACCTTCGCGGCCAGGTCGGCCAGCGACGGCTCGCATCCGAGCTCGCGGCGCAGCTCCTCGCGGGCGGCTTCGAGTTCACGGCGCTGACGGCGCACGCCACGCGGCCAGGCATCTTTGCGGAGCGCGTCGATCATCGCACCGCGGACACGCCGCTCGGCGAACGTCTCGAACTTGATACCGCGCCCCTCGTCGAAGCGGTTCGCGGCATCGATGAGACCGATGACGCCGTCCTGGACGAGATCGCCGATATCGATCGAGTGGGGCATCGTAGCCGCCACGCGACGAGCGAGCTGTTCGACGAAGGGGATGCTGTTGACGACGCGGGTGTTGTCGGAGCCGGGCTGGGGGCGCATGTGATGTGTTGTCCTCCGGCCCATTCCTAAGGCAACCGAAGTACCAAACCGCGCAGCCTCGGTCATTCCGACGTAATCGTGGTCAGAACCCGTGTTCTAAGTTCAATAAATGGAACACGTTGCGGTCGAGCTTTTGTGCAGTTTCCGCACGCGGGCCGTGCGCTGAAACGAGACAATTCGTCAATCGATTGACGAATCGGCGGAGAGCCGAGCCAAAGAACTGACGGTTCCGATTACGAAACTGAGCGTGGTTGTGCCGGGCTGGAACAGAAGGGGGCGGAGCAGGCGCATCCTGTCCCGGGAGGGAACAGGGGTTACAGCAGGTTGGTCTGGTGCCGGATCTCTTTGGCGGTGCCCATGGCGTCGAGCACCTTCGCGACGACTTCAGTCGCACGAGTACGGCTGACGTCGTCCAGGGCCTTGAGCTCCAGGAGCTCGGCGCACGCGAGGATGATCCCCAGCTGGTTGTTCAGGCGGTGGAAAAGGACGCGGAGGTCCCCACCGGCCTGAAGCGCCGAGTCCGCGGTGGTCGCGGACTCCCGGAGCTGGCTCACGCGTGCGAGCCGGTCGGCCGAACGGTCGCGCTCACCTGACGCGAGGGCGAACCCGCATCGCGCCACAGCGAGTCGGCGAAGATGCGAATCGCGCCGCCTGCGGTGCGGATGTACTCGACCTTGCCGGCCGAAATCCAGTTGTAGATGGTGCGGCGGCTCACTCCAACCACTTCGCACGCCTTCATGATCGACAGCGTCTGACGGTCCATATGATCTCTTTTCGGCCCCTGTGGGCCTGGCTTCAGCGTTGCCCGCCTACGGCGGGCGGCCGGGGACAGTCCCGGCGAGCCCTCAAGAACGCGTATCGGCAGCTCAAGGAGATTCGTTAGGCTGCGCGGCTCTGCCCGGGGCTGGACTGGGGCGGCCCGCTAAGAACGCGGACCGCCCGCACTATCTGGCAAACCGGCTTAACGCCGGGTTCGCGGCTGTGTCAAGATATTGGCGCCCGTGGCAGACCCTGGCCGACCCCACCTCCTGTTCGTGGACGACGAGGAAAGCCTCCGCCGGCCGACGGCTGAGCGTCTGGCCGACCGCGGATTCGAGGTTGTCGAAGCCGGCAGCGGCGAGCAGGCGCTGGAGCTGCTCGATCAGTTCGCCTTCGACATCCTCGTCACCGACCTCCGTCTGCCCGGCATGGACGGAACGCAGGTGATCGACGCGGCGCGCCAGCGCTACCCCGCCATCGCCGCCATCGTCATCACCGGCTACGGCACCGTGCGGGACGCCGTCGAGGCGATCAAAAAGGGCGCGTCGGACTTCATCACCAAGCCGTTTCACTTCGACGAGCTGATGCACGTCATCCAGACGTCGCTCGAGCGAGGACGGCTGCGCTCGGAGAACGCCTACCTGCGATCGCAGCTCGAGGAGCGCTATCAGTTCGAGGGCATCATCGGACGCAGCCGGGCGATGCAGCCGCTCTTCTCGATGCTCGAGACGGTGGCGCGCACGGCGAGCACGGTGCTCGTCACCGGCGAGACCGGCACCGGCAAGGAAGTCATCGCCAAGGCGATTCATCACAACAGCCCGCGCAAGACGCACCGCTTCGTCGCGGTCAACTGTGCCGCGCTGCCGGAGACGCTGCTCGAGAGCGAGCTCTTCGGCCACGTGAAAGGCGCGTTCACCGGGGCGGTGAGCGCGCGCCAGGGCCGCTTCGAGCTCGCGCACAAGGGCACGCTCTTCCTCGACGAGATTGGAACGATGAGCCTTGGACTGCAGACGAAGCTGCTGCGCGCGCTCCAAGAGCGGGCCTTCGAGCGCGTCGGCGGGAACGAAACGATCAAGGTGGACGTGCGTCTCATTGCCGCCACCAACGCGCCGCTGAAGCGGATGATCGCCGAGGGCTCGTTCCGAGAGGATCTCTACTACCGGCTCAACGTCTTCCAGGTGCTGCTGCCGCCGCTGCGCGAGCGCCGTGAAGACATTCCGCTCCTCATCAAGCACTTCGTGAACAAGTTCGCGCCGGAGGCGCCACCCCAGATCTCGCAGGGCGCCATGCGCTGCATGATGGCGTTCGACTGGCCCGGCAACGTCCGGCAGCTCGAAAACGCCGTCGAACGCGCGGTCACGATGCGGGGGTCGCGCCCCGAGATTGACGTGGGCGACCTGCTGCCGGAAATGCAGGAAGCGCCACCGGTGACCGCGACGCCGTACGTGGATCTTCCCGAGGAGGGGCTCGACCTCAACGAGTATCTGGCCTCGATGGAACGCGACCTGATCCGGCGCGGGCTCGAGCGCACGCGCGGCAACCGCAACAAGGCGGCCGAAGTGCTGCGCATCAAGCGCACCACGCTCGTCGAGAAGATGAAGCGTCTGGGATTGGAGTAGGCCGCACCAGTGCCACCACGTTTCGCATACTGGACCATCCTCGTCGGCGGGCTGCCGACGGCATTCCGCGCCGCGGAGCGCGATGAGCTGCTGCCGACGTTCAAGCGGCTCCAGGAAAAACATCCCGATGCGGTCATGCAGTGGTTCACACGCGGCCGGCTGTGGGAATCGCCGGAGGCCGCCCGCGAGGCGCTCATTCGCGCCCGGGAAGAGGAGCGGCCGCGAGACCGCGGCCGCGACTGGCGACCCGGCGGCGAGCACCGTGATCCGCGTCAGAAGTACATCGACGCCAAGAAGGCGCGCAACGTCGACCGCCGGAAGCAGCGGTTCGAGCGCCGGCAGACGGGCGATGCCCCGAAGGGGCCGGATAACCGCTCCGGCCGTCCAGGTCCCGCAGGCCGTCGCGAATGGAAAGAGCGGCCGCCGGGTGCACGACCGGACGGGCCTGGCGGGTGGAAGGACCGTCCCCGCGGCCCCAAGCCGGCGCCGCGAGCGGAGTGGAAGGAGCGGCCGGCGGGCCCACGCCCCACGGGCCCACGCCCCACGAGCCCGCGGCCCACGGGGCCGCAGGAATGGAAGGAGCGGCCCCGGGATCCAAAGGCGGGGCCTCGCCGCGAGTGGAAGGAACGGCCGCCGCGCACGAAGCCGTCCGGTGGCGGTCGACCCGCCGCACCGCGTGGCCCACGCGGCCCGCGCGGCCCTCGCGGGCCGAAGCGCTGATGATTGCGCACGTCGTTCTGTTCAAGCCCAGGCCCGGGCTGGATGCCGCGGGCCGGGAGCGGCTCGCCGCGGCGTTCGAGGCGGCGCTGCGCGACATTCCGACAATCCGCCGGGCGCAGGTCGGCCGCCGCATCCTGCACGGACGCCCTTACGAGCAGCTGATGACGGTGGACTACGAGTACGCGGCGATCCTCGAGTTCGACACCCTCGCGGATCTCACCGCCTATCTCGCCCACGGCGCGCACGACGCGTTGGGCGCGCTCTTGTTCGAAGCCTTCGATGTGGCGCTGATGTACGACTACCAGATGGAGGACGGAGCGGCCGGCGTGGCCGCACTGTTGTGATGGTCGGGCAGATCTAAAGATCTGCCCCTACGAAGGCAGCTAGGCGGACGCGCGCGTGTAGGAGTCGGGGCGCGGGTTGCCGCGAATCGACGCCTTGGCGCTGCGGTACGGACCCACCGGCAGGTTGCAGTTCTGCTGGTAGAGGAACGCGTGGAAGCGCTTGTAGTCCGACGTCGGCAGCCCGAACGTGGCGAGCAGCGCGCGGTAGCTGCCGCGGGTGTGCTGCAGGCCGCGGTCGATGAGCGCCGCGAGGTCGTCGCGCGTCAGCTCGTGGGCCTTGAACGGCTGGTGCACGACGGTCCAGAAATCCTCGCCGTTGATCAAACGGTTCCAGAGCCGCTCGGCCGCTTCGGAACCCTTCACCACATGACGGCCGGTCGCCGTCTGTGCGCGCGGGGTGTCCTCCGCGCCAGGCGCAACCATCACGGGCGCGCTCGGCTCGGACTCGCCACGAGCTTCCCGCGGCAGGTCCTCGGGGCGGATCGGCAGTTCACTCGCACGCACCACCAGCCGCTCGGTCATGTTCTTCAGCTCGCGGATGTTGCCGGGCCACTGGTACCGGAGAAGCAGCTGTTCGGCCTCGGGCGTGAGCTCGGGCAGCGGCAGCCGGTGCGCCTCGCTCGCGCGCTGCAGGTAGTAGCGCAGGAGCAGGAGGACGTCGTCGCCGCGCTGGCGCAGGGGCGGCACCGCGATCTGAATGACGTTCAGGCGGTAATACAGATCTTCGCGAAACTGCCCGCCCTCGATCTGCCGGCGCAGGTCCCGGTTCGTGGCGGTGATCAAACGCACGTCGGTGCGGCCCGTGACCGCGTCCGAGCCGATCGGCTGAATCTCGCCCGTTTCCGCAAACCGGAGCAGGACGGCCTGCATGCGCAGGCTCATTTCGCCGAGCTCGTCGAGGAACAACGTGCCGTGATCGGCCTGGCGCACGAGGCCCGGTTTGTCGCGGTAGGCGCCCGTGAAGCTCCCTCGGACGTGTCCGAACAGCTCCGACTCGAGCAGCGTTTCGGGGATGCCGCTGCAGTTGACGGCGACAAAGGACCGGCCGACGCGCGCGCTCTGAGCGTGAATCAGCTGCGCCACCACTTCCTTGCCAACGCCCGTCTCGCCCAGAATCAGGACCTTGGCCTCCGTTCTGGCGGCCGCCTGAATATCTCGGCGAAGCTCGACGAGGGCGGGGCTCTCGCCGAGGAGTAGGGGCAACGCCCGTGGACGGGCAACCGAAGAAGTGGACACGATTTGAATCCTCCTCGCTGTTGTGAAACGAACTCCAGCGGGTAGGCGAACAATAAGTCTGCCGTATTCAGAAGAATAAAATCAACGGGAAAATCGAAGAAAAGTCTCGGTTCCGGTTACGATTCTGACATTCTGATTACACGTCTGACCGCTTTGGATCGCCCTCGATCAGGCTAACACGCTGATCTGAAATGCCTTTGACGGACTGCACACAACTCCGCGACGTCTGGCACAACTCTGGGAGCTCCATGGAGCGAGCGAAGCAAAAGTGCACGCTGCCGCAGACTTCTCTCCGATCGGGCTCGGGCCGCTGGCGGCGGGGCTCGAAGGGCGCCGTGTGGACGGCCGTTCACACTGGGTCGCGCGGGTGCACGGCGTGCACCTCGACGAGCGGTCCTGGTGGATTCAGGTCTCGCGCGACGACGATGAGTCGGCGTGCGTCGTCCTGCGCTGCTCGCATCGGGCAACTGTCGAACAGGCCGCGGCCGTTCTGGGCCACTGGCAGCCAACCACAGCGCTGTCTCTTCTCGTGCTGAACGTGATGTCGATTGCGTGATGCGCAGTTTCGCAAACAACGCGGATGGCGCATCACGCAACCGACGCCGTATCTGGCAAACCGGCTTAACGCCGGTTCGCTATTTGGGGCTGGTGCTGACTCTGTTCTTCCCGGCGCGCTTGGCGGCGTAGAGCGCGCTGTCGGCCCGCTCGATCACCTCGCGCACGCTCCCGAGTGGTCCCGATTCCGCGACGCCGATGCTGACGGTCACGCGCAGGCCGGACAGCGCGCGGTCGGTGGAGTGGTAGCTCTGGATGCGCTGGCGGATGCGATCGGCAATCGCGGTGGCGCTGTCGAGACTGCTGCCCGGCATCACGACCGCGAACTCTTCTCCTCCGTACCGGGCGCACACGTCGAAGACGCGCACCGAGCTCTTCAAGATGTCGGCGACGTCCTTGATGACGGTGTCCCCCGCCAGGTGTCCGAACGTGTCGTTGATGCTCTTGAACGAGTCGATGTCGAGCATGAGCAGCGACACCGGCGTGCTCTGGCGCGTCGAGCGCTGCAGTTCCTCCTGCAGGCGGCTCTGGAAGTAGGGGCGATTGAAGAGGCCGCTCGATGGATCGACGATTGCCGCCTGCGCGAAGAACTGCGCCTGGCGCTGTGTGCGCTCGCGCACCAGGGCCAGTGCCACCGGTGCCAGCAGGATGCCGAGATCCGCCACATCGTCCACCGACAGCGCCACGTCGCCGTCACGATCGGTGACGCACAGCACGCCGAGCACATCCGATCCGGCGGTCACGGGCACGGCCGCAAACGACTTCGTGCGGTAGCGTGAACGCCGGCGCTCGAATCCGGGCAGCGTGGTCACGTCCTCGACGCGCAGCGGCACGCCCTTCTGATACACGGCGCCGATGACGCCGGCGCCCGGCGAGATGCGGAGGTGCTCGGTCAGCGCCACCGGATAGCCGTGCGTCGCGACGATCGACAGGTTGCCCTGATCGGTCGGTACCGCGAACGTGGCGACACGGCACGGCAGCGTCTTCACCACGGCTCGAACGGCCAGCTCGCATACCTCGCGCAGCCCGGTGACCGCGGCCAGATCGCGCGCGAGCTCGTAGGCCGCCAGCCCGATGTCGCCGAGGCTGGTGGACGACCCCTCCGGCGCGCAGAGTGCGCGCGCGGCTTCGGCCAGGGCGTGCGTCGATCCCGACCAGTCGCCCTCGATCATCAGGAGCGCGGTGTGCGCGGCCGCGGGAAGAGAGGCGAGCGTCCAGGGCGCGCCGTCCACGACTCGAACCGCGACGACGTCTCCGTGGGCGCCGGTCATCTCGTCGAGCGCGTAGTCGTCATCCGGCAGCAAGCGCAGGGGAGCGCCGCCAGGGGACCGCGCGAGGATCGACCAGCGGCCGTCACGCCATCCCGCAAAGACGACCGCGGCGCTCAAGATCGAGGCGAGATAGGCCGCCGCCTGGCGGAGGAGCAGATCGGCGGGCAGGCCCGCGGGTACGGCGCGGCGCGCGCTGAGCAGTCGAAGACTCTGCTCCGCCGTCAGCGTCCGAACCCTCGTCTCGCTCATCCCGATGCAACCCCACCCGCGCTCCGAAGTCCTGGGCTGGGGAGACATTTCCCCCACAAGGCCGAGCCGCACTTCGGGCATCTCCCCAGAAGACTCCAGAAACATCAACGTTTCGAGAGCCTCGCGGGCACCCTACGGATGAGGTGGCAACAAGCGTACCGTCCGGCTTAACGAATTGCTAATGGCGGGAGGGCGCCGGCCGGCGAGAAACACCGGCCGGCGAAAAGCAGGATGTGACTCAGTGCGCCGAGGCGAGCTCGGGAGCCGGACTCTTGCGCGCCGCACCCAGGCGCACGACCTTGGGTCCTGGAGACTTGATGGCGTTGCGCGTGTCCACGACGACCTTCGCCACGCGCTGCAACTGGTCGTAGTCGAACTGACTGTGGTCGGTGACCACCACGACACAGTCGTACTCCTCGGACGCAGCCGTACTGGTGTCCACGTTCACGAGGTCGATGCCGTTGGGCCACTCCTTGGCGGGCAACTTCGGGACGAACGGATCGGTATACGACAGCTCGGCGCCCCGCTCACGCAGCAGGTGCAGCAGGTCGAGCGCCGGCGACTCGCGGATGTCGTCCACGTCCTTCTTGTAGGCGATGCCGGCGACGAGCACCTTCGAGCCGTTGAGCGGCTTGCGCACGCCGTTGAGCGCCTCGCTCATGAGCGACACGACGTAGTGCGGCATGTTGGCGTTGACCGCGCCCGCGAGCTCGATGAAGCGCGCCTCGAAACCCGACTCCCGCGCCTTCCACGAGAGGTAGAACGGATCGACGGGGATGCAGTGGCCGCCGAGGCCGGGCCCGGGATAGAACGCCATGAAGCCGAACGGCTTGGTGGACGCCGCCTTCACGACCTCCCACACGTCGATGCCCATGCGGTCGCACATCAGCGCCAGCTCGTTCACCATGCCGATGTTCACGGCGCGGAACGTGTTCTCGAGCAGCTTCACCATCTCGGCGACGCGCGGCGAGCTCACGGGCACGATCGTTTTGATCGCCCCGTCGTAGAGGGCCGACGCGACGGCCGTGCAATCCTCGGTCAGGCCGCCGATCACCTTCGGGATGTTGTGGGTGTTGAACGAGCGGTTCGACGGGTCGACGCGCTCGGGCGAGAACGCGAGGAAGAAATCCTTGCCGCCCTTGAGGCCGCCTCGCTCGAGCATCGGCAGCACGAGCTCGTCGGTCGTGCCCGGGTACGTCGTGGACTCCAGGATGATCAACTGGCCGGGACGGATACGCTTCGCGATCTCCTCCGCCGAGTTGACGATATAGGACATGTCCGGGTCCTTCGTCTTGCGCAGCGGCGTCGGGACGCAGATGTTGATGGTGTCGACCTCCGCGAGGACGTCGAAATCGGTGGTCGCGCGCAGCCGGTTCGCAGCCTTGAGCTCCGCCACGTGCGCCGTGGGCACGTCGTCGATGTAGGAGCGCCCCTCGTTGATGGCGTTCACCTTCCGGGAGTCGAGATCGACGCCGATGGCGGTGTAGCCGGCGCGACCGAACTCCACGGCCAGGGGGAGCCCGACGTAGCCCAGGCCGATGACGCCCGTCTTGGCGCGGCGCGAGCGAATCAGCTCCAACAGACTCTTGGCGGCTGCAGATCGAACCATTCGTGGAAAGTCCTCCGTCTTGGATCTGAATGAGACCAATACTGAAATCTCGGTCGTTCGCAAGACGCTCGCCAGGTACCAAAGCCGGTGAAGGATCGGTCTAATCCAGCCGACAATATTCCCGTAAGTCGTCGTAGCTCAACGAATAAAGCTGGGCTGCCTCAACTGGACAACGACGGAGGGAATTGACCTCCAGCGAGCAGACTTAATTCTGTCGGCGTCGGAATGTCGGAAGGGCCGGAAACACTGACTGTATTCCCGCCGACACAGTGCGTTCGCCGGGCGGGGACAAATCGTTCTTAAGTGACAGTCGTAGAATGATTAGGCGCGACGAGGGCGTCGTACCTACCTCTGGCGACGTACTTGCACGACTCGCCTGCCGTGCCGGTCTAGGATTGAACCGGGACCGAACTGGGTTGGAGCGCTGAAAATCTTGGTAAAAGCACGAATCTTCGCCTTTTGTTTGGCCTGCTGCGGCGCCGCGGTGTCGGCGTCTGCCGCGCCGCAGAGTACCGGCGCGGCGCCGGCCGCCAGTGCGGCTGCCCGCCCCTCGGCTCCGGCGATTCCGGCTGGCGTCACTCCACCCGCTGGATACACCATCGGGCCGGACGATCAGCTGTCGGTCATCTACTGGCGTGAGAAGGACCTGTCGGCCGACGTCGTGGTGCGGCCCGACGGCATGATCTCGCTGCCGCTGCTCAACGACATCCAGGCCTCAGGGCTCACGCCCGAGCAGCTGCGCGTGGCGATTACGCAAGGCGCCACGAAGTTCGTCGAGGAGCCGACGGTGTCCGTGGTCGTCAAGGGCATCAACTCCCGGAAGGCCTTCATCACCGGGCAGGTGGCCAAGCCGGGCCCCTACCCGCTCGCCGGACCCACGACCGTGCTCCAGCTGATTGCCATCGCTGGCGGCGTCAACGAGTACGCGGACAAGAAGAAGATCGTGGTGGTGCGGAAGGAAAACGGCAAGGAAGCGATGATCCGCTTCAATTACGAAGACGTCGTGAAGGGGAAAAACCTTTCGCAGAACATCGAGCTGAAGCCGGGCGACTCGGTCGTCGTTCCCTAGACATTCCGTAGATGATGCCCGTTCGCCCCTTTCTCTGCTCGTGTCTCGCGCTGCTGGCGTGCGTGCCGGCGGCTGCCCAAACGCGGGCCAACCGACCCGAACGGCCGTACCGGGGCATTTTTGCGAGCGGCGTGAGCGACCTCGGCCAGTCGCTCACGGCCAACACGTCGCTCAGTGGCGGCTACGACGACAACATCCTCGCCGACGCGACACAGCGGAACACGATCCAAGCCAGCCGGCAGGGCATGCTGGCGCAGTTCTCGGGCGGCCTCAACTACAGCCTCATCGCCGAGCGGGGGCAGTTCAACGCCGGCGCCGGTACATCCATCCGCTACTACCCGTCGCTCGAGAACGACTATTTCAAGACCTACAACGCAAACATCGCCGGCGTCGTGCGCGTGCTGACCAAGCCGAACCTGACCGTGCACCAGTCTGTGAGCTACCAGCCGGTCACGTTCCTCTCCGGGCTTTCGGGGCCGGGAGTCGATCCGGGGCTCGAACCGCTGGTGGCTCCGGAGCCCGACTTCGTGCCGATTGCGTCGCAGTACGTGGCGTATGAGAGCGGGGCCAATCTCGACGCGCAGCTGACCCGGCGTGTGAGCTTCCTCTCGTCGTACACCTACCGGCTGTCAGACCGGAGCGAGCACAATTTCTGGCGGCAGTCGGGGTCGATGGGCTTCGAGTTCGGGCTCACGCGCGATCTCTCGCTGCGCACGGTCTACCGCTACACCGAGGGCCACTATCCGACCCGCATCGTCCGAACGCACTCCCCTGACGTGGGTCTCGATTTCCACCACGCGCTGTCTCTCACGCGGCGAACCAGCCTGACGTTCGGCGCCGGGACCGAAGCGACGGTGGTGAACGAGCGAACCCGGTACCGGGCGACGGGCCACGTCAACGTCACGCACGAAATCGGCCGCTCGTGGCTTGCCGACGGCTCTTATCAGCGCGGCACGTTCTTCATCGACACCCTTGCGGAACCCGTCTTCGGCGATACGGGACGAATCGGCGTCGGCGGCCTCATTACCCGGCGCATCCAGTTTCAGGCGGCCGCGAGCACGACCATCGGCAACACCGGTTTCAGCGTGCAGCAGCGGCGATTCGATTCCTATCGCGGCACCGTCTCGCTCTCGACCGCGCTCAACCGCTTCATGAATGTCGGCGTCGATTACGCCTACTACAAATACATCTTCGATCCGCTCGTCGAGCTCGAGCCCGGATTGCCACACAACGTCAACCGGCAGAGTATCCGAGCCCACGTGAGTCTCTGGGCCCCCCTGATGAACAAAACGAGGAGACGCGATGCTTCCCGGTAAGAAGTACACCCCGGACGATTACGTACGGATAGCGTGGAGACGACGCTGGTACATCGCCATTCCGGCGGTGGTCATCGCGTCCGCGACCGCGGTGGTGTCGGTGTTCCTGCCGAACTGGTACCGTGCCTCGACCTCGATTCTGATCATTCCGCAGCGGGTGCCGGAGAATTTCGTCCGGCCGACGGTGACAGCCGATCTCAACGAGCGGCTGAACATGATCACGCAGCAGATCCTGAGCCGGACACGCCTCGAGCGCATCGTGCAGGAGTTCAATCTCTACGAGCGTGAGCGCCGGCGCATGATCATGGAAGACGTGATCGAGCAGATGCGCCGCGACATCAACGTCAATGTGGCTCGTCCTCGCTCGCGCCGGGAAGAGGTCAACAGCTTCAGCGTGTCCTTCGACGCCAACGACGCGCGCACCGCGATGCGCGTCACCGAGCGCATCGCCTCCCTGTTCGTGCAGGAGAACCTCGAGGATCGCGAGCTGCTGGCCGACCAGACCGATCAGTTCCTGAAGGGTCAGCTCGAAGAGGCCCGCCGCCGGCTGGTGGACCAGGAGCGGAAGCTGCAGGAATTCCGCCAGCACAACAACGGGCGCCTGCCGGACCAGGTGGCGTCGAACCTGCAGCTGCTGCAGGGCGCGCAAACGCGGCTCCAGAGCATCGTCGAATCGAGCAACAAAGACCGGGATCGACTGTTCGCCCTGGACAAGACCTTGTCGGAAATGCCGCCGATCACGTCGGCAGCGGTGGTCCCCGGCAACGCGCCGCGGCGCGGCAGCGAGCCGGCGGCAGCCGGGACGGCCTCGCAACAGCTCGACACGGCCCGGGCCGAGCTCCGCGCGCTGCAGTTGCGTCTCAAGCCGGAACATCCCGACATCGGCCGCGCCAAGCGCGTGATCGCCGAGCTCGAGAAGAAGGCCGACGAAGAGGCACTCCAGCAGCCGCTTTCGGCCGTGACGGCGCCAGTCCCCGTCGTCGTGGATCGCGCGGCCCAGCAGCGTGCGGAACAGATGCGCACGGAGATGACCGAGATCCGCCAGCGCCTCGAGTCCGAGAAGCGCGAGGCGGCACGCCTCCAGGAAACGATTGGCGAGCTGACCGGTCGCGTGCAGTCCGGCCCCGGGTTGCAGTCGCAGCTGACCGAGCTGATGCGCGATTACGACACGCTGCAGGAAGGCTACACGGCGCTGCTCAGGAAGAGCGAGGAGTCGAAGATCGCCGTGAACCTCGAGCGCCGCCAGATCGGCGAGCAGTTCAAGATCATCGACGGTGCGCGGCTGCCCGAAAAGCCGATCAGCCCCGATCGGTTCCGCATCAACATGTTCGGCATCCTCGGCGGCCTGGCCCTCGGGCTCGGGCTCGTGACGTTCCTCGAATACCGCGACACCAGCTTCAAGAGCGACGACGACGTGATGACCACGCTGGCGCTGCCCGTGCTGGCGGTGATTCCGGTGATGACGAACGCCGGCGAGCGCCGCCAGGCGCGGCGGCGGAAGCTGCTGCTTGCGGCCTCGGCGTCCGTCACCTGCATGCTGCTCGCTGCCGCGGTGATGGTCGTGTGGAATTACCGGTTGCTGGATCGGTTCCTCCGGTAGAAGACGGCATCCATGTACGAGTCCTTCTACGGCTTTCGTGAGCGTCCGTTCGACCTGACGCCGAATCCGCGGTTCCTGGTGATGACCGATGTCCACCGGGAGGCGCTGAGCAATCTCGAGTACGGGATTGCCAGCCGCACCGGCATCACCTTGCTCGTGGGCGACGCCGGGACCGGCAAGACGACGCTGATCCGGACGGCGCTCGAGCGGCAGCCGGAACGCGTCCACTGCGTGCACCTGCAGAACCCGGCGCTGACGCGCGCCGAGTTCGTGGAGATGCTGGCGTGGCGCTTCGAGCTGAGCGACCGCGCACGCGAGTCGAAGACCGTGCTCCTGCTCGAGCTCGAAGACGTGCTGAAGCGCCGCGCCGATGCCGGCGAGTCGACTGTCCTCTTGATCGACGAGGCGCAGAGCCTGCCCCGGGACATCCTCGAGGAGATCCGCCTGCTCGCCAACATCGAGACCAACGAGCGCAAGCTGCTCTCGGTGATCATGGCCGGGCAGCCCGAGGTCACGTCGCTCCTCAACGACGAATCGCTGCGGCAGCTCAAGCAGCGGGTGGCGCTGCGTTGCGAGCTGCGGCCGCTGACGCTGCAGGAAACCGCCGGCTACATCGCCGGCCGCATCCGCTCCGCCGGGGGCCTGGGCGCGCAGGTCTTCACGCGCGAAGCCGTGACGCTCATCCACGAGCGGTCGCGCGGCATCCCGCGCACTATCAGCGTGATCTGCGACAACGCGCTGCTCTCGGGATTTGCCATCGGTCAGCGGCCCGTGAACAGCAGCACCGTTCGCGAGGTGTGCCGCGACTTCGATCTGGGCACCCGGGACATGGCGCCGGAACCGGCGGCGGAGCCGCCGGAGCTCCCCTCCGCTCCCACCGAGACTGGGTCTTCGTCCCTGCTCGTCATGGGGCCGGCCGGAGACGCGGCGATGCCGGTGGCGGCTCCACCGGACGCGAATCAGCCGTCGGACGAGTCGCTGCGCGAGTTGTATGGCAACGGGCCCCGCGATCTCAAGCGGCGGACGTTTTCGTTCCTGAGAGGATAGGGCACACACGATGAGTCGAATCGACGAGGCAATGCGACGGGCCGCGGGAGTCGGAGCGGTAGAGCCCGAGCCCGAGCAGACGGTCGAGGATCTGCAGCCCGAAGAGTCGAGCGATGCGAAGGCGCTGGCGCGCGAGCCATATCCCGCCGAGGTCCCCGAGCGCCGTGAACGGCCGGCACAGAGCCAGAATCGCGATCGTGCCCAGGGCAGCTACGACACCGCCGGCCAGGCCGAGCCCGCCGCGCCCGAGAGCACGCTCTTCGAGCGCCTCGACGCCCGGCTGACCGAGAAGATTGTCGTGGACCACAACATGAGCCCGGCGTCGCGCGAGCAGTACCGGCGCCTGGCGGCCGTGCTCCACGACGCGCACAACACCTCCGGGCTCCGCCTGATCATGGTGGCCAGCGCGGTGGCCGGCGAGGGCAAGACGCTGACGGCGTCGAACCTCGCGCTCACGTTCAGCGAGTCCTATCAGAAGCGCGTGCTGCTCATCGACGCCGACCTGCGCCGCCCGTCGCTCCACACGGTGTTCAGACTCGACACGGCCCTGGGCCTGGGCGACGGCCTGCTCTCGACCGGCGAAACCAAGATGCTCGTCCGGCAAGTGTCGCCGCGGCTCGCGGTGCTGCCGGCCGGCCGCCCCAGCTCCGACCCGATGGCCGGGCTCACGTCCGAGCGCATGCGGCGGCTGCTCGAAGAGGCCAAGCAGTCGTTCGACTGGGTCATTCTCGACACTCCTCCCGTGATGCTGCTGCCTGACGCACACCTGCTCGCCTCGATGGTCGAGGGCGCGGTGCTGGTGGTTCGTGCGGGCTCGACGCCCCACGACCTCGTGAAACGGTCCGCGGACGCCATCGGGCGTTCCAGGATCCTGGGCGTGGTGCTCAACCGCGCCGAGGCGCAGGGCCGCCACGACGATCACTACCAGTACTACGGCTACAGCGAGCGCGGAGGCGCCGACATCGCGCGTTTATGATCCGCTTCCTCGTCCATCGTGTCCGGGCGCGGTCGCTCGCGCTGGCTGGGTGCGAGACCGCGCTGATGATCATCGCGGTCGTGATAGCGGCCGCGCTCCGGTTCGGCCGCGAGGGAGCTGCGGACATCTTGCTGAACGACAACGGGATCTTCAAGGTCCTGTTGATCGTCGGCATTGCGCAGGTCAGCCTGTACTACGCGGATCTCTACGATCTGCGCATTGCGTCGGATCGCCGTGAGCTCTACACGCGACTGATCCAGGCGCTGGCCTCGACGTCGTTCGCGCTCGCGCTCCTCTACTTCTGGGCCCCGAGCCTGATGGTCGGCCGCGGCGTGTTCCTCATCGCGGCGGTGCTTGTCATCATCATCGTGGTCGGCTGGCGCCTGTCGTTCGAGTGGCTCAGCGGGCGCGTCGGACCTCGTGAAAAGCTGCTGCTCGTCGGCACGAGCCCGGCGGCAGTGGGCCTCGCGCGCGAGCTGTACGAGCATCGCCACGAGCTTGGCGTCGAGATTGCCGGCTTCATCGACCCCGACCCGGCCAAGGTGGGCACGTCGCTGCTCAACCCCGGCATCGTGGGCACCATCGACGACATTCCACGGATCGTCCGCGCCAACGGCGTCGATCGCGTCGTCGTCAGTCTTGGCGACGCGCGCGGCACGCTGCCGATGGACAAGCTTCTGGAGATGAAGCTCGAAGGCGTGGCCTTCGACCACCTCGCGTCGGTCTACGAGGAGTACACAGGAAAGATTGCTGTGGAAAACCTCCGTCCGAGCTGGCTGATCTTCTCGGACGGGTTCCGCAAGTCCCGCTTTCTGGGAACGGTGAAGCGCGCGATGGACGTCGCGTGCGCTTCTTTGGGGCTGGTGCTTGCCGCGCCGCTGATGGTCATGGCCGCGGTGGCGATCCGGCTGACGTCGCCCGGTCCGCTGCTGTATCACCAGCAGCGCGTCGGGAAGAACGGGCACATCTTCACCGTGCACAAGTTCCGCTCCATGGGTGTGGACGCCGAAGCGACGACGGGGCCGGTGTGGGCGTCCAAGGACGGCGATCCGCGGGTGACCCCGGTTGGTGCTTTTCTTCGCCGGTCGCGCCTCGATGAAGTGCCGCAGCTCTGGAACGTGCTCAAGGGCGACATGAGCTTCGTCGGCCCGCGGCCGGAGCGGCCGGAGTTCGTCGAGGAGTTGACCAAGGAGATCCGCTTTTACGGCCAGCGCCACATCGTGCGCCCTGGCCTCACCGGCTGGGCCCAGGTGCGCTACACCTACGGCGCCACCACCGAGGACGCCCTGCAGAAGCTGCAGTACGACCTCTACTACATCAAGAACCTCTCGATCGCGCTCGACCTGTTCATCATCTTCGAGACGGTGAAAACCGTCATCCTGCGAAAGGGGGCGTAAATGCGCCCCGCGGCCGCCGCGTCACGGCTCAACGCCATGACGGTCGACGTCGAGGACTACTTCCACGTCAGCGTCTTCGACAAGACGGTGCCGCGCACCGACTGGGAGGGGCTCGAAAGCCGCGTCGTGACCAACACCGAGCGGCTGCTCGATCTGTTCGACGAATACGCCGTGCGCAGCACGTTTTTCGTCCTCGGCTGGGTGGCCGAGCGCCATCCCGCGCTCGTGCGATCGATTGCCGGCCGCGGACACGAGCTCGCCTCGCACGGCTACGCGCACCGGCTGGTGTACGAGCAGACGCCCGATGCGTTCCGCGACGACGTGCGCCGCTCCAAGGCGCTCATCGAAGACGTGTCGGGCCGGCCGGTGAACGGTTATCGCGCACCCAGCTTTTCGGTCACTGAACAGTCGCTGTGGGCACTCGACGTGCTGCTCGAAGAGGGCTACCGCTACGACGCGAGCATCTTCCCCATCCGTCACGATCGCTATGGGATCCCGGACGCGCCGCGTTGGCCGCATACGATGGCGCGGTCCGCCGGCAGCCTGTTCGAGGTCCCGGGATCGACCGTCCGGCTTGGCGGCACCAACCTGCCGGTGGCCGGCGGCGGCTACTTTCGCATCCTGCCCTACGCGTGGACGCGATGGGGCATCGGCCGCGTCAACCGCGAGGGGCAGCCGGCGGTGTTCTACCTGCACCCGTGGGAGATCGACCCGCGCCAGCCGCGCCTGCCGGCCGGCCTGCTGGGCCGGTTCCGCCACTACCGGAACCTCCACCTCACCGAAGCGCGCCTGCGCTCGCTGATGCGCGACTTCAGCTTCGGGCCGCTCGAAGCAGTCCTCGCCGGCTGCGCGGCATGAGCGCCGTACGGGCCGAGGAGACGCGGGAGCTCGCTCCCGCCGTAACCGTGCGCAGCGACGTTCCCGCCGGCGACCTCGATCGGTTCGCGCACGTACATCCCGCGGCGACCGGCTACCATCTCAGCGGCTGGCTCGGCGTGATTGAGCGCGCGTTCGGACACGAAACCCAGTACCTCGCCGCGGTATCGGCCGACGGGGTCGAGGGCGTGCTGCCGCTCGTGTTCTTCAAGAGCCGGCTGTTCGGGCGCTTCACCGTGTCGCTGCCGTTCCTCAACTACGGGGGCGTCGTCGCCAGCGCGCCTGACGTGCGCCGCGCGCTCGTGGACCGTGCCATCGAGGAGACCCGGGCCCGAGGCGGCGCGCATCTCGAGCTGCGGCACAGCGAGCAGCTCTGCCCCGCTTTGGCGCCGAAGCGCCACAAGGTCTCGATGCGGCTGCCGCTCGCCTCCGATCCGGAGCGCCAGTGGGAAGCGCTCGATCGCAAAGTGCGCAACCAGATTCGAAAAGGCGAGAAGAGCCAGCTCTCGGTCGTGCACGGCGGCGTCGAGATGGTGGACGACTTCTACACCGTCTTCGCGCACAACATGCGCGATCTCGGCACCCCCGTCTACGCGAAACGGTTCTTTGCCGAGGTCGTCCGCACCTACGCCGACACGTCGCGGGTCTTCGTCGTCCACCACGAGGGCCGGCCGGTGGCGGCTTCGCTGGTCTACTGGCACCGCTCGATGATCGAAGTGCCGTGGGCGTCGGCGCTGCGCGCCGCCAACCCGCTCTGCGCCAACGTGCTGCTCTACTGGCACATGCTGAAGTTCTCGATCGAGCGCGGCTTCAGCGTCTTCGACTTCGGGCGTTCGACGCCCGACGCCGGCACGTTCCACTTCAAGCGGCAGTGGGGCGCGCAGCCGCTGGAGCTCGTCTGGGAATACTGGAACGCCAGCGGTGCGCCGCCGGAGAGCCTCAACCCCGACAACCCGAAGTTCGATCTGGCCATCAGGATCTGGCAGCGGCTGCCGGTGCCCGTGGCCACGGCGATCGGCCCGCACGTGATCAGGAACATTCCCTAGGCCGATGGTCCCGCTCCTCGTCGTCTCGGTGATCGTGCTGGCCTACATCGTGGCAGGCTACCCGCTGCTGCTGCGGCTGCTCGTCGCGATCCGCGGACCAAGGCGGGTGCAGCAGGCCGAGATCACGCCGCCGATCAGCTTCGTCATCTCGGCCTACAACGAGGCCGACGTGATTCGGGCCAAGCTGGAGAACGCGCTGGCGCTCGAGTATCCCGCCGACCGCCGGGAGGTCGTGGTCGTCTCGGACTGCTCCGACGACGGCACCGACGACATCGTGCGGGAATTCGCGGCACGGGGCGTGCGCCTGATCCGGCAGGAGCAGCGCCGGGGGAAGACCGCGGGCCTGAACCACACGCTGCCGCTCCTGACGGGCGAGATCGTCGTCTTCTCCGACGCCAACGCGATGTACGACGCCGACGCATTGCGAAAGCTGGTGCGAAACTTCGCCGATCCCGAAGTGGGCTACGTCACCGGCGAGGCGCGATACCTGCTGAGCGGCCAGGCCGCCGCCGATGCCGGCGAGCGCGCCTACTGGGGCTACGAGATGGAGCTGAAGCGCCTCGAAACCCAGATCGGCTCGATGGTCGGCGGCGACGGCGCCATCTACGCGATCCGGCACCAGCTGTGGCGAACGCTGCCCGAGGACGCGATCAACGACTTCCTCAACCCGCTGCAGATCGTGGAAGCCGGCTGGCGCGGCATCTACGAGCCCGAGGCGGTCTGCTACGAAGCCACGAGCGGCGGCTTCAACTCCGAGTACAAGCGCCGGGTCCGCATCGTGAGCCGCAGCTGGCGTGCCGTCTTCCAGGCGTCGGGCGTTCTGAATCCATTCCGCGTCGGGCTTTTCAGCTGGTGCCTCGTCTCGCACAAGGTTCTGCGCTGGAACACCGGGCTCTTCGCGGCCGTGGCGGGGGCCGCTGGGCTCGCGCTCCTCGTCCAGGCGGTCACGCACTGGGCGCTGCCGACGCTCGGCGCCATCGCCACTGCCGCACTGGCCGCCGGGCTGACACGGGGGGGCCGCCGCATCGTGTCCATGACGGCCTACTTCTGGGTCATCAACGTCGCGTCGGTGGTCGGTGTCGCCAAGGGCACGTTCGGACGCGTATCGGGCGTGTGGTCGACGCCTCGCGAGCACTCGACTCGCCCGAGCGGGCCGCTGGTGCCCGTCGGCCCGATGTTTCTCATTGGCGGGATGTTTTTCGCGGCCCTGGTGCTGATTGCGGCCAACGCGCTCGGCATCCGCGCCGCGCGCGTCGCCTTCTGGGGCGCGCTGGCCGCGCTCGTGTATGTTTACGCCCTGTATCCCCTCCTGCTGTCAGGGCTCCGACTGGTGGCCCGGCGGCCGATCAGGATCGTCGACGCCGAGCCGGATGTCTGCGTGTTCATCGCCGCGAACGACGAAGCGCGCGTCATCGAGGCGAAGCTGAACAACTCGCTGGCGCTCGACTATCCCGCCGAGAAGCTGCAGATCGTCGTGGCGTCC
>DASYRM010000146.1:0-19201 GCA_036004405.1 Vicinamibacterales bacterium
CGCCCGTCCGGTTCGGAGGGAGGGGCGCGCGAAACCAATCGCGTGTCCCTACCCCTATCGCGTCCAGCGGATGGTCCGCCATCGCAGCAGCCGCCGGCGCCGTCGAGAAGCGGCTCCGCGGAGACCCACATGCCTCCCATCGTGCCGTGGCTCTAGATGCTTCTCTGGGGATTCAAATCGGACGACGAAATCTGTGATCGCGTGTGCTGATTTTGAGATCGGCGAGGCGGCGTGTCTCGTCGTTCCTGCTCGCGATGGCCCACGCTGACACCTGAATCGCGGGCTCTCGCTTCGTCGGAGGCGAGGCGCGGGAATTGCTCCGGGGCACGCAATCGCCCGCACGAAGTGCGGGCAAGGAGACACTGCCCCCAGCGGCGCGGAGCCGAACGGCTCTTCGCACGTGGTGCAGCGTCGCTGGGAGAGCGCCGATGACCCCTCAGGAAACCTTCGTCACCCGCCTGCGCCGGCACCGTGAGCGCAGCCGCATTTCACTCGAGGAGATCGCGGAGGCGACCCGGATCAAGAAGGAGCTGTTCGAAGCGCTGGAGACCAACGACCTCTCGGCGTGGCCGCGCGGGCTCTATGCGCGCGCCTGGGTGCGCACCTACGCCTGCGCCGTCGGGCTCGATCCCATCGACACCGTAGACGAGTTCTGCCGGCTGTTCCCGAACGGCGACCGCCGCGGCCATGCCACCATGCAGGACATCGCCGCCATCGTGGCCAGCGTCGGGGAATTCAAGGACGAGTTCCCGCTCCCGGAGCGCCGGCAGTCGGCGCTGCGCGGCAAGGCCGCCGCGGCCCCGGTGCGCCCCTCGTGGCAGACCGCCGTGGTGGACGCCGCCAAGAGCGCCTCCGATGCGGTGGTCGGCTTTGCCCGCCGCCGGACCGGCGTCAAACCCACATAAAAATAGCCCCTCCAAACGCGGCAGGCGCGGCTTTGTATAATCCGCGCATGGCAGCACTCCGACTCGTCGCGATTGCCCTGATTGCCGCGCTGTGTGCCGCTCCGGCCGGGGCGCAAGCGCCGGCGCCGACGCGGACGCCCGACGTCATCTTCGTCCCGACTCCTCAGGAAGTCGTGGACGCCATGCTCAAGCTGGCGAAGGTGACCAAGAACGACGTCGTCTACGACCTGGGGTCGGGCGACGGGCGCATCCCGATCACGGCTGCCAAGACGTACGGGGCCCGGGCCGTGGGCATCGACATCGACCCGCAGCGCATCCGCGAGGCCAACGAGAACCTGAAGATCGCGGGCGTCGGCGACCGCGTGAAGTTCCTCAACCAGGACCTGTTCACGACCGACATCAGCGAGGCCACGGTGGTGACGCTGTACCTGCTCCCGTCGCTCAACCTGCGCCTGATTCCGAAGCTCAACGCGCTCAAGCCGGGCACCCGCATCGTGTCGCACTCGTTCGACATGGGCAACGCCAAGCCCCTCGAAACGCTCAACATCAACGGGCGCACGATCTATTTCTGGACGACCCCGATCCAGTAGCCGAAGCCCGTCGCCTGGCCCGGCCGGGGCCCTGCTTGATCCCGGTCGCCGCGTCCCTATACACTTCCTGAGACTGATTCTCAATTTCGAGAATCGCTGATTCCGAACGGCGGCGTCTCCCATGCTGCAGGCATTCATCGTCACGCTTCGTGAAGGGCTCGAGGCGTTTCTCATCGTCGCCATCAGCCTGGCGTTCCTTCGCAAGAGCGGACGTCACCAGCTCGTTCCGGCGGTGCGGTGGGGGATTGCCGCGTCGATCGTGCTGAGCGGGGGCGCCGCCCTGCTCTTCCGCCGGGCATCGAACCAGTCGCTCTGGGAAGGGGTGCTGGCCATTGTCGCGGCGGTGCTCGTGGCGTCGCTCATCGTGCACATGTGGCGGCACGCCAAGACCATCAAGCGCGACATCGAGCATCATCTCGCCGCGTCCGCCGAGCAGGTCGGGTTCAGGGCGGCGCTTGGCGTGTTTCTCTTCACGCTGTTGATGATCACCCGCGAAGGGATGGAGACGGCGCTGCTCCTCGGCACGCTGTTCTTCCAGGGCATGGCCTCGAACGTCATTGCCGGCGCCGTGCTGGGCACGCTGGCCGCCGCCTTCGTCGCCTACTTGTGGTCGCGCTTTGGGCACCGCGTCAACCTGGGCCTGTTCTTCCAGGTCACCGCCGTGTTCCTCGCGGTGTTCGTGGTGCAGCTGTTCATCTACGGCTTCCACGAGCTGGCCGAAGCCAACATGCTGCCGAACAGCCAGGCGCTGCACGACGCCACGGAGCCGTACGGCCCCGATGGTCTGTACGGTCAGTATCTGAGCTACTCGCTGGTTCTGCTGCCGATGGCATGGCTCGCGGTGTCGGCGGTGGTGGGCCGCAAGCCGTCCCCGCCCGCGCCGCAGCCCGCCACGCGCTGAGGGCCGCTATGATTGCCTTCGGTGGGTGAGTCCTCCGAAGGCGCCCCGGTCGGCCGCCGGCGCGGCTATCTCGACTGGCTGCGCGGCATCGCCGTCCTCATCATGGTCGAGGCGCACACGTTCGACGCCTGGACCGCTCCACTCGATCGCAACAGCTCCGGGTACCGCCTGTTCATCCTCGTGGGCGGCTTCGGCGCGCCTGCGTTCCTGTTCCTGGCCGGCGTGGCGTTCGCGCTGGCTGTGGGCGCGCGCATGCGCAAGGGACTGGCCGCCGGCGAAGCCGTGAGGCTGGCGCGGCGCCGCGGCTGGCAGATCTTCGGCCTGGCGTTCCTGTTTCGCTTCCAGTCGTGGGTCATCAGCTGGGGGCCGGCGCTCACGCTGCTGAAGGTGGACATCCTGAACATCCTGGGGCTGTCGATGCTGGTGGCCGCGGCGCTGTGGGGCTTGGCCAGGACGCGGGCAGCGCGGATTGCGCTCTTCGCTGCCGCCGCGGTCGCCGTGGCGGCTGTCGCGCCGGCCGTGCGTGCGTCGACGGCGATTGCCGCCCTGCCCGATCCGCTCGAGTGGTATTTCCATCCGTGGCCTGGACGATCCTCGTTCACGCTCAGCCCCTGGCCGGCGTTCCTGTTTGCCGGGGTGGCGGTGGGAGAGTGGCTCGAAGGCGCGCGCAGCGCGCCGCTGGAGCAGCGCGTGACCTGGCAGCTGGGCGCCACCGGGATGGCGCTCATCGCCGCCGGCTACGCCGCTACCTTCTTCCCCCCGGTCTACGACCATGGCTCGTTGTGGACGATTGCGCCGTCGTTCGTCGGCGTGCGCCTCGGAGTCCTGCTCGTCGCGATGCCGCTGGCCTTTGCCTGGGTCGCGCGGCGGCGCGGCCCCTCATGGCTGGAGGAGTTCGGGGTCTCGTCCCTTTTCGTCTACTGGATCCACGTAGAAATGGTCTACGGGATCGTCAGCCTCGCCCTGCACAAGCGGCTCACGCTCCCCCAGGTGGGCGTGGCCTATGTGGCGCTCTGCGTCCTGCTGTTCCTGCTGGTGCGGCTGAAGAACCGGACGGTGGGCGATTGGCGAAAGTCCGGCAAAGGCACATCCTGGGTTAGAATTCGCCTCTTTATCGGTCGGATGAGGCCGGCCGAGGGCAGTCCACTCGGGCGCTCCCAGGAGACGCCCTGAACCCTTAGACACGACCCATGATCAACGTCGCTGCCATCCGTATGAAGCAGTTCGGGGTCCAGTTCTATCAGGCCTCTTTGACCGCCGGGGACATCGACAAGCTCGTTCGCTTCGAAGTCCTCAACTACGGACAGTCGGGTCAGCCTCCAGTGCGCGGCGGCAAGAAGAAGACGCCGTCCAAAGTGAACTGGGACCTGCTGGAGCGTCGCATCGCGTCGAGCGAGAAGGCCTATCAGCGCCACATCATCCGCAAGAAGATCGACGAGCTGGTGCAGTACTACGAGCAGTGCCGCCAGGCGCGCGATCTGCCCTCGATTCCCGGCGCGGTCATCATCTCGTGCGACGAGAAGCTGACGTTCGAGCCCATCGAAGCGGGCGCCTCGGTGGGTCGTTTGAAGGTGCCGGAGCGCGAGGGCATTCTGCGCGCCATCGACGGACAGCACCGGCTGCTGGCGCTGCACGCCGATCTCGAGAACATCCAGGGCGACGAATTCACCGTGCCGGCAATCATTTTCGACCGCCTGCCCGAGGACCACATCGTCCAGATGTTCGTCACGATCAACGCGAAGCACACGCGTCTCAATGCCTCGCATCTCGTGAGCCTGTCGGGGCGGCAGCTCTATCGCGACGAAGCGCTCGCCGCGGCGCACGACGTCGTGCGCGCGCTCAGCGAGCGAGAGGATTCGCCGCTGAACGGCGAGATCAAGCTGCTCGGCGTCGGCCGCGGCCGTGTGGCACAGGCGCCGCTCGCACAGGAGCTGAAGAAGCTGTTCGCCAGCGACGCCTTCGGGAACCAGCGCAAGACGTCGGCGTTCCTCGAGGACTCGAAGCGCTTCTTCGTGAACTACTTCAAGCAGGTGTCGGTGGTCTTTGGCGCGGCGTGGGGCGGCCGCAAGTACAGCGTCCGCTCGGCCACCGCGCTGCGCGCGTTCATCCGCGTGGCGCCCGACGTGGTCCGGAAGCTGGACCAGATGCACGCGGACCGCAGCGACTTCCGCGCCATCGGGCGGGTGATCGCGCCGTGGGGCCGCCGGATCGGCGATCAGCGGTTCGAGAGCGAGGGCGCGTGGAAGCGCACCGGGACGACGGTGGACACCCTGTCGCGGGAGCTGAAGCTGGCGCTGGAATACCCCGAAGGCGCGGCTTAGTACAAAAAATACAGGATGGGGTGCAAGCACCCCATCCTGAAATGCCGGCCTGGCTCCCCCCAGCATTTACGGCGCCCTGCCGTAAACCACAGACCGACGCTGTCTTTATAGGCAACCGGCATGCCGTTCGAAATTGCCCCAAAACACGCCGAATCACCATTTTCTGGCCCGACGGCTATGAGGGAAGAATTACAAGGGTGTCCGCTACTGGACAGGCACGGCAACCGTGGCGATTGACCTGAACGCCGACGTCGGGGAGTCGATCGGCGACGACGCGGGCCTGTTGCCGTTCGTCTCGTCGGCCAATGTGGCCTGCGGTTTTCACGCGGGCAATCCAGCGGTCATGCGCAGTACGGTCCAGCTGGCGCGGCACCACGGAGTGGCCGTAGGGGCCCACCCCGGCTTCCAGGATCTGGAGGGTTTCGGTCGCCGCGACGTGCAGCTCAGCGCGGCCGAGCTGGAGAACCTCGTCGCGTATCAAATCGGTGCGCTGGCAGGAGTGGCCGCCACCGAGGGCGTCAGGCTCAGCCATGTGAAGCCGCACGGCGCCCTGTACAACATGGCGGCGCGCGACGCGGTGATGGCCGAGGCCATCGCGCGCGCCGTTCGTGCCGTTGACCCCTCGCTCGTCCTGTTCGGGCTGTCGGGATCCCAGCTGACCGCCGCCGGAGAGCGCGCGGGGCTGCGCGTTGCGTCCGAAGTGTTTGCCGACCGCGGCTACTGGCCCGACGGCAGCCTGGCGCCGCGCGGGACACCCGGGGCGGTGATGACGGAGGTGCCGGAAGTGGTGCGCCGGGCCGTCGGTATGGCCCGCGGTCACACCGTGACCTGTGTGGACGGCTCGATCTTTTCTGTACGAGCCGACACGATCTGCATTCACGGGGACACTCCCGGCGCCGCCACGCTGGCGCGTGCGGTGCGCGAAGCGCTCCGACAGGCCGCGATCGACGTCCGGGCGCCGCGACTGGAGGCTGTATGAGCAGGGTGCCGTTCGTCGTCGCCGGGCTCATCGCGATCGCGATCGTGTCCGCCGGCGCAGCCGTGGCCGATGCGCAGGTTACGGCGGGTACGACTTCTGGCGGTCTCTACTACGAGGCGAGCGGATCGGGTGAACCGGTCGTCCTGATTCACGCGTTCAGCGTGGACCGCCGCATGTGGGCGGCGCAGATCGCCGCACTCGAGCGGCGGTTCAGAGTGATTCGCTACGACCTGCGCGGCCATGGGAACTCGGCCGCGCCCGCCGAGCCGTACGCCGCCCACGACGATCTCCGCTCCGTCCTCGATGCGTTGGGCGTTACGCGAGCCACGCTGATCGGCCTCTCCGCCGGGTCGACCCTGGCCATCGACTTCGCCATCGCCTATCCCGATCGCGTGACGCGACTCGTGCTCGCGTCGCCCGGCCTGAGCGGGCATGTGCCGTCGCCGCCGCTGACGTGGACGGCCCCGGTCTTCGAGGCGGCTGGCAAGGGTGACGCAGAGGGCGCTGCGAGGCTGTGGGCCGACACGCCGATCATGGCCGTGCACGGCGGCGGCGCGGCCGCCGCAGTCGTCGTCAGGGGACTTGTGATGGACAACGCGCGCTTGTGGACCTATCGCACCAATCCGGCGCGACAGCTGACGCCGCCAGCGATCAAACGGCTCCCCGACATCACGGCACCGACGCTGGTGATCCTCGGCGACCGCGATTTGCCGCACATCAAAGAGATCGCAGGGCTCATCGCGGCCGGCGTGAGGGGGGCCCGTGTTGTGAACGTCCCCGGGGCGGGCCACCTCGTGAACCTCGACGCTCCGGAGTCGTTCAACAGCGCCCTGGACACCTTTCTCGCCGGCCGCTAGTCGTTGCGCGCCCGCCAAGCCTCTTCTACGTGTGAGGCTTGTTGTCGTCGAGACGCCTGACCGAGGCTTCGACGCGGTCGATGTAGTCGCGGACGCGATCGCGGCTGACCGTCCACCAGTCGTCGGCAGAGGCGCCAGCCAGGCGGTCGAGATCGCCCGCGATCTTCTTCACGCGCTGGCGCGTGTCGTTCAGCTCGGTCTCACGCGCGCCTTTGACTTTCACCGTGTCGAGCGCGCGATCCAGAGCGTCGATCCGGCCCTTCATCGCGGCCACGAACGCGTCGCGCCGTGAGGTGAACGGCGCCGAAGCCGGCGTTTCGCCCGGTGCGGCTGGCGCCGGTTCCGCGACGTGGCCAGCGAACCGCTTCACGTCGGCCGCAACGTCGTCGATCGTCGCGCGCATGGCGCCTTCTTCCCGCTCCCACCAGTTGTCCGCCGTGGTGGTGCTGAGATTGGTGACCGCCTGCTTCACGTTGTCCACGTCTTCCTGGACCTCTTCGCGCAGGCTCGGAGTGGCGATGCGCTTGCCGGTGGCCAGCACAGCGGTCTTTTCGGAGTAGGCGCGCTCGAGCTGCGCGACGCGATCGCTGAGTCGGGCGATCTCGTCACTGCGCTCCTTCTCGACAGCTGCGGCCTTGTCGGCGGCCTTGACGTCTTCCTTGATCGCCTCTTTGCGCGTGTCTTTCGCGTCCCGATTACAGGCGCCCGCGGCCAGCGCCAGCGCGAGGGCACCACCGATCAGTAGCTTCTGTCGTGCCATGTCGTCCCCCATTTGCGATCCGAGGTGTCGCACACAGGGGAAAAGCAAGGTGGCGGCCAGCGCCGCCCGTTCCCTGCACTGTAGAGTCGTCGGACTAAGATTTGCAGCCGCCCTTGCCAGGAGGATCGCCATGATCTCGTCAGGTTCGTTGCGTCGATGGCTGACTGTTGGATTTGCCGCCGCCTTCTGTGCCGGTCTGGCCGATCGGGCCGAGGCGCAGCGTTTCGGACGCGGCCCCACTCCCAATGCCGGCGCCTGCTTCTATCGGGACCCGGATTTTCAGGGCGAGTACTTCTGCGTCCGCGCCGGCGACGTGATTGAAGTGTTACCCCGCGACATGAACGACCAGATCTCGTCGATTCGCACGTTTGGTCGCACCGAGGTCAGGGTCTTTCAGGACAGCCGGTTCGAGGGGCGCAGCGCCCGATTCGACGACGTCCGCAACCTCCGCCGGGAAGGCTGGAACGATCGCATCTCGTCGATTCGCGTGGAGGGCTTCGGTGGTGCGATCGGCCGGCGGGACGACCGGGATCGGGACCGTGATCGCGACCGCGGCTCGTTCGGCAACCGCGGCGACCAGGCGGACCGCATCGTGCATCGCGCCTATCAGGACATCCTGCATCGCGAGCCCGACGAGGGGGGGCTGCGCCTCTACCGCAGCCGCATCATCGACGACGGCTGGTCCGAGCAGCAGGTGCGCGAGGCGTTGAGGAACAGTGCCGAGAGCCGGGTGGTCACGCGCGAGCGCGCGTCAGAAATCGTCCGGCGCGCCTATCTGTCGGTCCTCAACCGCGAACCGGACGCCGGAGCGCAGGGCTACATCAACCGCGTCATGCGTGACGGCTGGACCGAGGACGACGTGGCGCGCGAGCTGCGGCGCAGTCCTGAATTCCGCCAGGGGCGGCCGCGATAGACGAGACGCCTACGCCCGCCCGGAGGGCGGGCAATGAAACACTGCCTAGCGAGGCGGAGCCTGCGTGCTGACGAGGCGTAGCCTCGCTACGACGCCGCGCGCTCGCCGGCCGCGAGCGCGCGGCGAAGAATCTTGCCGACCATCGTCTTCGGCAGCTCGGTGCGGAACTCCACGCGACCGGGCACCTTGTAGGGCGCCAGCCGCTCGCGGCAATAGGCGCGCACTTCGTCCTCGGTGGCGCTCGCACCCGGCTTGAGCACCACCCAGGCTTTGGCCACTTCGCCCTTCACGGGATCCGGCACCCCGGCGACGCCGACCTCGAGCACCGACGGCAGCGCCGAGATCACTTCCTCGATCTCGCGCGGCCACACCTGGAATCCGCTCGTCTTGATCAGGTCCTTCTTGCGGTCGACGATGAACAGGTAGCCGTCTTCGTCCATGTAGGCGAGGTCGCCGGTGTGCAGCCACGTCTCGCCGTCGTGTGTGCGGAGTGTTTCAGCCGTTTCGAGCGGGTTGTTCCAGTACTCGGCCATGTACTGCGGCGCGCGCAGGATCATCTCGCCGACTTCGCCGGCCGGCATCCCCGTCATGCCGGTGTCCGCATCCACGATGCGCACCTGCACGTCCGGGAGCGGCATGCCGATCGATCCGATCTTGTTGGTGCCCTGCACCGGGTTGACGCAGCACGCCATCATGCCTTCGGTGAGCGAGTAGCCCTCGATCATGCGGGCTCCGGTCGCGGCCTCGAACTGCTTCTTGGTTTCGGCCATCAGCGCCGACGCGCCGGAGAAACACAATTTGATCGAGCTCAGGTCCACCTTGCCGGCACGCACGTCGGGGTGGTTGAGGATGGCGGTGTAGAGGGTGGGCACGCCGTTGAAGAACGCCGGCTTGACGCGCTTGATCGTGGCCAGCAGGTCGTCGATGTCGCGTGGGTTGGGGACCAGCGACAGCGGATTGGGCCCCACGAACGCCATCGGCTGCACTCCCACGTTGGCATACACGTGGAACAGCGGCAGCGGCAGCATGATGTTGTCCACCCACGGCTTCTTGGCCGACTTCGTCCACTCGTAGAGCTGCAGGCCTGCGGCGACGTAGTGGCGGTGCAGACCGACGACGCCCTTGGGCGTGCCGGTCGTGCCTCCGCTCGACAGGATGACCGCCCGATCGTCGGGGCCCACCGGCACCGAGGGGCGCTGACCGAGGTGCGACCGCACCAGGTCCCACATCCAGGGATCGCCTGGTTGCGGCGTGATGCGATGGCCCTCTTTCTTCTCTTTGAGCAGCGTGAACAGCAGCCGCAGCGCCGCCGGCAGGTATTCCTTAATCGACGTGGCGATGACGTGGCGCACGCCGGTTCGCCCCTGCACGCGCTTGACGCGCTCGTAGAACGGCGTCAGGACGACGATATGGCTGGCGCGCGTGCTGTCGAGCGCCTGCTCCAGCTCGCGCTCGCTGTAGGTCGGGTTCAGCGCCACGACGATGCCGCCCGCCTTCCACACGCCGAACTCGGCGATCAGGAACTGCGGGCAGTTGGGCAGCAGCAGCGCCACGCGATCGCCCTTGCGGACGCCCATGGCCGCCAGCGCCGCGCCAAAGGCGTCGCTCTCGGCCTCGAGCCGCGCGTACGACACCGTGGCGCCCTTGAACAGCAGCGCCGGCTTGTCGCCGTGATCAGTCGCCAGCGCCGCCAGGTAGTCGAGGAGCGTTTTGGCTGGGTACGGCTCGAGGGACGGCGCGACGTCGGAGTCGTAGTGCGCGAGCCACGGGTGCACGGCGCACATTCTAGGTCAGGTAGGTCAGGTAGGTCGGGTGGGTCGGGTAGGTCGGGTGGGTCAGAACACTTGACCGCCGCGACGGCGTGACGATTGCGATCACTGCGGCGTGCCCCTTACACATCACACACTGGTCGCATGGCAGCGTGCCGACGATCTCTTCATCAACGACCCACCTGACCCACCCGACCTACCTGACCAGCAGCATCTGCAGCAGCGCCTTCTGCGTATGCAGCCGGTTCTCCGCCTGGTCGAACACCACAGAGGCCGGTGATTCGAGCACTTCCGCCGTCACTTCCTCGCCGCGGTGGGCGGGCAGGCAGTGCATGAACATCGCGCCGGGCGCGGCGAGCGTCATCAGCGCGCGGTTCACCTGGTAGGGCGCGAAGATCACTCTCCGGTCTTCGGCTTCCTGCTCCTCGCCCATCGACGCCCACACGTCGGTGTACACGGCGTCGACGCCGCGCACGGCGTCCTGCGGATCGATGCAGCGTTCGACCGCGCCGCCCTCGGCGGCCACCAGGCGCGCCTGCGTGATCACCCGATCGGGCAGCTCGTAGCCTGCCGGCGACGCCACGCGCACGCGCGCGCCGAGCATCACCGACGCCTGCGCCAGCGACGTCGCCACGTTGTTGCCGTCGCCGATGTAGGCCACGGTGCGGCCGCGCAGCGAGCCCCAGCGCTCCACCATGGTCATCACGTCCGCCAGCGCCTGGCAGGGGTGCTCCTCGTCGGTGAGCGCGTTCACCACCGGTAGACACTTGCCGGCGGTGGCCATCTTCAGCGCCTTCTCCTGCCCGAACGTGCGCAGCACCAGCGCGTGCACCCAGCGTTCGAGGTTGCGGGCAATGTCTTCGAGCGGCTCGCGCACGCCCTGGGCGAACTCGGCGGGCAAATCCAGCGTGTGGGCGCCCAGCTCGCGAACGGCAATCTCGAAGGTCGAGCGGGTGCGCAGCGACGGCTTCTCGAAGAGCAGCGCCACGTGCTTGCCGGCAAGCGTCGTAGCCGTGGGCGCCTTGGGGCCGAGCCGCCGGTCGGCCTTCATCTGCCGCGCCAGGTCGAGCAGCCGCTCGAGCGCCCGGTGATCGAGATCGAGAATGGAGAGGAAGTCTTTGGCCTTGGCGGCCGGCGGCGGGATGGTGTCCATCATGTGCGGTACTCGCCGTTGATCTTGACGTACTCGGCGGAGAGGTCGCACGTCCACACGGTGGCGTCGCCGCCTCCGCCCGTGCCCAGGTGAACGTCGATCGACACGTCCTTCTGCTTCAGGTGCTCGGCCGCCTTCGGCGCGTTGCCGTCGTGCGGCAGGCCGTTCTCGAACAGCAGAATGCCGCCCACGTGCACGGTGGCCCGATCGACGTCGAACATCACGCCGGCTCGACCCGACGCGGCCACGATGCGGCCCCAGTTGGGATCGGCGCCATGCACGGCCGTCTTCACCAGCGGCGAGTTGGCGATCGTCTTGGCCACCCGCATGGCATCGGCGGCGGTTCGCGCGTCCTTCACGGCAATCGTGATCAGCTTGGTGGCGCCCTCGCCGCCGCGCACGATGCCCATGGCGAGCTGGCGCGACACTTCGTAGAAGCCGGCTACGAGCGCGGGGTAGAACTCGTCGTCGATCTCGACGCCGCTGGCGCCCGACGCCATCGCGAACACGCAGTCGTTGGTGGAGCACTCGCCATCTACGGTAATGGCGTTGAAGGTGGCGTCGGCCGACTCCTTCAGCGCGCGCCGCAGCACGGCGGGCGAGACTCTGGCGTCGGTGGCGAGAAATCCGAGCATGGTGGCCATGTTCGGCTCGATCATCCCCGAGCCCTTGCCGGTGCCCCCGACCGTGAACGTGCCGCGTGGCGTCTTCACCGCCACGGCGTGCTCCTTGGGGAACGGATCGGTGGTCATGATGGCGCGGGCCATCACGCTGCCGTGCTCGCGGCCCAGAGCCGCCGCCGCTGCCCGGATGCCGGGCACCAGCTTGTCCATCTTCAGATTCACCCCGATGACGCCCGTGGACGCCACCAGCACCTGCTCCGGCTGGCAGCCGAGCTGCGCCGCGGTTTCCGCCGCCATCCGGCGCGCGTCGGTCATGCCCACCGATCCGGTGCAGGCGTTGGCGCAGCCGCTGTTGACGACCACCGCGCGGACCACGCCCTGGCTGGCCTCGAGGTGTTGCTTCGAGACGGTCACCGGCGCGGCCTGCGCCAGGTTGGTCGTGAAGAGGCCGGCCGCCGGCACGGCCGTGTCGGCGGCCAGCAGGCTCAGATCGAGCGCCCCGGCCTTGGCCTTGATGCCGCAGTGGAGTCCGGCCGCCGTGAACCCCTCCGCCGCGGTCACCCCGCCGGTGGCGGCGGCGATCGTGAACTGCGAGGCGACGGACGTGCTCATGCCCCGACCTCGGCGGGCACGGCCGCGAACACGTCGTCGAGGATCTCGACGGCGCGATCGAGGTCGGCCTTCTCGATGTTGAGCGGCGGCAGCATGCGCACCACCTTCTCGTTGGTGCGGTTGACGATGAGGCCGCGCTCGCGCGCGCCGTCGATGATCGGCGTCGCGTCGATGGTCAGCTGAAGCCCGCGCATCAGGCCGGCGCCCCTGACCTCTTCGATCACGGGGTGCTTGAGCGCGAGCGCGCGCAGCTGGCGCTCGAAGTGGGCGCCGACTTCGCGCACATGCGCGAGCAGGCCGTGGTCCATGAGCTGCTCGAGGAAGAACAGCGCCGCGCGGCACGAGAGCAGGTTGCCGCCGTAAGTGGTGCCGTGATCGCCGGCGGAGATCGCGCCCGCAACCTTCTCCGACACCAGCGCAGCGGCTACGGGCACGCCCGAGCCGAGTGCTTTGCCAACCGACACGAGGTCCGGCTGCCAGCCGAGCGCCTGGAAGTAGAAGTTGTAGCCGGTGCGCCCGAGGCCCGACTGCACCTCGTCGGCAATCAGCAGCGTGCCGGTCTTGGCCGTCACGTCCTTCACCGCCTGCACGAACCCCTCGGGCAGGGGACGGATGCCGCTTTCCCCGCGAATGGGCTCCGCGATGATGGCTGCCGTCTTGTTGGTCACGGCCGCCACCAGCGTCTCGGGCCGCGTCGGGTCCACGAAGGTGACCGGCCCGACGAGCGGCATGAACGGCTCGCGGTAGTGCGGGTCGTGCGTCACCGATAGCGCTCCCATCGTGCGGCCACCAAATGCGTTCTCCACCGCGACGTAGCCGACGCGATCCTTGTCGCCCAGCGTGTGCCAGTAGCGCCGCGCGAACTTGAGGTTGGCCTCGTTGGCTTCGGAGCCGCTGTTGCAGAAGAACGTGCGCTGCAGGCCCGAGAGCTGCGCCAGCCTTGCCGCGGCCTGCCCCTGAAACGGGTGGTAATAGAGGTTCGAGGTGTGCAGCAGCGTCGACGCCTGCTCGGTGACGATGGCGAGCAGGCCCGGGTGCGCGTGGCCGAGCGACGTGACGCCGATCCCCGACAGCAGGTCGAGGTACTCACGGCCGTCGGCGTCGTAGAGGCGTGAACCCTGCCCGCGCACGAACGCCACCGGCTGACGCTTGTACGTCTGCAGGACGTGCTGTTGTTCGCGCGTTCGGATGTCGTCGAGTGTCACTCTCATCGCACCACCTGTGTGCAGTCGGGCTGCATGACCTTTCCATTGGCCAACGTATCGAATGCGAGGCGCCGGCCGTTGGCGACGAGCACGTCGCCAACCCCCTGCCTCAACGCATCCCGGCACGCCTGGAGCTTGGCCACCATCCCCTGGTTGGCCGTGCCGGCTTTCACGAGCTGTGCCGCGTCGCGCGAGGTGAGGCGCGTGATGGTGCGGCCATCCGCATCGAGCACTCCCGCCGTTCCGCCGGCGATCACCAGGCGCGCCGCCTTGAGCCGCGCCGCCAGGTGCGATGCCAGCGTGTCGGCGTTGACGTTCAGGAGCTGGCCTTTCTTCGTCGCCGCGACGCACGCCACCACCGGCACGTACCCCCTGGCCATCAGGTCCACCAACAGCGCCGGGTCGCCCCCGGCCACCGGTGTGCCCACCAGGCCGAGATCGACGCATTCGCCGGCGGTGCTCATGATTGGCGCCGCACGTTTCACCACCGCCACGCCGGCGTCGGCGCCGGTCAGCCCCACGGGCGCGCCGCCTGCCTCCCGCACGGCCGCCACCAGCCGCGTGTTGATCGAGCCGGCCAGCACCGCCACCACCGCGTCGAGCGTCGGCGCGTCGGTCACCCGCAGCCCGTCCACCTGGCGCTTCGGGATGCCGGCCAGCGCCAGCGCGGCGTCGATCTCCTTGCCGCCGCCGTGCACCACCGTCAGCGACGCCCGGGCCGCCAGCTTCCGGATCCCGCGCGCGATGCGTGCGACGTCCTCCGGCTGCTCGAGGAGTTCCCCCCCGAGCTTGAGCACGACGACGCTTCGCATCGTCTTCCTGCCCGCCGCCACTACAGCAAGCCGGTCCGCTCGTCGAGACCGAGCAGGACGTTCAGGTTCTGCACCGCCGAACCGGCCGCGCCCTTCACCAGGTTGTCGATCACCGCCACCAGCACTACGCGCTGCCGCGCCTCGTCGACCTTCCACCCGATGTCGCAGAAGTTCGTGTGCGCCACGTGCTTGATCTCCGGCAGCTCGGTGCCCGTGAGGCGCACGAACGGTGCGTCACCGTGCGCGGTCTTCAGCGCGTCCTCGACCTGCGCGGCCGTGACGCCGGGCTTGAGGGTCGCGTAAATCGTCTCGAGGATGCCGCGGTCCAGCGGCACGAGGTGCGGCACGAATGTCACCGGCATGCCCAGCTCCTGCTCGATCTCGGCCACGTGCCGGTGCGAGAAGATGGCGTAGGCCGCCACGCTCCCGTGGTTCTCGGAGAAGTGCGTGCGATCGGTTGCCGCCTTGCCCGCGCCCGAGAGGCCCGACTTGGCGTCCACCACCACGCTGCCTTCGAGCAGCCCCGCCTTCACGAGCGGCTCGAGCGCCAGCACCGCCGCCGTCGGATAGCAGCCCGGATTCGACACCAGCCGCGCGTCCTTGATCGACGCCTGCCGCCCCTCGGTCATCCCATAGACGGTGCCGCCGGGCAGCGTTGCGGTGGCGGGATACCACTTCTGCCGATCGGCGTCGGCGCGGATGCGGAAGGCGCCCGACAGATCGATCACGCGCACGCCGCGCTCGAGCAGTTTCGGCGCGAGCTCGGCCGACGCGGCCTCGGGCAGCGCTAGGAACACGATGTCGGCCGAGGCCACGAGCTGGTCGACGTCCAGCGGCGTGACGGTGCCGCTCCAGATGCGGCTGAGTGCCGGCAGCGAGCGTGGCGCGCTCGAGGCGCCCGACGACATGGCGGCCGTCAGCGTGACCGCGGGGTGGCGTGCCAGGATGCGCACCAGCTCCTGGCCGGCGTAACCGGTGGCGCCGGCGATGGCCACACGGGTGCGGCCGGCGGACGCGGCCGGCGACTGATTCGAAACGGGGGACGGGGCGACGGTCATCTTCTAAGGCTTCGGGGCCTTGGAGAAAAGAATAAATATACAGGCCGATGCATAATCAGTCAAGGATCTAGTGTAAGGTACTCCCGTGAAAGCGCGACGCCAATCCGCCATCCTCGACGCCGTCCGGCACGAGCCGGTGCGGAGCCAGGAGCAGCTGCGCCGGCAGCTGCGCGCGGCCGGGTTCGACGTCACTCAGGCGACGCTGTCGCGCGACATCCGCGAGCTGCAGCTGGTGAAGGGCGGGTCCGACGGCGCCTATCAGCCCCAGGCCCGGCCGGACGCCAACGGGCACGGCGCCGCGCCGCTGCTCCAGAAAGCTCTGTCAGAATATCTGACCAAAGCCGATCAGGTGCAGCAGCTGGTGCTGCTCCGCACCGGGCCGGGACAGGCGCAGATCCTGGGCGTCGCCATCGACGGGGCGCGGCTGCCCGAGGTCGTCGGCACTCTGGCCGGCGACGATACGATTCTTGTGATCGCACGCGGCGCGCGGCAGGCCAAGGGGCTGGTGAAGCGCTTCGAGGCCATCGCTTCCGGGCACTGACCCACTTCGCAAACGGTGCATTCGTGACAACGCTCTGGTCCGGCCGGTTCGAGTCGGCGCCCGATCCCGCGGCGTTCGACTTCGGGGTCTCCTTCGGGTTCGATCGCGCGCTCTTCGAAGACGACGTCACCGGCAGCGTCGCCTGGGCGGAAGCGCTCGGCGCCGCCGGAGTGCTGTCGAAGGACGACGTGGCCGCCATCCTCGGCGCGCTCGCGACAATCCTCGAAGAGGGCCGGCGCAATCCCGACTGGGTAACGGGACCCGACGAGGACGTCCACAGCTTCGTGGAGCGGCAGCTGGTCGAACGGATCGGCGATGCGGGCCGCCGTCTGCACACGGGGCGTTCGCGCAACGAACAGGTGTCGCTCGACCTGCGGCTCTATCTGCGACGCAAAATTCCGGTGCTGCAGCGCGCGGTGGCCGAAGTGGTTGCGGCGATCGCCGATCGTGCCGCGCACGCCGGCGAGGCGCTGATGCCGTCCTACACGCACCTGCGCAAGGCGCAGCCGGTCCTGGTCGCGCACTTCTTTCTGTCGCACGCGGCCGCCCTGCGCCGGGACTATGCGCGGCTGTCGGCCGCGGCCGACGAAGCCGACGCCTGCACGCTGGGCTCCGGCGCCGTCGCCGGTACGAGCTACGCCGTGGACACCGCCGCCCTGGCGAAGCGCCTCGGATTCTCGCGCGTGGTCGCCAACAGCATGGATGCGTCGTCGGATCGCGACTTCGTGTCGGCGTTCCTCCACGCGGTGGCCCTGTGCATGGTGCATCTGAGCCGGCTGGCCGAAGACCTGATTCTCTTCACCGGCGAGGAACACGCGTTCTTCGAGCTGTCCGATTCGTCGGCCACCGGCAGCAGCATGATGCCGCAGAAGAAGAACCCCGATCCGCTCGAGCTCGTGCGCGGCAAGACCGGCCGCGCGATCGGACGATCGACCGGCTGGCTCGTCACCATGAAAGGTTTGCCGACCGGCTACAACAAGGATCTGCAGGAAGACAAAGAAGCGGTGTTCGAGTCGGAATACACGCTCGCCGTCTCGCTGCGGGCGGCACACGCCGTGGTGTCGAAGCTCACGGTCAACGCCGAGCGATCGGGGCGCGCGGCCTCGGGGCTGCTGCTCGCCACCGACGTGGCCGACTACCTGGCCACGCACGGCATGCCGTTCCGCCGCGCTCACGAAGTGGTGGGCGCCATGGTCCGGTCGCTGCTGGCGCAGGGGCGCGACTTCTCCGACCTGACGCTCGAGGAATGGCGCGCCGCCAGCGACGTGTTCGGGCCGGACGCGCCCCAGGCGGCCACCGCGCTGGCCTCGGTAAAGGCCCGGAAGACGCCGCAATCCACCCATCCTGGCGCCGTGGCGGCGGCCGTGGACGACGCCCGCGCCTGGGCCGCCGGCCGCTTGGGGGTTGCCGGTTGACTCTGCTAGACTTCGGCCATCTTCGGTCCCCTCAACCATCCCACCTCTCCAGGGGACTCGATCGGGAGAATTGATGCAGCAACGCCGGCCTCGGCTCGGTGACGTTTTGGATGACTACTGTCCGCGGGAGCGCCGCGTCACCAATCACGTCGTCGTCGCGATGATCGAGGACGAAGTCAAGCAGACGCGGTGCACGACCTGCGACGCCGATCACGGTTACAAGCAGGCGCGCGTGCCGAGCCCGCGCCGCCCCAAGTCCGTGGCGGCCCTGCACGACGGCGCCGAGTCGTTCGAGGCCACGCCCGTCCTGGCGCCTCCACCCCGTATGAACCCTGAAGCCGAAGCCGACGCCGAATCAGAATCCAACGAACCCTCCTCCCTTCCACAGTCCGAGCCGTTTGCCGAACCGCCGCAGGACGGGCAGGGCGAGATGTCCGCAGGCGGCGAGGTTCCGGGTGACGACACCCGCGAGGAGCCGAGGGCCGAGGACGAGGGGCCCGTGCATCGGCCGCTCATTCGCGCGCAGCTGCCAAGGCCCGAAGGACACGTGCCCGAGCGCAGGGAACCGGAGTTCACCATTCGCCAGCCCGGTTCGCGCGGCGGTGGCGGCGGCCGTGAAGTGGACGGCAACTCGGTAGGCTACCGGCCGAAAGGCGGGCAGCGGCCAGGCGGGTTCGGACACGGTGGCGGTGGTGGGCATTCGCGCTTCGGCGGCGGTCAGCGGCACGGGTCGGGCCAGCAGCCCCCACGCCACGGCGGCGGTCGCGGTCCCAGCAACCAGCAGCGTGGCGGCCGTCCGGAAGGCATGGGCGATTCGCGCGGCCAGCAGCGTGGTCCCGGTTCCGGGCGCCGCCGCGGCGGACGCTGAAGCCCCGTTCTACTCATCCCTTCTTCATTCCGATATGAACGATTTCGCGGGCAAGTGCGGGCTGATCGTCGGCGTCGCCAACAAGTACTCGATCGCGTGGGCGATCGCGCAGGCCGTGGCCAAACGCGGCGCGAAACTCGCGCTCACCTACCAGGGACGGTTCGAAGACCACGTGAAGAAACTGGCCGGCGAACTGCCCGAGCCGCCGCTGGTGCTGCCGTGCGACGTGACGTCCGACGACCAGATCAAAGCCGTCTTCGAGAACCTGGACAAGGAATTCGGCGGCCTCGACTTCATGCTGCACGGCGCCGCCTTCGCGCCCCCGGCCGAGCTCGACGGCGACTTTCTCGACACCTCGCGCGACGGTTTCCGCGCCGCGCTCGACGTCTCGGCGTACTCGCTGATCGCGCTGGCGCGCGGCGCCGCCCCGCTGATGGAGCGCCGCGGCGGCGGCAGCATCCTCACGCTCACGTATCTCGGAAGCGATCGGGTGTTTCCGCACTACAACGTGATGGGGGTGGCGAAGGCGGCGCTCGAGTCGAGCGTGCGCTATCTGGCCGCCTCGGTCGGCCCGAAGAACATCCGCGTCAACGCCGTGTCCGCGGGGCCGATCAAGACGGTCGCGGCGCGCGGCATCTCGGGCTTCAGTGACATCCTGAAGGTGTATCCCGAGCGTGCGCCGCTGCGGCGCAACGTGGAGACCGCGGAAGTGGCCGAGAGCGCCGCGTTTCTCCTGAGCGACGCCGGTAAGGGCATCACCGGCGAGGTGCTGATGGTGGACGCCGGCTACCACGCCGTCGGCATGTAGAGGGCGGTCTTCACACCGCCCGGCGCGGATGTCCCTGTTCTTTCGCGCGCTGCTCGCATTTCTCGCGCTTCCAGGGACGGTCGCGTTTCTCGTGCCTTACCTGCTGCTCGA
>DASYRM010000147.1:0-52119 GCA_036004405.1 Vicinamibacterales bacterium
GCGAAACGATCGACTACGGCCCCTGTGCGTTCATGGACGCCTACGATCCCGCAACGGTCTTCAGCTCGATCGACGAAGGCGGCCGCTACGCCTACGGGAACCAGCCGACGATCGCGCACTGGAATCTGGCCCGTCTGGCCGAGGCGATGCTGTCGCTGTTCGATCCGGAGCCGGAGCGGGGGGTGGAGCGGGCCACCGACGTGCTCAACCGCTTTCACGGGCTGTTCGGCCAGCACATGCTGGACGGCATGCGGGCGAAGCTCGGACTGTTCACGCAAGAAGACGGCGACGTGACCCTCGCCGACGACCTGCTGGCCTGGATGCAGCGGCAGGGCGCCGATTTCACGAACACTTTCCGGGCGCTGACCGCCGGGCGGCTGGTGAACGACTCGAGCACTGTCGATTCCGATCTGGCGTCGTGGCATCGTCGCTGGGAGGTCCGCCGTGAACGGCAGCCGCAGCCGGCGGCCGAGGCACAGGCGCTGATGCGGCGGCACAACCCGGCCGTGATCCCGCGCAATCACAACGTCGAGGCGGCCTTGGCGACGGCGAACGCGAGCCTGGACTATTCCGCGATGCACCGTCTACTCGATGCGCTGGCGACACCCTACGACCACGAACGGGATGCGCAGGCCTTCAATGAGCCTGGATCGAGCCCGCTCCCATACCGCACGTTCTGCGGTACCTAGCCTCGCGGCTCCGTTCATCCTCTCCTATGGTCTATCGCTCCTGGGCGGGACGATCCCGTTCAGCCGCAGATAGACGGCCATCTGACCGTAAATGTCCCACGTGTGCCCGATCAGGAAGTAGATCACCCGGGCCTTCGACGATGGTCCGAGAAACTGATTCGTCTGGACGATCTGCAGCATCGACTCATCGCTCTGCTCGCGGATCAGCGCTTCGCCGAAATCGAACGAAGCCGCCAGGGCCTGGAGGATCTCGGCTTTCGACCGTGCGTTGCGGTCGAAGGCGGGTGGGGTGGCCTTACCGGCAAAGAAGCGCAGGTACGCCATGTTGCCGGTGGCGACGTGCATGATCTGCTGGCCGTAGTCGCGCTGCGCCGGCGTGCTCTTGTAGGTGAACTTCTCCTCCGGCATCGCCCGCGCAATCGCCATCATCACCGGGCGTAGTTCGGTCCAGTCCTTGAGGAGCTCACCCTGCAGATGGGCGGTTTGCGCGCCGGCCGCCGGCGGCAGCGCCGCGGACACGACCACCATCACCGCGATTCCTATCAGTCGTGTCACGGAGCTCCTCCTCTTCACGCGCACACACACCAGTGCCTTTATAACTCGAAGTCGGATGTCGTCGCGCGTGGATCGACGGCGGGGAGGCGCTTGTCGACTTCGCGCTCGTGGCTCAGAACGAGTAGGTGAGGCGAAGATACGCTGTGTGCGCGTCGTATGGGCGCCACTGGTACTGCAGGTTCAGGAAGGTCGGGATGAGGGCCGTGTCCATGATCCCGGGACCGAGAGCGAAGTCGTTGGTCTCGAAGCGATCGAGCCGGTAGCCCACGCCCGCCGCCAGGCGGCGCGACAGCGTGTGCCGCACATCGAGGCTGAACAGGCCGAACGAGGTCGACACCTCGGGCAGCTGCTGCACCGCCGTCAGCGTGGAGCTCGGGGCCAGCTCGTACAGGTAGCGCGAGCGATCGTGCACGCCGTCGTAGGCCACGCGCAACGACGTTGCCGGCGCCACGTGCGGCAGCTCCAGGCTGGCGGAGAAGGTGTGCACGCGCTCGTTCATCCGCGTCTGCCAGTCGCGCCGCTCGTCGAAGAACGTGGGATCGGGCGGCGGGTTGGCCTGGCGGGAGCGTTGCAACGTGCCATAGGCATCGTAGCCGTAGGACACGCTGGCGACCGCATCCTTGGTCAGCGTGTAGTCGGCTCCCACCGCCACCGAGTGGATGTCGTTGTCCTGCAGACCGAACGCCGAATCGGGCCGCCGCTCGCGACCCAGGCTCGCCGTCGCGCTGAGGCCGAGCGCCGGCGTCGGCAGGTACTGGACGATGGCCGACACGCGGTCGCGAGAACGGTTGGCGATGTCGAACTGCCGGAGCGACTGCTGTTCGTTGATCTCCTCGAACACCTGCTCGTCGAGTCCGCTCCCTTGGCGCAGCGAATGGTCGTACTGGAGCCGCGCCGAGCCCCAGGGCAGCGACACACTGTCCACCGAGGCGCGCACCTGGTGATCGGTGGTGGTCTCGACGTAGCGGTAGGTGCGGTGATCGCGCTCCACCCCATAGCCGGCGCGGAGGGCGACGTGTCGGAAGCGGCTCGACGACACGTCCACGTCGCCGAAGTGGCGCGCATAGCCGAACGGCTCGGTTTCCGCCGCGGGCGACGGGGCCCGCGTTCCGTCGAGGCGCACGATGTCGGTCAGCGGGAAGGGCTCGGTCTGGTTGTCGAAGTCGTAGAGACGGTAGCTCGCGGTCACGTACGTGGTCGGAGTGGGCCGCGACGTGTAGCGGTAGTTCATCGACGTGATCACGGCCTTGGCCTCGGCGGTCTCCCGGGCCAGCGGAATCGGCGCGATGGCGGTGTTGATCGTGTAGGGCAGCAGCGTGTCGTTCTGCAGCCATGTGCCCAGCGACACGTAGCCAAAGAGCCGCGAGCGGTGCGGGAGCGTGAGCGTGCCCGATCCGCTCACTGTGTGCGCCGAGCTGTCCGGCCACAGCGACATTCGGCCCTGCGATGAGGCGAGGCCGGTCGAGTAGGCGTTTGCGGTGGTGGTGTCGGTGAATCGCAGTGGGTTGTCCCACACGAGCGCTTCGATGCCGTTGTCGAACCACGACCCGTCGTAGGCGAGACGCGCCGATCCGCGGGGGTTCGACCACTCGGCCGCCGCCGTCACGTCGTTGGTGCGGCGGTCGAGCGGCACGGGCACCACGGTGGCGTCGCTGAAGCCGAACGACGCGCCCCACGGCTGGGCGCCGCTTCGCTTGGTCGAGGCGATGGCCACGGACAAGTCGAGGTGGGGAGTGGCCTCGTAGAGGAAGCGTCCGCTGGTCGTGTCGCGCCGCGACCGCAGATCCAGCTCGCGCAGCTCTGACGCGTACGCGGCCAGGGTGGCCGTGCCGCCCTGCACCGCCGCTTGAATCGTGTCGTTGAGGCGGAACACTCCCGGTGTTTCCTCGCGATATGGCGTGCGCTCGACGTTGCCGAACCACAGCGGGACCTGGTTGTAGGAGAAGGAGGCTTTCAGCTTCCCGTACTGGTCGAACTCGGCGCGGTAGCTCTGGTCGCGATAGCCGGCGTTGCGGACCTCGGCGGCGAAGGTCCAGGCATCGTGATCGCGCGAGACGCGCAGCCGCTCCAGCAGCGGACCCGAGCGCAGGTCGTCGTAGCGCATGAAGCGGCCCATCGCCGGCGTGGAATTGAGACGCGCGCCGAACACGACCTCGTTGGGCATCACCTGCAGCTCGCTCGCGGCGGGGGCGGGTGACTGCGCCGACGTCGTGACAGCGGCGGCGAGAAGCAGGAACGCGGAGAATGGAAGGCGTCGCATCGGATCCTCCCTCAACGCGTGAGCGTCTGGCCCGACGGGTGGTTGGACCCGTGGATGTTCTGGTGGCAGTTGACGCAGCCACGGCCGATCAGCCGGTTGCTGCGCGCCTGCAACGCCACGTTGTCGTAGATCGTCGACGGATGGCGCGATCCGATGTGACAGCGTTGGCAGAGCATCGGAGGCCTCGCCACCAGCATCTTCTCGCTCGACGAGCCGTGCGGATCGTGGCAGGTGATGCAGCTCTCGCGGCCGGCGGCGTGCTCGAACAAGAAGGGGCCGCGCTTCTCGGTGTGGCAGGAGACGCAGCTCTCGTTGATCCAGTTGCCAACTTTGAGCAGCCGGACGTTGGTGCTCCCATGCGGGTTGTGGCACGAGGAGCACAGCATCTTTCCCTCCGGCACCGGCATGTGCGACACGCGCGACATCTTCAGCACCTGCGTGCGATGGCAACCGATGCAGAGGCTCGGCTCGTCGGCCGCCTTCAACTGCGCGCGTTCTGCCACGGGGTTGTGGACGCTGTGACAGGTGATGCACGAGAGGTTCCGGACGTCGTGCGTACTCCCCTCCCACAAGACGTGCGTGGCTTTCGCGTGGCAGGTCAGGCAGGTGGCGCTGACCTCATGCGGCGGCATCTTCGGGAACTTGCGAATGGTGCTGTCGTCGCCGGGATCTTCGACGTGACGCGAGCCGGGTCCGTGGCAGCTTTCACACCCCTTGTCCGCCGCCGGCGATCGCGGGTTGGCCATCTTCCAGTGCGGCGTGTTGGACAGATGCCTCGCCGCATCGTCGTGGCAGCCGAGGCAGGTCTCGCTGCCGACGTAGTCGGCCTTGGGTGAGGCGGCGGCGCGCGCCGGTGCCTGACCTCCCCCAGCGGCTGCAATCACCGGCGTCTCGACCCGCGTCACCAGCGCCAGAGCGCCGATGTAGACGAAAGCGGCAACGCCGAATGTGAACCGTCGTGACACCATGAGATGGCTCCTTACTCGGGCGCCGTGTGACAGAGCTCGCAGCTCTGACCGATCACGGCGCCGTCAGCGGACTTGTGCTCGTCGTCGTGGCAGCGGAAGCACCCCGGGCTGTCCACGTGCCCGGCATGGTTCGGATAGGTGCCCCAGGTCACGTTCATCGCCGGAAACACGTTGCGTGACCAGAGGTCCTGCGCGCCCGTCACTGCTCGGTCCACGCCCCGGGCGTCTGTGCCGGGTCGATTGGCGTAGAACTCCCGCAGCCGTTGCCCGATGGCCTGCAACCCGGCCTCGCGACTCGTCAGCGGCTGCTTCAAGATGGCAACCGCCTCGCGACGCACGAACGGCAGCTCGCGTGGTATCCGTCCCTCGGCGATCGCGGTGTCGACGGCTCGTTCCACGGTCGCAAACATGGTGTGTGCCGGGCGGTTGTGGCAGTCGATGCAATCCAGGCGCCGCAGCGGCGTCGACGCAAACTGAGAGGCGGTCACGCCAGGCGCGAGGTACTCGCGCACGCGGCCGTCGCGGCTGATCAACCGCACGTACGGCGCCGCGTCTTTGCCTGGCGGCGGAGGCGCAAACTCGATCGCCGTCTCGGGATTGGCGTGCCAGTGAATCCCGGCGCCGCGCGCCGCGCCGCCGCCGACGTGCAGTCGCAGGGTGGTGACGCTTTCGCTGCTGGCTTCGTCGTTGGCGTACTCCCGAATCTGACGCAGCCGGTCGCCGTGCACGTGTCCTGACCAGTGGCACCCCTCGCAGGTGGCGTGGGCCGGCTGGATCAGCTGCTCCGGCGGCGGGACGGGGCGGGGCACGTTGTTGGTGAGCACGTGATACAGCTGCCGGGTGCCGGCCAGCTTGGCCTGGAACATTGCTCCCGCGCCGGGACCGACGTGACACTCGGCACAGCCGACCCGCGCGTGCGGCCATGCCTGAGCGGCTGAGAATTCCGGCTCCATCGTGGTGTGGCACACCTGTCCGCAGAAGGCAGGTGAATCCATGTAGTGGACGCCGCCGTAGGCAGCCATCGACACGATGACGATGTTGACGGCGGTCAGCATCAGCCCTGTCACCGTGAGCAGCTGGTGCCGCGGCTTGCCGAGGTCGATGACCGGCCAGGTCGGGAGCTCGGGGTGAAGCCGCCGCCGACGTCGGGCCCACCAGGCTCCCAGAGGAATGAGCAGCAGGCCGACGACGAACACTGCCGGAACCGTCACGAAGACGAGCAGCCCGAGATAGGGGTTGGCAATCGCGCCGATCGCCTCGAGGACCACCAGGACGGCGAACAGGATCGCTGCCGTCGTGGTGACGACCACGCCGAGCAGGGAAACCGGATTCCGAACGGTGTCGGGCAGATGGACGGGCGACCGCATGACGTTTCGCCCGCGTGGGCTACTTCAGCGTCTGGAGATAGGCCACGAGCGCGTCGAGATCATCCTTGGCCAGCATGTAGGCCTTCATGACCGGCTTGCGCTCGGCCTTCGCCTTGGCGGCCATCGCCGGCGCATCGGTCATCCACGAGCGGATGTCGGCTGCGGAAAGTTTCGCGCCCACGTCGTCGAGCGCGCCCTTCTTGTTGCCGGTGCCAGCGATCGCATGACACACGCTGCACTTCTGCGCGGTGTAGACGTCCTTGCCTTTACTCGCCAGATCCTGCGCCGAGACAGTGGAGGACCAGAAGGAGAGTGTCGCCAACAGCGCCAGAAGAAAGAAAGCACGAGAACGCGGGCCGACCGGCCCGCGTTCTCTCCCGGCTGATGACCGTGGTCTAGGCGGCAACGGTCACCTTTTCTTCCGGCTCGTGCACCTCAACCTTGTGAGGGGCCGGCGCGGCGGCGGCGCGCACCGGCACGGTGACCTCCAGCACACCGTGTCTGAACGTCGCTTTCACGTCCTTCGCGTTCACGCCTTCGGGCAGCGGCACGGTGCGATAGAACTTCCCGTAGGTCCGCTCCTTCCGGTACCAGTGGTTCTTCTCTTCCTCCGTTTCGTGCTTGCGTTCGCCTTCCACCGTCAGCACGCCTTCGGCGACGTGGACAGCCAGCTCCTCTTTCTTCAGGCCGGGCACGTCCAGGCGAACAGTCAACAGGTTGTTCTTCTCGAACACCTCCATCTCCGGGACCCACCCGGCCTCGAACGCTTCACCGCCCGTGGTAAACGGGAATTCGCGGTTGAACCGGTCGAACTCCTTCAGCCAACGGGGACCAAACAGTCGCGGCTCGACAAATCCCAGCGGTGCGGTCGCCCGTGCAAGTTCTCTGGTGGTTCTCATGGCGACCCTCCTTTCTTTTTCCTCTTTGTGTGTCGTTCATCACTGGTGCAACGAGCGTGCCTCGCCGCGGCTCTGTGTAACGCAGGCTGCGCGCGGTCCGCGGTGCGGCGAGCGCGAAATCTCCCGCGACGAACGCGGAAAACCCGCAGGCGTGGCCGGGCTGCCACGAGAAGCCTGAAAGGAATGGGCGGCTCGGCTGGCGTCGCGCTTGCGCACGCACGGGGCAACCGCCTGGTGCCCCATGCTCGTGTCCACCGCAACACAGCTCGTCATCGTCGGGCTGCTGGTGGTGGTGCCGGTGCTGTTCGTCACGCACGCGCTGCCGCAACCGCCGACCATGATGGCGTTCGTGGCGGCACCGCCCCCGCCACCCCCGCCTCCGCCGCCGCCCGCGCCCGCCCAACCCGCGAAGAAGGCCGAACCGGTCGCGGCCACGCCGAGCGCCAGCCACTTTGCCGCGCCCATCGAAGCGCCCGCCGCGGTGAGGCCCGAACCCGCCGGTGAAGAGGCCGTGGGTGTTTCAGGAGGAGTGGAAGGAGGCGTTCCCGGTGGCGTCGTCGGAGGTGTGGTCGGCGGACTGCCCGAGGCGCCGCCCCCGCCACCGCCGCCGCCGCCCCCGCCCGCCGCGCCCAGAGCGCCGGTGCGCATCGGTGGACAGATTCAACCGCCGACGCTGATTCGCCGGGTCGAACCCGCCTATCCGCCCATGGCGGTGAGCGCGCACGTGCAAGGCACCGTCATCCTCGAAGCGGTCGTCGACGAGAGCGGCGCGGTCACGGACGTCAAGGTCCTGCGGTCGGGCAATCCGCTGCTGGACCGCGAAGCCCTCATCGCCGTGCGGCAATGGCGCTATTCGCCAGTGGTCTTGAACGGGACGCCGGTGCGGTTCGTGCTCTCGGTCGTCTTGTCCTTCTCCTTGCAAGATCGCGGGTAAGGTCCGCCACGGAGGGTGCCATGTGTGACAAGGTCACGGCCGCCACGTCGCCGCTGAACTGCATCTGGATCCGGCCGGGTTCCCGCCGCGCGTTCGAGGGATTCGAGTACGCGGTGTGCCAGCGGCTCCCGGATGCCGAGCGCGTCGTGAACGAAGCCGAGTGCGAGTATTGCCCGTCATGGGAGCCGCCACGGGACGGCTGGTCGAGTAAAGTCTCAGTCAGTGATGACTGAGATTGCCGGACAGGACTACGCGGACTGGCTGCAGCGCTATCGCCGGGCCTGGATCGAACGGGACGCCGACGCTGCGGGCCGGCTCTTCACGGACGACGCCATCTATCGCGAGCAGCCGTTTCAACCGCCCTTCGTCGGCCGCGCGGCGATTCAGGACTACTGGGCACGCGTGACGGCCTCGCAGACCAGCGTGGAGCTCCGCTACGGTCGAGCGATCGTCGACGGACGTCGCCTGGCCGTGGAGTGGTGGGCGAACCTGCAGACGAACGATGGCCCGCTCACGCTGGCGGGAGAGTTCCTGCTGCGGTTTGCCGAGAGCGGCCAGTGCCGGGAGCTGCGCGAATACTGGGTGCTGACGCAGGGACGGGTCGAGCCGCCGGCTGGGTGGGGCGAGTAAGAATCCACCGATGACGTGGACCCGAAGGCGCCTGCTCGCCCGCGCGGCGTGGAGCGTCGGCGGTGCCTCGTTGCTCGGCACCCTGGCGTGCTCCAAGGATGCCGGCTGGCGGGAGAGCATCGCCGACCTGGAGCGTCGCATTCCCCAGATGATGGCGGAGTTCAAGGTTCCCGACCTGTCCGTCGCCGTGATCAGAGATGCGGACGTGGCCTGGCGCCGCGGCTTTGGCGTGAGAAGCCGCGCTTCGAACGCGCCCGTGGACGACGACACCGTCTTCGAAGGCCAGTCGATGAGCAAGCCGGTCTTCGCATATCGGGTGATGAAGCTGTGCGAGATGGGCGTCCTCGATCTCGACGCCCCCCTGACCCGGTACACCCCCGAGCGATACGTCGAGAACGATCCACGATTGGATCTCGTTACGGCCCGCCGCGTGCTGTCGCACACCACGGGATGGCCGAACTGGCGGTCCAAAGACGATCCGTTGCGTTTCAACTTCACGCCCGGCGACCGGTGGTCGTACTCGGGTGAGGGCTACCACTACCTGCAATCCGTCGTCACCCGCCTGGTCGGACACGTCGATCCGACCCGGTGCGGGACCTTCGAGATGGACTACCGCGTCTGCGCCACGGACTTTGGCGACTACATGACCGCGACCCTGCTGAAGCCGTTCGGGATGACGCGAAGCGGCTACGTGTGGACCGACGCGATAGGAAAGAACCAGGCGGGCGCCCACGACAAGGACGGCAGGCCGTTCGCGCGCCGGAAGAGCACGGCGGTGGACGTCGCGCGCTACGGGTCGGCCGGTTCCCTGCTGACGACGGCCGGCGACTATGCGAAGTTCCTGATCGAGGTGATGGCGCCCAGGCCGGCCGACGCCTTCCGCCTCAACGACGCCAGCCGTACGGAGATGCTTCGCCCGCAGATCACCGTCCCCGAATCACCCATCCCCACCCACTGGGCGCTCGGCTGGCAGGTGTGGCGTCTCGAGAAGGGGCAGGCCATCGCGCACGGTGGCGACGACGATGGCTTCCACTCGCAGTCGGTGTTCTTTCCGGCGCAGCGCTCGGGCTTCGTCGTCCTCACCAATGGCGACGGCGGCGTCGATCTGATTTGGAAGCGGCTGCTGACGGACCTGGTATCGCGTCTGACGTGATTTCGTGACCGCCGGTGATATGGTCGCCGCATGAACCGGAAATCCCGTCGCAGCGGTGTCGCCGGCTTCGCGCTGGCGATGACGATCGTGCTTGGTTCCACGGCCGCTGAGGCGCAGCGCGCCCCGGCCTTCAACGTCCACGAAGCCACCATCGCCGACATCCAGCGCGCGCTGCAGAACAGGCGCATGACGACCGTGGGCGTCGTCGAGCAGTATCTGCGGCGCATCAAGGCGTACAACGGCACCTGCGTGCGCGAACCGCAGGGCATTCTGGGCCCCGTCACCACCATTGCTCACGCCGGGCAGATCAACGCGCTCTCGACGCTGAATCTCAGGCCCGCGGCGCGCGAACGGTGGGGGTTCGACGCCCGCAAGGCGCGCAGCCTGACCGATCGCGCGGACACGGCGTCCGAGATGCCCGATGCGCTCGAGACCGCGGCGGCACAGGACCGGGCGCTGGCGCGGACGGGACGGCTCGTCGGGCCGCTGCATGGCGTCGTCATGGCCATCAAGGATCAGTACGACACCAAGGACATGCGCACGACGTCGGGAGGCGACGCGCAGTATGCGAACGACCGCCCGCCGGACAACGCGACGTTTGTGGCGAAGCTGCGGGAGGCCGGCGCGATCATCCTCGCCAAAGCGAACCTGGCGGAGTATGCGGTCGACGGCGCGCGCAGCTCGTTTGGCGGCACCTTCTGCAATCCGTACGACACCGAGCGCGAGCCCGGCATGTCGAGCGCCGGGTCGGGAAGCGCGGTGGCCGCCAACCTCGTGACCTGCGCGATTGGGGAGGAGACGGTGGTGTCGGTGCGCTGGCCGTCGGCCGTCAACAGCATCGTCGGCCTGGCGCCGACCAAGGAGCTGGTGAGCACCGACGGCATGATCGGCGCCGGAATCAACATGCGCGTCGGGCCGATGTGCCGCACGGTGGCCGACACGGCGCGGATTCTCGACGTGATTGCCGGCTACGACGCGAAGGATCCGTACACCGCGCTGAGCGTCGGGCGCACACCGCGCACGCCGTACCTCGAGGCGACGTCCGTCCGCTCGCTGGCCGGGCTGCGCATCGGCGTCGTGCGGGAGTACCTGAACCGGTCACTGCTGACGCAGGCGGACGCCGAAAGTGTCGATCTTGTCGAACGCGCGATCGAGGTGCTGAAGAAGCTGGGTGCCACCGTCGTCGATCCGGGGCCGGGCGGCGCGCTGTTTCAGGCGTGCATCACGCGCGCGGCGCCGGAGCTCCTGTCGTCGGCGTTCGCGCGGCAGTACCGGCCGCAGTTTCCGGTGAATGCGGCGGGGCAGCCGGAGGGTGATCACATTGCCACGTTCGTGGAGCTGCGCGCCAACCCGTCGCGCGTGCCCGAGGCGCTGACCTTGCGCACGCTGGGTGGCGGGTTCGTCGAGCCGGGCGAAGACAAGTACATGATCAACCGCTACCTTCGCGAGCGCGGCGACGCGAGCATCAAGACCAACGCGGATCTGATCGCCAAGGCCACCTTCTACAACGATCCGAACTTTCCGAACCGGCGGGCGGCGCGTGAGCAGGCCGAACGCGCCCTCACGCTGGATACCTCGGCCCGCATGCACACGCGCTACGCGCTGCAGACGCTGCTGGTGAACTGCATGCAGGAGCAGAGGCTCGACGCGCTGGTGGCGCCGATGTCGACGGTGCCGCCGCGGAAGCTGCTGGCGCCGCGTGAGCCGCCCAGCAACGGCCGCAACCCGATCGGCTGGTTCATGTTCGGCCAGCAGGGATTCCCGGTGATCGACGTGCCGGCCGGGTTCACGGCCGCGGTGTGGGACAGGGAAGCCGCCGGCAACGAGACGCGGCTCATCGGACCGATCGCGGCCAGGCTGCCCGTCGGTGTGGACTTCGTGGCCAGACCGTTCGGCGAGCCGTTGCTCTTCCGCATCGCCGCCGCCTACGAGGCCGCCACGAAGAACCGCCAGCCGCCGGACGGGTTCGGACCGCTGCCGTGATACCATGCGCCGCAGGCCGAACGGCGGCCCACGGTCCGCGTAAAGGGTCGAACCCTCCGAACGTAAGTCAAACAGTCAGACACCCTGACTTCCAGCCCGTGAGACGCGGACACCGGGCGACAACGGAAGGAAGGGGACTATGTCCAATCCAACGCTGCCCACCCGGGCATCGCTCGAATACCTCCGCAAGCTCGCCAAAGATCGTTTAGCCGTTCTCAGAGAACAGCATCCGCATGCGCAGCTCGCCACGGCGCTTCTGGCGGTGGCACAGGAGCACGGCTTCTCCAGCTGGCGGGCCCTCAAGGCGGAGATCGATCGGCGTCACACGACGCACGCGTCGCAGCTGTTCGAGGCGGTCGACCGTGGCGACGCCGCCACGGTTCGGTCGCTCCTCCGCGACGAGCCCGCGCTGATCCACGCGCGCCATGCCCGGCACAACGCGAGCCCGCTGCACCACGCCGCCACGTGCGGTGATCTCGCGACCGTCCGCGTACTCCTCGACGCGGGCGCGGATCCGAACGATGCGGACGACGACACCCGCATTGGGGTCATTGGCTGGGCGACGTCGCTGTGGCAGCTCGGCGAGGTGCCGAAGGACGTCGTGTCGCTGCTCCTCGAGCGAGGCGGGCGCCATCACATCTTCTCGGCCATCGCCGCGGGAGACGTCGAGGTCATCCGCACCTTTGTCGAGCAGCAGCCCGACGCGCTCGATCAGCGGTTGCCGGCCCGCTACAACGGTCAGACCCCGCTGCACTTCGCCATCACGCGAAACCGGCCCGACATTCTGGGCCTGCTCCTGGACATGGGCGCCGGCCTGGACGCTCCGGACCGCAACGGGCAGACGGCGCTGGAGTACGCGCTGCTGCGCGGCGATCGTGTGGCGGCGGCGCGTCTCCGCGAAGCGGGCGCACGAGCGCCGGAGCGTCCCGCGACCCAGGACGCGCCCCGGGCTGCCAACGCGCTGGCAGACTCGATCCAGAAGGCGACCGTGGTCGTCGGCTCGAAGGACGTGGCCGCAACGCTGGCGTGGTACACGTCGATCGGCTTCACCGAAGTGGCGCGCTATCCAACCGAGGGCCCCGCGGTCTTCTGGGGGATGGTCCGCTTTGGCACGGCGGAGCTGTCGTTCGACGTGCGTGAAGGGGCCGACGCGCGCGGCGTGAGCCTGCTGGTCGAGACCGATCAGCTGCGGCCGCTCTACGAGCTCTTGACCGCGCGCCAGCTCGAGTCCGCGGACGTCCAGTTCGTCAAGACGCTCCACCAGCCCGAGCACGGCGGCCTCGAGTTCAGCGTCCGCGACCCGAACGGCTTCACGCTCAGGTTCCTCCAGCACGCGCGCTGAGCGCGGTCCGGAGCGAACCATTTCGACGCTGCCTCCGTCTAAGCGGTCGTTACCAAGAAAGTCTTGGTATCATCCGCCTGACGGAGGCACATCTGGCCGCGAAGACCCCCAACGCGTTGCTCCACGGGTCGCTCGACGCCCTCATCCTCAAGACGCTGACGGGCGGCCCGCGTCACGGGTACGCCATTGCCAAGTTCATCGAGGACACCTCGGACGACGCCGTGGTCGTCGAAGAGGGATCGCTGTATCCGGCGCTCTACCGGATGGAGCGCCGTGGCTGGCTGGAAGCCGAATGGGGCGAGTCGGACCTGGGCCGGCGGGCGAAGTTGTACCGCCTGACGCGCCAGGGGCGCGCGCAGCTGGCCGCTGAAACCGAGGCCTGGCGGCTGTTTACCGCCGGCGTGTCCAAAATTCTGCTCGCGCAATGAAACGGTCGCTTCGCTCGTGGCTGTGGCGCGTGCCGATCGAACAGGAGGTCGATGAAGAGCTCGCCCTCCACGTCGAGATGCGGCGGCGCGAGGGCCGTCCGCTCGACGACGCCGACATCGAGCAGGTGCGGCGCGCCTGTCTGGCCATCGCCAGAAAGAGGGACAGAGACATGCGTCTCGTGGAATGGTTCGGCGATGTCCGGGAAGACGTGAAGTTCGCCGTCCGGCAGATGCGGGCGTCCGTGGGGTTCACGCTCGTGGCGACGCTGACGCTCGCCCTCGGCATCGGCGCCAACAGCGCCATCTTCGCGCTGGCCGATGCGACGCTGCTGCGCCCGTTGCCATTCCGGGAGCCCGATCGTCTCGTGTCGATCGTCGAGCGCACCGCGGCGAGCCCGCACGCGCCGGTGTCGATCCCCACTTTCGAGGACCTTCAGCATCAGAGCCGGAGCTTCGACGGGCTGGCGGCGATTCAGATGGGGGCCGGTGGCGGTCCCCTGGTCACCGGTCCAGACGGCGCGGTCGAAGCCGTCGAGCGGCAGTCCGTCTCGACCACCTTCTTCGACCTGTTGGGAGTGGCGCCGGTGGCGGGACGCACGTTCCGCGCGTCCGACGAGGGTCCCCGTCCGACAGTCGTCGTCTTCAGCGAGAGCCTCTGGCGGGGGCGCTTCCACGCCGACACATCCCTGATCGGACGCACGGTCAAATTGAACGGCGCCCCATACACACTCGTGGGCGTTGTGCCGGACCGCGCGCAATACACACGTCCGGCGCGGATGTGGACGCTGACGGGTGACGTCCCGCCGTTCGTGCGACAGCGCAGCATCCGGGTGATCGAAGTGGTCGGGCGGCTGAAGCCGGGCGTCACCCACGAGGGTGCGCGGGCCGACGTGGCGACAATTGGCGCCCGGATCGCCGCCGAACACGCCGACGTGGGCAAAGGGTTTGCGCTCGACCTCGAGCCGGTTCGCGACTCCCTCATGGGCCCCGAACTGCAGCGCACGTCGCTGCTCCTGCTCGCGGTCGTCGGGTTTGTTCTGCTGATGTGCTGTGCGAACGTGGCCAACCTGCTGCTCGCGCGCACGAGCGCCCGTGCTCAGGAACTGGCGGTCAGGACCGCGCTCGGCGCGGGTCGCGGCCGTGTCGTGGCGCAGATGCTGACGGAGAGCCTCGTGCTGGCGCTCACGGGGGGCGTGCTCGGCGTCGCGCTGGGCGCCGCCATCCTGCGGGTGGCGCCGGCCGTCATTCCGCCCGGGCTGCTTTCGCCGGCGGTGGCGCTGCAATTCGACGCACGCGTCGCGGCGTTCGGCATCGCGGCCGCTCTACTGGTCGGCATCGTGTTCGGACTGGCGCCGGCGTGGCACGCCACGAGCGGCTCGCTCCTGCGGGCGCTCAGCTCGGAGAGCCGTACGACGACCGGTGGACGACGCGTCCGCAGCGTGCTGGTGTCGGGAGAGGTCGCGGCCGCGGTTCTGCTCCTGTGCGGCGCGGGATTGTTTCTCCGAACGCTGCTCGTGCTGGTGAGCGTCGATCCCGGCTATCGCGTGGACGCGTCCAGGGTGCTGACCCTGGACTTCAGCCTCGACTACGGTCCCAATCAACGCTACGCCACGCCCGAGTCGCTGATGCAGTTCTACGACTCGGTGGCGCGCGAGCTCGGGGCACGGCCGGAGGTGGAGAGCGTGGGATGGTCCAGCAGCCTGCCTTATGGCACCACGGAGTTCGGACCGTTCGTGATCGACGTGGTTGGCGACCCGCCGCTGCCCGTCGACGGCCGTCCGGCCGCCGACGTGGCGGTGACGGACGACGGTTACTTCCGCACGCTCGATCTGCCGATCGTGGCTGGACGTCGCTTCACCGAGCGCGACTCCGCCGCGGCGCCCGCCGTCTGCATCGTGAACGAAGCGTTCGTCCGGCGCGTGCTGCGCGGTCGAAACCCGCTGGGCGTCCGCATCGCCCTGCAGCGCAATCCGCAGATGAAGCCGATCGTGAAAGAGATCGTGGGCGTCGCCCGCCAGACCCACGGCTGGACGACCGACCGTGACGAGTTCCTGCAGGTGTACATGCCGCCGGCGCAGTATGCGACCGGCGACGTGTACATGGTGGCCCGCACGTCGAGAGGATCGGCGCAGGCGTTGACGCCGCTCATCCGATCGGTCGTCGCGCGCCACGATCCGAATACGCCGGTCCGGCGCGATCGCACGTTGGAATACCTGTCGGTCGAGTCGACCGCCGGCTACCGGTTCCGCGCGGCGATCGTCGGGACGTTCGCCGCGCTGGCGCTGACGCTGGCGATGATCGGCGTATTCGGCGTCCTCGCCTATTCGGTGCAGCAGCGCCAGCGCGAGTTCGGTGTGCGCCTGGCGCTGGGCGCGTCCAGCCCGAGCATTCTGTGGCTGGTGCTCGGCAGTGCCGGGCGGCTCATTGCCATCGGCGGGGCCATCGGCCTCGGTCTGGCGCTGCTTCTGGGCCGGTCGATCGCGGCGTTCCTTTTCGGCGTGCCGGCCGTGGACCCGGTGACGTTCTCGAGCGTCACCATGCTCGTCGTCGTCACGGCTGCCGCCGCCTCGGCGGCACCCGCTTGGCGCGCCGCTCGTGTCGACCTGGTGACGATGTTTCGCGCGAACTGAATACGCCTCCGCGTTCAGTAGCGGCCTGGCGCGCTTACGGCACCGGCGGCCCGAGCGGCGCGCGCTGCACGATCTCCACGCGCGTCCCCCAGGGATCGGTGATGTAGGTAATCACGTTGCCGTTGGCGATCTTCTGCACCGGCTGGTCGAGCTTCACGCCCTGCGCCTCGAGCCGCTTCACGAACGCGGGGTGGTCCTTTACGTCGAACCCGAAGTGGTCGAGGATGCGTCCGCGCGTCGGCGCCTGTTTGGCGTCGGCGCGCGCGAAGCGCAGCTGCACGCCGGGGAGATTCACGACCGGCGCGTTGTTGCGCGTACCGACGGTGCCGCCGAACGTCTTCGCGTACCATTCCACGGCTTTGGGAATCTCGTCGGCCGGCAGCGACAGATGGACGTGCTCGTTGCGGATGGGTACCTCTTGCGTCTTGTCCTCCAGGATCTCCATGCGCACGCCGTCCGGTGTCACCACGAACGCCTGATCCAGCCGGCCGTTCAAGCCGGGCAGCACGTCCACGCCTGCGGCTTTCCACTGCCCGACGCGCAGCTGCACGTTGTCCACCACGAAGCCGACGTGGTTGACCACCGAGCCTTCAGTACCGCCCTCGCCCTTGTCGGTGCCGAGAATCAAATTGATGTAGAGTCCCGGGAACATGACGAGCGGGCCGTTGACGGGCATAAAGAGCTTCCCGCCCATGGCCAGGAACAGCTTCTTGTTGGCCTCCACGTCCTTCGAGACGAGGTGCCAGTGACCCATGGTGACGCCGGCGTCGTTGAAGGGGGCCGGTTGTGCCGCCGCGACCGTCGCGGTCAGCGTGGAGGCGAGCAAGAAGAGGACGATGAGACGTCGGATCGACTCCATAGTGGCGCAGAGTGTGCCACAGGTGCGGAGGCCATATGAATCGATCGCAATCGCGGGGCGGAAGCTGGGCGGGCTGGGCTATGGGGCTGGCGGTGCTCGTGGCCGCGGCCAGCACGACGTCGATCGGGCAGACCGGCGCCGCGGGCAGGCCGCCGGCGGGGCAAGAGCCGCCGTTGATGGTCCTGTCGCCCAAGGCGAAGTCGGGCGGCTGGTCGGGCGTGCACCGGCCACACACGAAGCTTGCCGATGTGCTGAAGCGCCACCACGGCCAGGCCGAGTGGGCCGAGACGATCGTGGACGACGAGAGCCTCTTCGCGCAGTGGATCTCGATGGCGCCCGGTGGCAAGACGCCCCGGCGGATGAACGGCGATACGCGTGAGTGGTGGATCGTGCAGTCGGGCTCGCTGCGCTTCACGGTGGAGGGGCGCGAGCCGGTGGTCGCCACCAAGGGCGTGCTGGTGCAGGTACCGTATCGCACGCTCTACCAGATCGAGAACGTCGGCACCGAGCCGGCGCTGCGCTTCGAAGTGAACGTGACCCGCGCGCGCAAGCTGTATCCAGCGGACGAGACCCCGGTGCCGATGCCCGGCTTCGAGTACGTGAAGACGCGTGTCACGGGCGGCCGCGGCGTGCTCGATCCGCAGAACCGGTCGGTGGTGGATTTCAACAAAGTCGTCGCCGGTCAGGAGCGCGGCGGCGCTTTCGTCACCGACGATCGGAGCTTCGCGAACATCATCCTGGGGCCGTACCAGAAGCCGCAGCCGGGCAACAAGGGGCACTACCACGAGGAGGGCTCCGAGTTCTGGCTCATCATGCTCGGCAAGATCCGCTACAACATCGAGGGGCTGCAGGAGTTCGAGGCCGAGCCCGGCGACGTGGTGTACGTCCCGCGGCAGACATGGCACCTGGCGAGCTTCGGCGGTCAGGAGGGGCTGAGGTCGTGCCGCCTGGCCATGAATGGGTTCCCGTATCAGGCACACATGTTCGAGGCCGACTGATGAGACTTGCGATCGCGTGCGCGTTTATCGTGTTGATGATTGGCTGCAGCAGCGCGCCGGCGCCGGCCGAGAAGCCGGCCGCCACGCCCGCGGCGGCCCCGCAGGCGGCGGCACCGTCGTCGACGGTGACGTTGCCGACCGGCTATCCCGAACGGCCGTTCGTCCGCGTGCAGTTCGACAAGCTGACGTGGCGGCCCACCGAAGGCAATACGCTCGGCGTCGAGACGGCGGTCGTGGAAGGTGACCCTTCCAAGCCGGGTTACTACCTGACGATCAACCACTTTCCGAAGGGCGTGATGAGCCGTCCGCACTATCACCCGGACGAGCGCTACGTGATCGTGCTGCGGGGGACGTGGTACACCGACGAGGGCGAGATCTTCCGGCCCGCTCAGGCGATCCCGCTGAAGCCGGGCGACTTCATGCGCCACCCGAAGGGTGGGCCGCACTACGACGGCGGGATCGACGAGGACACCTGGGTGGCGATCAGCGGGTACGGCCCGACCAAGGCCACCGTCATCGACGGTGGCGAACTGTTCGGGCGGTCCCGCTAGCCGCGACTACCTCGTGCTGGGCGCCGTCTTGGGCGTCAGGCGGTAGAGGCCGCCGGGATTGGCGTCTTCGACCATCCACAGCGCGCCGTCGGGCGCCTGCTCGATGTCGCGCACGCGCTTGCCCACGCGCCAGCGCTCGGCGGCCGTGGCGCCGCCCTTGCCGTCGAACGTGACCCGGTTGATCGTGGTCGTGCCCATGCCGCCGATCAGTGCCGAGCCCTTCCACTGCGGGAACATCGCGCCGCTGTAGAACATGATGTTCCCCGGCGCGATGACCGGCGTCCAGTAGATGACCGGCTTAGCGAGATCCGCGCGCGTATCGGGACTCGGAATCGGCACGCCGTTGTAGTTGGTGGCGTAGGACACGAGCGGCCAGCCGTAGTTCTTCCCCGGTTCGATCAGGTTGAGCTCGTCGCCGCCGCGCGGGCCGTGCTCCATCTCCCACAGCCGGCCGTCGGGGCCGAACGCGAGACCGTAGGGCGTGCGGTGGCCGCTGCTCCACGTTTCCGCCAGCGCCAGGTTCGGGCCGGGGAAGTTGTAGGTGCTGACGACGGGCGCGGTCTTGGCCGCTTCCGTGTCGCGCGGCGGGTCGATCAGCGTCACGCTCGTCGCGGCGGTCTTGCCGGCCATCGGATTGCCCGGCGCGGGCTTGCCGTCGAGCGTCAGCCGCAGGATTTTGCCGAGCTCCTGGTTCGGGTCCTGCGCCGGCGTCATGCGCTGGCGGTCGCCGACCGTGAGAAACAGATACTGGCCATCCGGCGAGAACGCGATCTGCGCGCCGAACTGGCCGCCCTTGCCTTTGGGCAGCTGGCGCCACAGCACCTCGAGCCCTTCGAGGCTCGCCGCGTTCTGACCGACTTCGAGTTTCGCGCGCGCGAGCGCCAGCCCCGAGCCGTACTCGCCCGGCTCCGCGTAGGTCAAGTAGACGCGGTGGTCGGTCGCATACTTGGGCGACGTGAAGATGCCCAGCAGGCCGCCCTGGCCCTGGTGGAGCACCGCGGGCACGTTGGCGACCGGCGTCTTCGCGCCCTGTTGCGTCACGAGCCAGACCGCCCCCGGCTTCTCGGTGATGAGCATGCGCCCGTCCGGCAGGAACGCGACGCGCCAGGGGAGATTGAACGTCGCCACCTGGGTGACGGTGAACGGCAGATCTGCCTCGGCCTGCTTCTCTCCGGCGTTGACCTGAGCCCACGCCAAGGTGGGAACCAGCGTGAGAAGCAGAGCGGCGCGCGTCAGTGTCTTCATAGGGCTCCTTCGTCGGATTCCTGCTCGGACAAGCCTATCATTCCGGCTAGCGATCGCTGCCGATGGTCACCGGCAGGTCGCGCTCCACCGTGTTGCCGCTGACGTCAGAAGCCCAGCCCCGAAGAATGTAGTTGCCGGGCGGCAGGCGCTCCGTATCCCAGACCCCTTCGGTCGCGTCGCCTCTGTCGAAGCGGTTCGTCACGATGTAGCGGAATCGCGTGGTCCGGGCGCGATAGAACGGGATGCCGCTCCCCGCGCCGTAGATCTGGTGCGGCGCATCCGGGTCGGGCCCCAGGCGATCGAAGCGCAGCGACGGACGCCGCGTCTCGAATCCCGCCCGCGGCGAACCGTCGGCGTGAAGGACCTGATACCCGAGTTCATAGGGGGCCAGACGCCGTCCGGGAGTGTTGTCATCCGCCTGATCCCAGGCATCGATCACGATGTGAACGCGACCGCCGAGCATCAGCCGGTCCTGCTCGCGCGTCGTCTGCGGACGCCACGCCTCGTCGTAGACGCGGATGCCGTCGGGCGGAATCGTGGGTATGACGGTGTCCTCGAACTGCACCAGGCGGAAGAGCAGCGGATTGTGCTCCTCGCCGGCCCACCCCACGTTCAGGTGCACGTGATTGAACCGGTTCACCGTACCGATCTCGTCGCCGGCGGCAAATCGCGCCCCGCGCTTCACGCGCAGGCGTCGCAGCTTGCGTCCGTCGTAGGTGGCCACGAAGCGCTCAGGGTCGAGGAGGCCCTTGTCGGTGCGGCCGGCGCGGATGTGGACGTAGGTGAGATCGCCGATACGCAGCCATTCGTCGAGGGCACCGACGCCGTCGTTCGCGATCGGATCCGACACGACGCCGTCGCGGACGGCGCGCACGTGCGTGCCCTGCTCGACGCGGATGTCGACGCCGCGGTGGAATCGCTCTCCGCGCGGCCCGCGCACCTCGCCAAAGCTGCCCGCCACCTCGTGGGGACCGGTAAACGGCGCCACCGGCCACAGCAGTGGTACTCGGCCGAAGGCGTCGGCGTCGAACTGCGGGTGAAGGGCCGGCGACGTGGGCGGACGCAACGGGAGCTGTGAGGTGGCCGCCACCTGTCGCACGAGCGCGTTGCCGGCGTCGGCGACGACCACCTGGCCTGGATGAAGCAGCGCAACCCCCGACGGCCGGCGGAACCGCGCGTCGCGGCCGTCGCCATCGCGGAACCCGATACCGGCGCCGGCCAGTGTGCGAATCGCGCCGCCGGGACGGATGGCCACGATGCGCCCACCTTCGTCGGCCACGTACAGTTCGCCATCGGGGCCGACCGCAACGCCGAGCGGCCGGAAGAAGCCGTCGCCGTGCGCCCACGCCGGCGTGGTGACGCGCCCAGCGAGGTCCACGGTGCGCACGACGCCATTCCCGGTGTCGGCAACATAGACGATGCCGCGAGCATCGACGGCGAGCCCCGTCGGCGTGTCGAAGCTGGCGCCGCTTGCGACGCCGTCATTCGCGCCTGGGCGCTCCGAGCCCGCGAGCGTCGTGACCGTACCGTTGGTGTCGATCAGGCGAAGGCGGTCGTTGTAGGTATCCGCGACGACGACGCGACCGTCGGGCGCCACCGCGACGCCGATCGGCCCGTTAAACCTGGCTTGCGGCCCCGGACCGTCCGCATAGCCGGGCGTCCCGTCGCCGGCAAGCGTCGACATCACGCCATCGCGCGTGAGGCGCCGGATGACGTGCTTGCCCGTGTCGGCCACGTACAACGTGCCGTCACTCGCGATCGCCAGGCCGGAAGGAGTGCTGAATCCGTCCGCCAGTGTGGAGACGCGACCATCGGGCGAGATTCGCCGAATGCTGTTCGATTGCCCGGCGTCCGACACGAAGATCGTCCCGTCGGACGCGGCCGCAATCCCGAAGGGCTCGCAGAACCGCGCGTCTGCCGCGAGCACGCCCACCGTCGCCTGCCAGTTGGGCTCGAGCGGCGGCAGCGGCACCGGCTGCAGTCGTTGCCAGACGTAGCCTGCACCAGCCGAGACGGTCACCAGCACGACGGCGAACACGAGAATCACTCGTCGCACGCGCCAGTCTACGACGCCGCTGCTGACGGGCCGGGTTCGCCCGCCTGCGGCGGAAAGCAGCTCGCCATCAGGTCGCAGGTGCAGCCGGCCTGATCTTGCCCATGGCTGCCAGCCGTAAGTTCAACTGGCACAGGGTTATGCATTGATCTTGAGGCCGGGGAGGTCTAGACTTCCCCTGGATGAGAACCGTACTCGCGACGGCCCTGGCGGTGCTCTGCCTCGCGGTGGTCAGCGACCGCGCCTGGCAGAGCCAGGCCCAAGCGCCCTCACCGGTGGCGGCGTCTCCGCAGAAGGCGCTGATCAATCAGTACTGCGTCACCTGCCACAACGACCGGGTGAAGACGGGCGGGTTGACGCTGGCCGATTTCGATCCCGACGCGGCCACCCAGCACGCTGAGGTCGCCGAAAAGGTGATCCGGAAGCTGCGCGGTGGCCTGATGCCTCCCGCCGGCGCCCGCCGTCCCGACGCGCGGGTCGCGGCTGAATTCGTCTCGTTCCTCGAAAACAGGATCGACAGCGGCGTGACGGACGGCCATCCGGGTCGCGTGCCGCTGCGCCGGCTGAATCGCCGCGAGTATCAGTACGCCATCCGCGACCTGCTCGGGCTGAACATCGACGCCACCGCATGGCTGCCCGACGACAACGTCAAGGGCAACTTCGACAACAACGCCGCCGCGTTGCAGGTGTCGCCCAACTTCATCGATCAGTACATCTATGCCGCGCGCGCGGTGGCGCTCGAGGCCATCGGCAACACCAAGGCGCCGCCCGAGACCACCACCTACGGCGACGTGGCCAACATGGTGATCTCGTTGCCGCCCTCGGGCGCGCCGGGCACCGGCCGGCAGCAGCATCACATCGAGGGGCTGCCGTTCGGCACGCGTGGCGGCTTCGTCGTCGAGCACAACTTCCCAGCCGACGGCGACTACGAGCTGACCATCGGCGACATGGCGCTGGCGCGCGAAGTGCCGCGGATGGAGTTCGAGAACACCGTGCTCGTGCTGCTCGACGGCGTGGAGTTCTACCGCACGACCATCGGCGGCGACGTCGATCACAAGAACATCGATCAGAAATTGGATCCGGCGGTCGAAGAGATCAACGGCCGGCTGCGGAAGATCAAGCTCAAGACCACGCAGGGGCAGCACAAGCTGGCCGTGACGTTCCTCCATCGCAGCTTCGCCGAAAGCGACGAGCGGACGCGCACCGTGGCGCTCGAGGGCGGGCAGGAGCGCATCCAGGCGGCGCACGCGCTGCAGATTCGCGGTCCACTGTCGGTCACGGGCTTGAGCGCTTCGCCGACCCGGTCGAAGATCTTCATCTGCAGGCCGAAGGCCGAGCGCGAGGAAGCCGCCTGCGCCAACCGGATCGTCGAGAGCCTGGCGCGGCGCGCCTTCCGCCGTCCGGTCACCGCCGATGACGTGACCCCGCTGCTGGCGTTCTACAAGGCGGGGCACGAGGCGGGCGGCTTCGACGCCGGCGTTCGCGACGCGCTGAGTGCGATTCTCGCCAGCCCGCACTTCCTGTATCGCGTCGAGTCGGCCGACGCCGCCGGCGGCACGCGCGCGCTGAGCGATCTGGAGCTGGCGTCCCGGCTGTCGTTCTTCTTGTGGAGCAGCCTGCCGGACGACGAGCTGCTCAAGCTCGCGTCTGAATCGCGTCTCCGCAACCCCGACGTGCTGGCCGCGCAGGTGAGCCGCATGCTCGCCGACGACAGGGCCAAGGCGCTGAGCAACGACTTCGCCTTCCAGTGGCTGCATCTCTCCAAGCTGGACGAGATCACGCCGGACCGTACGCAGTTCCCGCAGGCGAGCGGCCTGCTGGATCCGCGCGGGCTGTTCAAGGAGGAGCTGCGGCTGTTCGTGGACAGCGTGCTGCGCAGCGATCGCAGCGTGACCGAGCTGCTGACGGCGGACTACACGTTCCTCAACGAGCGGCTGGCGATGCTGTATGGCATCGAGACCGTGAAGGGCGCGCACTTCCGCCGCGTGCCGCTGGGGACGAATACCGCGCGGCAGGGGCTGCTGGGCAAGGGCGCCATCCTGATGCTGACGGCGTATCCCAACCGCACGTCGCCCGTGCTGCGTGGCGCCTGGATTCTGGATCGCCTGCTCGGCACGCCGCCGGCCGATCCGCCGCTCAATGTGCCCTCGCTGCCCGAGAACCGGCGTGGCCAGCCGGCCAAGACGCTGCGCGCCCGGCTCGAGCAGCACCGCTCGAATCCGACCTGCTTCGCGTGCCACGGCGTGATGGACCCGCTCGGGTTCGCGATGGAGAACTTCAACGCGGTGGGGCAGTACCGCACCAACGATCCCGACACGCAGACACCGATCGATGCCAGCGGGCAGCTGCCGGACGGCACGCCGCTCAAGGGGCTCGAGGACCTGCGGCGGCAGCTGGCGGCGCGGCCCGATCATCAGTTCATGCAGACGTTCACGGAGAACCTGCTGACCTACGCGCTGGGCCGCGGCCTCGACTACCACGACATGCCCACCGTGCGCCGCATCGTCCGCCAGGCGGCGGCCGACGACTGCCGGTTCAAGTCCATCGTGCTCGGCGTGGTCACGAGCGACGCCTTCCGCAAGCGCGAAGGCGATCGCGACCGCACGCTGCAGACCGCGTCCCTCGCCACCGGAGGCCAATAGTCATGTATCTGAGCCGAAAGCATCTGTCACGGCGCACCATCCTGAAGGGCGCCGGCGTGACCATCGCGTTGCCGCTGCTCGACGCGATGATTCCGGCAGGCACCGCGCTGGCACAGACCGCGGCGGCTCCCACGTCGCGCCTGGGATTCATCTACTTCCCGCACGGTGCGCTGCAGGATCAGTGGACGCCGGTGCAGACGGGTCGCGACTTCGACTTCCCGTTCATCATCAAACCGCTCGAACCGCTGCGCGAGTACGTCACCGTGGTGAGCGGCCTGCGCAACAAGGGTGGGGAGAGCTCGAGCCCGCACGGCATCATCGAGGAGACCTGGCTCAGTTGCGTGAGCCCGCGCAAGCGCGACGCCAAGACGGGTATCGGCATCACGGCGGACCAGATTGCCGCCAAACACCTGGGCAAGGACACGTCGCTGCCGTCGCTGGAGCTGTGCGGCGAGCCGGGCGGCATGATCTCGTTCCGCACGCCGGCGCAGCCGCTGCCGATGGAGAGCAACCCGCGCAAGGCGTTCTACTCCATGTTCGGGCAGGGCGATACGAGCCAGGAGCGTGAAGCCATCCTGAAGACGACCGGGAGCCTGCTCGACTACGTGCGCGACACCACGGCCAGCCTCACGCGCCGGCTCGATTCCGGCGACAAAGCCAGGGTCACGGAGTACCTCGATTCGGTGCGCGAGATCGAGCTGCGCGTGCAGAAGCTCGAAGAGAGCGCCCGGTCGCTCCGCGACGACATTCCCGGCGCGCCGCTCGGTCCGCCCGAGGATTTCGGCGAGCTGCTCGACATCCAGTTCGAGATGCTCGCGCTGTCGTTCCAGACCAACCGCACGCGGGTGGCGACGCTGAAGATGGTCGAGGAAGCCAGCATGCGGACCTACCCGAACCTCGACGTCCACGAGGCGTTCCACCCGACGTCGCACTGGGGCGGGTTCCCGGACCGTGTGGCCAACCTGCGGAAGATTCAGGCGTACCACACCGCGGTGTTCGCCAAGTTCGTGCAACGCCTCCACGACATGCGCGAAGGCAACGGCAACGTCCTGGACAACTCGATCATCCTGTTCGGCAGCAACATGGCCAACAGCGACGCGCACAACAACGATCCGCTGCCGCAGGCGCTCATCGGCAAGGGCGGCGGCATCAAGGGCAACCAGCACCTGCACTACCCGCAGGACACACCGCACGCCAACATCCTGGTGACGATGCTGAGTCGCGCGGGCGTGCCGGCGTCGGACATCGAGAAGTTCGCCGACAACACCGGCGCGTTCATGGAAGTATGAGAAGGCATGTCGCCGTCGCGGCGCTCGTTGCGTTCGTGGCTGCAGCCGTAGAGGCGGACCTCGTAGAGGTCCGCCTGCTGGCGGCGCAGACCCGCGCCGGTGCGGTGCCGCGCAATGTCACCGAGCGCCCGCCGGCGTCGCGCCCATCGAAGCCCGACATCAACCGCCGCCATCCCGACGGCAGCACGCCGCTGCAGTGGGCCGTCTACAATGGCGACGTCGCCGAGGTGAAACGACTCCTGCGCGCCGGCGCCGACGCATCGATCGCCAACAAGTACGGCGCCACGTCCATGAGCCTGGCCGCCGAAGTGGCCAACACCGACATCCTCAAGCTGCTGCTGGAAGTGGGCGCCAACGTCGAATCGCCCAACGCCGACGGCATGACGGCGCTGCTGGCGGTGTCGCGAACCGGCAACGTCGAAGCGGCGAAGCTGCTGCTGGACCACGGCGCCGCCGTCGATGCGAAAGAGAAGTTCGGCGGCCAGACGCCGCTGATGTGGGCGTCCGCGCGCCGCCATCCGGAGATGATGCAGCTCCTCATCTCCAGGGGCGCCGACGTCAACGCCGCCTCCATCGATCGCAATTACCAGCGTCACATCCAGGCGGAGGGTCGCCCGAAGAGCCTCGACGCCGGCGGCCTGACGCCGCTGCTCTACGCCGCGCGCGAGAACTGCATGGCGTGCGTGGACGTGCTGGTCAAGAACAAGGCCGACATCGACCTTCCGGATCCCGACGGCGCCACGCCGCTGCTGGTGGCGATCATGAACGCCAACTGGGACCTGGCGCGGCAGTTGATCGAGGCCGGCGCTGACGTCAACCAGTGGGACGTCTTCGGCGAAGCGCCGCTCTATACCGCAGTCGACCAGCGCACTCGCATCGACGGCAACCGCAACTCCATCGATTCGCCGAACAAGAATACCGGCATCGCGATTGTGAAGCTGCTGCTCGACAAGGGCGCCGATCCCGACATGCAGCTGTTCTTCAAGCCGGCGAACGTGCGCGGCCTGCTGCACACGCGAGGGGCCACGCCGCTCATCCGCGCGGCGTTCAACAACGACGCCGAGGTGGTGAAGCTCCTGCTCGAGAGGGGCGCCGACGCCACGCTGCCCACCGCGGATCGCCAGTCGCCGATCCACGCCGTGCTCGCGGGCCGCGCGCCCGAACCGCAGGCCGTCGAGCTGATCAAGACGCTGCAGAAGGCCGGCGCGGACGTCAACCTTGTCGCGCTGATCAATCACCCCGAAGAGATTCGGGGCGGCTCGGCGCTGCACTTCGCTGTGCGCAAGCGCTACAAGGACGTCATCAAGCTCCTGGCCTCCTACAAGATCGGCATGGACGCGGTCGATCAGGACGGCCTCACCGCGCTGGACTACACGCAGAGCCGCGGCTTCATGCCGTTCATGGCGCTCCAGACGCCGCAGTACAAAGACGAGGCGGCGCTGCTGCGCGAGCTGGGCGCCACGAAGCTGCTGTCGAAGAACCCCGTGTGGCCGGTGCTCGGTCCGCCGCAGGGTGTGTGGCCGGACATCTGGCCGCTGGGCGAGCCACGAGTACATGAGCCTGTCTACCATCGCGAATCCGACTAGTTCGAGAAGAGACTTCCTTCTAACTGGAGCCGCCGCGTTCGGTGGCCTGCTGCTTCCGCGTATCGCGAGCGCGCAGGCGCGCATCTCGACCACCGATCTCGGCGGCCTGACGCTCCTTCAGGGCGCCGGCGCCAACGTGCTCGCGTTGGCGGGGGCGGACGGGGCGCTGATGATCGATGGCGGGCTGGCGGCGAATGCGGATGCGCTGCTCCCCGCGGTTCGAAGCGCCACCAAGACCGATCGCATCAACACGCTGATCAACACGCACGGCCACCCCGAGCAGGTGGGCGCCAACGAAGCAGTGGGGAAGGCGGGCGGCGTTCTCTTCGCCCACGAGAACACCAAAAGGTATCTCAGCACGCCGGTCGAATCGGTGACGTTCAAGGGGCGCCGGAAGCCGCTGCCGCAGGCGGCGCGGCCGACGAAGACGGTGCGCGGCGACGGCTCCATGGAGTTCGGCGGCCAGCAGATCGACTACGGCTATCTGCCCGCGGCGCACACCGACGGCGATCTCTTCCTGCATCTGCCGAAGCTGAATCTGGTCGTGGTCGGGGGAGTCGTCTCGGCCGAACGCTGGCCGCTCATCGACTACCGCAACGGCGCCTGGCTGGGCGGCCGCGTGCGCGCGCTCGAGCGGCTCGCGGATCTGGTGAAGCCTGATACGCGCGTGGTGCCGGCCGACGGCCGCGTGATGACGGGTGCCGACATCGTGCGTCACCGCGACCTGTATCAGAAGCTGTTCCTGACCATGATCGAGTACCTGAACATGGGTCAGGGGCCGGAGGACGCGGTGAAGCGGAACCCGCTGAAGCCATACGAAGCGGAATTCGGCGACTCGTCGACGTTCACCTACGGCGCCATGCGCAGCATGATGATCGCCTACGTTCCGGACTGACCCGTCCGGGCGGTCGTCATTCTCTCGTTGTCCAAGTTAGGCGGCGAATGTTTCCTCACGCTGGGCACCTTGGCGCCCTGAAAGGACTAGGCACGCGTATATCTGATTCGACTTCGGCCTGCCAGACAACCGCGAAGATCGGCGCTTCGGGTCAGCCTCTTCTATCGGATGATAAAATCTCGTCGTTCATGCCGAGCACACCCCGCGGAGGATTGTCGCGATGATCGCTCGCATCGAGGCATTGAACTACCGCTGCCTGCGGTTCGTCGCTCAAGATCTCGACCCATTTCACGTTCTCGTCGGCGCTAACGCCAGCGGGAAGAGCACCTTCCTGGACGTGTTTGCGTTCATGTCGGATCTGATCTCGCTGGGTCCTGACGGTGCGATTGCCGAGCGTGTGCCGGACTTCAGAGATCTGGTATGGATGCGGCAGGAGGGCCACTTTGAGGTGGCGGTGGAACTCAGCATTCCGGATGACCGCAGGGAGGTCTTCCGAAACGGAGGCTACAGCCGGGCACGTTACGAAGTGTCGTTGGGGACCCGCGGCGAAGACACACAGCCGACGATCTTGGGTGAAACCTTCTGGTTAATTCCGTCGGGGTCTGCGACGGTTCAGGAACCGAGTGCTCGGACGTTGTTTCCTGAATTTGCGAACCCGCCGTCAACCATCATGAAGGGCGGTCGTCGCGCACCGGATGGTTGGAAGAAGATCGTCAACAAGGTCCCAGAATCAGGGAACGACTATTTTTCTTCCGAGACATCGAACTGGAACAACCTGTTCCGGCTCGGACCGCACAAGTCAGCGCTCGCGAACCTGCCGGAAGACGAAACAAAGTTCCCTGTTGCCACGTGGTTCAAAGAACTTTTGATGGTTGGGATAGATCGCCTTGCGCTAAATAGCGAGCGAATGCGCCAGCCAAGTCCGCCGCGAGCGCCCAGAATCTTCCTGCCGGACGGCTCTACTCTGCCCTGGGTAGTCGATCGGCTTATTTCTCGCGAGCCGGCGCGATTCAAGGATTGGATTAGCCACGTCCGGACGGCTCTTCCAGAACTGAAGACGGTAGAGAGCATCGAGAGACCTGAAGACCGGCACCGCTATCTCGTTCTGGAGCTTCAGAACGGTTTGAGGGTTCCTTCATGGGCGGCTTCGGATGGAACACTCCGTCTCTTAGGGTTGACCCTTCTGGCGTACCTGTCCAATCTAGCCGCTGCAGTGTTCCTTATCGAGGAACCCGAAAACGGAATTCATCCTCGAGCAGTCGAGACTGTAATGCAATCCCTGTCGTCCGTTTACGACGCGCAGGTGCTTCTTGCCACGCACTCGCCGGTAATCCTTAGTATCGCCAGGCTTGAACAGGTGCTTTGCTTTGCTAAGACCCCAGAAGGGGCAACGGACATAGTGCGGGGCAGCGATCATCCTGGTCTGAAACACTGGAAAGGCGAGGTCGACCTCGGGACGCTGTTCGCCAGCGGAGTCCTCGGAGAGACTCCGGTGCATGCCGACTGATCTCGTCCTTCTCGTTGCAGACAAGAACATCGAACACGGCATTCGTGGCTTGCTCAGCCGCCCGCAGGCTCTTGGAATTCGTCCAGTCACCTCGAAGATCTACGTGCATCCGCATCGGGATCCGGCATGCGCGCAAAAGCCGCACGAGTTCTTGCGGCAGTTTTCCGGTGACTACGACAGAGCCCTGGTTGTGTTTGATCACCAAGGATGTGGTCGCGAAAACCACCTCCCAACCCAACTGGAAGACACGGTGCGCCAATTGCTTGCGGCCAACGGCTGGGACGATCGCGCAGACGCTGTCGTTATCGCACCCGAGCTTGAAGCATGGGTATTCTCCACATCACCACAGGTCGAAGCGTGTCTCGCTTGGTCCGGGCAGACACCGCTGCGGTCATGGCTACAAGCTCAGGGCCTGTGGGCAGATCAGCATCCCAAACCTGCGGATCCAAAATCTGCTATTGAAGCGGTACTAGGGAAACTTCGTCGCCCCCGTTCATCAGCAATCTACGAAGACCTTGCCAGAGTCGTCGGCCTCGGCCAGTGCCAGGACCCTGCATTCAACCGCTTCAGGGCTGTCTTGCAGCGTTGGTTCCCCATTGCCGGCAACTGAAGTCTTCTGCAGCTTCGTCGAGCCAGATGGTGACTATCGCTGGTGATGCACCTGTCATCACCAGTGCCGTTCCGCGCTCGGAGTCGCAGCCCGTTGCAGGCTTCCTGAGCGATCAAAGACTCGAAGCTAGACGGAAGGACCAGACTGATGCCGCAGCCGGCCCTGCGCCTCCTCCCCACATCTGCCGAGGCGAGAGTCAAGCGTCCCGATCCCGCCTGACCTTCACCTTCTTGCCCCGGAGCGTGCCGGCTCCGACTGCGGCAATGATGGCGTCGGCAAGGTCGTCCGGCACTTCGACGACCGAGAAATTCTCGGCGATGCGAATCCCGCCGATCGCGCTCGACGGCACCCCGCTCTCTCCCGCGATGGCGCCCACGAGATCACCGGGCCTGATGCCGGCCTTCTTGCCGGCGCCGAAGAACACGCGCGCCACCCCTTCTCGCGCGTGACCGCCAGCGGGGCCACGGTCGCGCCCGCCGGGTAGCGCCGGAGCCGACGGCGCTGCCGCGATCTCCACCTCACGATCGTCGTCGCCGGCCGCGCCATGCGCCATCTTCACCGCGGCCGCCGCGATGTCCATCACGTCGAAGTCGTCGGCGAGCGCCGCCACCACGGTGCGCATCTCGTCGAAGTCGCCGGCGGCCAGGCGTTCGCGCAGGGCGGCCGTCAACTGTTCGAGGCGCCGCGCGCGCAGGTCCTTGACAGTGGGGACGGGGTGCACGTCGATCTTCTGCTTGGTAAAGCGCTCGATGGTGCGGAGCAGGCGGTGCTCGCGCGGATCGGCCAGCGTAATGGCGGTGCCGACGCGGCCGGCCCGCCCGGTGCGGCCGATGCGATGCACGTACGATTCGGGATCGGCGGGGAGGTCGTAGTTGACGACGTGCGAGACGTGCTCGATGTCCAGCCCGCGCGCGGCGACGTCGGTGGCCATGAGCAGGTCGGTCTTGCCGGCGCGCACGCGGTTCATCACCGCGTCGCGCTGCCGCTGCTGCATGCCGCCGTGGAGCGCCTCGGCGCGATAGCCGTGCGCGTTGAGCGTCTCGACCAGCGTATCCACGGCGAGCCGGGTGCGGCAGAACACAATGGCCGTGCGCGGGTGCTCCATGTCGAGGATGCGGTCGAGCGCGGCGGGCTTCTGATCGCGGCGTACCACGTAGGCCACCTGCCGCACGCGCGGGAGCGTCCCCGAGCCGACCTTCTCGGCGGCGATCGTCACGCGCTCGGGCTTCCGCAGGTGCCGTTCGGCGATCTTCAGGATGCGGGCGGGAAGCGTGGCCGAGAACAGCGCCGTCTGGCGGGTCGTCGGCGTGGCGTCCAGGATCTGCTCGATGTCCTCGGCGAATCCCATGTCCAGCATCTCGTCCCCTTCGTCGAGCACCAGGACGTGAATGCCGTCGAGACGGAGCGTCGTGCGCCGGATGTGATCCAGCGCGCGGCCGGGCGTGGCCACCACGATGTGCGCGCCGCGCTGGAGGGCGCGAATCTGCTGCTCCATGCCGGCGCCGCCATAGAGCGGGACGACGATGACGCCGGTCCCATCCGCGTACTTGTGGATCGCCTCGCTGACCTGCATCGCCAGCTCGCGGGTCGGAACCAGCACGAGACCGCCGGGGGGCGCGGCCAGTCGCGGTTTCTTGTCCACGGCGCGCGGATCCCGCTCGGTCACGCGCTGGATCATCGGCAGGGCGAAGGCGGCGGTCTTGCCGGTGCCGGTGGCGGCCTGAGCGAGCAGGTCGCGGCCGGCGAGCATGATGGGGATGGTGGCCCGCTGGACCGGGGTGGGCTCCTCGTAGCCGAGCGCGGTGACGGCGGCGAGCAGGGTGTCAGAGAGCCCGAGTACGGGGAAGCCCCCCTTCGATGACGGAGTGCGTGAGGAAGGCATCCCGTGATTGTCCCACGGTCATCTCAGGGGCGCACGGTGATCGTCTTGATCGTCTGCGGCGTGACCGGCTTGCTCATGGCGCCGTCGTCCCCGAGCGACGTCTGCGTCTCAGCAATCGCGTCCACCGTCGTCATGCCCGACGTGACGCGGGCAAAGATCACGTAGTTGGGCGGCAGCTCGTAGTCCATGTGCATGATGAAGAACTGGCTGCCGTTGGTGTTCGGCCCCGCGTTGGCATAGGCGACCATGCCGCGGCGGTAGCCGTCCCGGTAGAGCGGTGACTGGGGGTTGATGTTGTCCGGAAATGGCTGGCCCCAGGCGCTCTCGCCGCCGGACCCGGTGCCGGTCGGGTCACCACCCTGGAGCATGAAGCCCTTCACGATGCGGTGGAACGTCAGCCCGTTGTAGTAGCCGTGCTCGGCCAGCAGCCGGAAGTTTTCGACCGCCTGCGGCGAGTCGCTCTCCAGGAACTCGATCTCGATCGCGCCCTTGTCGGTCTCGATCGTCGCGTGCTTGCCTCCGGAGCTTTTCGCGCCCGCCGGAACCTTGCTGTGGCCTGACTGCGAGCAGCCGGCGACCAGGAGACCGGCGACTGCCGCGATGAGTCCGAACCTGAGGATCGACATCCCTAGAGGATAGCGCGCCAACCGTCCCGATTCATCGAGCGCCTTTCATCATCAGGATCCACATCGGCCCGTTGCCCGCATCGTAGGCGTCGCGGGGGGTCATCTTGCCGGTGGTGATGTTCACTTCGTAGGTGACCATGCGCCCCGCCGTGCCGCCGCTTCCGGCGGCCGCCATGAAGCGTCCGGCAGGATCGAGGCAGAGCGGCCTCACCCCGGGTTCGGTGCGCACGCGATCGGCGGCCGACAGCCGGCCCGTGGTCTGGTCGATGGTGAAGCTGGCGATGCTGTCGTGCTCGCGGGTGACGACGAACAGCAGTTTCCCGTTGGGATGAATCAGCACTTCCGAACAGGTGATCTCGCTCTTGACCGTGTAGTCGCTCGGAACTGTGGAGATGCTCTGCACCTTTGCGAGCAGCCCCGTGGACGGGTCGAGACGATACGCCGTGGCGCTCGCGCCCTGTTCGTCAGCCGAGTAGGCCATGTTCAGCGTGGGGTGTACCAGCAGGTGGCGCGGCCCCTCGTGTTCCGTGAGCGTGAGGAACGCCGGCGCATTCCACGCCAGATGCCCGGTCTTCTCGTCGAACCGGAACTGCGCCACCGCGTTCGGTCCGCCGCTCCGAGTCACGTGGGGCACGAACATGTACCGGTTCGACGGGTCCACTTCGATGCCGTGGCACCCGTAGGACGTGACGCGCCATTCCACCGGCGTGGGTGCAATCTCGCCGCGTTCGTTGATCGCGTGCACGCCGATGGTGCTCTGGTAGAAGTACACCGAGAGCAGGAACCGGCCCGTGCGGTCGATCACGATCTGAATCGGCTCGCCCTCGATCGGCACGGTGCCGACGAGCGACAGGCCGCCCGTGACGGGATCGATGCCATAGCTCGAGATCTGACGGCGATCGCGGCACGCGACGTAGAGGAAGCGATGCCGCGGATCGAAGGCCAGCGGGTCGGGGCCGCCCTCGACCGGCACCTGCTGCCGCCACGTCACCTTACCGGTGGCCGGATCCATCGTGAAGATGGCGATGCGGTTGTCGCGCCGCACCGACACGTAGCCGATGTGGGGTGGCTGGTCCGCGGTTTGAGCCGCGGCGCCGGTCCAGGCGAGGCTCGCCGACGCGCTGGTGACGAGGAACTCCCGGCGGGTATACATGACCTCTTCGCGGTGGCGGCGCTAGGGCAGCAGTACGGGGGGCACGCGTCCCGACACCGGGTTCTTGTAGTGGAACGGCACGGCGCGCACGTTGGGAAACGGCGCGGCGATCGACCCGCGAAGCGGACGGTCCGGCGGGAACTCCTTCTTGAGCGCGACGGTCGGCGCCGTGGGTGGCGTGGTGACGCGCACCCAGCCGCCACGTGACGGCGCCTGCCACACGTAGTCCAGGTCCATGCCCGACAGCTTCCACGCGCCGTCCTCGACGACGGCGGTGTTCTCGTAGACGCCGACCAGCCACGAACCCTCGCCGTTGGCCGGACCTCCCATTTGAAACAGCCGCGCGCGTATCCGGGCTGTCTTGCCGTCGGCGGACACGTGAATCACCGGCTGCACCACCTGATGGACGGTGAGGAAGTTCGGCGACTTGGGGTTTGGGTAGCGCCGCTTCATCGATTCCCTCACGCGCTCCCGCCCCACGTAGGTGCCTACGTACGACAGTTCCTTCCAGCCGTCTCGTGAGAAGAGGTCGGCGGCGTCGTCCCACTTGAACTCGTCGATGTAGAAGCCGTACGCCGTCGCCAGGTTCTCGGCGGCGTGGTAGGCCTTGCTGCGCTCCACCGACAGCTCGGTCGCCGCGAGCAGCAATTCCACCTTTGCCGCGTTCGTGACCGGAGCTGGTGCCGGCGGCGCTGCGGGGCGCGCACGAGGCGTGACCTTCGTGCTTTCCGGATACTGCGGTGGACGGCCAGTGACCGGATGGTCGTAGTGGAACGGCGCGATGTGGAAGCGCGGGAAGATCTCGTAGGTCTCGGTGGACGGCCGGTCCGGCGGGAACTCCTTGCTCGGCGCCGGTGCGGGCTGCGCGTCCTTCCCCCATCCCTGCACGGCATCGACGATGAAGCGCGGATAGACGTGCATGGCCTTGAACTTCCACACGCCGTCCTGTTTGACGAACTGGTTCTCGTAGATCGACTGGGTCCACAGCGCGCGTCTCTCGGTTCTTGCCGCGCCGGAGCCGTCAGGCGAAGGCGGGCCCGTCATGCCGATGTCCGTGCCGCGTGCGCGGGCGGTGCCGTCGGGCATGACGGTCACGATGGTCTGGAGGTGAACGTGATCGTTGAGCTCGCCTTCGGCGAGTCCTGCCCGGCCGAGGCCGCGACGGATGCTCTTCGGTCCCACGTACACGCCCTGCAGGCCCATCTCCATGGTCCCGTCGGCGGCAAAGAGGTCGGCGACGTCGTCCCACATCTTCCGGTCGGCGTAGTAGCCGTACGCGTGCTGCAGGTTGGTAACTTCGATCTCGTCGCTCAGACGCTGAGCGCGGGCGGCGAGATCCGCCATCCGCTTGCCAAGGTCGACGATGGGAACGGGCCGCCTGAAGGCGGCCCCTACGGTGGAGGCGGCCCCTGCGGCGGCGGTCGTCACGTCGAGGATCGGCTTCCCGACGCGCGCGGCGTCGAAGTGGAACGGTGTCGGCCCGTTCGTGGCGGTCCAGCCGGGAGCCTCGTATCGACCGCCGTACTGCGGGAGGTAGCGGACGTCCTGCATCTTCCAGACGCCGTTCTCGCGCACGTACGAGTTCTCGTAGATGCCGCCGGCCCACGACGCGTTCCCCTGGTAGCCGCCCAGCATCGCCATGATGTGCCAGCGGGCCTTTCCCGACCGGCCGTCGGGCGCAATCGTCACCACCGGTTGCATGGACATGTGCGGGTAGATGCGTCCGTCGGCGAGGCCCACGCGCCCCTGTCCGACCTCCTTCACGAAGAGCGCTCGGATCCCCTCGCGATCGAGGTCGCCCTGGGTATAGTGGCCCACGCCGGTGTCGGCGAAGAGGTCGGCGAAGTCGTGCCACAGCCCCAGCTCCGAGTAGTGGCCGTACGCATGCTGCAGGCGCTTGATCGCCGAGATGGCTTCGACACGCTGGGTCAGCGCTTCCAGACGATCGACGCGCTGCTGGAGCGCGGACAGGTCGGCGTCCGCGCCCCGGACGAGCACTCCGGCGGTGCACCCGGCGGCAATGGTCAGCGCCGCAACCGTGCGGCGCACACTCACCCTGGACATGCGTGACTCCTCGATACGCGGTGGGACAACGCGACTCTATCGCGAATTTGACGGGGTCGTCGCGGCCTCATTAGAATCACAATGTGAGAGTAAGGAGGGTGCGCCGCCCATGAACCCAGGTCGCGTGTCGTCAATCGACCGATTCTGCTGGTGGCTCGTGGACGCGATGAGCGGCGCGCTCGATTGGGACGAGCGTGCGGCGGCACGGGGGGATCTGACGGAGTCGACGATTCCCGCCCGGCGAGCGGTGCGCGAGATGCTGGGCTGCGCCGCCAGGTCGCCACGTGGGCGCACATTGGACCGTGGCTGGCGCTGCTGACGGTGGCTCTTCCGAGCGGAATCGCGATCGCCCGCCTCGGGCAGTTCTGGGCGGACGGGAGCGCGGCCTACCTGTGGATGTACGCCACGGGCGCCGGGCCCCAGAGCCTCCGGCACACGGTCTGGGGGATCGGCACCGCGGACGTGGGCACGGCGCTCGTTCTCTGGTCGTGTCTGAACGCCATCACCGTGGCCGGATGGGCGTGGGTCTCTGGCGCGGCCGCGCGATCGATGGCTGGAGGCGCGATGCTGCGGGTCGCCCCGGCCTTTCTGGCCGTGTTGGTGCTGGGCACGGTCGGAACCGTCTCGGTCGGCGGCTTCTCCAGGTTGGCCCCTTCAGCGACGGTGGTCTACGGCGCCGTCGTCCCCGTGGTGCTGCGGGTGTGCTTCGTCGCGCTGCCGTTGCTCGCGGGTCCCATTCACGGAGAGGGCCTGCGGTTGCGACGCACCCGTGTCGTGATGGTAGTCGCCGTCGGCCTGCTGGCACTGCGGGGGCTGCCGTCGCTCGAGGTTGCGCTCCACAGTGGGTGGACGTCAGCGCTGGTCGAACGCGGGCACTGGGCGACGCGCCTCGGCCTGGCGGCGATCATGATGTGGCCGCCGGTGTACCTGCTGTTCCGGCCGGGAGGCTCCCGGCGATACTCTAGGGCGTCCATCGAGGAGCCCTCATGAAGCAGATGCTCCGGTCCACGCTCGTTGCCCTGTCGATGCTGCTGTTGTGGTCGGCCGATGTGCCCGGCCAGTCGCGCATCCCTCGTTTGGGTGATGGCAAGCCCGACATGCAGGGAGTGTGGACCAACCAGACGTTCACGCCGCTCGAACGGCCCGCACAATTCAAGGACAAGCAGTTCTTCTCGGTTGAAGAGGCCGAGGCGTTTGCCAAGCGCGCGCTCGACGACGTGAAGGACGTGCCGCGCGGCGAGCAGGTGAAGAGCGACGCCGACATCCACTACGACGACGGCATCTGGCTGCTCGAGGGCTACAAGAAAGGCGCGATGCTGCGCACGTCGATCGTCACCGACCCGGCCGACGGGCGCATCCCGGCGCTGAGCGCCGACGGGCAGCAGCGCGCCCAGGCGCGCGCCGAGGCGCGGAAAGGCATCGGGCCGTTCGACAGCGCGCAGGCGCGCGGCCTGTCAGAGCGCTGCATCTACTGGGCGCACGAAGGTCCGCCCGTTCTGCCGACCGGCTACAACTCCAATCTGCAGATCGTGCAGGCGCCCGGCACGTTTGTCATTCAGCCGGAGATGATGCCGGTGGCGCGCATCGTGCCGCTCGACGGCCGGGCCAGGCTGGCGCCGGTCATCCGCGGCTACCGCGGCGACTCGCGCGGCCGCTGGGACGGCGACACGATGGTCATCGAGACCACCAACGTCAGCGAGAAGACGGCGTGGCGTGGGTCGTCTCCCAACGTCAAGGTGACCGAGCGGCTCACGATGACGAGCCCGACGACCATCCGCTATCAGTTCACGGTTGAGGACGCGTCGACATGGACGCGTCCGTGGAGCGGTGAGTACGAGATGACGCGCATCGAAGGCCCGCTCTTCGAGTACGCGTGTCACGAGGGCAACTATCAGCTGCCCTCGATCCTCAAGGGCGCCCGGCGCGCCGAAGCCGAGGCCCGGCAGACGCGCTAGGCCGCGCTCAGCGCGCGGCGGGTGGAGCAATCGTGGCCGGGTCCCAGTGCTCGTCGGCCTTGCCGTTGACGAACCGCCAGGTGTCGAACCACGTCGTGTAGTACTCCTTGCCGGGCGTGCGCGAATCCGGGTACTTCCGCGGCATCATCACGGTGACGTAGTCGCCGGAGGCCACGACGGCCACGACCTCCGTGGTCAGCGTGTCGCACTTGTCCACGCGCTTGACGTTGAGCACCTTCGTGAAGAAGGTGATCACGCCGGCGAGCCCGGAGGCGGCGTTCGGGTTGTGCTGGTGATACGCCGGGGTCAACCACTCGCCGGCCCGATCCCACTGTCCGCATTGCAGCAGCTCGCGCATGATGTGCAGCGCCGCCTGCTTGTTCTTGTTGAGCGCAGGGTTCGAATCCTTGAACAGCGACTCGGGATCCTTGACCCCGATGACCGGCTCCTGCGCGCTCAGGCCGACGACGCCGGCGAACAGGAATCCACACAGTACGACCAGTCGAGCAATGCGTGTGCTCATGGATGCTCCCTAACCTCGTTTGGGTGGGGATGGTAGCAAGAGGCTGCCTCAGCGGCAACACGAGAGACATTAGCCTACCGCTTGTAGACTTTCTGCCGGCTTCGAACGCTATCGTCCCTTCGGGTTGAAACTCGCCACTGGCTTGACAATTGCTCGGCCGGCCCCAGGTTCGCGCTCTTTGGGGGAGGCACATGAACAGATTACGGGTGGTGGGATTTGCGTTGGCGGTGGTCGGCATCTGCGCGTCGGCGTCGGCAGCGCCGATTGTCTACACCGATCGAGCTCTGTGGGAGGCCGCCGTGGCGGGCCTGACGACGGAGGATTTCAACTCGTTTGCGAGCGGCACGCCCGTCAACGCCGGGACGGTCTTTCCGAGCGGCATCAGCCAGAACGGAGCAGTGGACGTCAACGGCTTCGGATGGAGCGCGATCGGAGAGGGCAACGGGCTGCGAATCTTGGGCAACACGACCATTACGATGCCCGGAGCGCCGACGGCGTTTGGCTTCGACTACGTCGACCTCGACCTCTCCGGCGCAACCATTTCATTCGGAGTGTTTTCGCAGCCGTTGGCGATGACTGGTGACGCGGATTCCGGCGTCACACCCGACGACTTCGCCTTCTTCGGGGTGATTGCGGGAGCCGGCGACATTCCGGGCGGCGCCTTCACCATCGCCACGGCCGAGGGACTCTCAATCGACAACCTCTCGTTCGGCGAGGCGGGTGCCGTTCCCGAACCGGCAACCCTTGCGCTCGTCGGCCTCGGTTTGGCAGGACTCGCGTCACGGCGTCGGAAGGCGTAAGCCCGTTTCCCAGGCCTTGCGTGGCGGCCACCACCGCCACGCACGGCTTGGCGTTGCGTCGCTGACGCTAGCGGGGCGACGAGGTCCCCTTCGGCGGCCACTCGGGCCACGCGTTGCCGGCCGTGGCCTCGATCGGAATCGGCCCCTGCAGCGAGAAGCCCGGAACGACGCCCGGGCGCGGCGGCGGCGACGGCATATGGTCAGCGGCAGTCGTGGCCCGCATCTCGTTCCAGCCTACGTGGGCGGTGACGTGCTTGAAGAAGGTGGGGACGTCGCCATCGGCCCAGTCCTCGTGGAGGATATTGAACTTCAGCGTGTCGCCCTCGATGCTGAAATCGTCGAGCGCCGCCATCGTGTACGGATTGTCGCAGGTGCCGCACACCATGCCGCGCAGCGTCCTGCCAGCCTTTTTGATGATGAAGAACTGCTTCGGCGCGCCGACGCCGAATCCCAGCCAGACGCCCACGACATCCTTCTCGGTGAGCTTCGATTTCCACGGTCCTGGAAGGATGTAGGGCAGGCCGTCGGCGCCGTCCGGGTTGCGGCGGGAAATATTCCCCGGTACGGAGGGCCGATCTTTCGGCAGCACAGACACCTTCGCGGGGATCGGATCCGGGCCGCGCGGATCCTTGATGAGGACCCGCTCGAACTTCGCGCGGCCGGGTGCGCCGCTCGTGCCGGTGACGATCAGACGCCCCTGGCTGAACCTGGCGACCGCTTTGTCTGTGTAGGCCGTGCTGCCGTCTGGTTTGACGTGCGTGACCTCGAACTGGACGCCGTCGGGACCCAACGTCCCGTCCACGAACGCCAGCGTCGTCGCGTCGGCGCAGTAGGTGCAGTAGATGCCGCGGACGGTGGCGCCGCGAATGGAGAACTCGTAGGTATGGGCGTCGCCGCTGTCCGTCCGCCAGCCTCCGCGATAGTCGTCCGCGGTTTGTGCGCCGGCAGTGCGCGCGACGGCGAGCAGCGCGAGCAGCAGAACCACCTGTTTCATGGCCGCATGCTAGCAGACAGCTGGCTGAACTTTTAATTCTTTAATTGACATCAGGGGAAGCGGCTGTTAGAGTGCCCGCCGTGGACTCTGAATTCTTTAAGACCCAGCTCAGCTCATGGCGAGACAGAAATCGCCAGCCCTGACCGACGCGGAGTCGCAGGTCATGGCGGTCTTGTGGCGCGTCAGCCAGGCGTCCGTCGGCGAGGTCGTGAGCGCCCTCACGGTGACCCGGGCGGTGTCCTACAGCACGGTTCAAACGATTCTCCGGATTCTGGAGACCAAGGGATACGTGGCGCATGTCAAGGTGGCGCGGGCCTTCGTCTACCGCCCGGTGGTCGACGAGCGGCAGGCTCGCCGCCGCGCGTTGCGTCACCTCGTGAGCAGGCTCTTCGAGGGGTCGCCCACGCTGCTGGTGTTGAACATCCTCGAAGACGAAGAGATCGACCCGGTGGAACGCGAGCAGCTGAAGAAGCTGATTGAGCGAGCGTAGGAGGCGCACATGCACGCAGTCCTGAACTGGCTCTGGCAAGGTTGCGTCGTGGCGCTCGCGCTCTTCGCCATGCTGGGTCTGCTCGAGCGCGCGAGAGCCAACGTGCGCTACCTCGTGTGCTGGGCCGCGCAGCTCCTCGTGCTGGCCCTGCCACTCATCGCCTGGCTCGAATCGGGAATGGAGCAGTCGGTCCGGCTCCCGCGGGTGCCGCTCGAGCCGGTCGTGTCGGTGCCGGACGCTTGGTGGGCGTCCGGTGTCGTAATGGCGGCCGCATGGTTCGTCTGGGCGGCTGTCGCCGCGGTCCGATCCGGGCGCGCCATCGCCGCCCTCCGTCGCATGCGGGCGCTGAGCCGTCCCTTCCCGGGGCAGGTGGAATCGGTTCTGACCCACTGGCGGAACGTTCGTGACCGGGGGCGCCGCCCACGGCTCGTGGTCTCGGATGCGGTCACCGCGGCGGCCGTGCTCGGGGCCGGAGCGCCGGTGATTGCCGTGGCCCCCTCGCTCGTCTCGACGCTCGACCCCGACGAACTGGATCGCGTGCTGATTCACGAGTGGGCGCACGTGCAGCGACGCGACGACCTCGTGAGCGTCCTGCAGATCGCCGTACGGGTCGTCGCCGGGTGGCATCCGGCCGTGTGGTGGATCGATCGCCGGCTGCAGGCCGAACGGGAGATCGCCTGTGACGAGACCACCGTCGCGATCGTCGGCACGCCGAAGTCGTATGCGGCCTGCCTGCTGAAGCTCGCCGGCCTGAGGGGCGCGGCGCGGCCCCCGCTCGCCGCACCGGCGATCGTTGCCGCGTCGGGTCTAGGCGTGCGCGTGGCTCGAATCGTGTCGCCGGCCGCGTTCCTGACGCCACAGCGGTCCTGCGTGTTCGCCGCGGCGATTGCCGCGGCGCTGGCGGCGGTGTCGGTCGCCGTCGCGCAGACGAAGCTGGTCGAGCCGGCGGCGTTCGTGTTTCCGTACGAATCGATCCGGTTGGCCGGCGTTCGGTTCGAAAGTCTCACCTCGGGTAGACTGCCGGCCGTGCTCTCGCGCCAGGAGGTCGCGCTCGCCCCGACGCGAACTACGGCCTCGAACAGCGGGGATCGTCCGTCCACCGGACCCGGCGCGATTCCGATGAGCTTCGCCGCTCAGGATGTCGCGTCACCGGTGCCGCCCACCGCGGCGCGTCCGGCCGAGCCCTCTGAACCGCCGCCGCCCGTGGAGACCCAGGCCGACCGCGTGGCCGCACCAGAGCCCTCGCCCAGGCCCGCCGCCGTCACCCCTCAAGCCGCCGGCGTCACCGGCGAGCGTGAACGGTCACCATGGGTGCAAGCCGCTGATGGCGGCACGGCGATCGGCAAAAAGTCCAAGGAGGCCGGCCTTGCGACTGCCGGCTTCTTCTCTCACTTCGGACGCCGCGTCGCCGGCGCCTTCTAAGGACAGCATGCGCATTCACCTCGTCAATCCGAGTGATGTCTCGTTTGGCACCGCGGTGATCACCCCGCGGTGGCAGTACGTCCTCGCGGCCGCCACGCCGGCGCGCTACGGGACACCTGTGCTCGTCGACGAAACACTCGAGCCGATGGACGAGGACAGTATCCAGCCTGGTGACGTGGTCGGGATTGGCGTCCATACCGGCAACGTCTTGCGCGGTTATCACCTGGGACGGATCGCCAGAGAACGCGGAGCCTTCGTCGTGTATGGCGGCATCCACGCCACGCTCTACCCGGAGGAGGTGCGCGAGCATGGGCAGGCCCACGCGGTGGTGACCGGAGACGGCGATCTGGTCTGGTCCAAGGCCCTCGATGACTGCCTGCGCGGCACTCCGCAACCGTTGTACGCCGGCGGACGAGTCGAGGGCGAAGCGTTCGTGGCCGCGCGATGGGATCTCCTGCAGGCCGACAAGTACATGTGGGCCTCGGTGCAGACCGTCAGGGGTTGCCCGAAGCACTGTTCGTTCTGCTCGGTCTGGCGCACGGATGGGCAGAAGCCCCGGCAGCGCGACGTCGACATGGTGGTGCGCGAGGTGGTCCAGCTCCGGCGCATGGGGTTCCGGTTCATCGTCCTCGCCGACGACAACTTCTATCCGGTGACGCTCGAAGACATGGCGATGGCCGATCGCCGCAACGACAAGACCCATCTCGCCGAGCTGATGAGGATCCGCGAGGAACGGTTCGCGCTGATGGCCAGCCTCGAGCAGCTGCCGGACGACCTGGTGTTCTACACGCAGATCACGATGGAAGCCGCCGAGGATCCGGAGTTTCTCGCCGCCATGCGCCGGGCACACATCCGCGGTGCGCTCGTCGGCGTCGAGTCGGTGACGGAAGAAGGCCTGAAGGCGGTGTTCAAGAACTTCAACGATGCGGGCGAGGGGCTCGTCAAGCGCCTGCAGGCGTTCCGGGCGGCCGACGTGCACGTGCTCGGCTCGTTCATTTTCGGTCTGCCGACAGATACTCCGGAGACGTTTGACGCGACCGCCGACCTGGCGCAGCGCGCCGGCATCTCGTTCGCGCAGTTCGTCATGCTGCAGCCGCTGCCCGGCACGGTCGACTTCCTCAAGTGGGAGAAGGAGGCGACCGACATCCCGCAGATCGACGGCATCCCGTTCAACCGTTACTGGTTGATCCCGCAGGACCGCCGGCCGCGGGTCTACACGCCGCATCCGCGCATGTCGCCGGACGAGCTGCGCAGGCGGACGCAGGGCGTCTGGGATCGCTTCTACGGTCTGGGCATGGTGTGGCAGCGTTCGGACTTCTTGAAGAGCATTCGCTCCCGTCTGGCGTTCGTGCTCATCTCCAAGCTGTATCGCCAGATGTACGCCAACACCGGTATCGCCACCGACAGCGCGCGCGTGCAGCGTTCGGCGCGGCGCGCCCGCGTGCTGGCGCGGCTGGCGCGGCGACTGTTCGTGGCCAAACCGATGCCGGAACTGATGGAGCCGGTTCGCGAGCCGCGCTCTGCCGGCAAGCGGATTCCGGTCGTCCAGGTTCCCTGAACCGAGGAGATATGCCGTGCAACGCGTGCTTTTTGCCCTCGCCGTAGCGGGGCTGGCGGCAGCTCCGTCTGCGTCCACGCCGGATCCGGCACGGACGTTCCTGACGTCGGCGTTCGGACTGTCGGGCGCGGACATCGCCCGCGTCGATCGCGGCGAGATCGTCGCGCGGACGCTCGAGGTCAAGAACGGGCGCGAGATCGCCACGCTTGGCGTCGTCCGCATCCGCACCTCGCCGGAGAGCTACGTCGAGCACCTGCGCGATATCGCCACCTTCAAGCGCACCGACGACATCCTGCAGATCGGCACCTTCAGCGCCCCACCGCGGGAAGGTGACCTCGCCGCTTTGATCATCGAAGAGGCGGACCTGAACCGGTTCCGCCAGTGCCGGGTGGGGGAGTGCGGCGTCCGCCTTTCGGCCGAAGGCATCGAGCGTGTCCGGCGCGAGATCGACTGGCGCGCGGCCGATGCGAATCCGAAGACGAGCCGCCTGCTGCGGACGCTGCTGGTCGAGTATGTGGCCGATTACCGCGAGGGCGGCACCGCGGCCGCCATGGAGTATGCCGGCACGTCCGCGCCGTTGAACGTCGGGCGGGAGTTCGCGGCGCTCGTCGACGCGGACACCTCCACCTGGACCTACGTGCCGCGCCTGCGGCGCCAGCTGCTCGAGTACCCGGCGGGTGCCGACGACCCGTCGTCCGGCTTCATCTACTGGTCGAAGGAACGCGTGCACCATCGGCCCGTCGTCAGCATCACGCACGTCGTCGTCGTGAGGGGCGAGAAGCCGTCGCCGGTGACCTATGCCATCGGGACGAAACAGATCTACGCGACGCACTACTTCGACGCGTCGCTCGGCGTGACGCTGCTCCTCCGCGACATCACCGCGCCGTCTCCGGCCACCTTCGTCGTCTACTTGAACCGCAGCCGCATCGACATCTTCGACGGGCTCTTCGGCGGCGTGGCGCGCCGCATCGTGGCGGGCCGGGCCCGGTCGCTGGTGGCGGAGCAGCTCGCGCGCATCCAGCGGAGCCTGACCGCCGACGTCACCCCAACCGCGTCAGGAAGTCGCGAATCAGCTGCACGATAACGAGGGGGGGCCGGGCGTCTCCTAGGCTGGTGCGCGGCTCCAGTCATTGATAATGGCCTCCGAGTGGGCGTCTTCAGTCTCAGGGAGAATCTGTCGTCGCTGTTCGTCCCGCCGGGGCGCCATCACTTCCGCACGCTCGACGGCCTGCGCGCGATCAGCGTGCTGTGGGTGATCGGCTTCCACTGCATCTTCTTCATCTCCACGTCGAATCTCGATCTGGCGGTGGCACTGCGCAACGCTCCGCTCCTGGCCTGGCTGAAGTACGGATTCCGCGGGGTCGACATCTTCTTCGTCATCAGCGGCTTCATCATCAGCCACATCCTGATGAAGGAGCATCAGGCCACCAGCCGCATCGGCCTGAAGCACTTCTACCTTCGCCGCGCCATCCGCCTGTTCCCCGCCTACTTCGTGGCGCTGGCGCTCTACGCCCTGATCGATCCGTTCACGCTCAAGAACGTGTGGGCAAACCTGCTCTACGTGAACAATGTCCTGCCGATCGAACAGCAGTTCATGGGCTGGGCGTGGTCGCTGGCCATCGAGGAGCAGTTCTACATTCTGTTTCCGGTGGCGCTGCTCGCGCTGATGACGCTGCCCGCTCGCTATCGGCTGCGCGTCCTGGTGGCGGCGACGCTCGCCGCCGCCGGTGTGTTCGTGGTGCTCGTGCGCACCTCCCCCTGTCCAGTGCCGCCGCCGTTTCAGGAACTGGGGGCCGACACCTTCCTGTGCTACTTCGACACTCTGTACGACAAGTTCCACACCCGGTGCGGAGCGCTGCTCATCGGCGTCACGGTGGCGTACCTCTCCAACTACACGCGCGCCGTCGTGCTGCTGGACGCGCACGCCACCTGGCGGCGGCTGCTGCTGGGGCTCGCCCTGTTCTTGCTGGTGCCCGTGAACGGGTTTGTTGAGATACCCGGGCGAGGCCTCTTTTCCCCGTATGTCGCGTTCAACACCGGGTACTTGTTCGCCCTGGGCATCGGCTACATCATCCTGTTCACCCTGACCGAGGCGGGGAAGCGCTCGATCGGCGGGCGGCTGCTGTCCTCTCGCGCGTGGTACCCGTTGGCGCAGCTCTCGTACAGCGCCTACCTGGTGCACCCGACGCTCATCATCGCCTTCTATGCCTACGTGGTCACGCCAAGCCAGATCTCTCCGCCGGCCGCCCTCGTCGCCGGGCTCGTGATGGCAGCCGTCTGCTTTGGAGCGGCGGCGGTGCTCTACCTGCTGGTGGAACGGCCGGCCATGAACGTACGCGCGCAGCTCGGCGCGCGTGAGCGCTACCCGGTGCGTGCGGCCACCGTCCGAAGCGCCTCGTAAATCGCATCCGCGACGTCGATCGCGTCCTCGGCGAGCCGCCGGCTTCGCTCCTGGCGTGAGCGGTCGAACGGCATGCGGACCGGTGGTCCGCCCGCCACCGGCCGCGCCCCCCGCACCGCCTCGGCATAGGCCGCCACGTCCGCTTTCCATTGTTCGGCGGCCGTGAGCGCCCCCGGATCGATGGTCACGATCAGAAAGCCGAACTGCGCGAGCTCCGGCGGAATCACCGGCGAGCCCGCGAGCATGCCGAGCAGATGGACCACGATCGCGAGGCCCGAGCCTTTGTGCCCGCCCCACGGCGCAAACGCTCCGGCCAGTGCGGCCGCCGGGTCGAGCGTGGGGTGGCCCCCCGCGTCGAAGGCGACGTCCGGAGGCAGCGGCGTGCCGAGCCGGCGATGCAGGGTCACCTCGGCGTGGATGATGGCGGAGGTGCCGATGTCCCAGATGACCGGCGCGTCCTGACTGGGGAACCCGAAGCAGATCGGGTTGGTGCCGAAGCGTCCTTCCGTGGCGCCGTGCGGCGCCACCCACGGCGACGCGTTCGACGCAATCATCGACACGAGCCCCGCGGCTGCCGCCATCTCGGCGTAGTAGGACAGCATGCCGGTGTACCAGGTGTTATGAGCGGCCACGGCGGCCAGCCCCGCGGCCCTGGCCTTGTCGATGGCCATCCGCGTCGCGCGATGGGCGACGACGTAGCCGATCTGATCGCCGCCGTCGATTCGCGCCAGCACTGGCGTGTCGCGTTCGACGACGATGGACCCGCGATGGTCGGTGTGGTCGAGACGCTCGACGATGCTCAGCGCGCGCGCCAGCCCGCCATAGTGGATGCCGCGTAGCTCGCAGTCGATCAGGTGGTCGGCGATGAGCGCGGCGGACGCGTGGTCGTGGCCGACCGCGGTCATGACCTGCTCGGCCAGCGAGCGGGCGGCGGCGACGGTGAGTCTCAACGGGTCCGTCCCTAGACCGGGAACGCCTCCACGATGCCGACGGCCGATGCCGTGGGCACGACGCGATTCAGCCGGAAGGCGGCCTTGGCGAGCAGCGCCGCGTACTCGGCCTCGGTGCGTTCCTGTCCGCCGGGGAACGTCAGCATCACCATGTCGAGCACCTTGCCGGGATGTGGCGTGTCGCCGGGTGGCAGGACCATCTCGACGAGCAGGAGCCGTCCGTCGGGGGCGATCGCCTTACGGCAGTTGCCGAGGATGGTCAGGCACTTGTCCTCGCTCCAGTCGTGAATGATGTGCGACATCAGGTAGCAGTCGGCGTTAGCCGGCACCTTGTCGAAGAAGCTGCCGCTTTCGATGGTGACGCGACCGGCGACGCCCGCCGCCTGCAGCAGCGCCGGCGCTTCGGTCACGACGTGCGGCAAATCGAACAGCACGCCGCGAGGACCGGGGTGCGCCGAGAGGATGGTTCCCAGCATGTTGCCGCTGGCGCCGCCGACGTCGGCGATGGTCCTGAACTTCGAGAAGTCGTAGGCCTTCGCCACGGCCGGCGGTTCGTCGCCGTGGAAGCCGACCATCGCCCCGCTGAAGTGGGCCGCCAGCTCGGGATGCTGGCCCAGATACTCAAAGAGCCCGACGCCAAGCGCCTTGTCGAAGCCCGGCTTGCCGGTGGCGAGCGAATACTTCAACTCTTCCCACCCCCGCCACAGTACGCCGTTGAACGCCACGAGCGTGTCACGCGCTGCGCCCGGCGCACCGGTCCTGAGCGCCTCGCCCACGGGCGTCAGCGCGAAGCGTTGCGCGTCGAGCTCCGTGAGAATCCCCAGGCTCGCCAGCGTGCGCATCAGGCGGTGCAGCGACGGCGCGTGCAGGGTCATGGGACCGGCCAGCTCGCCGGCGCTCTTCGGGCCGGCGGCCAGCCGGTCGGCCAGTCCAATTTCAGCCGCGGTCGAGACGATCGCCGACACCCACGCGGCCGTGCCCATCTGAATCAGGACCGCGTGCGGCGGCATCGTCATCGTGTCACTCATGTCTGTCTCCGTGAACGAGCGGTGATGGCTCGAGCAAGAACTATATCCGCGATGGCTCACCAGGTCGCGTGCATGACCAGAGCGGTCCAGCCTTCGCGCGTCATCGCCCGCACATAGTGCATGCCAAGCCGGCGGTACGCCCGATCGACATCGTCCGCGACCGACGCAGGAATGCCCGACAGCACCAGTTGCCCCCGATGACCGACGCGGCGCACGAGCGCGGGCGCCATCTCGATCAGGGGCGCCGCGAGCACGTTGGCGAGCACCAGCGGCCACGTTCCGGCGATGCGCTCGGGTCCGCCGAGGATCAACTCGAGACGTCCGTCCAGCGCGTTCAGCCGCGCGTTGCCGGCGGCGACCAGCAGCGCCTCGCCGTCGATGTCGATGCCGGTCGCCCGCGGGACGCCGAGCAGGAGCGCCGCCAGCGCCAGGACGCCCGACCCGACGCCCACGTCGAGGACTCGATCCGGCACCGCGCCGTCGATGGCGTCGCGAAGCGCATCGAGGCAGAGCGTCGTGGTGGGATGAAGCCCGGTGCCAAAGGCCTCGGAGTCCACCATGCGGAGCGTGGCGGCTCCCACCTGGATGGGACGCGGGCGCAGAATCCATACCGAGTCGGCGTCGCGGCCGACGGCCGGGGAGACTCGCACCTCGTCGACACCGAGCTCGCGCGCGAGCTCTCCTGGCGTGACCCGGTCGGGCATCAGCGCGGCGACGCCCGAGCCCGTCAGCGGCTCCACGTCGAGGGCGCCGAGGTCGATCAGGCGGTTGAGCGTGTCGGCCCCGGTGGTGCCAAGATCGATGCGGTAGGGCACGTGAGAGGCTACCCCGAAAAGGGGATGCGTTCCGGGCGCGGCGTCGGCCACACTGTGCCGCAGTGGAGAGAGTCATGCCTCGACGAATCGTGATCGGCATCCTGGTGGGCGTGGCGCTGTCGGCGACGCTGATGGCGGGCGGTCAATCCGGCAAGTTGTGGTCGGTGCCGCGGATGCCCGATGGCCATCCCGACTTCCAGGGTGTGTGGGCCAACAACGGCATGACGCCGCTCGAGCGGCCGAAGCGGTTCGGCCTCCGCGCCACGATGACCGACGCGGAGCTCACCGAGCTGAAGAAGAAGGCGCAGGCGCTGCAGGACGGCGGCGACGCCTTCTTTGCCGACGAGCTGTTCACGGCCGTGATCGAGGGGAAGGAGAAGTTCAGCTCCTCCGACACGCAGGTCGGCAACTACGATCAGACGTGGCTGTCCGATCGCATCTGGGACAACCGCACCTCGCTCATCATCGATCCGCCCGACGGCCGCATTCCGCCGCTGGCGCCCGGCGCCGTCGAGCGCGCGCGCGCCGCCGAAGCCGCGGCCAGGAAAGGGCGCGGCCCCGCCGACAGCGCCGCGGACCTCTCGCTGGGAACGCGCTGCGTCAGCTACGGCACGCCGAACATCCGCGCCGGCTATCAGAGCTACTTCGAGATCACCCAGGGCCCCGGGGTGGTCGCGCTGCGCAGCGAGATGATTCATGACGCGCGCATCTTCTCGGTCGACAAAGGGCCGCACATCGCGCCGGCGATCCGGCAGTATCACGGCGACTCGCGCGCCCGCTGGGAGGGCGATACGTTCGTCGTCGAGACCGCCAACTACACGGCCAACGCCACGCGGGTGGGCGCCACCGACAAGCTGCGTACGGTGGAGAAGTTCCGGCGCCCGTCGGCCGACACGCTCGAGTACTACGTGACCTTCGACGATCCGAGCGTATGGTCGCGCCCGTGGACGCTGATGATCGCGCTCAAGATGACCGGCGAGACGATGTTCGAGTACGCGTGCCACGAGGGCAACTACGGCCTGCCGGCCATTCTGCGCGGCGCTCGCGAGCAGGAGAAGAAGTAGGGGCCGCCTTCAGGCGGCCCGTCCATCAGCGCTTCGGCCCCGGCATCACGCCGGCCACCTTCATCCGGATGCGGTAGACCGCGTCGCAGGCGGTGACATAGAGGCTCTTGCCGTCCGGATCGCCGAAGGCCACGTTGGTGGCGCAGATCTGCCGCTTCGGCTCGCCGCCGACGATCTCCAGATTCAGATAGCCGAGCAGCGTGCCGCTCGGCGCCGTGATCCGGACGATGCCCGGGCCGGCGCCGCTCGTGGAGTAGACGTTGCCGAGCGTGTCCACCTTCATGCCGTCGCCGATGCCCGGCCCCTGCGTGAACATCATGCCCGGACCGAGCGAGCCGTCCGCCTTCACCTCGTAGCGGAACATCCGCTGACCGGCGTTGGCGTAGAGATACTTCTCGTCGGGCGAGAGCACGACGCCGTTGGGAATGCCGCCGAGCACCGCGGCGTCGAGCACCATCGTGGACTTCCCGTCTTTGATGCGCCAGATGCCGTTGCCCATCTGCTTGTCGGGGTTGCGGCCGCCGTCGCGCAGGCCGAAGTCGTTGTCGGTGAGATACACGGCGTCGTCCTTGGCCACGACGATGTCGTTCGGTCCACTGAAGCGCTTGCCGTCGTCCGATCCGCCCGACAGCTTCGTCCGCGTGGTGCCGTCCTTCTCGAGGCGCATCACGGCGCGGTCGTTGTCGGCGCACCAGATCAGGCGGCCCTGCGAGTCGAGGCTGGCGCAGCTCGGTCCAATCAGCAGCACGTGTGAGCGACCGCTGCGCGTCTGCGTGCCGGAGTCGTCCACGTCGGTGCCGGTGTAGCCGGCTTTCTCCATGAACACCGACACCGTCTTGTCGGCGGCGATCTTGTAGAGCACGTTGTCGAGCAGGCCACTGACGATCAGATAGCCCGACTGACCCTCGCGCACCCACACCGGCCCTTCGTTGAGCCCGAAGCCGCGCGCGATCAGTTCCGCCCTGGCGTCGGCTGCGACGACCGCGTCGAGCCCCGGATCGGATCGCGTGATGTTGAACGGTTTGGCCGCGGGAGCCGGCCCGTCGCCGCGCATCTGCGGCCCCGGTGCGGGCGCCTGCGCGGAGAGCGCCGTCGCCGCGAGCATGATGGCCGGCAGGGCGTACGGAATCTTGTGTCGCATGGGCACGGATTATAGGCGGGCCCTCTTGCTCACCGTGTACCCCGTATGGGGAGGAGGATGTCGGCCCTACCCGCTAGGCCGAACCGCGCAGGCGGAAGCGGAACGGCAGCAGCGCCCGCAGCCGCGGCTCGCGCAGGAACAATCCCAGCCAGGCGAGCACAGCGGTGGTGAACGGCACGAGCGGCGGATAGTACTCGCCCATCCGCACGTACGAGGCGACCGCGCCGCCAAGGTATCCCGTGAGCAGCACCGCGCCGAGGACCGACGTCCACGGAATCAGCAGGAGAACGATCGCCGTGAGCTGCAGGGTCGCCAGCAGTTCCAGCGCCGACACCTGCCACCCGATCCGCGTGATCTCCCGCACGTACCAGGGGTCGTGAGTGAGCTTCCAGCGCGCGCTCGAGAGCACGATGAAGACCGGTGCGCACGTCACCAGCCATCCCGCCCACACCATCCACCGCTGCCAGCGACTGTTCATAGGGCGCATTCTAGGCAGATTGTCGTCAAATTCGCTGCCCCGGCTGGACCATGGTGCCCGCGGACAGCCTCCCCAAGTAAGCTATGGGCCGCCTTCGACCGTAAGCACTGTCGACGGGGCGTTCTTCAAGGAGGAGCGGGTGTTGAAGAAACTGGCGTTCATCGGAATCTGTCTCGCGTTCACGGCCGGCAACGCCGTGGCGCAGGACGCAGCCTCGGTCATCGCCGGCGCGAAAAAGGCGCTGGGCGATCCGAAATCCCTCACGTACTCGGGCTCGGCGAAGGACGTGGCCTTCCAGCAGTGCGGCGCCAACGCGGCGCAGATGACCTGCCAGGGCCCGCACAACCCGATGCGCCCGATCACCAACTACGTGCGCGTCATCGACCTGGCCGCGCCGGCCTCGCGGCACACCGGGGCCACCAACAACATCGGCCCGGGCGGATCCACGACCACCGCGCCGGGGACGTTCTTCGCGCAGGTGACGCCTCAACAGGCGGATCTGGCGCAGCCGTGGCTCGGCTCGATCGAGCTGTACATCACCCCCTGGGGGTTTTTGGAGGGCGCGACCAAGAGCGGCAACGCCACCGCGAAGAAGAGCGGCAAGTACACCGTCGTGAGCTGGAGCCCCGCGGTGAAGGCGCCGTCGGGCAAGGCGTACACGATCAACGGCTACGTCAACGCGCAGAACCTGATCGAGCGGGT
>DASYRM010000148.1:0-2718 GCA_036004405.1 Vicinamibacterales bacterium
CCGTTCGGCGTCGTGTCGTTCAACGAGCAGACGGGCACCGCGAAGAAGTGCACGTTCTGTAACGACCGCATCCACAACGGCCTCGGCCCCGCCTGCGCGAAGGCGTGCCCCACGGAGTCCATCCAGTTCGGGTTCCGCGACGAGCTGGTGGCCAAGGCGCAGAAGCGCGTGGAGACGCTCAAGCGGATGGGCTTCAAGAACGCCCAGCTGTATGGCGCCGACTCCAAGGGATTCCTCGGCGGCCTGAACGCGTTCTTCCTGCTCCTGTCCAAGCCGGCCGTCTACGGTCTGCCGGACAACCCCAAGCTGCCGCAGAAGAACATCGTGGTCGACTCGCTGCTCTCCATCGGGTCCGCGCTGCTGGTGGGCATCGGTGCCCTGGTCGCGTTCCGCGGCCGCGGCGGGAAGGAGCAGTAGCCCATGTCGCTTCTCCAGTCCCCGCACTGGCCGGTGCTCATCGACGTCTACTTCTTCCTGGGCGGCCTTGCCGGCGGCGCCTTCGTCTTCGCGACGGCTGCCCAGATCCTCAACCCGCGTCGCGATCGTGACGTCGTCCGGGTCGGCTACTACTTGGCCCTGGCGGCGCTGATCCCGTGTCCGCTCATCCTCATCGTCGATCTCGGCGTGCCGTCGCGGTTCCTGAACATGCTGATGCGCTTCAACGTCGACTCCCCGATGAGCATGGGCGCCTGGGCGTTGCTCGGATTCTCGGCGTGCGCGTTCCTGGCGGCGCTCTTCACGTTGCTGGAAGACCTCGGCCGGTCGCGCAACCGGACCGGCGCCAAGCGGCTGGTGGGCGTCATCGGCTCCGCGTTCGGCTTCTTCCTCGCCGCCTATCCCGGCGTACTCCTCGGCGCCACCGCGCGACCGCTGTGGATCGAGGGCCACGCCCTCGGCGCGCTGTTCCTCGCGGTCGGGGCGTCCACCGGCGCGGCGGCCATGGCGCTGATCCTGATGCTGTTGGGACGCCGCGCGGCGGACCAGGTGGCCAGCGTGCGACTCATGACCGTGGTTGCGCTGGTGATCCAGATCGCCGCCGTCGTCGTCTTCGTCGCCTCCGTTCAGGCCTCCGGCTCGGTGGCGGCCACCGGTGCACTCAAGCTGCTCACCGGCGGGCGGTTCGCGATGCTGTTCTGGGGCGGCGCCATCGTCGCCGGCTCCGTGCTGCCGCTGTTTCTCGGCCTCGTGAGTCTGCGTCGCCGGTCGTTTGGCCTGACGGCGCTCACCTCGATCCTCGTGCTCGTCGGTGGCTTCCTCGTGAAGTACGTCATCACGGCCGCGGGCCAGGTCTGATCGAGTTCGGTCGTGCGCAACACAAGGGGCCCCGCGGGGCCCCTTGTTGTTTGGAGCGATGACGGTGCTCGACCTGCGCGACCCGTGGCGTGAGCTGCTCGAGCGCCGGCGTGCCTTCGCCGCCAGCCTCACGCCGTACGGCGAGATCGTCGAGCGGTGGGCCACCGCCTCCGCCGCACCGGCGGGCGCGTGGTCGGCCGAGCGCTGTCGGCAGACCTGGACGCGTGGCATTCCTCTCGCGGCGGAGAGCGCGCCGCCGTTGGATGCCGATGACGTCGAAGATCTGCTCGGCGGCGTCATGGAGCAGCTGGCCGCGCTCGACCCGGCGCGCGCTCCGGCGCTGCAGCGCCTGGCGGCCGCGTGGGACGCGCGCGCCGTCTCGCCGGCGTCGCTGCTGCCCTCGCGCAGCGGCATCGGCGACGGGGCCGTGGAGACGGCCTGCGGACTCGACGGCGACGCCGTCGCCGTGCTCGCCTGTGCCACGCTCCGGCCGGCGCTCGAAGGGTGGCTGGCGGGCGCCCGTGCCCACTTCGCCGGCGCCGACTGGGGCCGCGGCATCTGTCCGTTCTGCGGCGCACCGCCCGGGTTCATCGACGTCGTCGAGGGCGGCCACCGTCGTCTGGCCTGTCACTTCTGCGGAGGCGCCTGGGGATTCGCCAAACTGCGCTGCCCACTCTGCGGCGTCGAGGGGACCGAGGCGCTCTATCGTCTCAAGGCCGAGGGCGCCGACGAAGGCTACGTCGTGTCCGGCTGCCGCCGCTGCCAAGGGTATCTGAAGGAACTCGACCGCCGCGAGCGGTGGAACGGCGGACCCGCGCTGCTCGAGGACTGGTCGACGCCGCATCTCGACGTGGTGGCCCGACGGCAAGGGTACCGCAAGCCGATCCCGTCGCTGCTGGACCTGCTCGTCTCCCGCTGATCCCGCTCAGCGCATCGGGATTGTGGTAAACTCCCGGTGGATTTGACTTTTTGAACATGTACGCCTATCTCCTGAACGCCGCGATCGTCGCATACGCGTGCGGCACCGGGCTGAGCTTTGCGTACCTGGTGCAGCGTAACGAAGCGATCCACCGCCTCGCCTCGCTCGCGACGGCGACGGGCTGGGCCGCCCACACGCTTGCGCTGGTCGTCGCCGCGGTGGAGACGGGACGGCCGCCGCTCGACACGCTGTCGAATGCCGTCTCGGTTGCAGTCTGGGTGGTCGTACTCCTCGCGATGATCGTGGAGCGGCAGTCGGGGCTGAAGGTACTCGGAGCGTTCGTCATGCCCGTCGTGCTTGTGCTCGGGCTGAAGGCGACGGTGGGCCCGCCACCAACGCTGGCTCCGGCCCTCGGCAACGCGTGGATCTGGGTCCACATCGCGCTCGCGATGATCGGGATCGCGGCGTTCGTGCTGAACTTCGCGGGCGCGCTCATGTATGTGCTC
>DASYRM010000149.1:0-16218 GCA_036004405.1 Vicinamibacterales bacterium
GGACCGGCGCCTCGCTTTCCACTTCGTCGGGCGCTTCGTGTGAGCAGGAGACCAGCGCCAGCGCGGCGCACGCAACCAATGCAGCGAGACGAGTTGTCATGGGGCGGGTGTCAGCGCACCAATCGCGCGTTCGAGATCCGCGAGCGCCGACTGCAGGTCGGCGGCCGACTGGATCGATCGCAGCCGCACATCGCGCGAGGACTGCAGGGCCTGCAGATAGGCGGCGATGCCGGTCTGTCCGAGTTTGTACGAGTCTTCGGCCATGCGTTCGAGCTCGAGCGCGTGCGGCAGGATTTCGTCGCGATAGCGAAGATACTGCTGGCGCTGCGATTCGGCGAGGGCGGCGGCCGAGGCCACCTCGCCCGAGATCCGGGCCGCCGACGCCTCGCGTTCGCTGGTCAGCTGCGCCAGGGTCGCTTCCTCCACACGGACGGCGGCACGATGCGTGGTGAAGACCGGCATGGTCACCGCCACGGCCGCGCGCCAGCCGGTATCGAACTCCGGGGCAGCCCGGCGCGTGAGCGTGGCCTCGGGGGTGATGTCGGGTGCTCGCAGCGCCTGGGCCAACGACACCCGGGCACGCTGCTCGTCGATGCGGCGATCGATGGCCGTGAGCTCGGCGCTCGCGCCCCGGGCACGCGCCACCGCGGCTGCCATCGCGAGCGCCGGCCCGGGATCGAGCGAGGCGTCCACGGTGGTCGGCGTGTCGAGCGGCAGGCCGACCGCGGCGTTGAGCGTGGCCCGGGCCGCCGTGACGGTACCCTGCGCGGCGGCCGCCTGGTTCTGCGCGTCGGCGAGCGCCAACTGCGCCTGCACCACTTCGAGCCGCGGCACGCCGCCGGCATCGAAGCGCGCCTGCGCCGCGTCGCGGGCGCGCTGCGCCAGCGCCTGCGTCTCCTGCAGGAGCGCCTGCCGCTGCTCGGCGACGAACTGCGCGAAGTAGGCGCGGCGCACGTCGGCCTGCACCTCCGCCATCACCTGGTTCAACTCGGCATCGCCCGTGATGATGGTGGCCTCGGCCACCTGCAGGCGTCGCGCGCGCTTGCCGCCCAGCTCGAGCGGCACCGCCAGCGTGTAGCCCTCCTTGGGCGTTTCCTTCGCGAGCTCGACGCGGAACTCCGGGTTGAGCCGCTCGGCGGCGACGTCGCGCGAGGCGACGTTGATGGTGCGCTTCAGGCGCGCGGCCACGAGGCGTGGATGCGACGCGAGCGCGCGCTGCACCGCCGCCTGATACGTGAGCGGTGGCGGCGGCGCTGGTGGCGACTGCCCCGCTGCCACGTCAACCACTCCCGCGAGCATTCCGGCCACCACCACAGCTCTGAGAACAGTCACTGAGCGCTCCTCTGCTCAGGACGGTACTTCAAAACATTCGCCGCACGTATGTCGAGGTGGACCTTCAGGTCCGCCGTAGCCTTGGCGAAGGCGGAAGGCGGCCCCTACTTGCGGAGCGCGGCGAAGGCGACGTCGGGGAAGTCGCCGAAGATGCCGTCCACCCCAAGCGCAGCGAACTGGCGGTACTCCTTGATGGGATCGCCGCCGTAGCTCGGCGACAGGAAGGCGGGCTCGCTGCGCAGCGTCCAGACGTGGACGAGCAGCCCGGCCTTGTGCGCGTCGGCCACGAGCGTGGTGGGCTCGCGCAGCGTGCCGTCTGGGTTGGCCGGCACGATGAGCCGCGTGTTCGGCCCGATGCCGTCGGCGAACGTCTTGATCTCGGCGAGCCTGGCCGGCGACACGTCGGCCGTGGCGTCGAGCAGCAAGATCAGGCGGAGCGTCGTCTGCGGCCGCAGCAGCTGCAGGTTCGCCGGCTCGAACGACTGGATGAACACCGGCGCCGTCCGGTCGCGCTTGCCGTGCTTTGCCAGCGTCTCGAGCAGCCCCGGCTCGAGCGGCAGGCCGATCGAGCGGAAGTAGGTCGGGTGCTTCGTCTCCGGGTAGACGCCAATCGTGCGGCCCAGCTCGCGCGACTTGGCATCCGCCAGCGCGATCACTTCGTCGAAGGTCGGAATCGGGTACATCCCGTCGCGCTCGTGCGAGCGGAACGGCAGCCGCTCCTTCGCGCGCAGCGTCCGGATCTCGGCCAGCGTGAAGTCCTCGGTGAACCAGCCGGTGACCGACTGGCCGTCGATCGTCTTGGTGGTCTTGCGGCCGGGGAACTTGTCGGCGACGTCGGTGGTGCCGCCGATCTCGTTCTCGTGCCGCGCGATGAGCGCGCCGTCCTTCGTCGAGACCACGTCGGGCTCGATGAAGTCCGCGCCCATCGCAATGGCGAGCGTGTAGGACTCGATGGTGTGCTCGGGCCGGTGCCCGCTGGCGCCGCGGTGCCCGATGATGAGGACGTCGGGTCCGGCGGCAGTCACGAGAGCCGACGCGAGCAGCACGCCCGCCAGAATAGCCGGTTTACCCACCGCCGCGGATCATACGCCGCGGTCGGTCAACGGAGAGAGGTTGACGCTAGGCGCAGCGCTTCGAGACGATCTGATCCCGCTTCTGCTTGAAGGCGCTGACCCACTCGTCGATGGAGGGGAACCCGGACAACGCGTGACCGGGCTCGCGCACCCGCAGCTTCACGCGCGCGACGTCGAAGAGGTCGTGCAGCTGCGCGTCGGAGAGCTGCTGCAGCAGCACCGCCAGGAAGCGGCGGCCGGCCTCGCCGATCACCGGCTTGTCGAGCGTGCCGCTGAACGACTTATCGAGGTTGCCCACGCACCCCGGCTCGCTGCGCCACACCGGCGTACTTCGCCAACGTTCGAAGTTGGCGCCAGACGCCTGGTTCGAATTGGCCAGGCTGGCCGCGCCGAACGTGAGCCCCAGGTCGCTGATCATCAGGAACGGCCGGCTGCACGTGTTCTCGTTGATGCCGCCGAGACAGAGAATCCGCTGCTGCTGCGGCTTGCTGTCGGTGTGCTGCAGGAAGACCGCCAGCAGCGTCAAGGCGTCGCGCTGCGCCCGCGGAGCGCCGCCACGGACCGGCGTCACCTCGGCGAGGTCGCGCCACGACCAGCCTGGATCGCCGTCCCGCGGCCACTCCTTCCCCGCCATCTTCCGCTCGACCAGCGCGGGATCGAACCGGTACTCCCCGCCCGGGCGCTCGATGCCGCCCAGCGGCTGGGGACAGCCGCGGCAGATGACATTGACGGGATACATCGCGTCGGCCCCGAACCCGAGCGCCCACAAGAGACGCGTGGCCAGCAGCTCGCCGTACACCTCGCCGTTCGTGCCGCCGTATTTCACCTTCAGCTCGTCGCCGTCGGGCAGCTTGCAGGCAAACTTCGGCGACAGCCCCGACAGCTTTTTGTCGAGGTACTCGCAGGTAATGGTGGCGTTGCGCGCAAAGCTTCTCTCGTCGCGTGGACCGGCCAGGAGATCCGCCTTCCGCACATCGACGGACCGCCAGACCTGCGCGCGCGCCAGCACAGCCGCACGCTGCGCCCCTTCGCGATCCCCGGCCGCAGCTTTTACCGATGAGGAGTGACGGCGCGCCGGCAACGTGACGCCAGACGCGGCAAAGAGGGCCAGAATCGCCGCCGCAAGGCGAAGCTGAGCGCGCATGCGCTGGAATGCTGCAAGAACCTTTCCGTGGACGCTCGAGTCAGCTCAAGGCCGCGCTGGCGAGGGCCGCGCCCTCGCAAAGCGACCTCAGCTTGGCCCAGGCGACCTGCGGATGCGTGCGGCCGCCAAACCCGCAGTCGGTGCTGGCAATGACGCGGTCGGGCCCCACCAGGCGCACGAAGCGCTGGATGCGCTCGGAGACGAGCTCGGGATGCTCGATGAGATCGGTCGAGTGCGTCACCACGCCAGGCAGGATGACCTTGCCGGGCGGGAGGGCCACCTGCTCCCACACGTGATACTCGTGCTCGTGCCGGACGTTGGCGGCTTCGAACGAGTAGAACTTCGCCTTCACCGCCAGCATCACGTCCACCAGATCCGACATCGGCAGGTCGTAGGCGTGCGGCCCGTGCCAGCTTCCCCAGCAGAAGTGATAGCGGATGCGATCCTCAGGGACGTTCCGCAGCGCGTGGTTGAGCGCCTCGACGCGTGTGAGGCAGCGCGCCTTGAACGCCGCGAGCCCCATCTCCACGCCGATGCGATCCCACAGCGCCGCCGTCCACGCGTCGTCGACCTGCAGCAGGAACCCGGCGTTGACGATGGCTTCGTACTCCTCGCGCAGCGCCTCGGCGAGCGCCCACACGAACTCCTCAGCGGTCTTGTAGTACTCGTTGCCGCGATAGGGCTCGAGGCTGGACGGCGCGGTACTGGTGAGGAAGCACTGCGAGGGATCGCCGACGGCCGCCTTCAGCAGGGCGATCTCGCGCGCGAGCAGCGCGCCTCCGGCGTAGGTGATCGGCGCCGTCGCCGCTGTATAGCGCCGCACCAGCTTCATGCGGTTGTCGGCCACGAAGAACAGCGTCTGCCGCTCGGCCGCGTACTGGTAGAACTCGGCGAACGTGTCGCGGTCCTGGCCGCGCGCCACGATCGAGCCGCCGGCCGGCACGGGGCGATCCTCGAATCCGCCCAGCCGGTGATCCATGAACGCGAGCCAGTCGCCCTGCTTGGTGAGCTCGCCTTCGTTGACGATGTCGAGCCCGGCGGCGCGCTGCTGCGCCACCACCCACTCCACGGCCGCGCGCATCGCGGCGTCGTCGGAAGCGGCGGCATCGAAGCCGGGCGGGCCGGGCAGGCTGCCGACGTGCGTCGTGAGAATTCGCATGGTTGGCAAGCCTACAACGGGGCGCGATCTTGTGGCACGATTCGTCATGCCCAAATCGACTACCCGCCGATCGATTCTGTCCGGCGCGGCCGCCGCGGCCGCCGTCACACTGGCCGCGAAGACCGCCGCCGCCCAGGCCCCCGGACGCCGGTTTCAGCCGGTGCGCCACTCACAGGATGAATGGCTCGATACGGTGCCCGGCAAGCACCGCACGTTCATCGACTGCGCCTCGGTGGGCGCCGCGGGAGCGGGCATGCTCTACGCGAACAATCTCTACGTGGCCAACGCGAAGGGCTACCAGCTGAAAGAGGCCGACGTGGCAGTGGTGGTCTGCCTGCGCCACTTCGCCACCGTGTTCGCGTTCAATGACACCATCTGGGCCAAGTATGGCCAGGCATTGAGCGACGGGGTCTCGTTCGTCGATCCCAAGACGAAGCAGGCGCCGTCGAAGAACCTGCTCGACGACACCGGCTACAGCCAGCTGCCCGTCTCCACCATTTCGGCGGTGGTCAAACGGGGCACGCAGTTCGCCGTGTGCGACATGGCGACGAACATGCTCGCGGGGGTGGTGGCCACCTCGACGAAGGGCGCGCAGGAGGCGGTCTATCAGGAGTTCGTGCGCAACCTGATTCCGAACAGCCACCTGGTGGCGGCCGGCGTGGTGGCGGTCAACAGGGCGCAGGAGTACGGCTACACGCTGCTGACCGCCATCTAGAGGACCCCGACGCTTCCGTGTTCAGCGGGGGGCGGCCAAGGATGGACCGGGGTGGCGGATCGGTCCGATTGCGTAGAGGATGAAGATACCCACGGCCATCGCCACCAGCGCATCGGCGCGCATGAGCCCCGGCCCCTGAAGGGTGAGCCAGTCGAGCACGGCTCGCGACCGATCCACGCCGAAGATCGGCGTCGCGATGCCGGCCAGCACCACGAACGCTCCCGCCACGCGCACGGTTCTCGGCATCCGAGAGGCCGAGGCCGCCAGCAAGAGCACCGCGCCGATGCAGAGCCGGACGCCGGCCACGACGTAAAGCCCCACCGGCGTGACAACCGCCTGTCCGATAGCGAGCAACGCGGCCGGATTGACGAGCCCCATGATTCCAAGGGCGACGACCAGCACGCCGAAGACGATAGCGATCTTCCTCATGATGCCCTCCGCCTGTTACTGCGCCTGTTTGTCCACGAACGCGACGAGCAGGCGGTTGAACTCCTCGGGCTTCTCCATCATCACGAAATGGCCGGTGCCGGCCACCTGCGTCTGCTCGAACTTCGGCAGCGTCTTGCGAGCCTCGTCCACATTCGGCAGCTGCGGGTTGGTGCCGGCCCAGATGGCGAGCGCGGGCATCGGCGTCACGTCGGCCTTGCGCAGCGACGGGTCCGCCATTGATCCCATTGCGCCGATCGCGGTGGCCTCGGGCGCCTTCAGCATCATCGCCAGCACCTTCTGCTGCACGTCGGCCGGCGTTTGCGGCGTGAACATGCCGCGGATCATGCCTTCGCGCGCCTTGAGCCCCTCGGGGCCCGTCAGTGCCGGCGGCTTGAAGTCGCTCGGGAACTGCCGCATGTCGAGCGGGCCGTCCACGGCGACGAGCGCAGCCACGTGCTGCGGGTAGAGCCGCGCGTACTGCCGGATGACCGGCGCACCCATGCTGTGGCCCACGAGCACGATCTTGTCGGTACCCGCCTCGGCGCGGACGGCCTCGACGGCGCGGGCGAACAGGTCCATCGAGAACTTCCCGTCCTTGGGCGAACCGCTCTGGCCGTGGCCGGGCAGGTCGAGGGTGAGCACGCGGTACTTCTTCGCCAGCACCGGCACTTGTGCCGCCCACGACGACGAGTCGCAGGTCCAGCCGTGGACGAGCACGAGCGTGGTCCTGCCGCTGCCGGCTGATGCCGAGTGGATCTTGAGGCCGTCTACCGTGGCGGCCGACGCTGACGATGCGAGCACGAGCGCAAGGGCAAAGACGATGAAACGTCGCATGGTGTCAGTCCTCGAAGATGGTTGACAGGGGAAGCATGAGGCCCGGAAGCAAAGAGGTCGTGAGCACGTCGCCGGCTTCGAGCGAGAGCTGAGCGGTGCGCTGATAGCGGCCATCCGTCAGTCGGTACACGTCGATTGAGTCGAGTTCCGGATCGACAATCCAGTACTCGTCTACGCCAAATCGCTCGTAGAGTCGGCGCTTGATCGTCGCGTCCCGCTTCCGAGTCGAAGGTGACCCGATTTCGACGACTAGGCTCGGCGCGCCTTTGACCCAGGGCGTCGTTGAGATCGCGCCCAGGCGTTCATTAGTCAGAAACAGCAGGTCTGGCTCGACGACGTCGAAGTTGGACAGGATGACGTCGAACGGCGCCGCGAACACACGGCCGAACGGATGCTCGCGCAGGTAGCTCCAGATCATTCCGAAGAGATTGCCGCAGACAGCCTGGTGCTTTCGGATCGGCGTAGGCGTCACGAAGTGCTCTCCGTCGATCAACTCGTGCCGCAGCCCGTCGTCCGGGAAGTGCACGTAGTCGTCGTAGGTGAGCTTCACGTCTGGATGAACCGGCTTCATCGGATCGCTCCCCGACACGCGCCTATTCTAGTTACACTCCGGGGCTCATGAGTAGAACCAGCTACGTCGTTCTGTCGGTCGTAGTGGGATTCCTGATGGCGCTCTCGATGCTCGAGGCGCAGCAGGCGACGCAATCCGCGCCGACCTACACGGCCGCTCAGGCGGCGGCGGGCAAGACGGCCTACGACGCGAGCTGCGCGAGCTGCCACGGCGGCAATCTCGACGATGGCGCGCTGGCAGCGCCGCTGAAGGGCGTGGCGTTCGTGCAGAAGTACGGCGGCAAGAGCGTCGAAAATCTGTTTGCCAAGGTGACGACGATGCCGCCGGCGAGCCCGGGCTCGCTCGGAGCGGCGACCACCGCGCGCGTCGTCGCCTACCTGCTGCAGGCCAACGCGATCGTCGCCGGCCGGAGCGAGCTGCCCACCGACCAGGCGTCGCTCGCCCGCATGATCGTTCCCGTCGGCGGTTTCAGCGTCACCTCGTTCTCGCCGTATGCGCCGGCCCTCCCCGCGGTGAAGCGCGCCAACCCGCTCGACACGTTTACGCCGGTGTCCGACGCGCAGCTCGTGGAACCGGCGGCGCAGGACTGGCTCACGTGGCGGCGCGCCTACGATGCGCAGGGCTTCAGCCCGCTCTCGCAGATCACGGCGCGCAACGTGGCCGGGCTGCGCGTGGCGTGGAGCTGGTCGCTGCCGCCGGGATCGTCGGAGTCCACCCCGCTCGTCCACGACGGCGTGATGTTCGTGCAGGGCGCCAACGACAAGGTGCAGGCGCTCGACGCGCGCACCGGCGATCTGCTGTGGCAGTACGAGCGGCGGCTGCCCGAGGGCGTCGCCGGCAGCTTCAAGCGCGGGCTTGCGCTGCATGGCAATCGCCTCTACATGGGCACGTCCGACGTCCACGTGATCGCGCTCGATGTGAAGACCGGCACGGTGGTGTGGGACCAGGTGGTCGGCGACCCGAAAGTGCGCGAGCAGATCGGCGGCGGGGCGCTCGTGGCCAGGGGCAAGGTGATGATGGGCACTGTGGGCACCGGCGTCGGCGCCAAGCCCGGTGGGCCCGAGATTGTCGGGCTCGACGAGGAGACCGGCCGCATCGCCTGGCGCGTCCACACCATCGCGCAGCCCGGCACGCCGGGCGGCGACAGCTGGAACGGCGTGCCGGTAGAGCGGCGCAGCGGCGCGTCGGTGTGGACGCCTGGCAGCTACGACCCGGGCAGCGGCCTCGCCTACTTCGGCACCGGCAACACCTACGACACCGGGCCTCTCGTGAAGCCGAACGGCACGCCGGGCGTGACGAACGATGCGCTGTACACGGACTCGACGCTCGCGATCGATCCCGACACCGGCACCGTGAAGTGGCACTTCCAGCACCATCCGAACGATCAGTGGGACCTCGACTGGGCGTTCGAGCGGCAACTGGCGCGGCTGCCGGTCAACGGCGAGAACCGCACCGTGATGTTCACGGCCGGCAAGATCGGCATCTACGACGCGCTCGACGCGAAGTCGGGTCAGTACCTGTTCTCGATCGACCTCGGCCTCAACAACCTGGTCACGCGGATCGACCCGAAGACCGGCGCGAAGACGACGAAGCCGGACCTGGTGCCGGGCGACGGCCAGGTGAAGATGGTGTGCCCGCACGCGGCCGGCGCGAAGAACTGGCTGCCGGCGTCGTATTCGCCCGCGAGCAGGACGCTCTTCGTTCCGCTGGTCGAGGCGTGCATGGATCTGTTTCCCGTGCCGGGCGGCGGACGCGGCGGCCTCTCCACCGGCGTCAACCTCGGCGTGCGGCCGCGCCCCGACAGCGACGGCAACTACGGCCGCCTGCAGGCGATCAACCTCGAGACGCGCAAGACGGTGTGGACCACCCGCCACCGCGCGCCGATCACGACCGGCACGCTGACGACCGCGGGCGGCGTGGTGTTCGCCGGCGCGCTCGACCGCTACCTGCGCGCCTACGACGCGGCCAATGGAAAGGTGCTGTGGGAGACCCGACTCAACGACGCGTCGAGCGCGGTGCCGATCTCCTACGCGGTGAACGGCAAGCAGTACGTCGCCATCGTCGCCGGGCGCGGCGGCTTCCACTACGCGAGCTACGCGCCGCTCGTGCCCGAGCTGGCTGCGCCGCCCGACCGCGGATCGTCAGTGTGGGTGTTCGAGCTGCCCTGACGTCAATCTGAGGATCGAAGCGCGTCGCTGGCCCGGTCGAGATCTTCAGTCCTGACCAGCAGTTCCGCCTCGGCCATCGCCGGGTACATGCCACCGGCGTTGTCGGATCGAATCATCGATTCGATCTCGGCCTCATCAAGGATGCCTTTGGCGATCTCGGCATCCGCAGTCGACCGAAAACGCGAGACCACCACAAGGTCGGAGATCGTCATCGTCGCCTCCCACTCCGTCTACGTTGGGGCGGGCACGTCGGCGCCGAGCCACAGGTTCATCGTGTTCAGCTCTTCGCGTCCGCTGGCTTTCAGATAGAGAAACAGCTGCAACCGGTAGGCGGTGTACTGTCCGAACACGTAGTTCACCAGGAAGAAGCCGCGCGAGATGCGGCTGCCGTCCACCCACATGATCTCGCCGCGCAGCTCGTCGTCGGACAGGTCCGCGAGCAGCTCGGCGTACTGATCGGACAGGGTCGCGAGCGCCGCCACGGTTTCGGCGAAGTTGCGGCTGTTCGCCACCCGCGTCGTCTCGGCAATCGCGTCCGCGTCCATCGGCTGCCCCTTCGCGTACTGAATCAGCGCAGGCCCCGAGGTGGTCAGATAGCGCAGCAGCTCGATCGTGCTGCGCTGTTTGGGCGTCGGCCGGTAGTCGAGCATGGACGGGTCGATCTTGGTGGTGAGATGCAGCAGCAGGCGGACCTCCTTCTGCAGCAATGCAATCAGCTCCGATTTCGTCAGAACCATTGATCCTCCGTCGCAGCGCCGTCGGGGCTGCTCGCGGCCAAGAGTATAGTCATGGCGATGAAGTGCGTCCGTTCAGGACGACGCGGGCCAGCTCCGCCGCGAATTCTTCCCGGCTCTCGTAAAACGGAAAATGACCGGCGCGCTCGAACCACACGATGTCGTGCCGGGGAGCAGTAATCGTCCGGGCATACGCCTCGATCAGCGCTGGCCGGCAGTAGGGATCGACCCGTCCCTGAAAGAAGAACACTGGGACGCGGAAGTCGACTCCGAGCTTGGACAGATCGAGGCTCTGGACCTGCGGAATCATGACCTCGAGTGAAAAGATCTGGCCCCGCGTGAGCCCGTAGACGTCGCGAAGCGAGTACTCGGGCGCCGTCAACAGCGTCGCAAAGATGCGGCGCATGTCGAGGAACTGCGTTCCGTCGGCAGGCGGGCCGAGCAATTCCGCTTGCCAGGTCTGGGCAATCGATGTCTTACGCAAGTCCATCGTCCGGGCCGGGTACGGCTGGATACTCTCCAGCTCTTTCACCGCGTCGTCGTGGTGCCCGAGGCGTGCCGTTGCGAGCGCGTCCTCGTAGCCGGTCCTGTTGGTGAGCCGTGCGTCGACCAGCTGCGCCACACCGACGTAGGCGCTGACCACTTCCGGATGTTCGTGGGCGAGCCATAGTCCGAGGACCGTTCCCCACGAATGACCCACGACGACAATCTTGTCGCGGTTGAACCGGCGGCGGAGGTAGTTCGCGACCTCGAGCGCGTCCTGCTCCATCCGCCGCACCGTCATCGTTCGCCGCTGGAGCTCCCGGTCGTTGGCCGCGTAGGTCTTCCCCGCACCGCGTTGATCCCATTGGACGACCGTGAAACGCGCCTCCCACGGGCGCTGAAACTCGCGCGCCATCGCGATCGCCGCCTGGCCCGGGCCACCGTGAATGAAGAGAAGGATCGGATTGCCCACGTGCTCGCCGCGCACGTGAATCCATTGGTCGATGCCGCCAATGCTGACGGCTTGCAGGCTGTCGATGCCGTCTGCAGACCGAATCGCGAGTTCCGCCGCGACCTCGTGCTGTCGATAGGCGCGGTACGCCAGCGACACGGCGACTGCGGCCGGTATCAGGAAGATGGCCACGAGACCCGCCCGTTTGAGCCGTCGGATCATGACGATCTCTTACGAGTCCCGGGGCGTCGCGGTTCGCTGCCGTGGCGGCCCGAGCGTCAAGAGTTATAGTCATGGCGATGGAAGGCTTCCGCTTCGCGATCGCAGCGCTTGCGCTGGCCGCAACCGGCGTCGTACTGGCGCAGTCGCCGGTACCGATCGACTCGAAGGATCTGCTGAGCGGGCTCGCCAATTCGTCGCGCTGGCTCACACATTCCGGCGATTACGCCAGCACGCGCCACAGCCCGCTGAAGCAGATCACGCCCGAGAACGTGTCGAAGCTCGTGCCGGCGTGGTCATTCGACACCGGGCTCGGGTACGGACGCCAGGCCAAGTTCGAAGCCACGCCGATCGCCATCGACGGCATGCTCTACGTCACCGGCCTCTACAACCACGCGTGGGCGATCGACGCCAGGACGGGCACCGCACTCTGGCACTACGAACGCCAGCTGACGCCGGCGCTGCGAGTCTGCTGCGGGATGGCCAACCGCGGCTTCGCCGTGCACGGCGGGCGTCTGTTCATGGCCACGCTGGACGCGCACGTGATCGCGCTGGACATGAAGAGCGGGAAGCCGGTGTGGGACGTGCCGATGATCGACTATCGCCTCGGCTACTCCTCCACGGCCGCCCCGCTCGTCGTGAAAGACAAGCTGATCGTCGGCATGGCGGGCGGCGAGTTCGCCACGCGCGGCTTCCTCGACGCTTACAGCCTGACCGACGGCAAGCGCCTGTGGCGCTTCAACACCGTTCCCGCACCGGGCGAGCCCGGCGGCGACACGTGGCCGGCGGGCCACTTCGAACGCGGCGGCGGCGCCACCTGGATTACCGGTTCGTACGATCCCGAGTTGAACACCGTCTACTGGGGCGTCGGCAACCCCAACCCGGACTTCTACGGCGGCAACCGCAAAGGCGACAACCTCTATACCGCCTCGGTCGTCGCGCTCGACCCCGACACCGGCAAGCTGCGCTGGCACTTCCAGTACACCCCGCACGACGAGCACGACTGGGATTCGAACCAGATCCAGCTCCTCGCGGACCTGACGATCGGCGGCCGCCCGCGCAAGACGCTCATCACCGCGAATCGCAACGGCTTCTTCTACGTGCTCGACCGCACCAACGGCGCGTTCATCCAGGCCAAGCCGTACGTCACCACCACGTGGGCCACGGAGGTCGACGCCAAGGGCCGGCCGATCGAGCTGCCAAACCAGCGTCCAACGCCGGCTGGCACGCGCACGTGTCCCGACCTGGCCGGCGGCAGCAGCTACACCTCACCGTCGTTCGATCCCGTCCGGCATCTGTTCTTCGTGTCGGCGCGCGAGACCTGTCAGGTCTTCGTGTCGTATCCCCCGCCGGAGAAGTACGAGCTCGGCTCGATGGTGATGGGCGGCGGCACCCGCAACCGCGGCGGCACCGGCGTGCTGCGCGCGCTCGATCCCGTGACGATGCAGAAGAAGTGGGAGGTGCCCTACGGCGAGCCCTCCTACAGCGGCGTGCTGTCCACCGCGAGCGGGCTGGTCTTTGCCGGCGACGACGAGGGCACGCTGATGGCGGTCCATGCCGACACCGGCAAGGTGCTCTGGCGGCACCAGCTGCCGGGCATGTTCTGGGGCGCCGCGAGCACGGTCATGGTGGACGGACGCCAGCTCGTGCTGATGCCCGCCGGCCAGACGCTGACGGCCTTCGCCCTGCCCAAATAGTCTTACCTACCAGACCCACCTGACCTTGTGTTCGGCCGGCAGGGGCGTATAGTAAGGGTCCGCTTCAACCCTTGGGAGGTGCGTGCCATGGTCGAGTTCCTTCGTGGCCAGTGGAAAGACCTCACCAACATGATCGACCCCTTCTCGATCATGCTGATGGAAGGCTTCTTCGTCGTCCCCCTCGTGATGGCCGCGCTGTTCTACCCGCTCGAAGTGCTGATCGGTGTCGTGGCCGTGCTGCTCGTGGGTCTCGCGATCTTCGAGACGATCGAGTGGATGCGGCACCATCCGCACCACGCGAAGCATCGCGACACGTCCGGCTGGCACTTACCGCTTTAAGGCGCGTTCTTCGGCGCGGTGGCCTGACAGGATGTTGAACATCCCGTAATTGCCCTCGTGGCAGGCCACCTCGTAGAGCGGGCCCTGCGTGCGGTCCATCGAGAGCTCCACGGTCCACGGCCGCGTGAACACGGTCCGGTCGTCGATGGTTGCCTGATAGGTGAGCGTGTCGGCGTCCGTGCGCGTGAAGCGCTCCACGACCCGCAGGTTCTCGTCGCTCAATCCGTTCAGATAGCCGACGCCGAAGCGGCTCTTCTCGTTGAACTTCAGGTTGCGGGTCTCGACCACGAGCGTGCTGCCCTCCCAGCGGCCGCGCGAGTCGCCGATCCACTGCTGCATCGACGGCGCCAGCGGCGCCCGCTCATCGAGCGGGATGACCCGCGTGTCGTGGTTCATCTCGACGCTGATGATCACGTAGCCGGGCGTCTGGATGATCGCGTAGTTGTTGTTGTAGGGCTCGGGCAGCATCGGCACCGTGGCGCCGAACAGAATGCATCGCTCGGTGAGCCAGCGATCCTCCGGGGCGTCGGCGGGGCTTGCGGCTTCGTGCCTGGCCCGCGCGTCGACCTTGCGCTGGGCCTCCGGCGTGAGGGCGGGGATGCGGCCGTCGGGCGGATCGATGACGAGCGACGTGCGCCGGCTCTTGACGCCGCTTCGGCCGCGCTCGAAGAAGGCGTCGTTGTAGGCGCCCACTTCACCAGGCCGCGACGGGCGGTCGGCATTGGTCTGCTCGATCCGCTGCCTTGCCCAGGCGGCCGCCTCTTCCGGCGTGAAGACGCTCTTGCTACCCAGCTCCGGCGGCCGCTGCAGCGGCGTCAGCGTGGCGTTGGTCCACGTGCCTTCCAGGTCGGGATGGCCCCACGGCGTTCGCGGACTCTCGCGGGTCTGCGCGTGACCCAACAACCCCAGACACAGCACCATCCAGCCGGCACTGCACAGTCTCGTGAAGGCTCCGCGAAGCGCGGCAGAAGACACTGGCGCGAAGAATACACCCAGCCTTACACTCTGGCCTATGCGCACCACCCGCCTCGTCCTCGTTGCGATTTCCGCCCTCGTGGCCGCGTCCGGGCTGACGATTCAGGCTCAGTCCAAGTTCAATCCGCCGCGCACGCCCGACGGCAAGCCCGACATGCAAGGCTATTGGACCAACGCCACCTACACGCCGTTCGAGCGACCGGCGGAGTTCAAGGATCAAGAGACCTTCACCCAGGCGCAGGCGATCGAGTACGCGAAGCGGGCGCAGGAGCGCTTCCTCTCGCAGCCCGACGACGACGCGCACTACGACAACTCGATCTGGATGACCGAGAAGGGGCTGAAAGGGCTTACTACGCTGCGCACGTCGATCGTCTCGGAGCCCGACGGGAAGATGCCGCCGATGAACGCCGAAGGGCGCAAGCGCGGCGAGGAGCGGGCCGCCGCGCGCCGCAAGGTGGACATCATGGCGTCGGCGCAGAACCGCGGCATCTCCGAGCGCTGCATCTACTGGGGGCACGAGGGGCCGCCGCTGCTGCCGACCGGCTACAACTCCAACCTGCAGATCTACCAGTCGCCGGCTGACTTCGTGGTGATTCCGGAGATGATGCCGTTCGCGCGTGTGGCGCCGCTCGACGGCCGGGCCCACGTGAGCGCCGGGCTCCGCACGCTCCACGGTGACTCCCGCGGCCGGTGGGACGGCGACACGATGGTGATCGAGACCACCAACTTCACCGATCGCACCGCCTTCCGCGGGTCGTCCGAACACGTCAAGGTGACGGAGCGCTTGACGCTCGTCGACGCCAACACCATCCGCTATCAGTTCACGGTGGAAGACCCCCACACGTGGGACCGGCCGTGGTCGGGCGAGTACCCGATGACGCGCATCAAAGAGCCCATCTACGAGTACGCCTGCCACGAGGGCAACTACGGGATGCCCAACATCCTGAAGGCCCAGCGGGCGGTGGAGGAGCAGCAGCGGAAAGCCGCTGCCCCCCCGAACAGCTCGACTGGCGCGACCCGCTAGCGCGATCTAGTTGGTCGCGAAACAGTACAGCAACCCGGCACCGCCGGTCGGCGCAAGCTGCTCGAGTCCGCAGCCCTGCGAGGCGTGGATCGCGTTCCACGAGTTCACGCCGGGGTTGCGACCGAGACGATCCGCGTGGCCGAGCATCGCCTTGGCGCTGGCGTCGGCGACCGTCCAGTCTTTGCACGTGTCCGCGTTCTTGGTGCCGTCCTCGTTGCTGCCGGTGAGGATGTCGTGCTGCAGCGGCTGCGCGGCGGGCGCCGCTTTGCCATCCACCATCGCAAGGTAGTTCGGTGTCGTGCCCTTCTCGGTGAGCGCGGTCGTCGCCGAGATCTTGTTCTTGTCGGCGGTGTGCAGGTCCGCCACGTTCTGCGCGATCAGCTCGCCCTTGAAGTTGTACCAGGGACCGTTTCCGATCCGGCTCTTCGCATCGACCGTGCTCGTGCTCAGGTAGGCGTGCCAGGTTCTCCGGCCCGCGCCCGCGGTTTGCGCCAGCGACTGACACACCTGATCCGCGCCAGCCAGGCCGCCCAGATTCCCGCCCTTGGGGTTCGAGCTCGTCACGAAAAAGCTCATGTTCGCTGCCGGGCTCTGCGCGATCGCCGACGCCACGACCAGTGCGAGTCCGGTGGCCGTCGCAGCCACTGTGTTCCTGTTGATCACTGCTAGCTCCTCTCAGGGGTAAAGCGGGCGCCCTTGCGGCACATCCGCCGGGAAATTATAGGTGCGACTAGTGTCCTGTCCGCGTGGTTCGCGCAATAAGTGGCGCGGCCTGCAGATCGAGGGTTCTCTGGGCGAAGCGCGCAATGCTGGCGAGGATGTCGTCGGCGCTCTTGGTCCAGACGAACGGTTTCGCGGCGGCATGATGCGC
>DASYRM010000150.1:0-19010 GCA_036004405.1 Vicinamibacterales bacterium
TTTGTTCATGATGGAGTGATGGGCCACCTCAAGGTGGCCCCTGCATACGGGGTGTTAGACGGTGGACGGTTGCGGCAGCTGCACCGGATCGAGGAACGGCATCATGCCGCGCAGGCGCGCGCCGACCACTTCGATCGGGTGGGTCACGTCCTTGTCGCGCAGCGCCTTGTAGTTCGGCATGCCGGCTTCGTTCTCCGCGATCCACTTCTTGGCGAACTCGCCGCTCTGGATCTCGGTGAGGAGCTGCTTCATCACCTTCTTGGTTTCGGGCGTGACGAGGCGGGGACCGGCGGTGTAGTCGCCCCACTCGGCGGTGTCGCTGATCGAGTGGCGCATGTAGTTGAGGCCACCGCGGTACATCAGGTCCACGATCAGCTTCAGCTCGTGCATGCACTCGAAGTAGGCCACCTCGGGCTGGTAGCCCGCCTCGACCAGCGTCTCGAACCCGGCCTTGACCAGCGCCGCGGTGCCGCCGCAGAGAACGGCCTGCTCGCCGAAGAGGTCGGTCTCGGTCTCCTCCGAGAAGGTCGTCTCGATCACCCCGGCGCGGGTGCAGCCGATGCCGCGCGCGTACGCCAGCGCGGTGGCGCGCCCCTGCCCCGTCGCGTCCTGGTGCACGGCCAGCAGCCCGGGCGTCCCGCCGCCCTCCTTGAACACCTCGCGCACGCGGTGACCAGGCGCCTTCGGCGCCACCATCGTCACGTCCACATCCTTCGGCGGCACGATGCAGTTGAAGCGGATGTTGAACCCGTGGGCGAACATCAGCATCTTGCCGGCCGTGAGGCTCGGCTTGATGTCGTTCTCGTACACCTTGGCCTGACGCGTGTCCGGGATGAGGACCATGATGACGTCGGCCCACTTGGCGGCCTCGGCCACGCTCAGCACCTTCAGGCCATCGGTCTTGGCCTTCTCGATCGACCGGCTCGACGACGGAAGGCCGACGACGACTTCGACGCCGCTGTCCTGCAGGTTGAGGGCGTGTGCGTGCCCCTGCGATCCGTACCCGATCACGGCCACCTTGCGCCGGCGGATCAACTCGATATCGGCATCCTTGTCGTAGAACATCGTCGCCATAAAAACTCCTTGACCTTCCCCTTGAGAATCGGAACGGGCCGCCTGAAGGCGGGCCCCTACGAGTACTGCGCGGCGGAGAGCGCCGTGTCACCACGGCGCATGGCAACCTGGCCGGTCCGCACCATCTCGACAATGCCGAGCGGCTCGAGCCGGCTGATCACGGCGTCCACGTGCGGCGGCTCGCCCGTGATCTCGAGGGTCATCGTCTGATCCCCCGAGTCCACGATGTGCGCGCGGGTCTCGTCGACCACGCGCAGCAGATGCGCGCGGTCGTGACCGGCCACCGCCACTTTCACCAGCGCCAGATCGCGTGTGACGGCCGGCACGTTGCCCAGGTCCTCGACCTGCAGCACGTTGACCAGCTTGTACAGGTAGGCGGTGACGCGCTCGGCGCTCGTCTGGTCGCTGTCCAGGACGATCGTCATGCGCGAGACGCCGGGTTCGGACGTGCGCCCGACGGTGAGCGACTCGATGTTGAACGCGCGCCGGCGGAACACCAGCGCGACCCGGTTCAAGACACCGGGTTTGTCTTCGACGAGAGCGACAAGCGTATGGTGCATATCAAGCGTTCTTACTTGAGCCTTGAGCCCTGAGCCGTCTATATCGGGTCGGCCGCAGTCTCGACCAGGGCCGACTTCTCTGGGCGACGGATCATCGCGTGCAGGTCCGCGCCGGCGGGCACCATCGGGTACACGCTGTCCTCCTGCTCCACGCGGAAGTCCATCACCACCGTACCTTCATCCCGGCGCGCACGCTCAACCGCCTCGAGCACGTCACCGCGCTTCTCGACCCGGAGTCCCAGCAGGCCATGCGCTTCGGCCAGCTTCACGAAATCCGGGCTGCGCAGCGGCGTGGCCGCGTAGCGGCGATCGTAGAAGAACTCCTGCCACTGGCGGACCATCCCGAGGAAGCCGTTGTTGATGATGGCCACGTTGACTTTGACGCCTTCCTGCGCGGCGGTGGTCAACTCCGCCTGCGTCATCTGGAAGCCGCCGTCGCCGACGATGGCCCACACTTCGGCGTCGGGGCGCGCCATCTTGGCGCCGATGGCTGCCGGCAGTCCGAAGCCCATGGTGCCGAGGCCGCCCGAAGTGATCAGCGTGCGCGGCGATTCGTGCTTGTAGTACTGCGCCTCCCACATCTGGTGCTGGCCCACGTCGGTGGCGATGATCGCGTTGCCGTCGGTGATGCGCCAGATGTCGTTGATCACGTGCGGCGCGTAGAGGTGGCCGTTGTCGGGCAGCGTCTGGATGTCACGCACGGCCGCCGTGCCCTTCATCGAGCCGATGTACTTCAGCCACGGCTCGTGGTCGTGCTCGCCGACCACGTCGAGCAGGTCCTTCAGCGCCTCGCGCAGATCGGCGCAGATGGCCGCGTCGGCAACCACGTTCTTGTTGATCTCGGACGGATCGATGTCGATGTGAATCTTCTTGGCGTTGACGGCGTAGGTCTTGAGATTGCCGGTCACGCGGTCGTCGAAGCGCATACCGAAGGCCAGGAGCAGATCGGCTTCCTGAATCGCGTGGTTCACCCACGCCTCGCCGTGCATGCCCATCATGCCGATGTTGAGCGGGTGGCTCGCCGGGAAGCCGCCGAGGCCCAGGAGCGTCATCGCCACGGGCGCGTTGATCAGCTCGGCGAAGGCCCTCACCTCGCGCATCGCCCCGCTCTGCAGAATGCCCTGCCCGGCCAGGATCACCGGCTTCCGCGACGCCTTGATGAGATCGACGGCCTTCATGAGTCCCGACTTGGCCACGCCGGGGGCCCCACGGTAGCCGCGCATCCGGACCGGCGAGTTGTCCCAGGCGAACTCCATCTTCGCCTGCTGCGCGTCTTTGGTGATGTCCACGAGCACGGGTCCCGGGCGGCCCGACTTGGCGAGATGAAACGCTTCCTTCATAGCCGGCATGATGTCTTCGATGCGCGTCACGAGATAGCTGTGCTTCGTGATCGGCAGCGTGATGCCGGTGATGTCCGTTTCCTGGAAGGCGTCGTAGCCAATCAGCTTGCTGGGCACCTGGCCGGTGATGCAGACCATCGGCACCGAGTCCATCATGGCGGTGGCGATGCCGGTCACCATGTTAGTGGCGCCGGGTCCGGAGGTGGCGATGGCCACGCCAACTCCGCCGCCGGCACGTGCGTAGCCGTCGGCCATGTGCGTCGCGCCCTGCTCGTGCCGTACGAGAACGTGACGAACCGGGTAGTCCAGCATGGCGTCGTACGCCGGGAGGATGGCGCCGCCCGGGTAGCCGAAGACGGTGTTCACGCCTTCATGAACGAGGCATTCCCAGATGATCTGCGCTCCAGTGCGTGGGCTCGGCATACCCAGCAGTGTGCCCCGCGGGATCGGCATCAGTCAAATTGATAGTCCTTCAGACACCATAAGGACTGGTAATCGCCAGACGACCGGGTCGTTCTTACCGCCCGGATAGCAGATTCATCCGGAGGCGACATCCAGGCGCGAAGAGAGACCGTGCAAATCAGGCCAGAAGCGCGCCAACGCGGTCCTGGTCCGATCCTTGAAACTCGAGCACGACGAGGGAGCTGATATGACCAGATTGTGGACGATCCCCGTGCTCGCGGCCGCCCTGACGGCGGGCGCCTGCTCCAAACCGACCACCGAGGCACCGCCCCCGGCCGGCGATCCCGCCGCTCCGCCGGCACAGGCAGCCCCGGCAGACCCGGCTCCCGCCCCGCCGTCCGCGGCTCCGGCCGCGGCGCCACGCCCGGTGGCGCCTTCACGGCCAGCCACGAAAGCGGGCAACGACCCGAAGCCGCTCCAGAACTCGGCGTCCACCCCGAGCGTGCGTGAACCGGCGGCGCCGCCAAAGCCGACGGCGCACGCGGTCACCGTCGCGTCCGGCACCGAGCTGCCGCTCGAGCTCCTGACGTCGCTCAGCTCCGAAACCGCCGCTGTCGAAGACGAGGTTCGAGCGCGATTGAAACAGGCCGTCGCGGTCAAAGGCGAAACGGTGATTCCGAACGGCGCGACGCTGATCGGGTCGGTGACCCAGGTGGAGCGCTCGGGCCGCGTCCAGGGGCGCGCGCACCTGACGGTCCGCTTCACCGAGGTGACGTTCTCCGGCGAGCGCCACCGGCTCAACACCGAGGTGCTCTCGTTCGAAGCCGAGGCAACCAAGAAGGAAGACGCAACCAAGGTGGGCGCCGGCGCCGGCATCGGCGCGGTGATTGGCGGCATCCTGGGCGGCGGCAAGGGCGCCGCGAAGGGTGCCGCGATCGGCGGCGCGGCGGGCGGCGGCGCCGTGCTCGCGACGCGCGGCAAGGAAGTGGAGCTCGCGTCGGGAACGGCGCTGACAGCGGTGCTCGCCGCGCCGTTGACGGTGACGATAGAGAATTAGCGGTCCGCCGGGTCTTTCAGACCCGGGCGCGATTACCCGATCTTCTGCATAGCGCCCAAGAAGTCGGCGTTCGACTTCGTCTTGCCGAGCTTGTCGATCAGCAGCTCCATCGCTTCAACGCCCGACAGCGGGTTCAGGACCTTGCGCAACACCCAGATGCGATTGAGATCCTCGCGCGGGATGAGCAGCTCCTCCTTGCGGGTGCCGCTCCTGGTGATGTCGATGGCCGGGAACACGCGCTTGTCGGCGAGCTTGCGATCCAGGTGGATTTCGCTGTTGCCGGTGCCCTTGAACTCTTCGAAGATAACGTCGTCCATGCGCGAGCCGGTGTCGATGAGCGCGGTGGCGACGATGGTGAGCGACCCGCCGTCCTCGATGTTGCGCGCGGCGCCGAAGAACCGCTTCGGCTTCTGCAGCGCATTCGAATCGAGACCGCCCGAGAGCACCTTGCCCGACGACGGCGCCACGGTGTTGTAGGCGCGCGCGAGGCGCGTGATCGAGTCGAGCAGGATCAGCACGTCCTTCTTGTGCTCCACCAGCCGCTTGGCCTTCTCGATGACCATCTCGGCCACCTGCACGTGGCGCTGCGCCGGCTCGTCGAAGGTGGAGGAGATCACCTCGCCCTTCACCGAGCGCTGCATGTCGGTGACCTCTTCCGGCCGCTCGTCGATGAGCAGCACGATGAGGAACACCTCGGGATGGTTCTCCGCCACCGACTTCGCGATGCTCTGCAGCAGCATCGTCTTGCCGGTGCGCGGCGGCGCCACGATCAGGCCGCGCTGCCCCTTGCCGATCGGCGTCATGAGGTCCATGACGCGCGCCGACAGGTTGTCGCCGCCCATCTCCTGCCGGATCATCTCCTGCGGGTAGAGCGGCGTCAGGTTCTCGAAGAACACCTTCTCGCGAGCGCGGTCCGGCGCCTCGAAGTTGACCGCTTCCACCTTGACCAGCGAGAAGTAGCGCTCCCCTTCCCGTGGCGGCCGGATCTGTCCCGAGATGGTGTCGCCGGTGTGCAGGTCGAAGCGGCGGATCTGCGAGGGCGACACGTAGATGTCGTCCGGGCCGTGCAGGTAGTTGTAGTCGGGCGCGCGCAGGAAGCCGAACCCGTCGGGCAGCAGCTCGAGCACGCCCTCCGAGAAGATGAAGCCGCTCTGCTCCGTCTGCGCCTTGAGGATCTGGAAGATCAGATCCTGCTTCCGCATCCCGGTGGCACCCTCGACGTTCAGGTCCTTGCCGATCTGCGTGAGCGCCTGGATGCCCATGTCCTTCATCGCGGCGATGTTCAGACTCGGGCGCTGCGGCGCCGGGGGCGCGGCGGGTCCGCCGGGCGCGGCGGCAGCGGGAGCGGCGGCGACAGGTGACGCGCCGTTCTCGGCCGGCGGGCCTTCAGCCGGCGCGGTGGCCTCGACATCCGCCTGCGGAGGCGGCTGGCGCGGTGGGCCCGCCTGCACCCGGGGACCCGACTCGCCATGATGACGCTGCGGGCGGTCGGCTTCGTTGGATTCCCTGGGACGGCGGTCGGACGAGCGACCCGCCCCGTGACGTCTCGGGCTGCTGGGCATTATTTCTCGGAGGTTTCTCGGAGGTAAGTTGTGTGCGCTAGTGAGCGGTTCAGGAACCGCGCGGAGCGTGGATGTACGAGAACGAGTATAGGAACCGGCCCAGGCGCTGTCAAGACGGCTCCCGGACGGGGGCTCGGGCTCCCCGGGCAGGCCGGTCAGTACTCGCTCGGTCGCTTTCCCACCCCGATGATGCTGCACGCGGCGATGACGTTCAGATGGCGCCGGCGCGCCTCGGCCAGGACGTCATCGTCGTCGGCGCCCGGATTGAGCCAGATCTCGGGAATCTGTTTGCGCTCGAACTCGTCGAGCAGCCGCAGGGCGACGTCCGGCTGCACGTAGACGGTCGCCATGTCGATGGGTCCCGGCACGTCGAGCACGGACGCGTAGGCCGGCACGCCCTCCACTTCGGTTTCGTGCGGGTTGATCGGGATCACCGTGTGGCCGGCATCACGGAAGGCGCGCATCGCCTTGTTCCCGAACTTGTGCCGATCGCGCGACGCGCCGACGACCGCCACCACCTGGGGCATGCGTCCATTATCGCCCGCCCGCAGGGCGGGCCATCAAACACTGGCAGCGAGGCTCCGCCATGGGCATCAGATCGGAGCCTCGCTACAATGGCTCGCAGTGCGGCGGCCGGTTCTCACGCTCTTGCTCTTCTCGTTCCTCGTATTCGGAATCGGCCTCGGCCGCCAGGCGATTACCGAAGCCGACGAGGGGTACTACGCTGAAGCGTCGCGCGAGATGGTCGTCTCGGGCGACTGGCTGACGCCGCACTTCAACTACGAGGATCGCTGGCAGAAGCCGGTGCTCTACTACTGGCTCACCGCGCTGGTCTACCGCGCCACCGGCCCGGCCGAAGGCGCGGCGCGGCTCTCGTCGGCGCTGTCCGGTGCCGGTCTCGTCCTGCTCGTCTGGGCGACTGCGCGCCGGGCGCCATCGACTCGCGCACACGCGTGGCTGGCCGGCGCTATCACCGCGACCTGCTACGGCTATTTCGCCATGGCGCGATCGGCGCTCCCCGACCTGCCGCTGGCCTTCTGCATCACGCTCACGGTGAGCGCGGTGTTTGCTGCCTTCGACACCCGCGCCGCCCATGCGCAGCGCTGGTGGCTCCTCGCCGGGCTCGCGACCGGCCTGGGCTGCCTGATGAAGGGGCCGGTCGCCATCGTGGTGCCGGTGCTCGCCATCGCCATCCCGTGGTGGCTCGAACGGCGGACGCTCGAGGTCCGCTGGACGCACGTCGCCGCAGCCGCGGCGCTCGCCGCCGGTGTGGCGCTGCCGTGGTACGCCGCCATGGTGGGGCGCCACGGCATGGCCTACGTGGAAAGCTTCCTCGTGGGCGACAACATCGAACGCTTCGCGACGACGCGCTTCAACGACACCCGCCCGGTCTGGTTCTATCTGCCGGTCATTGCCGGCGGCCTCATGCCATGGTCGGCGTTTGGCGTCGCCGCCTCCGTCGCGGGACTCGCCGGCCTCGCCCGGCGCCAGTGGCGGCCGTCGCGCGACGATATCCGCCTCCTGGCGTGGGCCATCGTGCCGACGCTGTTCTTCATGGCGTCTGTGGGCCAGCAGCCGCGCTACGTCCTGCCGGTGCTACCGCCGCTCGCCATCCTCGCGGCGCGGGCGATCGGCGCGCGCATCGAGGCCGCCCGGGCTGGACACTCGTCGGCGCTGCTTCTGGCCTCGACGTGGAGTACGGCCGCGATGCTCGTGCTGTGCGCGACGCTGCTCTATCGGCTGCAGCCGCTGCTCCAGGACACGCCGCCGATCGTTCTTGCGACGTCGGCTCTCGTCATGGCGGCCGGCGGTGCGGCGCTGGCCGTCGTTGCCGTGCGGGGTGCGTGGGGCGCGCTCCCGCTCACGACCGCCGCGGCGGCGACGGCGCTGCTGCTCGGGCTCCAGTTCAGCGTGCTCGCGCCGGGACGGCCCGACGCTGTCGAACGCATGGCGGCGTTCGTGGCCACGCATCGCGCCGCCGGCGAACCGCTCGGATCGCTGCACGCCTTCACGCGGAACCTGATCTTCTACACCGGCATCAAGCAGCTCGATCTCGTGGACATCGCGGGAGCGCAGCGCTTTCTCTCGTCCGATGGGCGCGTGCTCGCCGTGCTTCCCGAGCGCGATCTGACGGCGGCGTCAGCCGGCGCGTCCTCCTCGCCGCGCGTCCTTGCGCGCGTGCGCCATCTCAACACCGCCAATCTGCGGCTGCGCAGCGTGCTCAATCCGGATCCCACGGTCGAGCTCGAGACCGTCGTGCTCGTCGCCAATCGGTAGGGGGCAGGCGGCCGTCCCCGATAGTACGGTCGAGCTGGCTGCACGCGCGGGGTGCGAATCGGCGCCGGGCGCCGTAGGATTATCCGACCGCGGGGGCTCACCGTCATTACGTGGAGGCTCAGATGAGACCGTCATTGCGATTGTGCCTCGGCCTGACCTGCTGGCTTGCCGCACTCGGCCAGATCGCTCTCGCCCAGGAGAGCAGCTCGGAGCTGCGCGGGCGCGCGCTCGATTCTCAGGGCGCGTCCGTCTCCGGTGCCACGCTCACCATCACCAACCAGGCCACAGGTGTCTACCGCCAGACCACGACCGGGGATGACGGCGCGTACTTCGTGACGGCGCTGGCACCCGGCACCTACACGCTGGTGGCCGAGTCGCCCGGATTCAAGAAGTACAGCCGCTCGGACATCAGGCTCGACCTCGGCCGCACGACGACGCTCGATCTGCCGCTCGAAATCGGCGGCCTCACGGATACGGTGACCGTCAGCGCGGCCACGCCGCTGGTGGACGTCACCTCGAAACAGATCGGCGGCAACGTCACCAACCGCGAGGTCACCAGCCTGCCGTCGGTCAACGGCAACTTCGTCGGCATGGTGGCGCTGCTGCCCGGCATCGTCGCCAACATCAGCACCGAGTCGTTCGGCTCGGACGCCGTGAGCGCCAACGGCATGGACTCGCGCAACAACAACTTCCTGCTCGACGGCGCCAACAACAACGACGACGTCATCGGCCAGCGCGCCGGCGGACAGGCGCGGACGCCGATCGAAGCAATCGCCGAGTTCCAGGTCGTCACCAACCAGTACGACGCCGAGTTCGGCCGCACCACGGGCGCCATCATCAACGCCATCACCAAGTCGGGCAGCAACGACCTGCACGGGGTGGCGGCCGGGCTGTGGCAGGACGCCTCGATGACGCGGCGCGATTTCTTCGTGAATCAGAACGGGCTGAAGAAGCCAGACACCCAGATTCAGACCTATCGCGCCAATCTCGGCGGCCCCATCATCCGCGACAAGGCGCACGCGTTCTTCAACGTCGAGCGCGTCATGGTGAATCGCGCCAACAGCATCACCATCCCTTCGCACCCTGAGCTGAACGCCTCGCCGGTGACGAAGGATCGCGTCTGGAACTCGCTGCTGCGCGTCGATCATCAGCTCTCGCAAAACAACACGTGGACCGTGCGGTGGCTGCGCGAGGCGTCGCCGCAGCTCAATCAGATCGTGCCCTACCTGCCGCCGTTCGCGGGCGCCCAGAACCTGACGGCCTCGGCCAACGCCTCGCGGGAAGAGTCCGACGTCGACCAGACGGTGGTGGTCACCGCCAACACCGTACTCTCGAACACGCGGCTCAACACCGTGCGCTTCAACTTCACGCGCGAAGACGTGGCCTTTGCGAACCCCGGATTCAACGGCAACGGCCAGGATCAGGCGGCCCTCGATCCGCAGCTCGTCTTCCTGACGTTCGTCGACCAGCAGAGCAACGTCGCCCAGGCGCGCGTCGACAACGCCTACCAGATCGACGACACGATGTCGTGGTTCATTGCCGGGCGCGGCGGCGAGCACGACGTGAAGTTCGGCGTGCAGTACGAGTACGTCGGGGCGCGGGCCACCGCGCAGGACAATCTGAACGGCACGTTCTTCTTCCGATCCGATGCGCCGTTCAACGCCGCCAACCCGGCCACCTATCCCGAGCGGCTCCAGGTTCGCGTGCCCGGTGCGCTGAACTCGTACCAGAAAGCGCACTTCGGCTCGGCGTTCGCCCAGGACAAGTGGCGGCTCACGCCGCGCACCACCCTCAGCGTCGGGGTCCGCTACGACATCGAGGTGCAGCCGTTCAATGAGCGCGACAACCCGGCGTTCGCCGATCCGACGCACTATCCGGTCGACAAGAACAACTTCTCGCCCCGGCTGGGGCTCACCTACGACCTGAGCGGCAACGGACGCGCGGTGGCGCGCGGCGGCTACGGACGCTTCTACGACAAGACGCACTTCGAGCTGATCTCGGCGATTCTCACCGCCGGCGTCTTCTCGAATTCGTTCAACGTCTTCTTCCCCACCAACAACGCCGACCCGGGACCGTCCACCGGCGCGTTGCCGCTCGACCCGATGCTGGCGGGCGGCCCGACCGTCAACCGTGCCCTGCTGGCCCAGCTCTACCCGCCGGGCTCGCGCGTCAAGAACGGCGGCAACGTCACGCTGGACAACCCGGATCGCACCATCCCCTATTCGGATCAGTTCACGGCGGGCTACGAGCGGCAGCTGGCGAGCGCGCTCTCGGTGAGCGCCGACTACGTCCACGCGCGGGCCCGGGATCAGCTGATGCTGCGAGACCTGAATCCCGGTCTGCGCGCCACGACCGCCCGCACGGCCACGTTGACACGCGTCAACAGCCCGGCGTTTGCCGCCGGCGTGTTCACCCCGGTCAACGACGGCGAGATCGACTACGACGCCCTCGAAGCGGCGCTCGTCAAGCGCTTCGCCTCCGGCTACTCGTTCCGCGTGTCGTACACGCTCGGCTCCTCGCGCGGCAACACGTCGGGACTCTTCATCCCGACCAGCCCGTTCCAGGTGCTCGACGATCTCAACCTGGGCCTCAACGAAGGGCCCACCAACTTCGACCGCCGTCACAACCTGGTCATCAGCGGACAGGCGCTGGTGCCGAAGACGACCGGGATGACCGTCGCGTGGATCGCGCGTGCGCTGTCGGGCACCCGCTTCAGCGTCGTCGACTCGACCACCGATCCCGACCGCAACGGGACCTTCGCCGAGCCGCTGCCGGCCGGCAGCTACACCAGCTCCACCGGGCGCAACCCGTACACGGCCAACGTCGAGAGCGAGCGCAACGGCGCCACCGGCCCCGGATTCTTCCAGCTCGATCTGCGGCTCGGATACCGGGTGCGGCCCGGTGCCGGCCGCTCGCTCGATCTCTTCGCCGACGTCTTCAACGTGACCAACCGGGCCAACTTCGACAACCCGATCGGCGATCGTCGGTCCACCGACTTCTTCAACCTGACCACACTCCGCGCCGGCGCGGTGCCCACGACGTTGCAGCTCGGAGTACGATTCGAATTCTGATGACGGTACGACAGGCCGCGCTGGCCGCGGCCCTCTGGACACTCGGGGCGTCCGTCGCCGGCGCGCAAGCGACACCGGCGGCGGATGTCGCCTCCGACCCCCGCATCACCACGCTCGTCGGGTCGATTTCAGAGCGCCGGCTCGAGGAGCTGTTGCGGACGCTCGTCGCCTTCGGGACGCGCAACACGCTGTCGGACGCCTCGTCGCCGACGCGCGGCATCGGCGCGGCGCGCCAGTGGATCTTCGACGAACTGCGGCGCACGAGCCCGCGGCTGCAGGTCAGCTTCGACGCGCACCGCCTCAAGAAGGGCGCGGGGAACGGCCGCGTCACCCGGAACGTGGAGCTGCGCAACGTCGTGGCGGTGCTGCCGGGGCGATCGCCGCGGCGCATCTACGTGAGCGGCCACTACGATTCGCTGAACCTCGGCGAGCCGGGCCAGATCGCGTTCAACCGCGGCGCCACCGCGCCGCCACCCGCCAAGCTCGATCCGAACGTGAACGCGCCCGGCGCCAACGACGACGGCAGCGGCACGGTGCTGGTGATGGAGCTGGCCCGGGTGTTCGCCGAGAGCGGGATCGACTTCGACGCCACGCTGGTCTTCATCACCGTCGCCGGCGAGGAACAGGGGCTGCTGGGCGCGCGCGCCCACGCACGCCAGGCCCGCGCCAGCAAGATTCCGGTGCAGGCGATCTTCAACAACGACATCGTGGGCGGGGCCGGCGGCGGCGACGGCGGCACCGACGGCGCCACGGTCCGCCTGTATTCGGAAGGTCCCGACGACTCCCCTTCCCGGGCGCTGGCGGTGTTCACCGCCCGCGTCGCGTCGCGCTACGTGCCATCCCATCAGGTACGCCTGCTGGCGCGGCGCGACCGTTTTTCGCGCGGCGGCGACCACACGGCCTGGAACCTCGAGGGGTTTCCCGCCGTCGGCTTCCGGGAATCGCGGGAGAACTACGCGCGCCAGCACGGCCCTGGCGACACGATCGACGGCGTCTCGTTCGCCTATCTCGGGCAGAACGCCCGCGTGAACGCCGCGGCGATGGCGGTGCTCGCGCTGGCGCCGCCGCCCCCGGTGATCACGAACCCGCGAGGACAGCCGACGATCGATCGCCGTCCGTCGGGGTACGACGCGCATCTGCGCTGGACGCCATCGCCGGGCGCGACCGGCTACCGCGTCGTGTGGCGCGAGGCGTGGGCGCAGGACTGGCAGCACGACGCCGTCGTGGGCACCGTCAGCGAGTGGACGCTTCCCAAGGCGAATATCGACGACTTCGTTTACGGCGTGGCCGCCATCGGACCCGGCGGACACGAGAGCACCGTGTCCGCGTACGTGCCACCGCCCCCGACGTATTGACGGGCCGCCTGAAGGCGGCCCCTACGACTGTTCTGGAAAGATCTTTCCGGGATTGAGGATGCCGGCCGGGTCGAAGGCCTTCTTCACCCGCTGCATCAGCGCAATCTCGTCGGGCGAGAGCTCGATGCTCAGATACGGCGCCTTGGCGAAGCCGATCCCGTGCTCGCCGCTGATCGACCCTTCGAGCGCCACCACGCGCGTGAAGAGCTCGCGCTCGGCGACTTTGGCGCGCGCCATCTCCGCGGCATCGCCCGGCTGAAGCATCAGGTTCACGTGGATGTTGCCGTCGCCGGCGTGCCCGAAGCAGGCGATGCGCAGGCCGTGCGCCGCCTTCAGTCGCGCCACTTCATCGAACAGTTCCGGCACCCGCCCGCGCGGCACCACTACGTCGTGGTTGATCTTGATGAGCCCGGTCGCGCGCAGGGCCAGAGAAAGCTGACGCCGCACGGCCCACAGCGCCTCGCGCTCTTCGTCGTTGGCCGCCCGTGTCACCGCTATAGCGCCCGACGCCGCCAGGGCCGACGACGCGCGGTCGATTTCGTCCTCGACCGCGGCAGGCACGCCATCGGCCTCGACGATGAGCAGCGCCGACGCGCCTGGCGCAACCGGGTGCCCAACGTGCGCTTCCACCGCCCGCAGCGAATCGCCGTCGATCAGCTCGACCGCCGCGGGAATCACGCCCAGTCGCACGAGCGCGGTCACGCCGTTGACGGCGCTGCGGATATCGCCGAACGTCGCCATCGCGGTGGCGCGGGCGGGCGGATACGGGAGCAGCCGCAGGGTGATGCGGGTGACGATGGCGAGCGTGCCCTCCGAACCGACCAGCAGCTGGGTCAGGTCGTAGCCGACCACGTTCTTCACCGCCTTGGACCCGGTGTGGATGATCTCGCCGGTCGGCAGCACCGCTTCGAGCGCCAGTACATAGCGTTTCGTGGTGCCGTACTTGAAGGCCCGCGGTCCGCCGGCGCACTCGGCGACGTTCCCGCCGATCGACGACGACTCGAGGCTGGCCGGATCCGGCGGGTAGTACAGCCCGCGGGCCTCGACGGCGCGCTGCAGGTCGCCGGTGATGACGGCGGGCTCGACGACGACGGTCAGGTTGACCTCGTCGATCTCGAGAATGCGATTCAGGCGCTCGACGGAGAGCACCACGCCGCCGTGGGTCGGCACCGCGCCCCCGGTGTAGCCGGTGCCGGCGCCGCGCACGACCAGCGGCACGCGATGCTGCTGGCAGAGACGCGCGACGGCGGCCACCTGCGCGGTGTCGGCGGGACGCACGACCACGTCGGGCGCGTGGCCGCGGCCCAGCGCATCGGCCGCGTAGGCGTCCAGCGTGGCGGAATCGTCGGAAACGCCGGAGGCGCCGAGCGCCCCGCGGAGCGCGTCGACGAATCCGGAAGGCAGAGGCATGGCTGTGTCGCCGCCCTAACGGACGGCGTCTCCTGCCGCCCTATCGGGCGGTGGCGTGCTGCAGCGACTCGGCGAAGCGGAGAATGCGCGTGGCCCCCTCGCGCAGCTGCTCCATCGAGGTCGCATACGAGATGCGCAGGTAGCCCGGCGCGTCGAACGCCTCACCGGGCGTCACGACCACGTGCTCCTTCTCGAGCAGCGCCTGCGCGAAATCGGTGGAGGTCGTACCCGGCGCCAGCAGGCCGCTGATGTTCGGGAACAGATAGAACGCGCCCTTCGGCTTGACGCACTGGATGCCCGGGTGCGCGGTCAGCCACGCATGGATGTTGTCGCGCCGCTCGCGGTACTCGTCGAGCATGGCCGTCACCGCGTCCTGCGACCCGCTGACGGCGGCCAGCACCGCCTTCTGCGTGATCGACGAGATGTTGGACGTCGACTGCCCCTGGATGATGTTGAAGACCGAGGTCAGCTCCTTGGGCGCAATCGTCCAGCCCGCGCGCCAGCCGGTCATCGCGTAGCTCTTCGACGCCGACCCGCACAGCACGGTCTTTGCGCGGTTCCGGTCGAACAGCGTCTTCGGCAGGTTGTGCGGCACGGTCTCGTAGATCAGCTGCTCGTAGCAGAGATCCACGATCGTCCAGATCCCGCGCTTCGCGGCCTCGTCGGCAATCGTCGCGACGACACTCTCCTCGATGAGCGCGCCGGTGGGATTGCTCGGCGAGTTGAGGATGATGGCCTTCGTCTTCGGCGTGATCTTGCCGAGGATCGCCTCGGCGGACACTCGGAAGCCGTCTTCGGAGCCGGTCTGCACGATGACCGGCACCGCGCCTACGAGCTTCACCTGCTCGGGAATCGTCGGCCAGTACGGCGCGTGCGTGATCACCTCGTCGCCGGGGTTGTAGAGCGCGAGCGCCGTGTTGAAGAGCGCCTGCTTGCCGCCGACCGTGAGGAGCACCTCGGCCGCGGTGATGTCCACGCCGTAGTCACGCGTGTAGCGCGCGCAGATCGCCTCGCGCAGCTCGGGAATGCCTGCCGCCGCCGTGTAGCGCGTGAAGTTGGCGTCGATGGCCGCCTTGGCCGCCGCTTTCACGTGCTCGGGGGTCGGAAAGTCCGGCTCGCCGGCGCTGAAATCCACCACGCTGTGCCCCGCCCGGCGGAGCCGTTCGGCCTCGGCCGCCACCTTGAGCGTGGCCGACACCTGCACCGATGACATACGGTCTGCGAACATACCCATCTGAAACCTTCCTTGTCCCTCCAGGCGAACCTCAAGGTTCGCCTCTACGTGCGCGTTACTTCTTGACCGATTTCTTTTCGTGCATCGCCTTCTCGACCGCCGACGGCACCAGGCCGCGCACGTCGCCGCCGAGGCTGAACACTTCCTTGATCAGGCGCGAGCTCAGGTACGTGTACTGCTCGGCCGGCATCATGAACACCGTCTCGAGCGTCGGCTCGAGGTGGCGGTTCATGAGCGCCATCTGAAACTCATACTCGAAATCCGAGACGGCGCGAATACCCCGAACGATGGCGCTCGCCCGCCGGCGCCGCGCATACGCCACCAGCAGGCCGTCGAAGCTCTCGACTTCGATATTGGGGTACTCGCGGAACACCTCGCGGATGATGCCGATGCGCTCGTCGGGCGAGAACAGCGGCTGCTTGTCCGGATTCACCAGCACCGCCACCACGATGCGCTCGAACAGGTGCGCGCTGCGCAGGATGATGTCGACGTGCCCGTTGGTCAGCGGATCGAACGACCCGGGAAAGATCGCCAGGCGGCCGGCAGGCGGTTCGGCAGGACTCATCCTGATCTCCGATAAAACGTCAGCGTGCTGTCCCCCGCCCGCAGGTCGCGCACGCGTTCGAGCGACGCCACGTCGTCCGACTCGCACCGCGTCGCCCGCTCCAGCACCAGCACCCCGTGCTCGGACAGGCAACCGGCGGCCGCATCGAGGGCGTCGCGGAGCTGCGGCAGCGAGTACGGCGGATCGAGCAGGATCAGGTCGAAGCGCGGGCCGTGAGCGAGGCGCCTCAACCAGTCCACGGCGTCCCCGACGTGAATAGTATAGTCCGCCTCCACGTTCCAGGCGGCCGCCGTGCGGGCAATCGCGTCGGTGGCGCGCCGGTCGGCATCGACGAACACGACGTGCGCGGCGCCGCGGCTGAGCGCCTCGAAGCCGACGGCGCCCGTCCCCGCAAACACGTCGAGCACCCGCGCCCCCTCCACGTGAGGCGCCAGCACGTTGAAGAGCGTTTCGCGCAGCCGGTCCGATGTCGGCCGCAATCCCTCCCACGACGGCGACGCAATCCGCCGCCCCTTCAACCGCCCGGCGATGATTCGCACAGCTAGCGAGGCTCCGCCTCGACGCGACGAACCCGCAGGCTCCGCCTCGCTAGGGCAGTGTCTGCTTTGCCCGCCCTCCGGGCGGGCGTAGACGTCTTGAACGGCTGTGTGAAGAGAGACTCGCTGCCGCTCAAGACGTCTACCCGACCTGAATGAGGCCGAACTGCGCGTCCCATTTGTCGCGGACGAAGGCCGCGAGCGCGGGCGACAGGCCGGTCTCCACGAGCCGGCGCGCTTCGCCATGCGCCTCTTCCATGATGTCGCGGTCGCGTACGAGATCGCCGGTGCGGAGCTTCGGCAGCCCCGACTGCCTGGTCCCGAAGAAGTCGCCGGGGCCGCGCAGCTCCAGATCGCGCTCGGCAATCGCGAAGCCGTCGCTCGTCTCGGACATGGTGCGCAGCCGTTCGCGCGCGTCGTCGCTCCACGGCGCCTGATACAGCAGGATGCAGTGTGAGTCCCACTCCCCGCGCCCGATGCGGCCCCGCAGCTGGTGCAGCTGCGACAATCCGAAGCGCTCGGCGTGCTCGACAACCATCACCGACGCGTTCGGCACGTCCACGCCCACTTCGACCACCGTGGTGGACACCAGCACCTGGACGGCGCCGGACATGAACGCCTGCATCACGTGATCCTTGGCGTCCTGTTTCATGCGCCCGTGCAGCAGCGCCACCCGCCGTCCCGGAAATACTTCCGCCTGGAGGTGGTCCGCCATCTCGGTGGCCGATTTCAGATCGACCTTCTCCGACTCCTCGACCAGCGGATAGATCACGTAGACCTGCCGGCCCTTGTCAATCTCGGCCCGCAGCAGGTCGTACACCTCGTCGCGGCGCGACTCGGGCTTCACCCACGTGCGCACCGGCTTCCTGCCGGGCGGCAGCCCGGTGATCTTCGACACGTCGAGCTCGCTGTAGTCGGTCAGCGCCAGCGTGCGCGGGATCGGCGTGGCGGTCATGAGCAGGACGTCCGGGCGCAGCCCCTTCTCCTGCAGCGCCGCCCGCTGCGCCACGCCGAAGCGGTGCTGTTCGTCGATCACGACGAGGCCGAGGGCGTTGAACTTGATGTTGTCCTGCACGAGCGCGTGCGTGCCGACCACGAGGTTCGTGGTGCCGCGCTCGAGGTGCGCCAGGATGGTGTGCCGCTGCAAGCCGGGCGTGCTGCCGGTCAGCAGATCTACGCGGAAGCGTGTCTGCGACAGCAGCCGCGCGATCGTCGAGTAGTGCTGCTTGGCCAGGATCTCGGTGGGTGCCATGAACGCCACCTGCAGGCCGTTCTCCATGGCGACGATCGCGGCGAGGAGCGCCACGATGGTCTTGCCGGCGCCGACGTCGCCCTGCAGCAGGCGGTTCATCGGCTTGGACAGGCACAGATCGTCGACGATTTCCTTGGTGGCGGTGCGCTGCCCTGGCGTCAGGTGAAACGGCAGCACCTTCGCCGCGGACTGGCGGATGCGATCGTCCACGGTCACATGGTGCGGCTTTCGCTCCACGGTCGTCTCATGGCGTCGCCAGGCGTGACCGATCTGAAACAGGAAGAACTCTTCGAAGATCAGCCGGCGCTGCGCCGGCGTCCGGAACGCGTTGAGCTCGGCGACGTCCGCCTCGCTGGCCGGAAAATGGCTGGCCTCGATGGCCGGCCGCCGCGCCATCAGCCCCTGCCGGGCGCGCAGGTCGGCGTCCAGTAGATCGGGCAGTTCGGCGGGCAGCATGTCGAGGGCGTTGCGCACCAGCTTCCGCTGCATGTTCGGCGTCACGGTGCCGGTGCGCTCGTAGAACGGCACGATGCGTCCGACGTGCACGCCCGAGAGATCGTCCGAGACGATCTCGAACTCGGGGTTGAGGAAATGCAGCCCGCTCGAATCGAGCTTCACCTCGCCGAACACCACGACGGTGGTGCGCGGCTGCAGGATGTCGGCCAGGTAGGCCTGGTTCATCCACGAGCAGCGGATCCCGCCGCTGGCGTCGCCGAGGACGGCGTGGAAGATGCGGAAGCCGCGGCGGCGCGTGGTCGCCACGTGCGCGCTCTTGATCTCGCCGAACACCGCCGCCTTGTTGCCCGGCCGCAGCGACGCGATGGGCTGCATGCGGCTGCGGTCTTCGTAGCGGAACGGCAGGCGGTAGAGCAGATCTTCGACGGTGGCCAGCCCCGCCTTTTTGAGGTCGGCGCCCTTGCGGGGCCCAACGCCCTTCAGGTATTGCAGCGGGGTATCGAGCGGATCGCGCGAATCGGTCACGGGGAGAGCCGGGCGGCGCCGCGACGGGCTGCTTGAAGGCAGCCCCTACTGTACGACGACGAGCTGGCCGCGCCCGACGTCGATCGACCGGATCTTCGCGGGCAGTTCGAACGAGGAATCGAGGCTGATCGGCTTCTTGTCGTCCGCCGACGAGGCGTACACCGACACCAGTTCCTGCACCAGCGCCTTCGGCACCGGGACACCGGCCACCTCGGCCGACTTCATCTCGAACTGGCCGCGGCCGTCGCGCGCGCGCAACGTCCCCGTCACCGCCACCGGCACCTTGCCGCCCAGATAGCTCCAGATATCGAGCAGCCCGCCGCTGCCGGATCGC
>DASYRM010000151.1:0-122513 GCA_036004405.1 Vicinamibacterales bacterium
TACCGCGACCTCGGGAGCCAGCACTTCGAACGGCTCGACCGCGCTCATGCGACACGACGACTCGTCACGCGTCTCGAAACGCTTGGCTACCGCGTCCAGCTACAGGACGCCGTCGCCTAGGGGATGGAGTTTCGTCTCAGCTCGACTCGGGTCGTGGCTCCCGAGACACGGCGCGTCCAGTACCCGGCCAACACACCGTCCACGACGAGCGGGTGCTCGAAGGCGTTCAGCCCGGCGATGCCGCCGCGCGGCGCCGGACCGTGCGGCAGCAGCAGGTCCCGGTCCTTGTAAGCAATCACGTACTCGTCGTAGTTGGGCAGCAGAAACGTGGCGGGCGGCATACGGGCCGCGCCATCCCAGTCCGCCGCCCAGTAGGTCAGCCCATCGATCTCGCGGCGCTCGAGCGACGCGTGCTCGACGCCCTTCTTCGCCTGCGCCACGGTGAGGCCCGACCACCACACGAAGTCGCGCAGCGTCGCCGGCCCGTGGCTGGCGAAGTAGCGCGACGCGAGCTCGCCGAGCGGATCGCGCGGCGTGCGGGCCCCTGCGCCTGGCGCGCGCTCGTCGAGGAGCGCATAGGTGAGCTGCTTGCCGCGCACGGGCCCGCTGCACATCACCTGCTCCAGCTCCGCGTGAATGGTCAGCAGCCCCAGCCGGGGCCCGCGCGCTTCGATGCCGCGTTTTGCCAGCGCCGCCGCCAGCTCGGTGCGGGTGCGGAAGCGACCGCCCTGGAGCTCCGACGCCAGCACCTTGTGGACGCGCGACACCGTCTTCGCGTCCAGCCCGTACTGCCGGTAGTAGAACGCGCTCGCCTGGTGCACGCGCGGCGCGGTGAGGGCCAGCATCCAGCGGAGGTCGGCCGGGGTGACGAAGTGCCACGTCGGACGCATGACGTGCGTGCGCAGGATGTCCCCGCGATCGAAGGCGGCCTCCACCGCGGCATCGTCGAGGCCTTTGGCGCGCAGGCCGATGGCCCACTTCGCGCCGATGAAGTCCTGCGCCTGCACCGCGCACAGACGCTCGACGACGGCCGCGGCGCTGCGAGGCGCGGCCGACGGTCGTGCGAGCCAATGGTTGTGGAGACGGGCGGCGAGAATTGTCGCGGCGCGAGGCATGACACTGGTCGGGCACATCTAAAGATGTGCCCCTACGAGGATAGCGGTCAGAAGCGCACGCGCAGCCCCGCCCAGGCGCGAATCGGCGCGCCGGGCGCGTAGAACGTGCTGTGGGTCAGAGGAAACTCGCCGCCGACGGGGGGAAACGGACGGGCGACGAACGTCCCCGCTGCCGTGAACGCGGTCGAACCGAGCAGGGCCGCGGTCGAGTAGCGGCGATCGAACAGGTTGTTCACCTGGCCGGTGATCGTGAGCCACCGCGTCAGAGCATAACGCGCGCCCAGGTTGACCACCGTGTACGGCTCGGTGCCGCCGGGACCGAGGTAGTAGACGCGGTCGGCCTCGTGATGACCGTTCTCGTTGCCGCGCGCGACGACCCCCGAGAGCGCCATCAGATCGACGTCAACACCCAGCGCGCCCGTCACCTGGACCTCGGCGTAGACCTTCAGCATGTGGCGCGGGATGAGGGGCATTCGATCCCCAGGCTCGATGTCGATCGCGCCCTCGAGCCCGGGGGCGGCCGCGTCGCTGGCGCTGTTGCTCTCGCCGTTCACCTGTTCCGGGCTCTGAAACGTCGCGGAGAGAAATGTGTAGCCGGCACCCACGTCGGCCCGGCCGGCACGGGTCCGCGCGCCAAGCTCCACGCCCTCGCGCCGCGTCCGGCCGAAGTTCTCGAAGTAGCCGAACCCGGTCTGTTCGGACTGCACGAAGAGGATGTCGTCGCGATTGGCGGCGCGGAAATAGGCGGCGTTCCAGGCCACGCCGTGCGCATGCCCGCGCACGCCGGTATCGAGCGTGCGGGTGACCACCTGCGACAGCGGCGGATCGCCCGCCATGGCATTCGGCAGCTTGCAGGGCTGATCGGGATCGGCGCAGCCGAGCTCGATCGAGGTCGCGGCGCGGCTGCCCTCGTCGTACCCGGCGTACACGTTGACGGCGCGCGAGGCGTTCACGGTGACGCCGGCGGCCGGGTTGAACCGCGAGAACACGTGCGACCCGTCGAGCGACCCGTCGCCGCCGCCCGGCCGGATGCCGTCGCGGTTGTCCACGGTGGTGCGGTTGTAGCGGCCGGCTACCGTCAGGTGCACCCGATCGGCGAACGACAACGTGTCGGAGGCATAGAGGCTCCACGTCCTGGTGAGACCGTCGAGATCCACGCGCGTGTCGTAGGGGTCGCCGTCCACCGTGCCGCCGGTGACGCCGCCGTCGCCGAAGGCGCTCACGCCGGTGATGCTGCGATCCGGATTCAGATAGCCGAGCTGCGACGACTGCGTGAACGCCGCCCGGCTGCGGTCGAACGCGGCGCCGGCCGTGAGCTGATTGCGGCGGTCTGCCATCGAGTCGAACCGTGTGAGCTGACCTGAGAGGCCGGCTTGTGCTGCCGCGTCTGCGTCCGGTTGAGCAGACCGTTGCACTTTTCGGCCGGCTCGTCGTTCAGCAGCACGTTGCTGAGGCAGCGGCTCGAGGGAAACGGCGTGTTCGCGGCCGACTCGCCCGGCTGAAACAGGTTCTGGTCGAGCGACGCCTCGTTGACGTCGCCGTTGAAGGTCCGCGTGTCGATATCGCGGTAGTACGCGTTGCCGGTGAAGCCGAGGGTGGCGGAGCCCGCGTGACGGAACGCCGCGTTGACGAAGGTGGCGTGATTCCGGGTTTCGTCTGGCTTCGTGTACACACTGGCGGCGTCCCGATCCAGGAGTCGCGTCTCCTGCAGCGCGTTCCCGTTCAAGGCGTTGCGGGCGTGCGCCACGGTCACCGCCGCCGACCCACGCGGACGTTCCCAGCCAAGCGTGCCGAAGATCTGCCGGACGTCCGACGGCGAATCGTCGCGCCACCCGTCTTCTCCGAACAGCGTGCCGGCGAGGTACCAGTTGACGCCGCCGTTGCGCGAACCGCCGTGCTCGAAGTCGAGCGCGCGGCGCACGTCGCTGCCGTAGCTGGCCTGGATGGTGGTGCCCGGCGAGGTCACCCCGCTCTTGGTGGTGACCGCCAGCGCGCCGCCCAGCGTGTTGAGGCCGAACAGCGGGTTCGACCCCGGCATCAGCGCCGTGGAGGCGATCGCCATCCGCGGAATCAGATCCCAGCTCACCACGTCGCCGAACGGCTGGTTCAACCGCACGCCGTCCATGTAGACCGACAGGCCCTGCGGCGTGCCGAGCAGCGGCGACGCCGTGTAGCCGCGATAGTTGACGTCGGGCTGAAACGCGTTGCCCTGCATCTCGTTCACGTGCACGCCCTGCAGCCGCCGGTTGGCGAAGTCCGAGAGGTCGAGCGCCCCGCTCCGGTCCAGATCCGCCGCGGTCGAGGTCTGGACGGGCGCCGGCACTTGATCGACCGGCTGTTCGACGCCCGGGAGCGGCGTTGTCCCGACGACGATGACGTGGATGTCGAGCGGCTGCAGGAGCGGCGCGGGCCCAGGCGCCTGGGCATGCGCCCGAACCGCCAAAAACCCCGCAAATGCGATGGCGAGCGGCCCAGAGCGCATCAGATTAGGTACCATAGCCGGTTGATATGCTGGACATACGACCTGATGCGCTGGCCAGTTACCCGGACGTCCTGACCGCAGAGGTCGTGACCGCCCTCCGCGAGCTGGCCCCGCTCGATGACGATCGGCATGCGGTGATGGCCGCGCGCCTGGAGCGCCGCGCCCGGAGGGCGAACAACGCAGAGAGGATCGCGTTCCTCGATCCGGCCGGCATCATCGCACGGACGAACATCACGGTCGCCGACGCGCGCGCCGGCGCCTTCACCGGCAGCGCGATTCCGAACGACCTGCAGCGGCAGTGGATCCAGGGCACCGGCCCCGGTGCCAAACCCTCGACCCCGGTGGACAAGAGCATCCGCAACATCTCGTACGCGCTGCTGTCGGGCGCGGACGGCTGGATGTTCGACGGCGAGGACGCGCTCGGCCAGCTCTCGACGATGGCGCTCGACAACCAGCGCAACCTGAAGCTGGCGATTCATCGCGAGGAAGTGTTCCTCGAGGCCACCGAAGGCGTGGCCAAGGAGATGAACGCCTGGGCGCAGTCGTTCTTCGGCCGGACGATTGTCGGCGACTGGCAGAAGCAGCTCGGGTTCACCACCAAGATCTTCCGCGCCCGCGGGCTCCACCTCGACGATCGCCACATCCGCCGCGCGGATGGCCGCGGCTTCTCCGCGTCGATCGTCGACCTCGCCACCTACGTCGTGAACAACCAGGGACGGCTGCGCGCCGAGGGGTCGTCGGTGGTGATGTACCTGCCGAAGATCCAGACGGCCGAAGAGGCGGCGCTCTGGCACGACATCATGAGCCGGCTCGAGGCGCACCTCGGCCTGCCGATCGGGACGGTCAAGGCCTACGTGCTGGTGGAGCAGCTCGAAGCGGTGTTCCAGCTGATGGAAATCCGCGCCGCGCTCGGGCTGCGCTTCATCGGCTTCAACACCGGACGCTGGGACTACATCAACAGCGTCTCGGACGCGCTGGCGTGGGACCCGGCGTTCGTCAACCCGAACATCGACGCCATCACGATGACCTACGGCTACATGCGGAACTACGAGGACCGCGTGCGCCGGGCCGTCAACACGCCGGATCAGAAGGGTCGGTTCGCGCTCTGGCAGGGCGGGATGGAACCGAACATCCCGGTGGGCTCAGCCGACGGCGTGTCGCGCGCGATGCAGCGCGCCGTCGCCGGCGGCGAGCGCGAGCAGCGCGAGGGCGCGAGCGGCAAGTGGGTGGCGCACTGGAAGATGGTGCACATCGTCCGCCCGGTGTGGGAGAAGGTCGGGCAGGCCAATCAGCTCGGGCGCGCGTTTGCACCGCTCACCTACACGGGCGAGGACGCCGCCGGGCTGACGCTGCTCGAGCCGGCGCCGCGCACGGTGCGCGGCGCGCGCGATCTGCTGAGCGTCGCCATCCAGTACGGCAACGCCTTCGGGCAGGGCATGCAGGCGGCCGCGCTCAAGCCGGCCGACTTCTTCGGCAACGACGACGTGCTCTACCTGATGGAAGACATGGCCACCGGCGAGATCCGCCTGAGCATCCTGTGGGAGTGGCTGCACAAGGGCGCGAAGCTCACCGAGGACGACGCCGCCACCGGCGTGAAGGCGGGCGACGCGTTCACCGCCGATCTCTTCCGGCGGCTCCTGGCCGAGGAGTACGACAAGCTGCAGCGCGCCGGCAACCGCGACGTCCACGACAACTCGAAGGCGACCACGCTGCCGATCGCACGTGAGATCGCGGAGGTATATGTCCTGGGCGACCGCAAGCTGCCCTGGTACATCGATCTGCTCAATATCAACCTGGGAGTGCACACGCTGGCAGAGGCCAAGCGGCGGATTCAGCTGCTCGTCGATACGTTCCGCAACCAGGGCGCGCGGGTGACGCACAACCTCGACTTCGAGGACTTGACGCCTGGAGCGAAGCCTCGCTAGCTGGTAACCTGATCCGTGGTGTTGAATCGTCTCGACGACCTCCGAATCACTCAGGTTCGGCCGCTGCTCCCACCTGCGATCCTGCTGGAAGAGATTCCGATCACCGATCGCGCCTCGGAGCTCGTGGGCGCGACACGGCAGGCGATCGCCGACGTCCTCACCGGGCAGGATTCGCGGCTCGTCATCGTGGTGGGCCCCTGCTCGATCCACGACACCAGGGCCGCGATGGAGTACGCGGAGAAGCTGCTGCCGCTCCGCGAGCGCTACGCCGGTCAACTGATCGTGACGATGCGCAGCTACTTCGAGAAGCCGCGCACATCGGTGGGCTGGAAGGGGCTCATCAACGATCCGGATCTCGACGAGAGCTTCCACATCAACAAAGGGCTGCGCCTGGCGCGCCGGCTGCTCGTCGATCTCAACGACATGGGGCTGCCGACGGCGTCGGAGTTTCTCGACACGCAGATCCCGCAGTACATCGCCGACCTCACGTCGTGGGTGGCCATCGGCGCGCGTACGACCGAGAGCCAGGTGCACCGTGAGCTGGCGTCGGGCCTGTCGATGCCGGTCGGCTTCAAGAACGGCACCGACGGCTCCACGCAGACCGCGGTGGACGCCGTGCTCTCGGCGCGCTCGCCGCACCTGTTTCCGTCGGTCACCAAGCAGGGCGTGTCGGCGATCTTCGAGACGAGCGGCAACGACACCTGCCACGTGATCCTGCGCGGCGGCTCGCGCACCGGGCCGAATTTCGACGCCTCGCACGTGGACGAAGTGTGCACGCGGCTCAAAGCGCGCGGCCTGCGCGAGACGGTGATGATCGACTGCTCGCACAGCAACAGCCAGAAGGATCACCGCAAGCAGGTGGCGGTGGCGGCGGCGATTGCCGAACAGGTGTGCGCGGGCTCCTGGCGCGTGATGGGCGCGATGCTCGAGAGCCATCTCGTGGAAGGGCGGCAGGACTATGCGCCCGGCTGCGCCACCTACGGCCAGAGCATCACCGACGCGTGTCTCTCGTTCGACCAGACCGAACCGCTTCTCGAGCAGCTCGCCACCGCACAGACCAAACGAACGCGCCGATGACCGTGCAGAGGTTCGCGTGGCTCGCGGGTGCCGCCGGGTGGCTTCTGACCGCGGGGCTTTCCGCGTCGATCGGCGCGCAAGCCACGCGACGTCCCGCCGGCGGCGCGGGCGCTCCGGCCGTGGACGGCGCCGCGCTCTTCGCCATGACCTGTCAGGTGTGCCACGGTCAGGCCGGGTTGGGCGGTGTCGGTCCAGCGCTCCGCGGCGCAAAGTTCACCACGCCGTTCGTGCGCAAGACGCTCATCGAGGGACGGCCGGGAACGATGATGCCCGGTTTCAGCTCGACGCTGCCGCCGCGGGATATCACCGAGATCGCGCGCTATGTCGTGCAGCTCCAATCGCCCGAAGGCCCGGCCCCGCCGGGCCTTCGCGGCGACCCGGTGGCGGGCGAATCCGTGTTCTTCATGCGCGGGTCGGCCCGAAGCTGTTCCGTCTGCCATTCCGTGGAGGGGCGCGGCGGATCCGTCGGTCCCGATCTGATGGCCAAGGTGGCGCGGCAGTCGCCGAAGCAGATCTTTCAGAAGATCATCGTCGTGCCGCATCGCTCGACCGACCCGGCCTACCGGACGATGCGACTGACCACGAAGACCGGTAGCATTTTGACCGGCATCAAATCGGGCGAAAACGCCGAGGCGGTGTTCTTCTACGACACCGCGTCGCTGCCGCCGATGCTGCGGACCATCCCCAAAACCGACATCGCCTCCTCGGCGCAGCACAACGAAAGCGTGATGCCGACCGACTACGCGTCGCGGCTCACCCTGCAGCAGCTTCTCGACGTGGTGGCTTTCCTCAGGCAGGCCAGCGGTGACCGGAACGCCACCGTCACCCTCGCCGACGTCGCCAACTAGGACCTGAAGGTCTGCGTCAATTTCGGATACTCTTGCGTTGGCTCGAACGTCGGGCGCGCGCATGACACGGACGGACACTGTCAAGCTTCGCGAGCAGTCGTGGACACGGCGTTACGGGCTGGCCTTCTTGTGGACGGCCGCCGCCGCCTGGGTGACCGTCAGCTGGGCACCCGCCACGGCCCGCCCCTACACCGCGCCGCTTGCCGCCGTCATCCTTGCGGCGTGGTTCAGCGGCTTCCGGCCGGCTCTTTTCTCTCTGGCCCTCTCGACGCTCGCGATCAACATCTATCTGGCCGAGATGCGGCCCGAGCCCTGGGGGGTCGCGGACCTGGTTCGCACCGCGCTCTTCGCCGGCATCGCCCTGCTCATCACGGCGTTCGCGCGGGCGCGCGAGTCGTCGGAGCGCGAGGCGCGGCGCCAGGCCGCGCACCTCGAAGCGATGTTCGGTCAGGCGTCGCTCGGCATCTCGCGGCTGTCGCTCGATGGACGGCTGACGCGCGTGAACCGCTGCATGGCCGACATCATCGGCCGCTCGATCGAGGACTCCGTCGGGCTGATGTGCGAGCAGATCACACACCCGGACGACTGGCCCTCGCACGCGCGGCTGATCGAACAGGTGGCCGGCGGCTCGCTCAAGGAAATCGCCATCGACAAGCGCTACCTCCGCCCCAACGGCACCTCAGTATGGGTGCACGTGTCGATGGCGCCGCTGCTCGACGACCAGGGGCAGGCCGAAGGCTTGATTGCCATCGTCGAGGACATCGCGGAACGCCACGAAGCCGAGGACCTGCTCCGCGCCAGCGAGAACCGCTACCGCTCCCTCGTGGACGCAACGACGGCCATCGTGTGGACCGCGGATGCGTCGGGCTCGTTTACCGTGCCGCAGGAATCGTGGCAGGCCTCAACCGGGCAGGACGCGGGGCGCTACGCGGGCTTCGGCTGGGCGGCGGCCATTCATCCCGAAGATCGCGCGCGCGTGCAGGCGCTGTGGAAGGACGCGCTGGCCCGGCCGCGAGCGGTGGACACGGAGACGCGGATCTGGAACTCGCCGACGCTGTCGTACCGCTGGTACAGCGCGCGTGTGGTGCCGCGCTTCGACGCCGATGGCGCCGTGGAGGAATGGGTCGGCGCCTGCACCGACATTCACGAGCGGCGCGTGGCCGAGATCCAGTTGCGCGAGAGCGAGGAACGCGCGCGGCTGGCGCTGGACATCGCGCAGCTCGGCACGATGACCTGGGTGTCCGACGACGACGACGTGCTGGCCGATCCGCGGTGCCGCGAAATCTGCGGGCTGCCGGCGAGCGGCGCGATCGCCCTGGCCGACCTGGAGGTGCGGATCCATCCGGGCGACCGCGCGCATGTGCTGACCGGGCTATCGGACGCCGCCACGTACGCACGGCCCTATGCGGAGGAGTTCCGGTTCGAGCACCCAGACGGCGCGGTTCGCTGGGTAGTGGCCCGAGGCGACGTCGTCACGCGACCGGGCAACACGACGGTGCCGGTGAGGGTCCTGCTGTTGTCGCTGATGGACGTCACGGAGCGGCGGCTCGCGGAAGAGGGTCTCAAGCAGGCCGACCGGGAGAAGGACGACTTCCTGGCGCTGCTCGCCCACGAGCTGCGCAATCCGCTGGCGCCCATCCGCACCGCCGTGCAGCTGCTGAAGATGCGGAAGCAGCCCGACATCGAAGGCCAGCGGCTGCATGCGGTGATCGATCGCCAGGTGCAGCACCTGGTACGCATGGTGGACGATCTGCTGGACGTGTCGCGCGTGCTGCGAGGCAAGGTGGGGCTCCGGCGCGAGCCGATCGAGATCGCCGACGCGATTGCGATTGCGGTGGAAACGTCGCGACCGCTCATCGACGCGCAGAAGCAGCACCTGCAGCTGACCCTGCCGGGCAATCCGGTAACCGTACACGGCGACGCCGTCCGGCTGTCGCAGGTCATCGCCAACCTGTTGAACAACGCCAGCAAGTACTCCGACACTGGCGCGACCATTCAGCTGGCCGCCACCCAGACCAACGACGAGGTGGTGATCGAGGTACGCGACGCCGGCGCCGGCATTCCCGGGGATGTCCTCCCGCGCGTCTTCGAGCCGTTCGTGCAGGCCGACCGGTCGCTGGAGCGCTCGCGGGGCGGCCTGGGCATCGGCCTGACGCTGGTCAAGAAGATCGTGGAGCTGCACCACGGGCAGGTGGCGGCCGAGAGCGCCGGGCTCGGCCAGGGCAGTGCATTCACGATCCGGCTGCCGGCGCACGCCGGCACCCCACTGGCGGCGCACGCCGCCGAACAGCCGCCGGTCATCGCGTTCCCCGCGCGCGTGCTCGTCGTGGACGACAACGTGGACGCCGCCGAGAGCCTGGCCTTGCTGCTGCAGTCCGACGGCCACACGGTGAGCGTGGCCCACACCGGCGTGGACGCGGTGCGGCGCGCCGAGTCGTGGCTGCCCGACATCGCGGTGCTCGACGTGGGTCTGCCGGGCATGAACGGCTACGAGGTGGCCAGCCTGCTGCGGCAGCGCGGCGACGCCTGCCCCGAGCTGATTGCCGTCACCGGCTACGGCCAGTCGGCCGACACCAAACGCGCGCTCGACGCGGGATTCCGCTTCCACCTCGTGAAGCCGGTGGACGCGCGCGACCTCACCACGGCGATCGCCCGCTGCGCCGTCAGCCGCCAGGCCCGCCGGGCCTGAGCGCCGGGCCTCACCAGTGGTAGCTTGATGGTATGCGTACTACCATCGACAAGGCAGGTCGGCTGGTGATCCCGGCCGCAATCCGGGACAGAGCCGGCCTCGCACCTGGAACCACAATCGAGATTTCCCTCGACGAAACCGGGGTCCGGCTGGAACGTATTGCCCCCGGCCCGCGCCTCGTGCGCGTCGGGAAGCGGCTGGTGGCTCGGCCCACGGCGAGCGCAGACTCCCGGCCCGAGATCGACATTGCGGCGCTGGTCGAGGAAGAACGGAGCCGATGGCCGTAGGGCCCTTTCTCGACACCAGCGTTCTGCTCGCGGGGCTGGTGGATTTCGGCCCGCAGAGCGCCCCGGCGCAGGAAGCGCTGCATGCGGTCGCCGAGGGCAAGGCCGGCAGGGCGGGCACGGCGTGGCACTGCTGCCTCGAGTTCATCTCGGTTGCAACGCGTCTGCCCCCGGAATTCAGGCTGTCGCCTGGCGACGCCGCCACGCTGGTCCATGAAGAAGTGTTCGGCCGCATGACCGTGCACGACCTCCCTCCGGAATCGCAGCGGACGTTCCTGCAGACCCTCGCCCAGGAGGGCATTACCGGCGGCCGCGTCTACGACGCGCACATCGCGGAAGTGGCGCGGGCAGGCGGCGCGACCGTGATCGTCACCGACAATCGCCGCCATTTCGTCGCCGCGCTGCGCCACGGCATCCGCGTGGAGACGCCGTCCGAGTTCGTCGCGTCGCTGAGCACCACGGGCCACCTGAAGGTGGCCCCTACGAAAGATTGACACGGGCCAACTGAAGGTGGCCCCTACGAAAGATTTACGCGCGGCCGGCGAACTCGCGGGTCTCCGTGTGGACTTTCACCTTCTCGCCCTCCTTGATGAAGAGCGGCACGCGGATCTCGAGGCCGGTCTCGAGCGTCGCCGCCTTGGTGGCCCCGCCGCTGGCGGTGTCGCCGCGAACCGCGGGCTCGGTCGACGTGATGGTGAGCTCGACGATCGTCGGGAGCTGCAGGCCGAACGGCCGCCCCTCGAGCTTGTTGAGCTGCACGATCATGTTGTCGGTCAGGAACCTGCGATCGTCGCCGACGACGTCCGTGCTCAGGGTGAGCGTTTCGAAGCTCTCCTGATCCATGAAATGAAAGCCCTCGGAATCGGCGTAGAGAAACGACGCCTCCGCCGTGGACAAGTCCGGCTCGGCGAACTTCTCGCCCGCCTTGAAGGTCTTGTCGAACACCGCGCGGGTGAGCAGGTTGCGCATCTTGAGACGCACCAACGTCTGCCCGCCGCGGGCCGTCGGCTTGGAGACTTCGACGTCCACGCACACATACGGTGCGCCTTCGAACTCGAAGTAGGTCTTGCGCTTGATATCGATTGCTTCGATGAGTGCTGCCATGTTCTCCACGGGCCGCCTACGTGAACGGGCCGCCTGAAGGCGGCCCCTACGTACGGCGGCCTACTTCTTGAAAATGTGCTCGACGTCCTTCTCGTTCTCGCAGATGTTCTCGATGATGTCGGTGTCGGGCAGCAGCACGAACGGCACGGTGACCGTCCACGGCTTCGTGTACGCCACCGGGTCGTCGAACGTGAAGTCGATCTCGAGGTGGCCGTAGTCCTTGCGGCGGAAGCGCTCGGTCGTCTTCATCTTCTCGCTGCGCGGATGGCCGCCGTCGTCGAGCCAGCTCTTGTCGTTGAAGCCGAGCGTCTCGACCACGAACGTGTCGCCGTCCCACTTGCCGAGCGAGTAGCCGAACCAGGTGGGTGCCCGTTCCTCGGGATAGTCGCGCCCGTCGGTGAAGATCTGCCGGTACTGCGTGAAGTTCTCGAACAGGATGATCGTGAGCTCGGGCGACTGCACGACCTTCCACGGATAGTTCGGCACCAGCATCGCGTCGGGAATGGTGTGCGGCAGGCAGCGACCCGCAGGACGATCGCGCCCCTCGGTCTCCTGCCGCTCCTTGAACAGCGCCGCCGCCCACGGCGTGAACGGCGGCTCGATGCCCGCCCGGCGCGAGAGGTTGGTGAGGAAACGCCCGTCGACGGCGTTCCACAGCCCGTCCAAATCCGGCTTGCCGTCCACGCGCCGCGGCGCCGGCGCCGCCAGGTTCGGCTTGCCGTCGGGCAACCGTGGCGTCTTGGGGTCGAGCCGCTTCAAATACTGCCCGGCGGCCAGAGACGGCAGGGCCACCGCCGCGGCGACCACCGCAACCAGCACGACCGAGCGAAATTCAGGCCTGTTTTGACGAAACCACTGCATCGGTCGCCTCCGCGATGTCGCGCCCTCGCCCCTCGGCCGGCACAACAGCCGCCGGTACTCTACTCAGGGCCGTCGAGTCTCCGCAAACCTTTCCAGGAAAAGTGCATACCGCCGGGCTAGGTTTTTCCTAGGTTGGTGTAATCATCGTGTTTTCGCGTGGCTCGAAACGGCCAATGCATGACGGAGAAGACGATGAAGTCCCCCCTCTTCAGATTCTTTGTTCTGGCGGCGTGTTGCGTGGCGGTCGGCGTGGGTCTCCTCGTTGCCCCGAGGACGGCTGCGGCAGCGAACGTGCTCGTCATTCCGGAACCGGCGGTACTCCTCCTGCTCGGCGTCGGTCTGTCGGCAGTCGCCATCAGGGTTCGCGCACGGCGTCGGATGTAGTGTCTCCCACCTGTCGCACCGATACAGCACGCTTCGCACAACTCAACCCGGCGGACGCGCTGCAGGCGCGCGCAGTCGTGCGCGCCCACGTTCAAGGCCACCACCGCGCCGGCCGATTAACCGCACAGCGCGTCACGGCTCGTGCAGCCGCCGGCGCCCGTGAAAATGTCTCAGCCTTCACCAGCGCTCCTCGTCGTCGACGACGAAGACACCAACCGCAGCCTGCTCGCCCGCCTCTTCGAGGCCCGCGGCTTCACGGTGGACACCGCGAGCTCCGGGCCGGAGGCGCTCGAGCACATACGTGCGGGGCGAACTGACCTGGTGCTGCTCGACGTGAACATGCCGGGCATGACCGGCTTCGACGTGTTGAAGGAGATTCGGCTCACCCATACCCCTGGCGCGCTGCCGGTGGTGATGGTGACCGGCTTCGGCGAGAGCCGGGACCTCGTGGAATCCCTCGAGCTCGGCGCCAACGACTACGTCACCAAGCCGATCGACGTCCCGGTCGTGCTCGCGCGGATCAAGACGCAGCTCGCGCGGCAGCAGGCCGAGCGCGCGCTCAAGGAGAGCGAGGAGCGCTACGCGCTGGCGGTGCGCGGCGCCAACGACGGCATCTGGGACTGGAAGTTCGACACCCAGGAGGGCTACTTCTCGCCGCGGTGGCGATCCGTGCTGGGCTACGACGAGCACGCGCTGCTGACGTCGTTGAACGCCTGGTACGAGCGCGTCCACCCGAACGATCTCGGTCCACTGAAAGCGGCGCTCGAGGAGCACCTCGTCGGATCGACCACGCACTTCGAGTACGAACACCGCGTGCAGAGCAGCCCGGACTCCTACCGCTGGGTGCTGGCGCGCGCGGTGGCGGTCCGCAATGCCCAGGGGCAGGCGGTACGGGTGGCGGGATCGTTGACCGACATCACCGAAGGGAAGGTGGCCGACGCGCTGACGGGGCTGCCGAACCGGGTGCTGCTCATGGATCGTCTCGGCCGGCTGATCGAGCACGCCAAGCGCCACCCCGAGTTCCAGGTCGTCGTCATGTTCCTGGATCTCGACCGCTTCAAGGTGATCAACGACAGCCTCGGCCACCACGCCGGCGACGAGATGCTCGTCCAGGCCGCGCGGCGGCTCGACGGCTGCCTGCGGAGCACCGATACGGTGGCGCGCATTGCCGCCGGACGGACGACCCGCGACGACCTGATGACGGGCTCGACGCTCGGCCGCATGGGCGGCGACGAGTTCGTGGTCGTGCTCGGCGGCCTGCGCCAGGCCGAAGGAGCTCCCAAGGTGGCCGACCGGCTGCACGGCGCCTTCTCGCAGGGATTCCGCGTGAAGGGGCACGAAGTGTTCGTGTCGCTCAGCATCGGCATCGCCGTCAGCACCGACGGCGACACCACGCCAGACGACCTGCTGCGCGAAGCCGACACGGCGATGTACCGCGCCAAAGGGCTGGGACCGTCGCGGACCGAGATCTTCAGCCCCGACATGCGGACCGAGGCGCGGGTACGGCTGCAGAACGACACCGACCTTCGTCACGCGCTCGGGCGCAACGAGTTCGAGCTGTGGTACCAGCCGATCGTCTCGCTCGAATCGGGCAAGGTGAACACGGTGGAGGCGCTGCTGCGGTGGCGTCACCCGACGCGCGGCTTCGTCTCGACGCAGCAGTTCATCGCCGCGGCGGAGACCACCGGGCTCATCGTCCCGGTGGGCTACTGGGTGCTCGAACGCGCCTGCGCCGACCTGCGGCGCTGGGAAGTGGTGGACCCGCGCTCGTCGGAAGTCTTCGTCGCCGTCAACCTGTCGGCGAAACAGCTCGTCGTGCCGGATCTGGTGTCGCGCGTCGAAGAGATCGTGGCCCAGGCGGGTGTGCGGCCGGGACGCATCGAGTTCGAGCTCACCGAGAGCAGCGTGATGGTGGATCCCGAGCTGGCGCAGCGCCAGCTCGAGGCGCTCAAGCGCAAAGGGTTCCGTTTGAGCATCGACGACTTCGGCACCGGTCACTCGTCGCTCAGCTACGTGCACCGCTTCCCCGTGGACCGCATCAAGGTCGATCGCTCGTTCCTGCTGCGCGCGCGCACCGAGCACGAGACCGACGTGGTGATGCGCGCGATCATCGACCTCGGGATGCAGCTCGGGCTGGAAGTGGTGGCCGAGGGCGTCGAGACCGACGTGGAGCTGGCCAAGCTCCAGACGATCGGCTGCAAGCTGGGTCAGGGGTATCTGTTCGCGCCGCCGCGCGCCAGCGACAGCGTGCCGCCGCTCTTCCGGGGTCCAGTGCAGGCGGCGTTCAGGGAGCTGCTGCAGCCGGTGAAGTCGTAGCGGCCGGCTTCAGCCGGCCCGTCGACGGGCCGCCTGAAGGCGGCCCCTACGTACCCCACAGCCACGCCGCACCGCGAACGCCGCTCGAGTCGCCGTGCGCCGCTTTCACGAGGCGCGTCGTCACCGTGTCAGAGAACACCAACCCCGGCCAGAACGCCGGAACGTTCGTGTACAGCCGATCGACGTTCGACATGCCGCCGCCGAGCACGATGACATCCGGATCGAGCACGTTGATGACGGACGCGAGCGCGCGTGCCATTCGCTCCTCGTAGCGACGCACCCAGGCGTCGGCCGACGCATCTCCCGCGGCGGCGCGCGCCACGATCTCGATGGCGTCGATCGACTCGCCGTCGGCGGCGAAGCCGCGCGCGAAGCCGGGCCCCGAGAGAAAGGTCTCGATGCAGCCGGTGCGGCCGCAGTAGCAGTCCGGCCCCGGCCATTCGTCCTCGAACGGCCACGGCATCGGGTTGTGCCCCCACTCGCCCGCGATGGCGTTGGCACCAGTGAGCACGCGCCCGTTCACCACGACACCACCGCCGGTGCCGGTGCCGACGATGACGCCAAACACCACGGACGCGCCCGCCGCCGCGCCGTCCACCGCCTCGGACAGCGCAAAGCAGTTCGCGTCGTTGGCGCAACGGACCTCTCGACCAAGCCGGGCGGACAGGTCGGCGGCAAACGGGCGGCCGATCAGCCAGGTGGAGTTGGCGTTCTTGACCAGTCCGGTGGCAGACGACATCACGCCGGGCATCCCCACCCCGACGGTGGCAGGCGGACCTGAGCTGGCAGGCGAACCTGAAGGCTCGCCTCTACGTACGGCATCGCGCTCCAGCGCTTCGGCGAGCGCGGCCACCGCCTCGACCGTCGCGGCGTAATCCCCGCGCGGCGTCGGCACACGTCGGCGCGCCCGTTCCGATCCGTCTGGATCCAGTGCAATCCCCTCGATCTTGGTTCCCCCAAGGTCGAGTCCCACCCGGATCGCCGCCTTCATGGTCACAAAATCAGGGCCTGAGGCCTTCCCCGGAAGGGGTAAGCGGACGAGGACGCACCTCGGTATTTAGATCAAGACCAAGGGGCCGCCTCGAATCACCAGTTTCGGGCACTGGCATCACCGGATTCTCTCCGGTATCCTATTGAGTCCACAGGTCTTTGGGGGGTGGGGTCGGGTGCGTGAGGCCAGCCGCGCAAGCGGTGGCGGCCTCGAGCGCCGTCCGCCCGCGCGGGAGCCGATTCATGTTGAAGCGATCATTGATCGCGGGTGCCGTCGCGATCATGTGCGGAGTTCTTTCAATCTCCGCGCAGCAGGCAGGCAGGCCGGCCCGGCCTGCGGCCCCGCCGCCGGGTGCCGCGACGGGCACGCCCAAGGTCACTCCGGCGGCAGCGTCCACCTCCGCCACGTCGGCTCGCCAAGCGAGCCGACAAAGCAGCACTGTTGGTCGGTCCGCGGCGCGGACCGACGTGGCGGACAAGCCAGCTGGTGCGGTGGCCACTCAAGCAGCCACGGTTTCGGACGCGGATCAGAAGGCGTTCATCACCCAGTACTGCATCGCCTGCCACAGCGAGCGGGCCAAGGCCGCCGGCATGGACTCGGCGCGCAAGCTGGCGCTCGACGCGCTGGACCCGGCCAACATGGCCCACGACGCCAAGACGTGGGAGCTGGTGGTGCGCAAGCTGCGCGCCGGCATGATGCCGCCGGCCGGCATGAAGCGTCCCGACCCGACCGCCTACAACGCGATGATCAGCTCGTTCGAGCAGGAGCTCGACGCCGCCGCCACGCCGTTCACGCCGGCGCCCGGACTGCACCGGCTGAATCGCACCGAGTACGCCAACGTGGTCCGCGATCTGCTGGACCTCCCGATCGACGCCTCGAAGTACCTGCCCTCCGACGACTCCACGTCGGGGTTCGACAACATCGCGGGCGCGCTCGGCCTGTCGTCCACGCTCGTCGAAGCCTACGTGACCGCCGCGCAGAAGATCAGCCGTCTGGCGCTCGGCTACCCCGAGCAGCCGACGCTGGCCGTCTATCGCACGCGTGAAGACACGTCGCAGGACTACCACCTGGAAGGCATGCCGTTCGGCACGCGCGGCGGCCTCGTGGTGTCGCACCTGTTCCCCTCCGACGGCGAGTATCAGATGACGGTGACGCCGATCTTCGGCGACAACATGTCGCCGACCGGCTTCGGGTCGGTGCCGTGCGAGCGCATCGAGATGCTGCTCGACGGCGAGCGCCTGTCGCTGGTGGACTGGCAGGGCGGCGGCCGTCAGGCCGCGGCGAACTGCGGACCGGGCCGGACGCCGCAGCGCGCCACCGGATTCGGCGGGCAGGCCGGGCCCGACGCCTTCTTCGGCGGCCGTGGCGGCACGCCGATGCGGGTGCGGTTCAAGACCATCGCCGGCACGCACAACATCGGCGCCACGTTCCTGGCCACCAACTTCGCGCCGCTGCTCGACCTCGACAAGCACTTCATGCGCGACACGCTGCAGACGGGCCCGACGCCCGGCTACACGTTCTTCCCGCACATCGGCACCATCCGCATCGAAGGACCGTTCCAGGCCACGCAGGCGGCGGACTCGCCGAGCCGCCACAAGCTCTTCGTGTGCACGCCGAAGACCGCCACGGAAGAAACGGTCTGCGCCCGCCGCATCGTCACGAAGCTCGCCACCAACGCCTACCGCCGTCCGGCGACGGCGAGCGACGTGGAGGACCTGATGACGTTCTATGCGTCGGGTCGCAAGGAAAAGAGCTTCGACACCGGCATCGAGATGGTGCTGGCGCGTGTGCTCGCCTCGCCGCAGTTCATCTACCGCATCGAAGAGGAGCCGGCCACGGTGAAGGCCGGCCAGGCCTATCGCATCAGCGACATCGATCTGGCGTCGCGGTTGTCGTTCTTCCTGTGGAGCACCGCGCCGGACGAAGAGCTGCTGCGCGTGGCCACCCAGGGACGCCTGCGCACGCCGGCAGTGCTCGAGGCGCATGTCAAGCGCATGCTGAAGGACCCGCGGGCGGAAGCGCTGGCGGTGAACTTCGCGGGCCAGTGGCTCAACCTGCGCGGCCTCGACGCCACCTCGCCGCTGCCGCTCATCTACCCGGACTTCGACGATCCGCTGCGCCAGGCGATGCGCCGCGAGGTCGAGCTGCTGTTCGACTCGATCATCCGCGAGGATCGCAGCATCGTCGATCTGCTGAACGCCGATTACACGTTCGTCAACGAGCGGCTGGCGAAGCACTACGGGATCCCCAACATCACCGGCAGCCAGTTCCGGAAGGTGACGCTGGGGCCCGACATGGACGCGCGCAAGGGGCTGCTGGGCAAGGGCGCCTTCCTCGCCACCACGTCCAAGCCCGAGCGCACGTCGCCGGTGACGCGCGGCAAATGGATCATGGGCAACGTGCTCGGCATGAGCCCGCCGAACCCGCCGCCCGACGTGCCGCCGCTGCCGCCGCGTCCGTCCGATCCGAACGCGAAGGAGCCGACGATGCGCCAGAAGATGGAGCAGCACCGCGTGCGCTCCGACTGCACGCAGTGCCATCGGCTGATGGACCCGATCGGCTTCGCGCTCGAGAACTTCGACGGCATCGGGCTGTGGCGCAGCACCGACGAGAACCAGCCGGTCGATCCGAAGTCCACGGTCTACGACAACTCGGCGGTCAATGGTCCCACGAGCCTGCGCGAGTGGATTCTGAAGACCTACTCGCACCAGTTCGTCGAGGTGGCAGCGGAAAAGCTGCTCATTTACGGCCTCGGCCGCGGCGTGGAGTATCAGGACATGCCGCTCGTGCGCTCCATCGCGCGCGAGGCGGACGCGAACGGCGACCGGTTCTCGGCGCTGGTGCTCAGCGTCGTGAAGAGCCGCCCGTTCCAGATGAATACGAAGACGGGGCCGGCACCGGCGGCCAGCACGGCGTCGATTGCGACGGCCGGGCAGAACCTGGGAAGGTAGTCAAGGGAGCCAACTCGATGTTCATCACCAAGAAGCACATTCCGCGACGGACCTTCCTGCAGGGCGCGGGCGTCACCCTGGCGCTGCCGCTGCTCGAGTCGATGGTGCCGGCGGGAACCGCGCTGGCCCAGACCGCCGCGGCGCCCACGCCGCGCTTCGTGGGCATGTTCTTTCCGCACGGGATGGCTCCGGGCTATTGGGAGCCGAAGGAAGAAGGGAAGCTCCCGGAGAAGCTGCCCTACATTCTCGAGTCGCTCGAGAAGTACAAGGACCAGACGACGGTCATGACCGGCCTGTGGTCGCAGTCGGCCGAGCCGCCCGAGGGCACGACCGGATCGGATCACTGGGTGGCGGCGGCGTATCTCACCGGCATCAAGCCGCGGAAGACGGCCGGCTCGGATGCCACGGTAGGCAGCGCCACCATCGATCAGATGATCGCCCGCAAGATCGGCCAGGACACGCTGCTGCCGTCGCTGCAGCTGGCGGTCGAGGATCCGAACTCCAGCTCGAGCAACTGCGGGGAAGGCTACAGCTGCTCGTACACGAACTCGATCTCGTGGGTGGAGCTGCCGACGCCCGACATGGAAACGGTGCCTCGCACCAGCCCCCTGCCGATGGAGCTCAACCCGCAGGTGGTGTTCGAGCGCCTGTTCGGCAGCGGCTCGACCCCTGAAGTGCGCGCGCAGCGCATGAAGCAGAGCCGCAGCATCCTCGACGCCCTCACCAAGGAGCTCGGATCGCTGCGCGGACAGCTGGGCGCGCCGGACGTGCGCACGGTGAACCAGTTCACCGAGGAGATCCGGGAAATCGAGCGGCGCATCCAGCTGGCCGCGAAGGCGTCGGGCGACGTGCCGACGCTGGATCTGCCGCCCGGCATCCCCGAGCAGTTCGACGAGCACGTCCGCCTGCACACCAAGCTCCTGGCGCTGGCGTTCAAGGCCGACATCACGCGAGTGGCCACGCTGCTCGGCGCGCGCGACCTGACCAGCCGCGCCTACCCGTTCCCCAAGTCGCCGCTCTTCCCCGAAGGCGGCACGAGCGTCAGCTTCCACGGCGGCTCGCACCACCAGGACGACCCGGTGCAGGTGCGGCGCTACGCGCAGCTGAATCGCTATCACGTCTCGACGCTCGCCTATCTCGCCGAGGAGTTGAAGTCGATTCCAGACGGCGACGGGACCCTGCTGGATCGCTCGCTGATCCTGTACGGCACCAACATGGGCAACTCGAACCAGCACCAGCATTACGACGTGGCGCACATGCTCGTGGGCGGCCTCAACGGCAAGCTCAAAGGCAATCGCCACCTCGCCTACGAGCGCAAGACGGTGCCGACAGGCAACCTGCTGCTCAGCGTGCTCCGGCTGTACGGCATCGACGCCGAGAAGCAGGGCGACAGTACCGGGCTGCTCCCGAAACTGGCGTGAGGGTGCGACAGTTCGTCGGAGCGGCCCTGCTGGCCGCCGCCTGCGCGGCGGCGCCGGTGTTGGCCGCTACGAAGAGTCCCGTCGCCGACGCCGCGATGAACGGCGACGCGACGACGGTGCAGAAGCTGCTGACGCAGAAGGCGGACGTCAACGCACCGCAGGTGGACGGTGGTACCGCCCTGCACTGGGCGGTATACCGCGACGACCTCGAGCTCGCCGATCTCCTGCTTCGCTCCAAGGCCAACGTCAAAGCGGCCAACCGCGTGGGCATGACGCCGCTGGCCATGGCGGCCCTGTTCGGCAATCCGGCGATGATCGACCGGCTGCTCAAGGCTGGCGCCGATGCCAAAGAGCTCGGCCCGAACGGCGAGACCACGGTGATGTTCGCCGCCCGCAACGGCAACCCGCGCGCCGTGAAGCTGCTCCTCGAAGCGGGCGCCGACGTCAACGCGCGCGAGAAGCTGCGCGGCACCACCGCGCTCATGTGGGCCGCCGAACAGCGGCATGCCGAAGCCGTGAAGGTGCTGCTGGCGTCGGGCGCGGATCCCGCCCTCAAGTCGGCCGGCGCGGGGCTGCCCCGCAACTACCTGGCCAACCGCGTGAACACGCGTACGGTCGATCTGGCGCAGGCGCGGCGGAAACGCGCGGCAGACGCCGGCCGCACCTACGAAGAGCAGCTCGCCGTCGAGCAGAAGGAAGGGCGTGAGCTCGGTGGTCAGCGCGGGCTCGCACAGGCCATCGGCCCTGACGGGCTGCCGCTCGCCAACCAGGCGGGGCGTGGACGCGGCGCGGGCCGACCGCCGGCGGCGCCGGCACCGGCACCGGCGCGACCCGCGGCAGCGGCGGCGGCCGCGCAGTCCGACGACGACAACGAGGTGGTGTTCGCCGGTCTGGTCGGGAGCGGCGGCGGCGGTCTGACGGCGCTCACCTTCGCGTCCCGCGAGGGCGACCTCGAGTCCGCGAAGGCGCTGCTCGACGCCGGTGCCAACGTGAACCAGACCACCGAGTACGGCTGGACGCCGCTGTTGACGGCGGTCAACAACCGCAACTACACGCTCGCGATCTTGCTGCTCGAGCGGGGCGCCGATCCCAACCTGTCGAACAAGGGCGGCTGGTCGCCGCTCTACCTCGCCACCGACAACCGCAACATCGAGGGGGGCGACTATCCGGTGCCGAAGCCGGATCTCGATCACCTCGAGATGATCAAGGCGCTGCTCGACAAGGGCGCGAAGCCGAACACGCCGGTCAAGGAGAACACGCTCACCCGGACCATCTTCACGATGCAGTGGTTCTGGGAGGACGGCGCCACGCCGTTCATCCGCGCGGCGCAGTCGAGCGACACCGTGCTGATGAAGCTGCTGATCGAGCGCGGCGCCGACCCGAAGGCCACGACGGTCAACGGCGACAACGCGCTCACCGCCAGCGCGGGCATCGGCTGGGTGGAGGGCGTCACCTACGAGCGCTCGCCGAAGGAAAACCTCGAGGCGATGCGGATGCTGCTCGACCTGGGCCTCGACCCGAACCACGCCAACGTCGAAGGCCGCACCGCGCTGATGGGCGCGGCGCTCAAGGGGCGCAGCGAGGTGGTGCAGCTGCTCGTGGAGCGCGGCGCGACACTCGACCAGCACGACCACGGCAGCCGCGACACCGACAAAGTGGGCTCGATTGCCGCCGGCGCCACGTGGCAGCCGATCGACTACGCGGAGGGGCTGGTGCGCGTCGGCGTGCAGTCGGCGATCGCGCGCCCCGAGACTGCCGCCCTCATCCGCAAGATGATGACCGAGCGCGGCATGAAGGTGCCGCCGGCCGACCGCAACATCAACTCGATCTGCGTCGTCTCGCTCTGCCAGGGAACGGCGCCCTAGGGGCCGCCGCCGTAGGGGCCGGCACCGTAGGGGCCGCCTTCAGGCGGCCCGTAGTACGTGGGGAAAAGACAAACGGCCCCAGGCGACATGTGCGTCTGGGGCCGTTCGCGTTGTACGCCGTTGGCCCCGGGAATACCCCGGCGGCCGCGGGCGGTCTCGAAACCGGACCGGTTACGGTTCGGTGGTCATGCCGAGGACCTGGAAATTGAGGCGGCGTACGACGCGCGGACCGGACGGTCCCATCACGGTCACAATCAGGTCGTACTTGCCGGCCGGCACTTCCTTCCAGTCCATGAAGTGGCTCATTGGCGCCGACGCGCCATCGAGCTCGATGTCGCTGCTGCGGTAATAGGCGTCCGAATCGATCTCGACGCGGAGTATCCGGTTGTCGGCGTTGGGCGCGACGCGAATCAGACTCCGGAGATACCCGGGCGCGCTCACGAAGCGCGGCGTCATGCGAAGCGTCAACTCGTCGCCCGGCGTGTCGGCCGGCGCGACGGCGGCCGCACGCGCGCGGGCAACAGCGAGCGCGGCCGTCGTGTCGCGCGCGGCCGAGGAACGAGCGTATGACGGACGCTTGGCGTCCTGCGCGGAGACCGCGTACCCACACGCGACCACCAACTGAAGGGCCACCAGGGAAACGGTCAACCGGCGCTGCATCGTCGTCCTCCTCACGGTCACCGACCGCCCGCGCGGAGCGCGGGCAATTGAACGCTGCCCTAGCGAGGTGGAGCCTCCATGTTCGAGAGAGGCGGAGCCTCGCTAGTGTTCACTTTCTCTAACGGAGGTATCGACTGAATCGAACTGAAAGTTGAGAGCGATCAGCGAATGATTTCGATGTCATCGAGACCTGCTTCGAGAAATCTGCGGGCGCCCTGACGGACGAGCGTGCCGCGCACAGCCAGCGGCCGTCCGGCGAGCGCCGGAAAATCTGAGAAAAACGGGCGCCCGTCCTCGCGCAGGAGCGCCAGGCGCGCATGGGTGCCGTGCTCGGAAAGCATTGGTGGCACGGCACCAAGCAGGCAGCGGACGGCGCAATCGCGATGCGCCGGTCCCTCGCCCGGCTTCATCACACCCAGATGACACTTGCTGTCTACGAGCTCGCCAACCACGCTCACTGTGCGGATCCGCACAAGTACTGACGGTTTTGTTTCGGCCGTCGCGCCGACGGTTTCGATTTCGTGCGGGACGAGCTGGAGCATCTTTTCGCCATCACGCTCGATGAGCGTGCCGCGAAGGCGCACTCTCCGCCCGTCGAGGCCGCGGACCAAGGCCGCCGCCCCGTGCTTGCCCGGGCCCACCAGCCAGTAGGACTCCTGGGGTGCGCCTTCGACGTCGAGCGCCGGGTAGGGGAATTCGACCAGGCGGCCTTCGACGGTGCGCGTGCGGCCGAACTCGAACACGCCGCGAGCAAAGCGCCCCTGCGCCGCAATCAGCAGCAGCGGCAGCATCACCGCGAGCAGAAGCAAGCCGGCCGCGGCCGCGCGGATGCGCCGTGCGAGGCCGGACGCCATCCTCGATTCGTAGCCGATGTAGAAGTCGTCGATCATGGGAGGCTCAGGGCTCACGGCTCAGGGCTCAAGGAAGAACAGTTGTCAGGCGAGCTGGCTCGACGAACGTGCCGGGGGGATTGGGCGCGGGATGGACCAGCACGCGGCCGCTCACGACTTTGACCGCAAAGGTCGGTAGCTTCTCGGTGAACGGCGGCGGCGCGCAGCCGTCGGCTGGTGCGTACTCGTAGCCGTGCCACGGGCACACGATGCAGCCGCCGACGACCTTGCCCTCGCCCAGCGGACCGTTCTGGTGGCGGCACACGTTCGACACCGCCGAGATGTGGCCGTCGTACTTGAACACCGCGACGCGTTCGCCCGACAGGCACACGGTCTTCGCGCGGCGATCGGGAATGTCGTCCACCGCGCACACGTCCACGAAGGCGTGCGCCAGCGCGGCCCGCTCGACGTCACCGCGGCGTTCGCGGGCAGCGGCGGCCAGGTGCAGGCCGGTCACGACGGCGATGCCGCACAGCAGTACAGCCGGCAGCACCGGACTGCGTTCCGCCTGCAGCGCGCCGAGCGACACGTGCGCGACCACGAGCGCGTAAGCGAGATACACGAGCATGTGCAGCGTCTTCCATGCCGGCGCGCTCAGCGTGCGCAGCCAGAAGTCGTGACTCGTCGCGGCCATCGCCAACAGGATGGTCAGCGCGGCGAGACCCAGCGGCTGAAACGGAAAGTCCGCAAGTGAGGTGTAGCTGCGGCTCGTGACGAGCACGCTCGCCAGCGGGTTGACGTCACCGAGCGCGTGAAACTGCACGAGGGCGACGCTGCCGTGGACGGCGGCAAGAAGAAACGTGGTGACGCCGAGATGCCGGCGGTTGTAGAGCAGCGGCAGGAAGCGCCGGTCCAGGCGGCAGAGCGGCCCGATTGACAGGACGATGTGCAGCAGGAAGAACGCCGCGGTCCCGCAGGCACGGATCAGCAGCGTCTCGATCGTCGCTTCCGCGTCGAGCGCAAAGCCGCCCGCCACGAAGAGGGCCAGAAAGGTGGCCACGCCGGCGGCGATGGTGGCGTCGTAGCGGCGCTTCTGCCGGTTCCAGCCGACGGCACGGTAGGTCTGGCTCACGGCGTCACCAGGCGTGCCGCGCGGCAAGCGCCGCCGCAACGATCAGCGGCAGGAGGGCCGCCAGCAGCAGCGCGATCGCGCGGTGGGCGCGGCGAAGCGGGCGGATCATCGGAGGATCTCGACGCGTTCGCGGGTGCGGTCGGCCGCCTTCGCCTGTGGGCGTCGGCGCGCCAGGCGCGTCGCGAAGAGTGGCCAGAAGATCACGACGCCCGGGAACACCAGCACGCGGAATCCCCAGGTGGCGTGCGCCGCCACCGGATCGAGGCGTCCGACCCACCGCCACAGGAACAGCACGCCGAACAGCGCACCCGCGGCTCCGTAAGCGCCCAGGACGTTCACGAGGAGTTGTGCGTTAGCGAGCGTCATAGGGTGACCCGGGCGTCCTTCCTGCGCCCTTCGATGCCCGGCAATTCCCGCGCGTTACGGGAGGGATGCCGTTACACTGCCGCGACGCTCCCATGCGACATCCCCTCGCGCTTCTCCTGGCGTGCGTAGCGATTGCCGCCGCGCTCACCTACGTCGTCCCGGCCGGGCAGTTCGAGCGCCGCGACGACCCCGTCATCAACCGCAAGGTCGTGGTGGCGGGCTCGTTTCATCACATCCCTCAGAGCCCGATCAGTCCGTTCGACGCGCTCGTGGCGGTGCCGAAGGGCTTCATCGACGCGGCCGGCGTGCTGGCCATGGTGTTCATGGCCGGCGCCGCGGTCAGCGTCGTGGACAAGACCGGGGCGCTGCGCGGCGGCGTCAGCTGGATGGCCTCACGGCTGCGACGGCGCGAGATGCTCATCATCCCGGTGGCCTGTGCGGCGTTCGGTGCCGGCGGGGCGGCCGAGGGGATGTGGGAAGAGATCATCGCCATGATGCCGGTGCTCATGGCGCTGACGCGCGGCGTCGGCTTCGACGGCGTGACGACGGTGTCGATGAGCTTGGGGGCGGCGGGCATCGGCAGCGCGTTCAGCCCGATGAACCCCTTCAACGTGGGCATCGCCCAGCGCTTCGCCGAGCTGCCGCTGCTCTCCGGCTGGCAGTTCCGGCTGCCGGTGATGGTGCTCGCGATCGGCATCTGGGCGTGGGGCACGATGCGCCACGCCAGACGGACGAGGACGACCCCGTCCGAGGAGGGCCTTCCGAATCAGGCGCTCAGCGGCCGTCACGCCGCGGTGCTCGTCACGACGGTCGCAGGGTTTGCCACGTTCATCTTCGGCGTGATCCAGTTCGGCTGGGGCTTCGAGCAGATGGCCGGTGTGTTCCTCGGGCTCGGCCTGGTGGCCGGCGTGATGGGCGGCCTCGGCATCGAAGGCACCTGCGCGGCCTTTGTCGAGGGGTTCGGATCGATGAGCTACGCGGTGCTGATGATCGGCGTCGCCCGCGGCGTGTTCGTGGTCCTCGACCAGGGGCACATCGTGGACACGATCATCAACTTTCTCGTCACGCCGCTGGCGAAGCTGCCGGTGACCTTTTTCGCGATGGGCATCACCGTCGTCCAGTCGCTGCTCACGCTTCCGGTGCCGAGTAGCTCGGGCCGCGTGACGCTGACGATGCCGATCCTGGTGCCGCTGTCGGACCTGCTCGGGCTGTCGCGCCAGGTCACCGTGACAGGGGTGGCGTTCGGCCCGGGCGTGATCGGCAACTTCCTGCCGACCGACGGGGCCTTGATGGCCATCCTGGCGCTCGGCGGCGTGCCCTTCTCGCGATGGCTCCGCTTCTGCATCCCCCTGTGCGGCATCCTGTTCGTCCTGGCGCTGGCCGCCGTGGCGGTCGCCGCCACGCTCAACCTGATGTAGGGGCCGCCTCTTCAGGCGGCCCTTAGTACGTGGGGGCCGCCTTCAGGCGCCCGTAGTACGTAGGGGCCCGCCTTCAGGCGGCCCGTGAAACTGTCCGCGCGGGCGCGGCATCTCAGCTGAGAAACCAGCCATGGACCTGATCAATCGAGTTGTCATCATTACCGGCGGCAAGCGCATCGGCCGCGTGGTCGCCCAGCAGCTGGCCGATCGCGGCACCGATCTGGTGCTCTCCTACCGAGGATCGAAAGCCGAGGCTGAGGCGACGGTGGCCGACGTCCAGGCGCGGCGGCGCCAGGCGATTGCGGTGGCCGCGGACGTGTCGAAGGGCGCCGACTGCGCCGCCCTCGTGGCCGCGGCGGACAAGGCCTTCGGCCGGGTGGACGCGCTCGTGAACATGGCGTCGGTGTACGGCAGCAAGCCGTTCGACGAGCTCACCGAGGCCGACTTCGACCGCGACCTGACGATCAATCTCAAGTCGGCGTTCCTGTGCGCACAGGCCGCCATCCCGGTGATGAAGCGGACCGGTGGTGGCCGCATCGTGAACTTCGCCGACTGGCTGGCGCGCAGCGGCCGGCCGGCGTATCACGGGTTCACGTCGTACTACGTGGCCAAGGCCGGCATCGTCGCGCTCACCGAAGCGCTGGCGCTCGAGCTCGCGTCACACCAGATCCTGGTCAACGCCATCGCGCCGGGGCCGATCCTGGCGCCGCCCGACATGGATCCGGCGGAAGTGGCGGCCGTGGCCAAGGCCACGCCGGTCGGCCGCTGGGGCGGCGAGATCGAGATCGCCAAGGCTGTCCTGGCGCTCATCGAGACCGACTTCATCACCGGCGAGACCCTGCGGGTGGACGGCGGCCGGCACCTCGTGTGAAAGCGAGCGTCCATCCCATCTCCCTGCGGTCCGAGCGGGGGATCGAAGAGGGCCGCAAGGTCACGTGGCTCGAGCTGTTCTTCGATCTCGGGTTCGTGGCGGCGGTGGCGCAGGCGGGCACCCACCTGCGCGACGACTACTCGCCGTCCGGGCTGCTGCGATTCGCGCTGCTCTTCGTGATGATCTGGTGGGCCTGGGTCGGACACACCACGTTTTCCACCCGATTCGACACCGACGACATCGTGCAGCGCGGCCTGACCGCGCTGCAGCTCTTTCTCGTCGCCGTCATGGCGATCAATGCCACCGGCGCGCTCGACAGCCGCGATTCCGCCGGCTTTGCCGCCGCGTACTCGGTGATGCGCCTCGTGCTCGCCGGCCAGTTCTTGCGCGCACGGCGGGTGCGCCGGGCACGGGCCCTTGCCACGCGCTACGCCGCGGCGTGCAGCGCGGCGGCGGCGTTGTGGCTGGCCTCGGCGTTCCTTGATGCACCGGCGCGGTTTCTCGTCTGGGCGCTGGCGTTGACCCTCGACGTGGGCACGCCGCTCGTGACCACGCGGCAGCTCGTGGACGTGCCGCACGATGCCGCGCATCTACCCGAACGCTATGGGCTCTTCAGCATCATCCTGATCGGCGAATCGATGGCGGCGGTGATGGCCGGCATGGGGCACCAGGAATACTGGAGCCCGCGGGCGGCAACGGCGGCGATCGGCGGGATGACGGTGGTGTTTGCCATCTGGTGGGCCTACTTCGACGGCGTGGATGCCACGTCGCACCGCCTGATCCGTTCGATGGCCGACGCCGTGCGCTTCCAGGTGTGGAGCTATGTCCACCTGCCGCTCTACCTCGGCATCGCAGTTATGGGCGTGGGGCTGGAGCGGGTGATCGAGACGGCCACGGACGCGCCGCTGCCCGCGAGCGAAGCGCTCATCCTTGCGGGCGCCGTGGTCAGCGTCGCCAGCTCGCTGGCAGTCATCGGCCTAACTCGACGACGGCGCCGCGGAATATAATCGCGCGTTCCCCGCGAACCGGCGTTGAGCCTGGTTTGCCAATACAGCAGGAGGGCGAATGCGCTTACAGACCGCTCTGGCCAGCACGTCAACCGCACTTTGCCTGGGCCTGATCGTCGCGGCCTGTTCGTCCAAACCGGCCGAGCCGCCGGCGCCGCCGGCTCCCGAGCCGCTGACGCTTCCGGCCGATCCCGCCAACTACGCACCGAACCCGCTCGTCGGACCGATGGCGATTCCCGCCGACGACCCGATGACGGTGGACAAGGCCACCCTCGGCTGGCAGCTCTGGTTCGACCAGCGGCTGTCAGGCAAGGGCGACCGCTCCTGCTACGGCTGCCATGTGAACGAGAAGGGGCTCACCGACGGCCTGGTGAAGAACACGAACGCCAACACCGGCATGCCGCTGCCGCGCCACACGCCGACGCTGTGGAACATCGGCTACCACACCGAGTGGTACTGGGACGGACGCGCCAAGACGCTCGAAGGCCAGGCCCTCGCGGCGTGGAAGCTGGCCAACATGGGCGCCAAGGATCCGATGGTGGACAAAGTCCAGGACGCGGTGATTGCCCGCATCAACGCCGTGCCGAGCTATGCGGCGCAGTTCAAGAAGGTGTTCGGCGGGCCGGCCGACGAGAAGAACGTGACGCAGGCGCTCGCCACCTACATGCGCACGATCGTCAGCAAGGACACGCCGTACGATCGCTACACCGCCGGCGATCAGACGGCCATGAGCGATGCCGCCAAGCGCGGCTGGCAGACGTTCCAGGACGCGAAGTGCACCAACTGCCATCGCGGCCTGCTCTTCACCGATCTGTCGTACCACAACGTCGGCATCGGCGTGATGGACGGCAAGCCCACCGATGTCGGCCGCTTCACGGTGACCAAGGACGAGAAGGACACGGGCGCGTTCAAGACGCCGACGCTCCGCGACGTCGCCCGCTCGGGCCCCTACTTCCACGACGGCAGCGTGGCGACGCTGCAGGACGCGGTGACGCTGATGGCCAAGGGGGGCGTCGCCAACAAGTTCCTCGACAAGAAGAACCTCGAGGATCGCAAGCTGAAGCCCGAGCAGATCTCGGACATCGTGGAGTTCCTGAACGCGCTCAACGAGCCGACGGCGCTGAAGGAAGCGAAGGTTCCGTAAGGAAGATTCCGCTCCCGAGCCGGCGGACCGCGAAGCTCGTGACGTCGCGGACGCCGCCGGGCCCCCCAGCCCCGTCGGGCAGACGGCCGTCGATGCCGAGCATCGCGATGCCGTGGACCACCGCCCACACGTAGCGCGCGACGGCGACGGGCGTTTCATCGCGCCTGGCCACGCCGTCCCGCTGCAGCGCCGCCAGGGCATCCACCAGTAGTTGAAACGCCCGCGTGCCCGCCGCCCGCAGCGCGGGGTCGTGATGCTCGCGGCTGTTCCAGACCCCGAACATGACCCGGTAGTGCGACGGGTTGTCGAGCGCGAAGCGGACGTACGCGCTGCCCATCGCCTCGAATCCGGGCACGCCGCCGCCGGCGTCGGCCCAGGCGCGCTCGAGCGCGTCGCCCAGCCGGCGGAAGCCGTCTTCGGACACGGCGTCGAGCAGCGCCGACTTGTCGGCGAAGTGGCGGTAGAGGGCCGTCCGCGAGACACCCAATCGCGCGCCGACCGCGCGGAGCGTGAGGGCCGCCGTGCCGTCGTCGCGAATCGTCCGCACCGCCTCTTCGAGCAGCGCCCGCCGCAGGTCGCCGTGGTGGTAGCGAACCTTGAGGGCCTTGGGCCTTGGGCCTTGGGCCTTGGGCCGGAGGCCTTGGGCCTTTGGACGTTTCCGGGCTGTAACGGCCATTTCCAGCAGCATAGCCCGTGGTGTTGACACTGTCAACATTGTGCGGTAGCCTCTATGTTGACGCCGACAACATAAGGCGTCGGGAGGCCGTGACATGACCCGTTCCTTTGCCGCCATTCTCCGGGCCGCCGCGACGCTGTGGCGCACCAGCCCGCCGCTCACTGCCGTGGCCGCCGTGATGCTCGTCGCGCTCGTCCCGTTTGTCGCGGGGATGTTCGTGGACCCGCGGACGATCACGGGCGTCCCTGCCTGGCTGAAGCCGGTCAAGTTCGCGATCTCGACCGCGATCTACTCGCTGACGCTGGCGTGGGTGTTTGGATCGCTCCCCGCGTGGCGCCGCATGCGGGCGCTCGTCGGCTGGACCACCACGATCGTGTTCGTAATCGAGGTGGCGATCATCGCCGTGCAGGCGTGGCGTGGCACCACCAGCCACTTCAACGTGTCCACGATTCTCGACGGCGTGCTGTTCGGCGTGATGGGCACGCTGATCGTGGTGCAGACCGCGGCGAGCGCCGCGGTGGCCGTGGCGCTCTGGCGCGAACGCAGGTTCGACGACCACGCGATGGGCTGGGCGATGCGGCTCGGGATGACGCTCACCATCGTGGGCGCGGCGACGGGCGGCCTGATGACGCGGCCCACCGCCGCGCAACTCGAACAGGCACGGGCGACGCACGTCATGACCGTGTCCGGCGCGCACACCGTCGGGGCGCCTGACGGCGGTGCGGGCCTGCCGGGTACGGGCTGGAGCCGCGAGCACGGCGACCTCCGCGTGCCGCACTTCGTCGGACTGCACGCGCTGCAGGTCCTGCCTCTTCTCGTCGTCGTCCTGCGGCGGCGCGGGCGGTCCAGTGCTCAGCGCGTCCGCGCAACCATTGCCGGCGGCGCGGCGTACGCGGGGCTCTTCGCGAGCCTCATCGTCCAGGCGCTGCGGGGCCAGTCGATTCTGCAGCCGGACGCGCTCACACTGTCGATGCTGGCCGCGGTCGCGGCGACAAGCGCCGCGGCGTGGATGATGGTTGGCGGACGGCGCCCCGTCGCGGTCCCCGCAATCCTGTGAGGTAACGATGTCGCCCGAACAGATCTTTTCCGTGGTGAATCTCCTGGCGCTGGCCGGCTGGGTGCTGTTGGCCGTCTTGCCGGGCCGCCAATGGGTGAACAGCCTGATCACGACTGTGGTGATTCCAGCGACGCTCGCCGCGATCTACGTCGTCGTGCTCGGGCTGCACTGGGGCGACACCGATGGCGGCTTCGGCTCGCTCTCGCAGGTGGCCACGCTCTTCACCAGCCGGTGGGCGCTACTCGCCGGGTGGACGCACTACCTCGCGTTCGATCTGCTCGTCGGGAGCTGGGAAGCGCGCGACGCGCGCGCGCGCGGCATCCCTCACTGGATGGTGCTGCCGTGCCTCTTTCTGACGTTCATGTTCGGGCCGGCCGGCTGGCTGCTCTACATGGCCGTGCGGACGGCGCGGACGCGGACCGTAGCAGTTGCATGACGTGACCGGCAACCGTCATCCCGGCGAGAACACCAACCCATGCCCGCATCCGCTCGTGCCTCCTGCTTCGCAAAGTGCGAAGCCGCAGCCGCGCGGTTCATTCTGATACGGATGATGGCGCCGCGGTGTGCCGCAGTGCGAAGACGCTTTCGCGCGCGAGGGTCCACGGGGAGGTGACCGGCGCCCCGGCGCGGACGTTCTCGGCGCCGATCTCGAACGCCAGCGACCACTGGCCGAAGAGCGCCCGGTAGGCGTCGAGGAGACTGACGGCCGGGTCGTAGATGTGCGTGGCCTCGGAAGTGACGCCGTTCAGCTCGATCACCGTGAACTCGCCGCGCGCAAACGCGTCGGGCGAGGGGGAGCGAAGGTCGAAGCGCCCGAAGTAGAAGCCGTCGAAGCGGCGCGCTACGGCTTCGACGGCGTCCTCGAGCGCGGGTGTCGAGTAGCGTCGCCCGTCGAGGAACTCGGCGCCGCGGCAGTGGCTGCCACAGTCGCCGAGCGACATCACCGCACCGGCCGCCGGCACCGAGGCGAGTCGATCGTGCTGCTGCGCCAGGTGGAAGCGGGCCATGCACACGGCGCGCGGGTGGTCGAGAATGAGCTGTTCGAGCGTCCGCCGGCCGTCTCCGATGACGGCGGGCAGGTGCTTCTCGGTGATCGAGAGAATCACGCCGCGGGCCTCCGACGGACGTCGCACGTAGAAGACACCGAACTCGACGCCCGGCACGTACTCCTGGATCACCACATCGCCGGTCGCGCGCTGCAGATACGCTTCGAGCTCGCCGACGCGGCGCGCCACCTTCACACCGGCGCCGCGCTCGCCCTGATCCGGCTTCAGCACGATCGGCAGCGACAGCCCGTGCGTGGCCATGAAGGCCTCGGCCGTCTGCAGGCGCGCCCGCAGCGGCAGCGCGGCGGGAATGAAGCCACTCCGCGCAATCCACGCGGCCGGCGCGCCCAGGCCGCGAAGAATGGCGAATTTCGATTCCCCCACCACGCCGCTGCTCGGAATCGCCGGATTGGCGGCGGTAAACAAGGTGATGCCGCGGTGCTTGATCGAGAGCCAGGCGATCCAGAGCGCCACAGGCGGATACACCGCCCAGAGCGGCCAGTACTCCCAGCGTGTGAGCCGGCGCCACGACGACAGCAGCAGCCGCCGCCGCCGGTACGACAGTGCCAGGCCGAGCGACCACAGTCCGGTGCCACCCGTGACCGCGAGCGCGCCCACGACCGCGACGTTGACTCTCCGCAGGAGAGGCACGGCACCCGGATCGAAGGGCGCGCCGGCGGCGGCGATGCGCGGGGCCTCGGCGGTGGCGCGCGTACGAACGGCGTGCCGATCCGCGCGGTCGAGGAAGTCGACGATCGACGGCCCGACGGCCGCGGTGTCGTCGAACAGCATGAAGTGGTTCTCGTCGAGCAGGCGCAGCTCGCTCTGCGGGATCAGGCGCGCGTGCTCGAGGGCTGCCTCGACCGGGACCAGCGGATCGCGGCGGCCGTGCACGATCAGCACCGGCGCGTCGAGGCGGCGCAGCATCGCCCGCAGCGGGCGCTGGTCCGAATCGTAGAAGTTGCGCGCGTAGGGCCAGGGCCCGTCGAGCCCCCCGGTGTGTGGCACCAGCGTCCGGAGCAGCCACAGGGCGCCGAGCTGAGCTCCGTGGACGGCGTGATTCAAGTGGTACTCGCCGAGCAGCTCCATCTCCTGCACGCCGACGGCCGAGAGAAGCGTGAGCGAGGCGACCGTTGACGGCGGGCGATCCACGAGATGGAGCGCCACGCCGCCGCCCATGCTGAAGCCGAGCACGTGCACCGTCTGGATTCGGAGGTGGCGCAGCAGATCGCTCACGTAGACGGCGTGCGCGCGAAAGGAGTAGTCGGGCAGGTCATGACTGGAGGCGCCGAACCCGGGAAGATCGGGCGCAATCACGCGACGGCCGCGCAGAAACGGCATCAGGCGATCGAAGACAGCGGCGCTCCCAGGGCTGCCGTGCACCAGCAGGATCGGCGTCGCGCCGGGCGAGGCCGCGGGGACATCGCGATACGCGAGCCGCACGGTCTGCGCCAGGCGCGTGGAGCCATCGACGGCTGGCAGCGCCAGCACCTCGGTGCCCGGCGGCGCGCTCGGCGCCGCGACCGGTCCGCGTCCAGCGTGGGATGCGAACAGCACGGCCGCGTAGGCGCCAACAAGACGCCACCGCCAGCGGTGGAGAGTCCCCGTCCGAACGAAGAGAACGGCTTCACGGCGCGCCCAGGCCCACCACTTCAGATGCCGGCTTCGCGGGCCGGTTTCAGGCTTCGGGATGTAACCAGCGCGCCCGTCCCCCCATCCAACCGGCTGACGCGCCAGAGCCCCTGGCGCCAAGGAGACTTTCGATGAAGGCACTGAACGCGGCCCTGGTCGCCAGCTGGGTCCTGCAGCTGGTCGTGGCGGGCATCCTGCTACAGACCCTGTTCTTCAAGTTCACGGGTGCCGCCGAGTCGGTCTACATCTTCTCGACGCTCGGCGCGGAGCCATGGGGCCGCATCGGCTCGGGCGTGGTGGAGCTGATTGCGGCCATCCTGCTGCTCGTGCCGGCGACGACCACGATCGGCGCCGCGCTCGCGCTGGCCGTAATCGCCGGCGCCATCCTGAGCCATCTCACGGTGCTCGGCATCGAGGTGCAGGGCGACGGCGGGCTGCTCTTCGGGCTCGCGATCACGGTGTTCGTCGCCAGCGGCGTGATTCTCCTGCTGCGCCGCGGCGAGATCCCCATCGTCGGCTTGTGGCTCCGAACGCACTCGCTCGCATAGCTGACCTCCACTTCAGGAACGCGCCATGACCCTTGCCGCACCCGTACAACCGCTTGCCGGCCTGCTCCAACAGATGCGCTCGATGATTGAGCGGCTGGACGATGAGGCTTACACCATGCCCCCAATCGGCCGCTCCTCGGGGGGCGTGGGCGGTCACGTCCGGCACTGCCTGGACCACGTGGGCGCGCTCCTCAACGCGGCGCGAACCGGCGTGGTGGAATACGACCGGCGGCGGCGCGGGACCGACGTGGAGAGCTGCCGCGCGGCGGCGATTCACCAGATCGGCGAGCTCACCGCGGGGCTGGCCAGGCTCGACAACTCGGTGCTGGACGAGCCGCTGCTCGTCGAGACGCAGATCGATCCGGCCGGCGCGATGATCCTGACGCGCTCGAGCGTGTGCCGCGAAGTCGCCTTCGTGATCTCGCACACGATCCATCACAATGCCATCGTGGCGCAGCTGCTGGCTGGCCGGGATCTGACGCTCGACGCGCGGTTCGGCGTGGCCCCGGCTACGCCGGTCGAACCGGTGACCGCATGTGCACGGTAACCGTGGTGCCCAGGTCGCGCCTGTCGTCGGCCGCCTGGGCGGTCGACCCGCTGCTGCTGCGGCTGGTCTCCAACCGCGACGAGCAGCGGGCGCGCGCCGATGCGTTGCCGCCCGTCCTGCAGGCGATCGAGGGGCGCCGCGTCGTGGCGCCTCTGGATCCCGAGAGCGGCGGGACGTGGATCGCCGTCAACGACGGCGGCCTGGTGTTCGCGCTGCTCAACGCGAATTCCGCAGCGCGGCCGACCGCCGACGGCCTGAGCCGCGGCGGACTGATCCCCCAGCTGGCCGGCGCGGGATCGATGAGCGAGGCGCTCGCGCGAGTGCTCGACGCCAGGGCAGAGCGCTACCGGCCGTTCCGCCTGCTGATGCTCGACGCGTCCCAGCTGGTCGAGTGCTGGGTGGAAGATGGACGTCTGCGCTACCGGCGCGCGTACCTGCACGGCCCGGTGATGCGCACATCATCGAGCCTCGGTGATGCGGTGGTGGAAGGGCCGCGGCGGACGCTCTTTCGACGCTTCTTCCGCGGGTCCGCCCAGGCGGCCGCGGCGCAGGACGCCTTCCACGATCACCAGTGGCCGGGACGCGAGGACGTGAGCGTCCGGATGCAGCGCGCCGACGCGCGCACCGTCAGCCGCACGGTGGTCGAGGTGAGCGCGGGTTACGCCACGATGATCTACCACGCGGCCCAACCCGAGCTCCGCGCGCGAGTGGTACTGCCGCTGGCGGGATCGACATCGCTCGCAGGCGCGCGGCGATGTTCCTGAGTTTCACGACGCTGGCCGGCCTGGCTGCCGGCACCCTGCTGTCCGAGGACCTGACGTCGATCGGCGCCGGGCTGCTGGTCCGCGACGGACAGCTGGGCGCCGCGGGCGCCGTGCTCGCGTGCTCCGCGGGTGTCTATCTGGGCGACCTCGGACTGTGGGCGGCGGGCCGGCTGCTCGGACGGCGGTTGCTGGTACTGCCGTGGCTCGCGTGCCGGCTCGACGAAGCGGCGCTCGAAGCGCTTGCCGCCCGGCTGGACTCACGGCTCGGGGCCGTCGTACTCGGCAGCCGTTTCCTGCCCGGCAGCCGGCTGCCCATGTTCGTCGCGGCCGGCATCTGGGGCCGCCGCCCGTGGGCGTTCGTCGCCTGGTCACTGCTGGCCGTCCTCCTATGGACGCCACTGCTCGTCCTGCTCACGGCCTGGTTCGGGCCGTCGCTCACGAACCCGATCGTCGGCGAGCTCGGCAACACGTTCCGGTGGGCGATCACCACCGCATCGCTGTTCGTCGTGATCCGCCTCGCCGTTCGCGTCGTCGCCATCGCGCCCCGGGCAATCAATCCGCTCGACTGATCGAAACCTGCGACTCGCCGCGCAGGATACAATCCCGGACACGATGCCGAAGCTGGTCGTCCTGTATCCACCGCCCACCGATGTCGCCACCTTCGAGCGCCGCTATGGCGCCGAGCACGCGCCGATGGTCCTCGAGAAGATTCCGGGCCTGAAGAAGTTCGTCGCCGCACAGGTACTGGGCGCACCGGCTGGTGCCGCTGCATATCAGCGCGTCGCCGAGCTGTACTTCGACTCGATGGAGGCGCTGCAGGCGGCGATGGACTCCGAGGGCGGGCAGGTTGCGGTCGCCCACGCCATCGAGATCTCGACGGGCGGCCCGCCGGTCGTCCTGATTGCCGAAGACGACTAGAGGGAGCCCTCAGCCCATTCGCGGCTGCAACGTCCGGCTGAACACGGATACGCCATTGATGTCGCGCAGGTCCACCGTCATGTCGCCGCCCTGCGCCGAGATGTTGACCTCGCCAAAGAATTGCAAGCCGCTGAACGGCGACAGGTTCGACTGTCCCGCCGGCGGCGCCTTGTAGAACACCACCTGCGGGCCGAAGGTGCCGTCCAGGGCGTTGGGGCCGAAGCTGCCGGCGTTCAGCGGGCCGGCCACGAACTCCCAGAAGCCGTCGAAGTTCCGGAAGGCAGCTTTGGCGGGATCGTAGTAGTGCGCGGCACAGTAGTGCACGTCGGCCGTGAGCCACACCACGTTCCGCACTTTTTCCTGTTTGAGGTGCCCGAGCAGCTCCGCGAACTCCAGCTCCCGGCCCTTCGGACTGCCGCTTTCGCCGTTGGCCACCGCCTCCCAGCGCGGTACGCCGCCGGGCAGGAACCCGTCGCCGATGTTCAGCCCCAGCGGCATGTCGGCAGCCACCACCTTCCACACCGCGCGTGAATTCTCGAGCCCCGCTTTCAGCCAATCCAGCTGTTCGCGTCCCAGGAACAGTGTCTGCTCGCTCGGGGCTAGCTGCAGGTTCGCCGAGTTCGGTCCGCGATACGAGCGCATGTCGAGGACGAACAGCTCGAGAAGCGGACCGTAGCTGTACTTGCGATACACCCGCTGCGACTCGCGGGCGTCGAACGGCCGCATGGGCGCGTACTCGAGAAACGCCCGGGCGCCGCGCGCGATCAAAAGCGGCACGTTCTTTTCGGTGTAGCGGGCGTCGCCCGAGAGGTCCTTCGAATCCGACCAGTTGTTGGTGACCTCGTGGTCGTCCCACTGCCAGATCTGCGGCACCTCGGCATTGAAGCGACGCACGTTCTCGTCGAGCAGGTTGTAGCGATGACGCCCGCGGAACTCGTTGAGCGTCTCGGCTACTTTCGAAACCTCGGGCGTCACGATGTTGTTCCAGAGCAGGCCGTTCTCGGCCACGACCGACGCCGCAATCGGCCCGTCGGCGTAGATGGTGTCGCCGCTGTGGATGAAGAAGAGCGGGTCGCGCTGCCGCATCGTCTCGTAGATGCGCATGCCGCCCCACCCCGGGTTGATGCCCCAGCCCTGACCAGCGGTGTCGCCGCCCCAGACGAATCGCAGATCCGTGCGCGCGTGCCCCAGTTCGTGGCCCTCGCCGGTGAGCGGGTCGGGCGGTACCACGAAGCGGCCGAGCACCGGCTCGCTGATCGCCCTGGCATTGTCGAGACTCTGGAACGCCACCCGCACGAACACCTCGCTGCCGGCCTCGAGCCCCTCGAGCTCCTGGCGCGCCGTGAAGTCGGTCGTCTCGAGCGCGTGCGGTCCGACGAGACGGCTGGCGTTGGTGAACGACTCGTTGTAGGACCAGTCGACCAGCATCCGGGCCGGTCGGTCGCTGCGGCTCCACACCACCGCCGATCCGTTGGCGGGGTCGCCGACGTGGAGCCCCTGCAGGGCCTGCGGACGTTCGGCGGCCGACACGATGACCGCGGGCGCCTGTTTGAAGGCCCACGCGGGAAGCGCCACGCCCGTGGCGGTGGCAGCGGCAGCTCTCAGGAATCCTCGACGCGACGACAGCAGCGGGTAGCGCATGGCCACCGACTCTACGAACGGGGTGTTACGGCGGCGAGGGCGCAGTTCCACGCCGCCGTAAATTTCCGCGAGCCGCCGGGATGGTCTGGCAGATCGAGAGACCTGTGCCGACGAGCTACTGCTCCTGATAGAACACGCTGAGGCCGCCGTCCACGAAGTACGTAGACCCGGTGACGTAGTCGCTGTCGCTCGACGCCAGGAACACCGCCAGGCTCGACACGTCGGCCGGCTTGCCCAGCCGGGCCAGCGGGATCTGCCCGACCAGCGACTGCAGCTTCACCGGATCGTGCAGCAGCGCCGAATTGATTGGCGTGTCGATCGCGCCGGGCGCGATGCTGTTGATCGTGATTCCGAGCGGCCCCAGCTCCACGGCCAGCGTCCTCGTGAGCATCCGGACGCCGCCCTTGCTGGCGCAGTAAGCGGCAAAGTTCGGAAACGCCATCTCCTCGTGCACCGAGCTCACGTTGACGATCTTGCCGGGCCGGCCGGCCGCGACACACCGGCGCACGAACGCCTGGGTGGCAAAGAAGACGCCCTTGAGGTTGACGTCCAGCACCGCGTCGAAATCGTGCTCGGTGACGTCGACGAACGCGGCGTGCTTCTCGATGCCGGCGTTGTTGACCAGCACGTCGAGGCCGTCGAGCGCCGCGACGCTCTCGGCGACCAGCCGCTGCACGTCGGCGACGTCGCCGAGGTTCGCCTTGATGCTGGCGCCGCGGCGGCCGAGCGCCTGGATCTGGGAGAGCGCTTCGTCGGCGCCCCGTGGATCGCTGTTGTAGTTGACGACGACGTCGGCGCCCTCCCGCGCGAGGCGCAACGCGATGCCGTAGCCGATGCCTTTGCTGCTCCCCGTGACGAGCGCCTTGCGGCCGAGCAGACGGCCGGTGCCTGCAGCCGCCTGCGGGGCCATGGTCATGGTGTCCATCGTGCCACCCTTCAATTGGTGTGCGCGGCCGGCGGGAGGCCGGGACGCACGCCTGGAATGTTGAGGCGCAGGCGATACAGTCCGGTCTGCGCCGTGAGGAAGAGCGTGCGACCGTCGTCACCGCCCCACGCGAGGTTGTGCGGATGCTCGGGGCCCACGATCGTCCCGAGGTGCCGCCCCTCAGGCGACAAGATCCACAGCCCGCCGGGACCTGACACGTAGAGATTGCCGCGCACGTCCACTTTCACGCCGTCGAGCGCGTCCTCGCCGGGCGCGGACGTCATGTCGAAGAACGGCTCGCCCTTCCCGAGCGTGGCGTCGGCATTGACGGGGTAGCGCATCACGACCTTCTTCTTCGGGTCCCAGTTGGCCACGTAGAGGTAACGCTCGTCGGGCGAGAAAGCGATCCCGTTCGGCCCCTCGAGATCCTTCGACACCAGGCGCAGCGCGCCGTCCTTGAGCGAGAACACGCCGCTGAAGGGCAGCTCCTTCCGGCGGTCGGCGAACGCCTTCGGCAGGCCGAACGGCGGATCGGTGAAGAACAACGCGCCGTCGGAGCGGTAGACGAGGTCGTTCGGGCTGTTGAGCCGTTTGCCGTCGTAGTGGTCCGCCAACACGGTGACGGCGCCGGTCTTCTCGATGCGAATCACGCGGCGGTTGCCGTGCTGGTCGATGGTCACGCGCCCCTCGGCATCGAGCGTGATGCCGTTCGAGCCCGGCTGGCCGTACTCGGCCACGTCGGCGCCGCTGTAGCCGCTCTTGGTGCGAAACACCGATATCTGGCCATCGGGCGTCCAGCGGTAGATCGTGTTGGCGTTGGGATCGCTGAACAGCAGATAGCCGTCCGGGACCCACACCGGGCCCTCGGTGAAGATGAAGCCGTCGGCCAGCTTGTCCATGGTGAGACCCGTGGGCACGATGGCGTCGAGCGCCGGATCCAGGCGCCGCACCTCGGCCTTCACTTCCGCCTTCCGGCCCACGCGCCCGCTGGCGTAGAAGTCGAACGTCGCCGAGCGAATCCACACGAAGTTGCCCGGCGGGTTCGAGAGCGGTCCGTTGGCGCCGAAGACCGCAAGCTGGATCTTCTGGCCCGGCACGGCCGCGCGCGCGATCACGACCCGGTTGGGCGCGTTGAACCCTTTGATGAACTGCGCCCCGGTCTGGCCGAGCGCGACCGGCAGCATCCCGTTCACCCAGACCTCGGCGTAGTCGTCCACGACCACCTCGAAGACCACGGTCGATCCCGCGGTGGCAAACGATCCGACTTTCTCGGGGATCGTCACGTTCAGCCGATACCAGCCGAACGAGAGACGTCCATTGGTACGGCGCCCCTCGAGGTCCTGGGGCCGGAACGTCGTCCATCCGGAATCGTCGAACTCGGCGGCTCCGGCGTGCGGCGCGATGTCGTAGGCACGGTTTGGCGCGCCCGAGGCGCGCAGGTCGGGACCGGGCGCCCGGTGCTCGACCTCGACGATGCGCGCATCGCTGTAGCGCCACTGGCCGTTGACGGCCGCGACGCCGTCGTCGGTGGCGAGGTCCACGATGGCATCGGGCCGCACCACCGGCACATCCGACGTCGCTTGTGCGACGGCCGGCGTCGCTGTCAGCGCCACCAGGCACACAACGCCCAGTGTTCTTGCCTGCTCACCTGCCCACCTGCCTGCCTGCCCTCGGGTCATCACCGCACCTTCACCACGTAGTAGTTGAACGGCGACGACACTTCCTTGAACCAGTGCGGCGTCCCTTTGGGCACGATGAGGACATCACCCCTGGCGATGTGCCGCGTCTCGCCGCTACGGATACCGGACCCGCGCGCCTCGTTCGGCGCGGTCGTCTTCAGGTTCTCGGCCGTCCCGCCGGTGACGAACGTGGCCGTCCCATCGAGGACGTAGATGATGTCGGCGTCCAGGTCGTGCACCTCGGCCATGCCGGCCGCGTCGCGATGGCTGGCGTGCACCATGTAGTTGCGGCCGTCTTCGCCGTCGAAGAGCACCGCGCCTTTGGCGAATGCCGCCGTCACCTCCGCGCTCCTCCAGTACGACACCGCAGGCGCCTTCCCGCCCTCGTCATTCTTCGCCAGCGCGGACGCCCCCGCGATCGCCAGCTCCTCGTCCTGTTCTTTGCTGGCGGCACCGCTCACGCCGATCGCCCCGATGATCTGGCCGTCGGCCACAAGCGGCACCCCGCCCTGCAGCGGCGTAAAGAAGGCGTCCGGCAGCGCCGCCATGGCAGTACGGCCGCCGTTGATCGTGTCCTCGAACGCCTTGGTCGGCTTCTTGAAGAGCGCCGCGGTCCGCGCCTTGCCGATCGAGATCGACGCGCCCGCCGCGAAGGTGCCGTCGATGCGCTCGAGCGCCACGAGATTGCCGCCGTCGTCCACGACGGCAATCACGGCGCCAGGGGCCTGTTTGAGGCGCGCGGCGTCGACAGCGGCGGCAATCGCGCGCCGGGCACCGTCGCGCGTGATGCTGGCTTTGGTGACCGACTGAGCCGTCGCACTCGCGGCGGCGGCCAGGAAGACTGCGGCCGCGAGGGCCGGAAACACGAGTGTGCGACGCATGACTGATACCTCTCTGTAACCGGTCTGAAGACCGGCGGCTACGTTGGACGGTCTACCGGGTGCCGGCCGCCGGGGCGAGAGCCGCGGCGCCAGCCTTGGCGATGTCTTCGTCTTCCTGCGGGGTATTGCCGCTCACGCCAATCGCTCCGACCACCTGGCCGGCGACGATGAGCGGGATGCCGCCCTGCAGCGGCGTCGCGCCGGGCAACACCAGCGAGGCCACGCGGCCGTCGCGGATCTGGTCCTCGAACACCTTGCTCGGGCGGCGGAAGATCGCGGCGGTGCGAGCCTTGCCGATGCCGACCTCGACGCTGGCGACCTGTGTGTCATTGAGGCGTTCGAGCAGCACGACGTGCCCGCCGTCGTCCACGACAACGATGACCACCGTCGACCCGCGCCTGAGTGCCTCGGCCTCGGCCGCGGCGACGATCGTCTTGGCGGCATCGAGCGTGAGCACGCGCTTGCTCGGAAGCTCGGCGCGTGCGGGGGCCGGCAGTGCCAGGGCCGCAACGACCGCGGCGATCTTCAGAATCTTCATGACGCTCCTCTCTGTGCCGGCGGCGTGTGCGGCCGGTCAGCAGGTTGGATGACGGCTGCCCGGGACGGTTACCCCGGCAACGCCGCGGCAAGGCCGGCATCCAACCCGCAGTGCGTGTTTGCCGCCTCCGGCGGAAGGGGAGAGGAGTCATGCGAAGTGTGAAACGGCTGACGGCGGCCTGCGCCGTGATTCTGGCGATTGCGGCCACGAGGGCGGTCACGGCGGCCCCCAAGGTGCCGACGCCCGAGAGTTCGAAGGAGACGGTAGCCAAGGTACGGAAGGCGCTGGCGAAGCTGCCCTACTACGGCGTCTTCGATTTCCTGGCGTTCAAAGTGGACGGCGGCACGGTGACGCTCCAGGGCTACGCCCACCGGCCGGCGCTGAAGCGCGAAGCGGCGTCGATGGTGGCGCACGCGGTGGCAGCCGATGTCGTCAACGACATCGAAGTACTGCCGTCATCGAGCTACGACGACCGCATCCGGTGGGACGCCTACCAGCGGATCTACACCGAGGACATCGCCTCCCGTTACGTCTCCGGCGGCGAAATGGAGGTGCGCTACGAGACGCTGGACATGCGGCTGTTCCCCGGCATGGAGCCCTATGGCACCTACCCGGTGCACATCATCGTCAAGGGCAGGAAGCTTCACCTGATCGGACTGCTCGACAACGACCTGGACAAGACCCAGGTACTGCACCGGGCCCGGCTGGTGCTCAACACGACCGGGGTGGTGGACGCGGTGATGGTGCGCCGTTGAGCGGAATCGCGAACCGGCGTTAAGCCGGTTTGCCAGATAGCGCGAGGCGGCCCGCGCTTTTTGCGGGCCGCGTCTGATAGATTGATCCGGTCCGCCGGCCTGGTGCCGGCGGCCGCATCATGCACGTCCTCGAGCGGCATTCCGAACAGGACTTCGACGAGCTGGCGCATCTGGCGGCTCGGATATGCGCCACCCCGATGGCGCTCGTCTCGGTCGTGGAAGCCGACCGCGTCTGGTTCAAGGCGAGGGTGGGCCTCGACATCGGCGAGGTGCGGCGCGACGGCGCGTTCTGCAGCGCCACCATCCTCGGCATCGAGCCGCTCGTCGTCGAGGACGCACGGGCAGACAGCCGCTTCTCCAGTCACGAGCTCGCCGCCGCGGGCATCCGCTTCTATGCCGGCGTGCCGATTCTCGGCGCCGAGGGCGTGGCAATCGGCGCCCTGGGCGTGCTCGATCGCGCTGCCCGCACCATCACGCCGGAACAGCTCGACGCGTTGCGCGCCCTCGCGCACCAGGCCACGGCGCTCCTCGAGTGGCGGCGAACGGCCAGCGCGCTGCGCGAGAGCGAAGAGCTCAAAACGCGGATCATCGACTCGAGCCCCGACTGCATCAAGGTGCTCGACCTCGACGGGCACCTCCTGTCGATGAACGCCGGCGGCATGGCGGCCCTGGAGATCTGCGATTTCAGCGCCGTCGTCAACTCGCAGTGGGTCGGCTTCTGGGAAGGCGGCGACCGCGAGGCGGCGGCGCGGGCGATCGCCACCGCGCGCGAGGGCGGCATCGGCCGCTTCACGGGCTACTTCCCCACCACGACCACGCAGACGCCGATGTGGTGGGACGTCGTGGTGAGCCCGCTGCGCGGCGCCGGCGGCGCGGTGGAGAAGCTGCTGGCGGTGTCGCGCGACGCTACCGCGCGTGCCCGCGCGAGCGAGCTGGTGTGGGCGGTGGCCGAGGGCACGTCGCTTTCGACCGGCGCCGACTTCTTCCGTGCACTGGTCAGCAACCTCGCCGCTGCCCTCCGCGTGCCCTACGTCCTGGTGGCCGAGTGCACCGACAGCGCCCGCACGCACGTGCGCACGCTCGCCTTCTGGAGCCGTACCGGGCTGGCGGAGAACATCGAATACGCGCTGGCCGGCACGCCCTGTCAGGGCGTGATCGACGGCGAGGTGGGCTGCTACCCGGACGACCTGCAGGCGCTCTTCCCCGACGACACCCCTCTCGTCGCGATGAAGGCGCGCGGGTATCTAGGCCTCCCCGTTCTAAACGGCGCCGGCGAGGTGGCCGGGCACCTGGTGGTGATCGACGACAAGCCGCTGCCGAAGGACGAGATGACCACGGCGCTGCTGCGCACGTTCGCGGCGCGGGTGGGCGTCGAGCTCGAGCGCGTGCGTACCGCGCGTCATATCGAGTCGCTGGGACAGAAGCTGTCGATGGCGGCCGAGCGGGCGCGATCGCTGCTCGCGATCAACAACGCCGTCGTGCTCAATCTCACGCAGGACGCGCTCTTTTCGGCCATCACCGACGCGCTGCGCCGGGTGGTGGCGTTCGACCGCTGCACCATCTTCCTGCACGACCCTCAGAAGAACGTGCTGCGCATGACGTCGTCCGACAGCGCGGTGCCGTCGCATCATTTCGTGCCCGGTCTCGAGCTGCCGCTCGACGGCAGCCACGCCGGCTGGGCGTTCGTGAACCAGCGGGTGTTCTTCAACCCGGAGCTGCGCGAACGGCGCACCTACCCGGGCGAAGACGTTCTGCTCGAGGAGGGCTTCCGCTCCCTCATCGTCGTGCCGATGGTGGTGCGCGGCCGCAGCATCGGCACGCTCAATCTGGGCAGCCGCCGGCCGATGGAGTTCGGCGATACCGAGGCCGAGCTGCTGCAGGAGGCTGCCAACCAGGTGGCGCTCTCCATCGAGAACATGCGCGAGTACGAGGAGATCGGCCGGCTCAAGGCGCAGCTCGAACGCGAGAACGTCTACCTGCAAGAAGAGATTCTCGGCGAGCACAACTACGAAGAGATTGTCGGCACGAGCGCGTCCCTGGGCGCCGTGGTGCGCACCATCGATCGCGTGGCGCCGACCGACACCACGGTGCTCATCATCGGCGAGACCGGAACGGGCAAGGAGCTGATCGCCCGCGCCGTGCACAACCGCAGCGCTCGGCGGTCACGGCCGCTGGTCAAGGTCAATTGCGGGGCGATTGCGTCGGGGCTCATCGAGAGCGAGCTCTTCGGCCACGTCAAGGGGGCCTTCACTGGAGCCCTGGAGCGCCGGACCGGGCGTTTCGAGCTGGCCGATCGCGGGACGCTGTTTCTCGACGAGATCGGCGAGCTGCCGCTCGACATGCAGGTGAAGCTGCTCCGCGTACTGCAGGAGCAGGAGTTCGAACCCGTGGGCAGCAGCCGCACCATGAAGGTGGACGTGCGCGTGATTGCCGCCACGAACCGCAACCTCCAGGAGGAGGTGGCCGCCGGGCGTTTCCGCGCCGACCTGTACTACCGCCTCAACGTGCTGCCCATTCAGGTGCCGCCGCTGCGCGAGCGCCGCGAAGACGTGACGCAGCTGGCGATGTTCTTCGTCCAGAAGCACGCCAAGCGCATCGGCCGCACGGTGGACGGCGTGTCGCGCGAGAGCCTGGATCGGCTGTCGGCCTACTCGTGGCCCGGCAACGTGCGTGAGCTGGAGAACGTCATCGAGCGCGCGCTGGTGTTGTCGCACGGCGGCGTGCTGGACGCCGCGCAAGGCCTCATGCCCTCGGACTCCGCGCCGGCGGCCGCCTCGTCGCCGGGGCCGGTGGTGACCGTCGCGCGGGGCGCGTCGGCGGCCGGCCGGCTCGACGACGTGGAACGGGCGCACATCGCCGCCACCCTGAACCAGACCGGCTGGGTGATCGAAGGGCCGCGCGGCGCCGCGAAAGTCCTCGACATGCATCCGAACACCCTTCGCAGCCGGATGAAGAGGCTCGGCCTCGAGCGTCCCACGAAATAGCGTGGCCACGATCCTTCGTGGCTCGTGGGATCCCACGATACTTCGTGGGACGTCGTGACTTGCGTTTCGTCGCAAAGAACACCCGAACCATCGATTCGACAATAGCTTAAGAGCTATTTCCCGCCCCTGTTCGACCTGGCCGAACCTCTGGCAGCCCCCTTGCCCTTGGTCGTGCCGGGTTGAACATGCTTCGAGTCGAACGAATCCTCAACGGCAGCGAGACGGTGTTGCGGGCGGCCGGTCGCCTGACCGGCCCCTGGGTCGCAGAGCTGGGCCGCACGCTCGCCGACGAAACCGGCTATGGCGTCGTCGTCGTGGACCTCACCGACGTGTCGTTTGCCGACCATGACGGCCTCGCGTTCCTCCTGTCGCTGACGGCAGAGGCACGCGTGGCGCTCCGCTGCAGCCCCTTTTTGACCGAACAGCTCGCCACCGCGAGCAAGGCCAAGTCATGATGAACATGCGCGCGAACGTCGTCGACACTCCCCCGATGCCACCCATGTCCACCCGCCCGGAATCAGATGCCGAGCTCGTGGCCCGCCTTCAGCGCGGCGACGACGCCGCGTTCGAGGCCATCGTGCGCACGCACAGCGGCCGGCTGCTCTCGGTGGCGCGACGGTTCCTCGGCAACAACGAGGACGCGCAGGACGCCGTGCAGGACGCCTTCATCCGCGCCTACAAGGCGATTCACACGTTCGAAGCGCGGGCGCAGCTGCACACCTGGCTGCACCGCATCCTGGTGAACACGGCGCTGATGAAGCTGCGCGAGCGCCGCCGCCGGCCGACGGAGTCGATCGAGGACCTGCTGCCGACCTACACGAACGACGGCCACCAGGCCGTGGCGTCACGGGACTGGAGCGACGCGGTGCTCGAGCGCAAGGAGACCGCCGCCGTCGTCCGCCAGGCGATCGCGATGCTGCCCGACCAGTACCGCGAGGTGCTGGTGCTGCGCGACATCGAGGAGAAGGACACCGCCGAAGCCGCCGAGATCCTCGGGACCACGTCCAACGTGGTCAAGGTACGCCTGCACCGCGCGCGCCAGGCCCTGCGCACGCTGCTCGACCGTGAGTTCCAGATGAAGGGCGATTAAGATCGCCTCATGCATTTGCAGAACGCGACGGTGCTGGTCACCGGGGGAACCAGTGGAATCGGCCGCGGCGTCGCCCGCGTCCTGACCCAGGCCGGCGCCAAGGTCGCCATCACCGGCCGAGACGAGGCGCGGTTGTTGGAGGTGGCTCGTGAGCTCGGCGTGCTGGCGATCAAGGCCGACGTCGCCAGCCAGGCCGACGTCGAGCGCACGTATGCCGAAGTGCTCGGCGCGTTCGACCATCTCGACGTGCTGGTGAACAACGCCGGGGCGGGGTCGTTCGCCCCGCTCGTCGACATGGCGCTCGAGGAGTTCGAGTCGATCATCGCCACCAACGTCACCGGAGCGATGCTGATGGCGCGGGCGGCGGCGCGGCACTTCGTGAAGCGCCGCAGAGGCAACATCATCAACATCGGTTCGACGGCGGCGCTGCGGGGGGCTGCGAACGGCACCGCGTACTACGCCAGCAAGTTCGCGCTGCGCGGCATGACCGAGTGCTGGCGCGCCGAGCTGCGGGCGTCGAACGTGCGCGTGATCCTGATCAACCCGAGCGAGGTGATCACGGAGTTCGCGGCACACGCCGGCCTGCCGCAGCGGACCGCCCCCGACAACCCCACGAAGCTGCGGGTGGACGAGATTGCCCATGCGGTGAGGTCCTCGCTCGAGATGGACGACCGCGGCTTCGTGACCGAGCTCACGGTCTTCGCCACCAATCCCAAGGACTGAGTTGGGCGAGCACCCGTTTCCACTCCCGCTGGCGGGCTATGCCGCGCCGGGAAGCGGCGCTCTCATCGATGCGATCCGTTTGCGCGTCGAGGCCGACCCGTTCAACGCGGTGGCCACGGCGATCTTTCTGCTGGCCGTGTGTCACACCTTCGTCGCCGCGCGGTTCACCGAGGCCGCTCACCGGCTGCAGGAGCGCGCGGACGCCGCGGCCACCACCGGCGGGCGCGCGCCGGCCCCGAACGTCCGCGCCGAGCTGCTGCACTTTCTGGGAGAGGTCGAAGTCGTCTTCGGCCTCTGGGTGGTGCCGCTGATGATCGCCATCGCGCTGGCGCGCGGATGGGAAACGGTGACGCACTATCTGGACGGCACCGTCAATTTCACCGAGCCGCTGTTCGTCATCGTGATCATGGCCATCGCCTCGACGCGCCCCGTCGTCGAGCTCGCCGAGAACATGCTGCGGCGCGTCGCCGGACTGGGCGGCGCGAGCCCCGCGGCGTGGTGGCTGTCGATTCTGATCCTGGCCCCGCTCCTGGGCTCGCTCGTCACCGAGCCGGGTGCGATGACGATTGCCGCGCTGCTGCTCGCGCGGCAGTTCTACGACCTGCGGCCGTCGGGCCGATTGAAGTACGCCACGCTCGGCCTGCTGTTCGTCAACGTCTCGATTGGCGGCACGCTCACGCACTTCGCGGCGCCGCCCGTACTGATGGTGGCCCGTCCGTGGGGCTGGGACACGCCCTTCATGCTGGAGCACTTCGGCTGGCGGGCTGCGCTGGCCATCGCCGTCTCGACCGCCGGCGGCTACCTGCTGTTCCGCCGTGAATTCGCGGAGCTCGCCCGGCGCCCGGCGCCTCACGATCAGACGCCGTCCACCGACGAGGCGCGGCGCCACGGATACGGACCACTGGCCATCCCCCCGTGGGTCACCGCGGTGTACATCCTGTTCCTCGCGTGGACCGTGATCAACTCGCACTATCCGGTACTCTTCCTCGGCGGTTTCCTCTTCTTCCTCGGCTTCGATCGCGCCACCGCCGCCTACTCGACGTTGACCGACTTCAAGACGCCGCTCCTGGTCGGCTTCTTCCTGGCGGGACTGGTGGTGCACGGCGGGCTGCAGGGCTGGTGGATTACGCCGGTGCTGGCGAGTCTGCGCGAGACCCCGCTCTACCTGGGCTCGACGATCCTCACCGCCTTCAACGACAACGCGCTCATCACCTACCTGGCGACGCTCGTGCCCGACCTCGAGCCGAATCTGAAGATGGCAGTGCTCGAAGGCGCCGTCACCGGCGGCGGCTTGACGGTGATTGCCAACGCACCGAATCCCGCCGGCCAGGCGCTCCTCGGCCGCTACTTCGACGACGCCGTCCACCCGCTCCGGCTGTTCCTGGGAGCGCTGCCCCCGACCGTGGTCGCCATCGTCGTTTTCAGACTGCTGTAACTCGAAAGGCCACGGCCTCGTCGCGCCCCATGAAGCGCGCCAGGATCGCCGGCTCGACGTCGTCCAGATCGACGACCACCAGGCCGTCGAGGGCGTTGCCAAAGGCGGGGTCGATGGAAAACCCCAGGAGCCGCGCGTTCAGCTTGAGGTACTGCCGCAGCAGCACCGGCATGTCCTTGCCGTCCGGCTCGAGGCCGCGAATCAGTGCCGACACGTCCTCGAGGCGTTCGACGGTGGCGCTCTCCACGAGACCGTCCCGTGGCGGCGCCGGCGGATTCCTCGCCCGAACCAGGCGTCCGAGGTCCGCATCGAAGCGCGTGGTCTGCAGGAACTTGATCATCAGCTGGCGCGACGTGGACTCGTAGGCGTCGCTGATGCTGACGACGCCGAACAGCCGCCGGTAGCGGGGATTGCGGACGACGAAGCGCGAGATGCCCTTCCACAGCAGGAGGAGCGGGCTGAAGTCGCGCTGATACGCGGGGGCCACGAAGGATCGCCCCAGCTCCAGCGCCGGGCCGAGCTGCCCAATCAGCTCGTCGCCGTAGTCGAAGAGCGTCCGTGTGTAGAGGCCATCGAGGCCAGCCGCGGCGCCGATCTCGTCGGTCGCGCCGAGCCGGTAGGCGCCGGCCACCTCCGCGCGCTCGCGGTTCCACACGAACAGGTGGCGATACGACGGATCGAACCGGTCCAGGTCGCGCTCGCGGCCGGTGCCTTCGCTGACGGCGCGGAACGAGATCTCGCGCAGCCGCCCGATTTCGGGAAGCACCGCCGGCAGCTGCGAGGCCGTGGCGCAGAATACCTGATAGGCACCGCTCTCCAAGAGAGGCGCCCCAAGTGCAGCGATGTCCGCCAGAAGATCGTTGACCTCGCCTCTTGGCGCGACAGGGACACGCGCCTTCGGCGCCGGTTCGGCCAGGGCATCAACGGCAGAACGGAGATGCGCGATGCGCGCGCGGGAGTCGCCAACGGCGGCCAGTTCGGTGGCCGCCACGGGCTCGCCCACGCGGACGCTGATCCGGCTGCCGCGCTTGGCGTTCAGTTCGTGCGGCAGCAGCGCCGTGCGTAGAAAGGGATGAATCCGCCCCGCGGCGCGGAACAGACGGCTGTTGGCGCCGGCAAAGAACACCGGCAGCACCGCGGCGCCCGCGCGAACGGCCAGCTCGCCAGCGGTCGCGCGCCACGGCGAATCCACGACGCGCCCGTCGACGGCGGCGTGCGCCACCTCGCCCGCTGGAAACAACGCCACGCATCCTCCCTGCGCCAGCCACTGCAAGGCCTCGCGCAGCGCGACGCCGTTTCGATGCACCGCAGCCCGACCGCCGAAAACGTCCACTTGGAGAAGCTGCGGCCGCAGTTCAGGCAGCGCCGCGAGCCACCGGTTTCCGAGCAGCCTGGTGTCGGGCCGCACCCGGGCGAGCAGATCGAGCAGAACCAGCCCGTCGAGCGCGCCGAACGGATGGTTTGCCACCACCACCAGCGGGCCCGACGCCGGAATGCGGCCGCTGCCTTCCGCGGCGACCGAGATGTCGAGCGCGGCCAGCGCGCGCGTCGCAAACGGCGCGCCGGCGCGGTCGCCGGCGGCCGTGGTGTAGATGCGCCCCAGCGTCGTGAGCGCCGTCACGCGCGAGAGCAGGGCTCGCATGGGTGGCACCTCGGGCTGGCATCCGGAGGCCGACCCTCAGTTCGTCGAGGTGCCGCCGAACGACGCTTCGCCGAGCAGCACTTCGGCATAGGCGCACCAGAACTGCACCTTGGCGACGCTCTTGATGTAGGCCGGCAGCGTGATCGACCGGTTCATCTTGTCGCCCGTCAGACCCTTGACCGTCAGCTTCTGCAGCAGGTAGACACGGCCTTCGTTGTCCACCACCTGCCAGTGCGGGTCCGGCGCCTCGGGTGCCTTGAAGTCCTCGGACAACGTCAGCGTGCGCGCGTTGCCACTGCTCGACAGCGTGACGCTGCCCGTGTTGGCCTTCACCCCGGCAAACGGCCGGCTCGTGCGAGCCTGCGCCGCCGACGCGGACGTCGTGAAGACGAGGGCGGTGATGACGGTCAGTGCCGTGGCGAGGGCCAGCGACGTGAAACCCCTGCGATTGCTATCCATTTCTCGTTCCTCCTTGTCGGCGCCTCAGGCGGCGCTCGTGTGTTGCCAGTTTCGATGGCGACACGGCCAGGAAGGTTTCAGGAGACCGGCCGCGTGCGCACGGCATCCAAGCGCGAGAATTGACTGCGCCTGAAAGGTCCGCGTGATGACGACGCCAAGCGATCGCAACGAATGGCTGGAGCCCGATGGGCGCGGAGGATTCGCCTCCGGTACCGCATCCGGGATTCGTACGCGGCGGTACCACGCGCTGCTGCTGGCGGCGACGACGCCGCCCACCGGTCGCATGGTGCTGGTGAACGGCGTCGAGGCCTGGGTCGAGACAGGCGGCCAGAGATTCGCGCTGTCGACGCACCGCTACGAGCCCGGCGTGCTGTTTCCCGACGGCGCCGCGCGCATCACCTCGTTTTCCACCCACCCGTGGCCGACGTGGATCTTCGAGCTGCCCGGCAGCATCACCGTCGAGCACACGATCGTCGTCCGGCGGGGACAGCCCACGGTGGCCCTGTCGTGGCGCATCGTGGGAGCTGAACCGGCCACGGGGGCCGTGGTCCTGCGTGTTCGGCCCTTTCTGTCCGGGCGCGACTACCACGGGCTCCATCACGAGAACGGCGCCTTCCGCTTCGATCCGGAACGCGACGGCGCGTCGCTTGTGTGGCGGCCCTACGAAGGCGTGCCGGCCATCCATGTGCTGACGAACGCCGTCTACGAGCACGCGCCCGAGTGGTTTCGCAACTTCCGCTACGAGGAGGAACACGCCCGCGGCCTCGACGGCAGCGAAGACCTGGCGTCGCCGGGCGTCTTCCGGTTCGATCTCCGATCCGGCGCGGCGGAGCTGGTGTTCGCGACCGCGGCCGACGATCAGCTCCCGTTCGTGGCAGATGCGGATCCACGTGCGTATGCGGATGCCGTCCGCGATTGCGAACGCGCACGGCGCGCGGCGTTTGCCTCGCACCTCCATCGCTCCGCTGACGCCTACCTCGTCTCGCGCGGCCTCGGCCGCACCATCGTGGCCGGCTACGCCTGGTTCACGGACTGGGGGCGAGACACGTTCATCGCGCTGCGCGGCATCTGCCTCGCCGCCGATCGCGTCGATGACGCACGCCGCATCCTGCTCGAATGGTCCGGCGCCATCTCCGAGGGGATGCTGCCCAACCGTTTCCCGGACCGGGGCGAAGCGCCGGAGTTCAATTCGGTGGACGCGTCGCTGTGGTTCGTCATCGCGGTGTACGACCTGTTCGATGCGGCGGCGCGGACCGGGACGTCGATCGGGGCGGGCGATCGCGCCCGGCTCGAAGGCGCGGTGGATGCCATCCTCGCCGGCTATGCCGTGGGCACGCGGTTCGGCATCCGGCTCGACGCCGACGGTCTGCTCGCCGCTGGCGAGCCGGGCGTGCAGCTCACGTGGATGGACGCCAAGGTCGGCGACTGGGTCGTGACGCCGCGCATCGGGAAGCCGGTGGAAGTGCAGGCGCTGTGGCTGAACGCCGTCTGGCTCGCCAGCCAGCGCAACCGGCGATGGATCGAGCTGTTCGAGCGCGGCCGCCAGTCGTTCTGCGCGCGGTTCTGGAACGAGTCGACCGGTGCGCTCAACGACGTCGTGGACGTCAACCACGAGCGCGGGACGTTCGACGCCTCGTTCCGCCCGAACCAGATCTTCGCCCTGGGCGGTCTCCCGATTGCGCTCGTGGAGGGCGCGCGGGCCCGACGCGCCATCGACGCAATCGAGGAGCGATTGTGGACACCGGTGGGCCTGCGATCGCTCGCGCCCGGCGAGCCCGGATACGTGGGCCGCTACGAGGGCGGCGTGCTGGCGCGCGACGGCGCGTATCACCAGGGCACGGTGTGGCCGTGGCTGCTGACGCCATTCGTCGAGGCCTGGCTGCGCGCACGCGGCGGTCAGGCCGACGCGCGCCACCAGGCGCGAGAACGCTTCCTTGCACCGCTCCTGCGCCATCTCGATGACGCCGGGCTCGACCACGTCTCGGAGATCGCCGACGGCGATCCGCCGTACCGCCCGAACGGCTGCCCGTTCCAGGCGTGGTCGGTGGGCGAGGCGCTGCGCCTCGTGCGGCTCGTCGGGCAGGACGGCGCGGCCCGCTAAGAACGCGGACCGCGCTCAGCATCTGGCAAACCGGCTTAACGCCGGTTCGCTATCGGACCTGCCCCTACGAAAGATCGCGTAACCCCATCCACCCCGGGGCATCGAAGGCCGTGGGAGGACGCGATGGAACGGTCGTTCGACGACGCGAACGCAACGCTGTGGCGGATTCGCGGTGAATACCTGGAAATGCCCGGACTGAAGCTGACGGTGCCGCAGGCCGCACGCCTCTGGCATCTCGATCAGCCCAGCATCGAACGGCTCCTCAACGTCCTGGTTGCCGACGGCATCTTGAGGCGCACCGCCGCCGGCGCCTACCTGGTGCAGGCGTGAGCCGGTCGCTCCACTGGCGCGAGTATCTGATCGAAGCCATCGGCCTCGGGCTGTTCATGGTGTCGGCGGCCTTCATGACCACGCTCCTCGAGCACCCGTCGTCGCCCATCCGGCTCGCGCTGCCCGACCCGTTTGTTCGCCGCGCCCTCATGGGGCTGGCGATGGGGCTCACGGCGGCCTCGCTCATCTACTCGCCGTGGGGCCGCCGGTCGGGCGCGCATTTCAATCCATCGGTGACGCTCACCTTCTTCCGGCTCGGGAAGGTGTCGGCCACGGATGCGGCGGGATACGTGGCGGCGCAGTTCGTCGGCGGCACGCTGGGCATCGCCGCCGCCGCCTTTCTGCTGCGGCCGTGGATCGCCAACGCCGCCGTGAATTACGTGGCCACGCAGCCGGGCCCTGGTGGTGATGGCGTCGCCTTCTTCGGCGAGCTCGCCATTTCCTTCCTGCTGATGCTGACCGTGCTGACGGCGTCGAACCGCGCGCGGCTCGCGCGGTTCACCGGCCTCTTTGCCGCCGCCCTCGTGGCCTCCTTCATCGCGGTCGAAGCACCGCTGTCGGGCATGAGCATGAACCCCGCCCGCACGTTCGGCCCGAGCCTGGTCGGCGGTCTGACTCACGGGCTGTGGCTCTACTTCGTCGCGCCGCCGCTCGGCATGCTGGCGGCCGCCGAGCTCTACACGCGGATCAAGGGCCGCGTGGCCGTCCACTGCGCCAGGCTGCAGCACACCGGCCCCTGCATCTTCTGCAACGCCGGGCACATCTGAAGATGTGCCCCTACGAAAGCACTCGAACATGACCAGCGCACAACACTTCGACGTGATCATCATCGGGACCGGCGCCGGCGGCGGCACGCTGCTCCATCGGCTCGCGCCGACCGGCAAGCGCATTCTCGTCCTGGAGCGCGGCGACTACGTGCGCCGCGAAAAGGACAACTGGGACTCGCACGCCGTGAACGTGCGCGCCAAATACCACACCAAGGAGGTGTGGAAGGACAAGGACGGCCATCCGCTCCACCCGCACACGAACTACTACGTGGGTGGCAACACCAAGTTCTACGGCGCGGCGCTCTTCCGGCTGCGCGAGCGCGACTTTCAGGAGCTGCGCCACCACGGCGGCGTATCGCCAGCATGGCCCATCTCCTATGACGACCTCGAGCCGTACTACACGAAGGCCGAGCACCTCTACGCCGTGCGCGGCAATCGCGGGGAGGATCCCACCGAGCCGCCTGCAGGCGGACCATACTGCTACCCCGCGGTCAGCCATGAGCCGCGCATCCAGCAGCTCAGCGACGACTTCGCGCGCCAGCGGCTGAAGCCGTTTCACGTCCCGCTCGGCATCCGCCTCGATGAGTCGAGGCCGCAGCAGAGCCCGTGCATCCGCTGCAACAGCTGCGACGGGTTCGCGTGCCTGATGCATGCCAAGTCGGACGCGGAGGTGACGTGCGTCGAGCCGTCGTTGAAGCACCCGAACGTCACGCTGCTCACGAACGCCTACGTGGAGCGGCTGCAGACCAGCGGGTCGGGGCGCGAGGTGAGCTCGATCCAGGTGCGGCGTGACGGCGCCACCGAGTTCTACTGCGGCGACGTCGTGGTGGTGTCGTGCGGCGCCATCAACTCGGCGGCGCTCCTGCTGCGATCGGCGAACGAGCGGCACCGCGACGGCCTCGCCAACCGCTCCGGCGTCGTCGGCCGGCACTTCATGGGTCACATCAACTCGGTGCTGATGGCGATCTCGAAGTGCCCGAACCCGACGGTGTTCCAGAAGACGCTGGCCGTGAACGACTTCTATTTCGGCGACCGCGATTTCGACTATCCGATGGGGCACATCTCCTTCGTCGGCAAGCTCGATGGTGTGGCGCTGTCGGCGGGGGCGCCGGCCATCGCGCCCGGCTTCACCCTCGACCTGATGGCGAAGCACTCGCTCGACTTCTGGCTCACGTCCGAAGACCTGCCGAGCGCGGACAATCGCGTGACGCTGGATCGCGAAGGGCACATCGAGCTTCGCTACACCCCGAACAACGGCGAAGGGCACGCGCGTCTGATCAAGAAGCTGGAGCAGCTGCTGCAGCAGCAGAGCGCGTGCGGCGTGCACGGCCACGCCTGCCATAACGGGCTCTTCGCTCGCAGCCTGTTCGTCGGGCAGCGCATCCCGCTCGCTGGCGTGGCGCATCAGAACGGCACCATCCGCTTTGGTCACGACCCGAAGACCTCGGCCCTCGACGCGCAGTGCAAGGCGCACGACCTCGACAACCTCTATGTCGTGGACGGCAGCTTCTTCCCCTCGAGCGGCGCCGTGAATCCGGCACTCACCATCATGGCCAACGCGCTGCGCGTGGGCGATCACCTCGCGGAAAGGCTGGGCTGACATGGACCATGTCGGTTGTCGTCGTGTGAACGCGGCCGTCATCGCGGCCGCGTGCCTGCTCGCCCTCTCGCTCGCGGCCCGCCCGCAGGCCCGCATCCCATCTGCCGCCCCGTTGGCGCAAGCAGTCGCCGCTGTGGGTATGACGGTCTCGAACATGGACCGCTCGGTAGCGTTCTTCACTGACGTGCTGACGTTCGAGAAGGTGTCGGACGTCGAGCTCGCAGGGGGAGAGCTCGATCGGCTGCTGGGCCTGTTCGGAGTCCGCATGCGGGTGGTGCGCATGCGCCTCGGCGGCGAGCAGATCGAGCTCACCGAATACCTGACACCCCGCGGACGGCCGGTGCCGGTGGATTCCCGCAGCAATGACCGCTGGTTTCAGCACGTCGCCCTCATCGTGTCGGACATGGACGCGGCCTATGCCCGCCTGCGCCAACACAAGGTGGAGCACGCCTCGCCCGAGCCGCAGCGGCTGCCGGACTGGAATCCGAACGCCGGCGGGATCAAGGCGTTCTACTTCAAGGACCCGGACGGACATCCGCTGGAGATCCTGCAGTTCCCGGCCGGCAAGGGCGATCCGCGGTGGCAGGCCACCGGGCGGCTGTTCCTCGGGATCGACCACACCGCCATCGTGGTGGGCGACACCGCGACCAGCCTGCGGTTCTACCGCGACACGCTGGGGCTTCGCGTCGCTGGCGAAAGCACCAACTACGGACCGGAGCAGGAACGTCTCAACAGTGTGTTCGGCGCCCGTCTGCACATCACCGCGCTGCGCGCGGCGCGGGGTCCTGGCATCGAGTTCCTGGAGTACCTGGCGCCAGGTAACGGCAGGCCGGCGGCTGGCATCCAACCGAACGACCTGGCCCACTGGGAAACGACGGTCGCAACCGGCGACGCAGACCTGGCCCTGGAGCGGTTCCTGATGCAGCGGGTGATGCTCGTATCGCCGTCCGTCGCGCCGCTGAGCCGGCCGGCGGAGTTTGCCAAGGCGCTCCTGGTACAGGATCCCGACGGTCATGCAGTGAAGGTGGTCCAGCGATGACAGCCGAGCAGCAGCGCCTCGACGACGAAACCCGCACGCACTGGAAGCGCTGGGGACCGTATCTCAGCGAGCGCGCCTGGGGCACGGTGCGCGAGGACTACAGCGCCCACGGCACCGCGTGGGACTATTTCCCGCACGACCATGCCCGATCGCGGGTCTACCGCTGGAACGAGGACGGGCTGGCCGGCATCTGCGATCGCCGTCAGACGGTGTGCTTCGCGCTGGCGCTCTGGAACGGGCGGGACCCGATTCTCAAGGAGCGGCTCTTTGGCCTCACCGGCAACGAGGGGAACCACGGCGAGGACGTCAAGGAGTACTACTTCTATCTCGACAGCACGCCCACGCACTCGTACATGAAGTTCCTCTACAAGTACGGGCAGCGGGCCTACCCCTACGCGGACCTTGTCGAGACCAATCGTGGCCGGGGCAAGCACGAGCCGGAGTACGAGCTTGCCGACACCGGCTACTTCGACGGCAACCGGTATTTCGATGTCGTCGTCGAGTACGCGAAGGCGTCGCCCGACGACATCCTGATTCGCATCACCGCCACGAACCGCGGAGCCGAGCCGGCGCCGCTGCACCTGCTGCCGACGGTGTGGTTCCGCAACATCTGGTCGTGGGGCCGCGACACGCGGCGCCCGAGGCTCGAGGCTGGCCACGGCACCACGGCGACCATCGAGCTCGATCACCCCGACAGCGGACGGCGCACGCTGGTGCTCGAGGGCAGTCCCGACCTGCTCTTCACGGAGAACGAGACGAACACGCAGCGCCTCTTCGGCGTTCCGAACGCGATGCCCTTCGTAAAGGACGGCATCAACGACCATGTGGTGCAGGCCAGGCCCGGTGCGGTCAATCCCGAGCGGTGGGGCACCAAGGCTGCCGGCCACTACTCGCTGCTCGTCGAGCCCGGCGCCGCCGCGGTGGTCCGGCTGCGCCTGGCGGCCGAACCTGCTGCGGACCGCACGGTCGGGGCCGACTTCGATCGAATCTTCGAGGCCCGCATCCGCGAAGCCGACGAGTTCTACGACACCGTCATTCCGGGCGAGCTCGCTGCCGACGGACGCCTGGTGATGCGGCAGGCCCTGGCGGGCATGCTGTGGTCGAAGCAGTTCTACAACTACGACGTCAGCGAATGGCTGAAGGGTGATCCGGGCCAGCCGGCGCCGCCCGCGGAACGCCGGCGCGGCCGCAACGCCGGGTGGCCGCAACTCGCCAACGAAGACGTGATCTCGATGCCCGACAAGTGGGAGTACCCCTGGTACGCGGCATGGGACCTGGCGTTTCACTGCGTGTCGTTGGCGCTCGTGGACTCGGCATTCGCCAAGTCGCAGCTCGTGCTGTTGCTGCGCGAGTGGTACATGCATCCGAACGGGCAGCTTCCGGCCTACGAGTGGGCGTTCGGCGACGTCAACCCGCCGGTGCACGCCTGGGCGGCGTGGCGCGTCTACAAGATCGACAAACGGCGCACCGGCAGAGGTGATCGCGCCTTCCTCGAGCGCGTCTTCCACAAGCTGCTGCTCAACTTCACCTGGTGGGTCAACCGCAAGGACGCCGAGGGCATGAACGTGTTCCAGGGCGGCTTCCTGGGCCTCGACAACATCGGCGTATTCGACCGCAGCGCCCCGCTGCCCACCGGCGGCCACCTCGAACAGAGCGACGGCACGAGCTGGATGGGGATGTACACCCTCAACATGCTGGCCATCGCGCTGGAGCTGGCCAAGGAGGACTCCGTCTACGAGGACGTCGCCACCAAGTTCCTCGAGCACTTCCTCTACATCGCCAATGCCATGAACAACATGGGTGATGACGGCATCCAGTTGTGGGACGAGCAGGACGGCTTCTACTACGACGTGCTGCACCTCGGCAATGGTGACCACTTCCCCCTGCGTGTGCGCTCGATGGTCGGCCTGATTCCGCTCTTCGCGGTGGAAACGCTGGAGCCGGCGCTGCTCGAGAAACTACCCGGCTTCCGCCGGCGGCTCGAATGGTTCCTGCAGCACCGCCCGGATCTCACCGGCAACGTGGCCAGCGTGCGGCGGCCGGGCGTGGGCGATCGCCGGTTGCTCTCGATCGTGAACCTCGATCGGCTGCAGCGCGTGCTCAAGGTGCTGCTCGACGAGAAGGAATTCCTTTCGCCCTTCGGCGTTCGGGCCCTGTCGCGCGAGCACCTCGAACGTCCTTACATGCTGACGGTCGGCGACCAGGTACACAGCGTGCGCTACGAGCCAGGCGAGTCGTCCACCGAACTCTTCGGCGGCAACTCCAACTGGCGGGGCCCGATCTGGTTCCCGGTGAATTTCCTGCTGGTCGAATCCCTCCAGCGGTTCCACCATTATCTCGGTCCCGACTTCACCGTCGAGTGCCCCACCGGTTCGGGCGTGATGATGTCGCTGGCGCAGGCCGCCGAAGAGGTGTCGAAGCGCCTGACGCGCGTGTTCCTCCGCGACGACGCCGGACAGCGGCCGGTGCTCGGCGCCAACCAGATGTTCCAGTTGGATCCGCTGTGGAACGATCTCATCCCGTTCCACGAGTACTTCCACGGGGATACCGGCCGCGGGGTGGGGGCCAGTCATCAAACCGGGTGGACGGGACTGGTGGCGAAACTCCTGCAACAGAGCGGTGAGCGGTCGTCGCCGGCCGCGCGTCGCGCGGCGCGCACCCGGCGCACGGCAGCACTCGAAAGCGTGGAGACCGTCTGATGAAAGCTCTTGCCGTCGTTCCCGGACGCGCCCACAGCCTGCACCTGATTGACGTGCCGAAGCCGACTCTTGACGAGGTGCCCGCCGGGCGCGGCGTGCTCGTCCGCGTGCTCCGCGTTGGCGTGGACGGCACCGACAAGGAAATCGATGCCGCGGAGTACGGCCAGGCGCCGCCCGGAGACAATTACCTGATCACCGGCCACGAGGGCTTTGGCGTGATTGAGGCGGTGGGACCGGCGGTCACGGAGCTCACCGCTGGCGACTTCGTCGTGGCGACCGTTCGCCGACCGGGGTCGAGCCTCTACGACCGCATCGGCACGTCGGACATGACCACCGACGACGTCTACTTCGAGCGAGGCATCAACCTTCGCCATGGCTACCTGGCCGAGTACTACGTGGACGATGCGGACTTCATCGTCAGGGTGCCGGCCGGCCTCAAGGAGGTCGGCGTGCTGCTCGAGCCGATGACCGTGGTGGAAAAGGGGATCGCGCAGGCCTACGAAATCCAGCGGCGCCTGCGCGTGTGGCGTCCGAAGCGCGCAGCCGTGATGGGCGCCGGCACCATCGGCCTGCTGGCCGCGCTGGTGCTGCGGCTGCGCGGCCTCGACGTCACCGTCTTCGGCCTGCGGCCGGCTCCGTACCTGAACGCCGACCTGCTGGCAATGATCGGCGCTCGCTACGTGTCGACGGCCGCGACGCCGGTAATCGAGGCGTCGCGCGCGTTCGGGCCGTTCGACATCATCTTCGAGGCCACCGGGTTCTCGCCGGTCGTTTTCGACAGCATGCAGGCGCTCGGCAAGAACGGCGTGCTGGTGCTGTCGAGCGTCACCGGCGGCGACCGCCGCGTCGAAGCACCGGCCGACCGGATCAACCTCGAGTTCGTGCTCGGCAACAAAGTGATGGTGGGGACGGTGAACGCCAACCGCGAGTACTTCGAGCGCGGCGTCGAGGACATGGCGCTGGCCGAAGCGGAGTTCCCGGGCTGGCTTTCCCGGCTGCTCACGCACCCGATCACCGGCCTGGAACGCTACCGCGAGCTGGTGGGCGCGCTTACGTCGGGTACCGACGTCATCAAGGCGTTCTGCCAGGTGGCCCCGCCACCGGCGGCGCGAGGATCCGCGCCGCCGGAGGACGACAGGGCAATGGCAGGCGCCGCGGCAAATACGTTACCCTGAGCCCCCTTGAGGGAGGTTCCTCTGGATACCAGGCCTTACATCACGTGTCAGCAGCTCATCGACTTCATCATGAGCTACCTGGACGACGAGCTCCCGCAGGATCAGCGCGCGGAGTTCGACCGCCACATGTCCGCCTGCCCGTCGTGCGTGGACTACTTGAAGACCTACGAGAAGACCGTGCTCCTGGCCAAGTCGTGCGCCGATGATCCGGTGCCGGAGGAGGTCCCCGAGTCGCTGGTGCAGGCCATCCTCGAGGCGCGCAAACGTCCGTAGGGGCCGCCGGGTACGTAGGGGCCGCCTTCAGGCGGCCCGTCTGTATTTCGCGGGCGGGCGATCCGAGTTCCAGATGTCATCTGTCTCCTCCAGCGAGCGATGCCTCGCATCGCACGATCGCCGTGCGGATGGCGTCGATCAGACTCGTGCGCTCCTGGTCGTCGAGACGGCGATCCGGCATCGCGCTGAGCGGTGTCGTCCAGATCGGCAGGCCCCAGCGCGCGTCGCCGACGTATCGCGGAACGATGTGCCAGTGCAGGTGCGGCACCACGTTGCCGAGCGACTCGACGTTCATGTGGTCCGGGCTCATCGCCAGGGCGACGGCGTGCTGCGCCAGAAACAGGTCGCCGACGAACGCCGCGTACTCGTCTTCCGTGAGCTGATCGAGCCGCGCCGCGTGCCGGCGGTCGAAGACCAGCTGGCACTGCCCCCGGTAGGTCTGGTTCTTCGCGAGGTAGAGCGACGACGCCGACAGCGTTTCGATGAAGTCCCAATGATCGTTCGACTCCGGCCGCGGTGCGCACAAGGGACACCCGGCGCCCTCGACGCGTGTCAGCCAGTCAGCGCGATCGTCCATCGAGTGAGTGCCCCGCTCAGTGGCCGGCCAGGAACCGCTTGTCGATGAAGCAGGTGTGCGTCGCCACGATCTCGTAACCCATGCGGGCGTAGATCGGCCGTCCGGCGTTGCTCGCGTGCAGAAACGTCGGCCGTTCGCCGAACTTGTCGGCCGCCACGCTCAGCGCGTGCCGCATCGCGGCCTCGGCAAAGCCGCGCTTCTGATGCGCGGGCTGTGTGGCCACGAGCGCCACGTACCGGTAGCCGCCCGCGAGCAGGACCGTGGCGCTCGTCACCGGCGCGCCGCCGGCACGCCCGAGCACGCCGACATGATCGGCCCAGAACGCCCCGCGGCCGAACGCGGGCCTGGACGCCGCGAGGTCCACGCCGTAGGCAGCGCTGTTGACGTCGATGATGTCGCCGCAGCCGCCGTCGTCCTCCGGCACTTCGAGCTGCAGGCCGGCCGGAACGCTCGCGGCGGGGGACACGCGGCGCGCGCTCATCCCAGTCATCGGAAAGAGCGGGGCCAGGCCACACGCGTCGAGCACGACCTCGGCGTCGGTGCCAGGCTCGAGCGCCTCGTGCGTCACGATCAGGAGCCACGGAGGAGTGGAGTTCGAGGCCCATTGCATGGCGCCGCGGGCGGATGCGTCCAGTGCCCTCGCCGACAGCTGGTCGCTCGTGAGGACCGCCACGTTGAAAAAGGCGATCGGCAGGCCGGTGAACATGTAGTCCATGCCCGCGGCACTCTCGATACGCGAGCCCGGGCAGGCGCGCCCAAAGATTCTCCACGCGTCGAGGAACTGCGAAATGCTGAGCGCCACTCCCTCCGTCACGCTGCCGCCTCCTGCACGGCGTCCTCGAACACCTGATGGGTCGGATCGAGCTTCAGCCACAGCATGGCGCCGATCGAGAGCGTGAGGACCATGGGAATGAACGGAGCATTGTAGCTGCCGGTGTAGCCGACGATGTAGCCGTAGCCGACCGACGACAGCACCGAGGCGACCTGCGCGGCCGTGTTCATGAACCCGAACATCACGCCGGCGTGCTGGCGCCCGGTGTCGAGGCAGACGGCGCACAGGTTCGGCTGCTGCAGCAGGATGCCGGCGTAGGCGAGCGACAGGAACGCGAGCGCCCAGCCGTTGCTGGGCGTCACGCTGGTGACGGCCATGAAGATGGCGGCGCTGGTGAGACCAAACACGCCGACGGTCCGGCGGCCGGCCCTGAGCCCCCAGCGGCGGACGAGCGCGTCGCTGAGCAGCCCGCCGCTGGCGTTGGCGATCGCGCCGACGACGTACGGCAGCGACGACAGGACCAGGGCCGCCTCGGTGTAGCCGCGCCCGCGCACGAGATACGTCTGAAGCCAGAACTGAAAGAAGGCGATGGCGTAGACGTAGCTCGCGCCGATCAGCGCGATGCGCCAGAAGGTGCCGTCGGCCAGCGCGCGCCCCCACGGCATTTTGGCGTGGACGTCTGCCGCGCCCGGCCCGATCTCTCGCAACTCTGCCTGCGACACGCCGGGCTTCTGATGCGGCCAGTCACGAAACCACCAATACCAGGCGCCGGCCCAGATCACGCCCGCCGCTCCGAAGACGAAGAATGCGGCGCGCCAGCCGTAGCGCGCCTGGATCGGCACGACCAGCAGCGGCGAGATGGCGGCACCGACCTGGCTGGTCATCCACACGACACCCCAGGCGCGGGCGCGATGCGACGCGGGAATCCATCGACCGATGACGATGGACGCGTTGGGATAGGCGCCGGCCTCGCCCACGCCAAAACCGAACCGGACCGCCAGCAGCCACGGATAGCTCGCGATGGTGCCCGTCAGCGTCGTGAACGCCGACCACCACAGCACGATGCGGGTCAGCACCTTGCGGGGCCCGATGCGATCGCCGAGCAGGCCGGTGGGGATTTCGAACGAGCCGTAGGAGATGAAGAAGACGCTCGCCACCCAGCCCCACGCCTCTGGGCTGATGCCGAGCTCGTCCTGCATCCGGGGGCCCGCCACGGCGATGCACACGCGGTCCACGTAGGTGATGACCGCGAGCAGCGAGAGCATCCCCATGACCCGGTGCTGATATTTCATGCGTGGCTGAGCTAGGCGCAATCCTACTTCAGCGGCGATGATCGGCGCGGGAAATCAGATGCCGTCGAAGAACTCGACGATGCCGGTCTCCAGGCAGTACTCGGCGCCGACGATCGTGAGGCCGTCGGTCTGAATCAATCGTTCGAGAACGTCCGAGCCGTGACGGAGGTGGCCCACCGACGCCTTGACGTTGGCACGCACGGCGCGCCGGATGAGCGCGTCGTCGGTGGGGGTGATCTGGGACAGCAGGATGGGCTCGATGGCCGGCTGAATCCGCTCGACGATCGAACGGAGGTTGCGCGACTGCTCTTTCGAGGGGCGCGCCAGCTCCTCGAGCGTGGCCAGGATGGCGCCGCATCGCGAGTGGCCCAGCACCACGACGAGGCGCGCGCCGGTGCGCGCCGCCGCGAATTCGACGCTGCCGATCTGCGACGGCGCCACGATGTTGCCGGCGACCCGGATGACGAACAGATCGCCGAGCCCCTGGTCGAAGACGATCTCGGCCGGCACGCGCGAGTCGGAGCAGCCGAGGATGACGGCAAACGGTTCCTGATTGGGCGCCGTCTCGAGACGGCGTGAGCGGAAGCCGGTTCCGGCATGCGCGGTCACATCGGTCGCAAACCGGCGATTGCCTTCGCGGAGGCGCTCGAGCGCTTCAGCGGCGGGGATCACTCGACGCCGAAATTGCGGGAGAGGTAGGCGTGGACGATCGGGAACTGATCGTCGGAGAGCGGCGCACCCTCGTTGAGCATGGCGTTGAGCGTCTCTTCCCACTCCTCGGGCGAGCGGCGGCCGCGGCGGATGCGACTGAGGTCGTGGCACATGGTGCAGATGTTCAGCACGATCGCCTTGCCGCGCCCGTCTGGAAGCGGGCCATGGTGATCGGCGAGGTAGTCCACCAGCAGCGGAATGTCTTCCTTGGCGACTTTCGCGCCCCTGGCGATTTCGGCGTCGATCGTCTTGGTCCACTCCTCGGCGTCTTTCGCCTGCACCTGGATGACACGTACTGCGTGGCAACCCTGGCAACTGGCGTTCATCAGCCGTTCGCCTTTTTCAGCCTCGCTCGCCTGGGCAGCTGCCGGCTCTCGGCTCCCGGCTCCGGCCGCCTGAAGCGAGGCGACCACAGTGACGACCAAGACGAGCGCCGCGGCCAGCACGGACGAGGTTCCCCTGGTCACGAATCGATCGTAGCAGAGGGGGTGTTCTTACCCACCTGACCCACCTGACCCACCTGACCTACCTGACCCACCTGGCCTACCCGGGCACGATCTCGCATTCACCGTAGTTCTGCGAGACCGACGGCTCGGAGATGAACTTGCCCACCTGCATTTGCAGATAGCCGTGCCGCGAGTGCACCGCCTTGAGCTTGCCGGGCACGCTCTCCTGCGCGAACACGGTCGTCACGTTGAGCTGGCCGACGCCGTTCTCGACGAAGTAGAGGCTCCAGCCCGAGAGCACCGCGCTCACGAACGCCTTGCCGGCGGTGCCAGCCACTTCGGCGGTGCCGTCGCTCACGTCGATTTCGGTGACGTTGATCAGCAGCTCCTGCGTGCGCGGGGTGGCCACCGCCTCACCATTCTTCCAGGTGCCGGACACGGCCACCGGAAAATGGCATTTGAGCGCTTTCACGGTCTTCAGCGGGTTGGGCGGATCCGCCGTCTGCGCGGCAGCGGCGGGGGCGAGCGCGAGCACCGCCGCTACGCCCAGCGCGCAGTTCCTGGTCCAGAGCCTCATACGTCTACTATCCCCTATAATTCGGTCTCCGAGGGAAACGACCCTGAAACGGTTCATTGTCATGGCGGCCCTGCTCGTGGGCAGCGGCGGCCTCGCGGTGGGACAGGCCGGCATCGAAGGATCGGTGCTGGACAAGCTGAAACGGCTCTTTCCCGCGGCGGCGACGTTTACGCCCAAGGAGGGCGAGCCCCTCCACTTCACTGCCTACGCCTCCGACGGCCGCGGCGGCCGGACCCTGCTCGGATACGCGTTCTGGACCACCGAAGTGGTGCCGCTCGAGCGCGGCTACGGCGGACCGATCGTGATGCTGGTCGGCCTCGACACCAAGGGCGTGCTCGCGGGAGTCGTCGTCGGCGAGCACCACGAGCCGTACGGCAGCTTCTCCATCGACATGCCGGCGTTCCCGGCGCAGTTCAAGGGCAAGGACGTCCGCGACCCCTTCAAGCTCGGCGAAGACATCGACGCCGTGTCGCGCGCCACCATCACCATGTCGAGCGCGGTCCGCACGATTCGCAACGCCTCGAGACGCGTGGCCCGCTCGCTCCTCACCCCGCCCGCGGCCACCAAGCCGTGACCGCTCGCGCGCAGCTCCTGCGCGTTCTGCTGGCCGTCCTTCTTCTCCTCGCCGGAGCCGCGTCCGTCGGCGCGCATCAGGGCGGTCTCAAGACCGCCCTCCACATGGCTCAACAGCCACCGGCCGGGGGGTTCGATTTCCCGGACGAAGAAGACGACGCGCCGACCTGGGCCGACGACCTGCGCGCACAGGCGCTCGACATCGGCCTGGTGGCGGCCTTCCTGGTCCTGGCCTTCGTGAGCTTCTTCCGCAAGAGCGTGCGGCTGAAATACATCACGCTTATCGCCGCGGTGGCGTTTCTCGGCGTGTCGAAGAGCCTGCTGATTTCCATCGTCAACGTGTTCGGCCTGCTCGGCGGCAACCTGCCGATCTTCAGGCCCAACCTCGCGTGGTATCTCCTGGCCGTCGTCACACTCGTGTCCACCGTCCTGTGGGGACGCGTCTACTGCGGGCGCATCTGCGCGTTTGGCGCCTTCACGCAGCTCGTGGACGCGGTGGTGCCCGACCGGTGGAAGTGGAACGTGCCGCGCGCGCTCGAGATGCGCGCGTCGTGGATCAAGTACGGCATCCTGGGCGGCGCGCTCGCCTACTTCCTGGTGACGAAGAACCCGCTGATCTATCCCTACATCGAGCCGTTCTGGATGTTCGGCCTGCACCTGCGCACGCCCGTGCTGCTGGCGATGCTCGGCACGCTGCTCGTCGCGTCCATCTTCGTCCGCAATCTCTACTGCCGTTTCCTCTGCCCGCTCGGCGCGTTCCTCGGCGTGCTCTCGAACCTGACCGTGTTCCGCATCAAGCGGTGGTCGGAGTGCAACACCTGCAAGATCTGTCAGAAGGCGTGCGAATGGGGCGCCATCGACGGCCCGAAGATCATCAAGAGCGAATGCGTGCGCTGCGACGACTGCGAGCGGCTGTACGACGACACCAAGAAGTGCCCGCACCACCTGATCCTGATTCGCAAGGCCGACATCCTGGCGCGCCGCGGTCCGATTGCGACCGGGTAACCCTCGCGTCACCATTTCCGGATAAGATCGGCGCTTTCGTGGAGGTCACGATGAGATCCGCGACAGCCATCACGCGAGTCCTCTTCGGCGCTGCATTCCTTTCGACCATCGGCTGGAGCAGCGCGGCTCACGCGCAAATCGCCGTCGGTGAATGGGCGAGAACCGATGCCGAGGGCGGGGGGATGACCATGACCGTCGCGTCGTGTTGCAACGGCGGTTATCGACTCACCTACCACGTGCCCGTCAAGGGCGGACAGCCGCTGACTCTGACGGTCGACCTGCCGATGGATGGAACCGAAGCGCCAGTGGTGAGCGGCGGCAAACCGACCGGGCAGACGATGTCGGCCAAACGCCTGGATGACCACCACTACACCGGCGTCGCGAAGCAGAACGGTCAACTCTCCCTGACGAACAGCGCGACGCTCTCGGCAGACCGGAAGACGCTGACCGTGATCGACACGATCGGAGCCAGCAAACTGAAAGTCACGGAGGTCTGGTCGAAGAAGTAGTCGCTCGTGAAACAGCGTGCTACTTCAAGACTGGCAAGGGGTCGATGGCGACCCCTTGCCACCAGCGCTTCGCATCGGTCAGCTTGAAGATGGCAAAGTGCAGGTGCGGCGCATCGGGCGGCGCGTTGCCTGAGGTCCCCACGTAGCCGATCACCTGTCCGCGCTCGATGCGATCGCCGTCCTTGAGGCCGTCGGCATAGCGCTCGAGATGGGCATAGTAGTAGGCGTAGGTGGACGTGGGATCGAACTGGTAGATCGTGTTGCCGCCCGGTTTACTGAGGAACAGCTTCGCCACCCGGCCGTCCTCGACCGCCAGTACGGGCGTATCCCGCGGCGCCACGATGTCGAGCGCTTCGTGTCGGCGCGTTCCGCCGCGCATCTCCTCGAAGGTGTCCCGCAGATCGTGGCGCGTCAGCCCCTGCACGGGCAGCCCCAGGTGCCGCTTCCGCAAGTCTTCGAGCGGATCGGCGCCGATGGTTGGCGTGGCGATGGCGGGCGGAGCGGCCGCCGGTGCCGACGTATGCGACGGCGCCACCAGCTCACGCTCGGCCACCGCGGGCGAGCCCCCGCGAGGCAGCGACATCACGAGGATGCCCGTGAGAAACCCCGTCGCAGCCGCGCCGATCAACCACCCCGCGGCAGGCCGCGTCATCGTGGCGCGCCTCACTCGACGAACTCCACCCTGGTGCCCTTCCCGACGATGGCGGCGAGCCGCAAGGCGTCCCAGTTCGTGAGCCGCACGCAGCCGTGCGACTCGGTGTGCCCGATCGTCGAGGGCTCCGGCGTGCCGTGAATCCCGTAGTGCGGCTTGCTGATGTCGACCCACACGACGCCGACGGGGTTGTTGGGGCCTGGCGGAATCTTTGCCTTGCCGTGCGACGGGTCGGCGTCCCAGAAGAGATTCGGGTTGTAGTTGAAGCTCGGGTTGCGGGACACCGCCGTCACCGTCCACATCCCGACCGGCAGCGGATCGTGCTCGCTGCCGCTCGTCACCGGCGCGTGCATGAACGTCTTGCCCGCGGCGTCGGTCACCCACAAGGTGGACGAAGACCTCGACACGTGCACGACGATGTCCGGCATCGGTTTCCCTTCCCCTGCGGGGACGACCGTCACGTTGGGCACGACGATCTGGGCACCGGCGCCGAGCCGCAGTCGCGGGTTGAGTCGCTTCAACAGCGCCGGCGACGCATGGAAGCGCTCGGCCAGCATCTCGAGGACGGACGTGTAGCCGAGGCGCTTCAATCGCGCCTTGGCCACCATGTCGCGCGGAATCGCGCGGACAAGCGGCGTGGCGGCATCCTCGGCGGTGATCGTGTACATGGTCGTCGGCGGTTCCGACGACGCGACCACGAGGTCGCCGATGCGCGAGCCGGTGGTCCGCTCGTAGGCGTCGATCGCGCGATCGGTATTCGTGCCGCCGGCGCCGTCGATCTCACCGGGCGAGAACCCGGCGCGATCCACCAGAACCTGCGCGGCGAGCATGTCGCGGGGAGCGGTGCCTCCGGCTGCCGGCGCCGGGCGCTGCTCAGCGGAAAGCCCGACGGCGGCCGAAACCAGGAGGCTCGTCGCCAGCACAACCCGGGAGAAGCAGCGGCGCATGCTCTCTTTCGAGCAAGCGCCGTGCCTCTCAGGCGGGGCGCAACTACGTCGTCTCTACTGCCGTGCTTACGGCACCCGTGAGGACAGGTACGCCGCGATCGAGACGAAATCCTCGTCGGTGAGCTTGGCTACGACGGGCTTCATCAGATCGGTCCACACGCCGTGGCGAGCTCCGGCTTGCATGTCGTACATCTGGCGCACCAGGTAGCTCGGCGAGCGCCCCGCCAGCCCAGGCACGGGACCAAGGCCCTTGAGGTCGACGCCGTGGCAGACGCTGCACTGCACGGTCTTCCCCTTGCCGCCACCGGAGACCAGCGCCTCGCCCTTCTTGATGCTGCCCTCGGGGACGTAGGCGATGAAGCCCGAGCGCGGATCGCGCAGCGTCTCGGTGTGCTCGACGTTCTCTGGCGTTTCGATGATGCGCAGGCCGAGCGGCTCGGTCTCGTTGCCTTCGAGGCGCAGGTACATTCCGCCCTGGATGCGCGTCTTCGGCACCGTCTTCGACTCCATCACCTTGATCCACGGCGTCCACTTCATCGAGCCGAAGTAGTCGGCCGCGGCCTTGATCTCCGGTTCGGTCATCCCCTTCGCGATCTGGATCATCACGTTGGTATTGGCCTTCCGGGATTCAGCGCTCTTCCGCGCGTCGCTGCGGAAGTCGTTCATTGTCTGGATGAAGTAGCTGACCGGCAGCCCCGCGACCCCGGCGTTCTCCGGCCGCCCCTTGCCGTTCGGGTAGTGGCACAGACTGCACGCACGCACGTCGGGGCGGCGGCCTTTGGCCACGACTTCGGGCATCGCTGGATGATCTCCAGGGAACCAGTCCGCCGGCCCGAAGGCGTCGCGGATGTTCGCGAGGGGAAACGTGAGCGTGCTGCCGGGCAGGCTGCGCGGTGCCGGATCGGGGGCAGCCGGTGCTGCCGCGGGCGCACCGGCTGGTGGGGCCGGCGGAATGGCATAGGCCCAGGCCGGCGGTTCGGTGGCCGCGCGCATCACGGCGGCACCGAGCGACGTGGCGAGGGCGAGGGCAAGAACGGTCTTGAGCGTGCGCATCGTGAGCCTCGTCTGGACGGTGGTGGTCGGTCGCATGGGTGGAGATTCTACGCCCGAGGCCCGGCGGGTCGGGCATAATCGGCGGCGTGCAGCGCCTCCTTTTCCTGCTGGCGGCGGTCATCTGGGGAGCCGGTCTCGACAGCGCCGAAAGCGCCGATCTGGCGCCCACCGGCACGCTGCGGGCCGCGTTTCTCGGCACCAATCCCGTTCAGGCCCGCACCGACCCGAAGACCGGCGAGATCACCGGGCCGATTGCCGATCTGGTGCGCGAGCTCGCCCGCCGGCTGAACGTCCCGTTCAAGCTGATTCCCGCGCCGAACGCGCAAGGGGTGATCGCCCACGTCCAGGGCGGCACCGCGGATATCGGCTTTCTCGCCTACGAGGAGGCGAGGGCGCGCGAAGTGGAGTTCGCCGGCCCGTTCGCGGTCATGTACAACACGCATCTCGTGCGTGCGGATTCGCCGCTGCGCACCGTCGAGGACGCCGACCGCGACGGCGTCACGATCGGCGCCGTCCGTGCGCAGACGCAGGAGCTCTACCTGAGCGCGAATCTGAAACACGCGCGGGTGAAGATGGTCGACGCGCAGCCGTCGCAGGCCGACCTCGAACGGATCCTCGGGAACCGCGAGGTCGATGCGTTTGCGCAGAACACGCAGCGGGCCGCCGAGGCCGTGGCGGCGGCCGGTTCGCGTGTGCCGCTGCGGGCGCTGACCGGCAGTTACGTCGCCGTCGAGCAGTCGTTCGCCGTGAAGAAGGGCGACACGGCCAGCGCCGCCATGCTCGACCGGTTCGTCGACGAGCTCCGCGCGTCGGGATTCATCCGCGCCTCGCTCGATCGAGCACAGCTCGGCACGGTTGGCGTCGCGCAGGCGCGGCGCAAATGAGCGCCGACAACCCTGACCGGCCCGACGGGCTCTCGCGCCGGGCGCTGCTCGGGCGGGTCACCGCCTTGGGAGCGTTCGTCGCGCTCACCGACGTGCTGCCGTCCGCGGGCGATGCCGAGGCGCAAACGCGGCGGGCACCGGCGCGCGAACCGCTCGAGACGCTGACGCAGGCCGAGGCCGACAATCTCGAAGCGATCACCGCGCGCCTCATTCCTGCTGATCCGGCGGGCCCCGGCGCCGCCGAAGCCCGCGCCGCGCACTACATCGATCGGGCGCTTGGCGGCGCCCTGGCTGGTTCTCGCGACGCCTATCGCGCCGGCCTGGCCGGCATCGACGCCTATGCGCGCGCCGCCAAGGGCGCGCCGTTCGCGCAGCTGGCCGCCGCCGATCAAGACGCCGTGCTGTCCGACGTGGAGCGCAATACCGCGACGGGCTTCGAGGGTGCTGCCGCCTTCTTCAATCTGGTGCTCTCGCACACGGTGCAGGGCACCTTCGGCGATCCGTTCTACGGCGGCAACCGGAACTTCGCCGGCTGGGATCTGATCGGATATCCCGGCGTGCGCCTCGCCGTCGCTGCGGAGCAGCAGAACCTCGACGCCAAGCCTGCGGCCACGCACATGTCGGCGTACGACTACTCGATGTTCTCGAGCCGCAAGCCGGCGCATGGCGACTAACCTTCGCCGCACCGACGTCGTCATCATCGGACTGGGCGCGACCGGCGGCGTCGCGGCGCTGCCGCTGGCGCAGGCCGGCCTCGACGTCGTGGGGCTCGAAGCGGGCACGTGGCTGGCGCCAGCGGATCTGTCGCCCGACGAGCTCCGCAACAACTTCCGCGGGTGGCCGCAGACGGTGCAGAAGGCCAATCGCGAGGTTCCGACGCATCGGCCCAACGCGTCGGCGCCCTACTCGCCGAGGCCGGCGATTCACCCGATGATGAACGCGGTCGGCGGCACGACGCTGCACTACTGGGCGCAAAGCTGGCGGCTGAATCCCTGGGACTTCAAGGTGGTGAGCGACACGCGCCGCCGCTACGGCGCCGCGAAGCTGCCGAAGGGCACGACCGTCGAGGACTGGCCATTCGGACTCGAGGAGCTGGAGCCGTACTACGACAAGGTCGAAGTCGAGATCGGCGTGTCCGGACAGGCCGGCAATGTCGGCGGCAAGATCGACCCGCGCGGCAACATCTTCGAGGGCCCGCGGGCACGTGCCTACCCGATGCCGCCGCTGCGCGGAACCGGCTTCACCGAAATGATGGCGGGAGCCGCCCGGTCGCTCGGCTGGCATCCGTTCCCGGGGCCGGCGGCGATCACCTCGGGCCGCTACGAGGGGCGATCCGGCTGCGTGTATCACGGCTTCTGCAATCGCGGCGGCTGTCACGTCAGCGCCAAGGGCTCCACGGCGGTGACGACGATTCCCAAGGCGCAGCGCACCAAGCGGCTCACGGTGGTGACCGAGGCCCATGTGACCTCGATCGACGTGGACGCGCAGGGCCGCGTGGGCGGCGTCACCTATCGCAAGGGCAGCGAGGAGTTCTTCCAACCGGCCTCGGTGGTGCTGCTCGCAAGCTACACCTACGAGAACGTCCGCCTGCTGCTCCTGTCAACGTCGAAGGCGTTTCCCAAGGGGCTCTCGAACAATCACGGCCAGGTGGGGCGGCACTACTTCAGTCACAACCAGATCGCGACGGTGAACGCGCTCTTCCCGCGCAATCTCAACACCTGGTACGGGCTGCCGGCACAGGGAATCGCGGTGGACGACTGGGCCGACGACAACTTCGATCACGGAGCGCTCGACTTCATCGGCGGCGGCAACCTGTGGATCTACTCGGACCGGCGGCCGATCGCGGCGGCCAACATGAGCACGTTCGGGCGCGCGCCGCGGTGGGGCGCGCAGTGGAAGGCGTTCATTCGCGAGAACGCCGACCGGGGCAACACCGCCTACCTGCAGCGGACGACGCTGCCCTACGAGGACAACTACCTCGATCTCGATCCCGCCGTGAAAGATCCGCTCGGCTTCCCGGTGTGCCGCATCACGGCCGACTACAAGGAGAACGAACGGCGGCTGGCTGACTTCACCCAGGACAAGATGACGCAGTGGTACCGCGCGGCCGGGGCAGTTGCGACCCAGAAGACGCCGGTCGGCACGATGGGCCCGACCACGCACGCCTACGGCGGCACGCGCATGGGTGACAACCCCGAGACGAACGTCGTGGATCGCTGGGGCTTCGCGCACGAGGTGCCGAACCTGGGGATTCTCGGGGCGTCGGTCATGGGCACGAGCGGCGCGCGCAATCCCACGCTGACCGCGCAGGCGCTCGCCTGGCGTACGGCGGAGCATCTCGCCGCAAACTGGAAGTCGATCGCAACGTAGTTGCGGTCAGGCCCGGGGAATCTCGGGGCTTCGGAGGCGAAGGCTTGCCGTTTTTCAGCTCGCGGCGGTCGTGCCGATTGATCGCCCATGGCCGATCAGTCCGACGATCAATTCGCGGCGGAGCTCCTCGGAACGGATGTCCTCGTCGGCGTGACCATGGTCGATCATGCCGGTCGAGTGAAAGAGCGGCGCCAGTTTCATGCCCAGGTCGTCCAGGCCAGCGCCGAAGACGGCGTCACGCTCGTCGATTCCGAAGGGGGCGAGCACTGGCTGCCTCTCGATCCTGAGGCCTACGAGCCGGCAGAGCCTGGTGAGTACGAGCTGCGCTCCACCGGTCAGGTCGTCGTCGACCCGACGTGGCTCACGAAGTGGATCGTGCACCCGCCCAAGCAGCACTGACCACCGCGTCGCGCCCTAAACCCGTGTCCCGACCAGCGCCCGGTTGGTGAGGATGAACACGGTGGGCGCCCAGGCCGCGACGTGCGCGATCATCAGCATGATCGCGGCCGGCCAGGTGGCGCCCGGCACGTTGCCCGGCAGCAACGCGTCAGGGACCATCGACAGTACGAGCGCACCGAGCGCGATTCGACGATAGAGGGAAATCGGCTGCGCCGACCACATTGCGCAGCCGACGAACACGAGCACTCCGAGACCGACGAGCATCACGGTGAAGAAGGCGAGCCCGCCGTAGGTCAGCGGCGGAAAGTCGGCCGGCAGATCGACCAGCGCGAAGGCGACGGCGCGCGTGGCGAACACGAGCAGCACCGAGACCACCACCGTCAGCGGTCCCGCCCACCAGAGCGTGGCGCTGTTGATGTCGTTCTTGCCTACCTGACCCACCTGACCTACCCGACTCAGAATCCCGCCGCGCCTTCCTTGATGAACGTCCCGGCGCTCAGCTCGTACTGCGCCAGCCGCAGCTCCTGCGGCGTGTTCATCACGATCGGGCCGTACCACGCCACCGGCTCCTCGAGCGGTTTGCCCGAGACGAGCAGGAAGCGGATCCCCTCGTCGCCGGCGCGCACCACGATCTCGTCGCCCTGATCGAACAGCACGAGCGAGCGGTTGCCGGCCGGTCCCTGCTCGCGCGCACCGGTGAGCTCGTTGAGCACCGACTGCGGCGCCGACGAATCGCGGAAGGTCCCTGAGCCAGCGAACACGTAGGCGAACGCATGATGCGAGCGCTCGATCGCGAGGCGTTTCTCCTTACCTGGCGGCACGCTGATGTCAACGTAACGCGGTTCGGCCGCCACGCCGACCACCGGGCCGGTCTTGCCCCAGAACTCGCCGACGACGATGCGCGCCTTGGTGCCGTCGTCGTCGGTCACTTCAGGGATGTCCTGCGCCTTCACGTCCTGGTAGCGCGGCTTCGTCATCTTCAGCGATGCCGGCAGGTTCGACCACAGCTGAAAGCCGTGCATCCGCCCCTGTGCGTCGCCCTTCGGCATCTCCTGATGCAGGATGCCGCTGCCCGCCGTCATCCACTGCACGTCGCCGGCGCCCAGGCTGCCGCGGTTGCCCAGGCTGTCGCCGTGCTCGACGTCGCCGGTCAACACATACGTGATCGTCTCGATGCCGCGGTGGGGATGCCACGGGAACCCGGCCAGGTAGTCGTCCGGGTTGTCGTTGCGGAAATCGTCGAAGAGCAGGAACGGATCGTAGTCGCGTGTGTTGCCGAAGCCGAAGGCCCGCTGCAGCCGGACGCCCGCACCCTCGAGGGTCGGCTTGGGGTGGGACAGGTTCTTGATGGCGCGAATCGACATGGCGGGACTCCTTGCGTCGATTGTACCGGGCCTTCCCTGATGCGGTCCCTACCCGTCCGGGCGGGACGCGCCGGGCCGGGTCCGTCGATCACTCGTCATGTTCCCGGCGCGCCGGGTCGCCCGCCGGCAGCACATCTCGCGCCCATTCGGTCTGTTTCCACCCGGGAATCGGCGGCGACGTCCCGACGCGGGGCACGAACGGGGAGCGTTCCACGAGCTGGTACTTGTGGATGTAGCGAGGACAGTTCGGGTAGATGCGCTCGGCGTGCACCCGCACGACGAACTGCGCCGACGGATAGCGGGCGAGGAGCGGATCGTCGTGCCGAAGCTCCGCGGTGCCGTCCACCCGCATGCGCCGCTGATTTTCGAGATCGATGAAGAGGAGGCCGACGCGCTGCGTCGCGTCCACGTTGCCCATGGAGAGGTACATGCCGTTTCCGTCGTAATTTGGAAACGCGAGCGTCTCGTCATCGACGATCGTCACGAAGCCGGGGTCCCCGCCCTTGTACGAGCATGTGGGCTGTCCCGTGGCGTCCACTGTCGCCAGGAAGAACATGTCCAGCCGCTCGAGAAAGGCCCGGTCCTGTGGCGTGAAGCGGTCGTGAACCGTCACTTCGGCCACTCGGTCAGCCAAGCGACGGGTGTCGAACCGGTCTTGGAGCGCGCGGGTGGCCGGCAGGTAGAAGAGTGGCATCGATGAGTCCTGTCGAAAGAATGCAGCAGAAATTATGGCGCGTCGGTCGGTTGTGCGATCAGGGCCAGCTTGGCGATGAGCCCCGACGACACCAGGACCCGGTTCTGGCTCGTCACGATCACGCCCTCGACGTCCGGCAGACGTTCGATGAGGGCCATGCCCTTCTCGGGGCCGAGCACGAACACGCCGGTCGAGAGCCCGTCGGCCAGCACCGCCGTGTCGGCCAGAATCGTCACGCTGCGGCAGCCCCGCGCGGGTTCGCCGAGATCGGGGTCGAGGATGTGGTGGTAGCGGCGGCCGTCCTTGATGAAGAAGCGCTCATAGTCGCCCGAAGTGCTGAACGTCCCGTTGGTGAGATCCAGGGTGGCGAAGCTGCGGTCGACCGGACCGCGCGGGTCGCGGATGCCGAGCCGCCACGGCCGACCGCCGCGACGGCCGCTGACGAACAGGTCGCCGCCGGACTGGATCATGAAGTCGTGGAAGCCGCGAGCGCGCAGGATGGCGGCGGCGCGGTCGATCGCGTAGCCCTTGCCGATGCCGCCTAGATGCGCACGCATCCCCGGCCGCCGGAGGAACGCGGTGCCTCGCGCGGCGTCGATGTCGAGCGCCGTGTAATCCACGTCGGGCAGGCGCGCGGCGACGGCCGCGCGCGAGGGGATGCCATCGTCCTGGTCCTGGTCGAACCTCCACAGGCCCGACAACGCGCCGAACGTCACGTCGAACTTCCCGCCAGTCCACTCGCTCACCTGCCGGGCGGCGGTCAGCACTTCGATCGTTTCGGCGCTGACGCGCACCGGCTCGCGACCCGCGGCCTGGTTCAGCCGCAGCACGTCGCTCCCCTCTTTCCACACGCTCATCATTCGATCGAGGCGATCGAACTCGGCAAATACGGCGTCGACGGCCGCCGTCGCACCGGGATCGTCGGCGGTCCAGAGCGTGACCTGGAGCGACGACCCCATGGTGACGGCCTGTTTCGAGAACGCAAACGGCTCCTTCGACGGGCGGGTGTGGTCGCGTTCGGATGTGCGCGTACACGCCACCGCCATCGCGGCCGCGATCGCAACAGCGAGGACTCGCATGGTGGTGGAGGTGGGCCCGCTACTGGCGCGCGACGTCGATGAGGACTTTCAGCACCGGCCGCAGCTGCGCGCGCTGCAGCGCCGCGAGCCCGTGCGCAAGGTCGAAGCGGTCGGTGATGAGCGGCAGCACGTCGACCTGCCCGCGCGCGAGACCGTCGAGCGCGCGATCGAACGGGCCGCAGCGCGACCCGACGAGCGTGACCTCGTCGATGACGAACGGCGCCCACGGCAGCGTCTGTGTGCCGGCCACCGTGGTCTTGAGCACGATGGTGCCGCGCGGCCGCACCAGCTTCAACGCTGTCGGCAGGCCGGTCTCCGAGCCGGTGCACTCCACGACGATGTCGGCCATGCGCTCGCCGATCGCGTCGGTGACCAGCGCGGTGGCAATCCCGCGCGCCTGCAGCAGCGCCAGCTTCTCGGGGTGCTTGCCCACCACGATCACGTGATCCGACAGGCCGGCCAGGACCTGCGCGCACAGGTTGCCGAGGCGGCCGTCGCCGAGCACGACGATGCGGTGCGTGCGCGCGATCCGCAGCTGCGCCGGAATCTGGTACGCGGCGGCCACCGGCTCCGTGAAGACGGCCACGTCGGTGGAGATCGAGTCAGGCACCGCGTGCAGGTTCACCTGCGGCACCGCAATGTGGTCCGCAAACGCCCCATCGTGGTTGAGGATGCCGAGGACGGTGCGGTTGGGACAGTGCGTCTGGAGCCCGGCCTTGCAGGTGTCGCAGGTCTGGCAGGCGCAGTTGATCTCGCCGACGACGCGGCGCCCCTCGAGCGGCCCCGATTCCGCCACGCCGACGAACTCGTGGCCGAGCACGCCGCGAAACCCCATGTAGCCCTTGATCAACTGCAGGTCGGTCTCGCAGACACCGGCCTGGAGCACGCGCACCAGCACCTCTCCTGCCTTGGGGACGGGCTCAGGACGCGAGTCTTGATAGACGGCCTGGTCGGCGAGAACGATCGCGCGCATCAAAGGGAAGGTAGCACGCGGGACGGGCCGCCTGAAGGCGGCCCCTACGGCGCTACGGCGCGGGTGGAGCCTGGGCCGCCTGCTGCAGCATGTAGTTCGCCAGCGCGTGCAGGCGGGCGTCGCCGAGATGCGCGAACGACGGCATCGGCTCGAAGCGCATGCGCTTCCGCTGCGGCGCCTTGGCCCACGTCACCACCTTTTCGACGTCGGTGGCGTAGAGATTGTGAATCTCGGCCAGCGTCGGCGCGGTCTTGGTGGTGAAGCTGTGGCAGCTGCCGCACGTCGCCTCGAAGAGCGGCTGCGGGTTCGCCAGCGCCTGCGCGCTCGCCGCCGGCAGCTCCGCCGCCTGAAGCTTTGGCAGCATGCCGGCCGTGGTGGTGCCCCTCGGCGACGTGAGCCAGCCGCGCGACAGGTAATCCGTCATCGTCAGGCCGAACAGGCAGGCGAGGAAGAAGAACGTCGACGCGACGAGCAGCTTGATGAGCCGGCTGCTGTACTTCACGTGCATGAAGAACAGCACCACGAGCGACGCCTTGAGGAACGCGATCGTGATCGCCACCGGGAAGTTGAGCCATCCCAGGTGCTGGAACGCCACGTAGACGGTGAGCGTCGTCAGGGCCATCAGGGCCCCGAAGATCGCGTAGTAAGTGCTCTTCGGAGAAATGTGCGACATGAGCTATTGCACCTGGTGCGCCCTGTCCACGAGGTAGAGCAGCGGGACCAGGAAGATCCAGACGATGTCCACGAAGTGCCAGTACAATCCGGCCATCTCCACCGGGGTGTACCACTCGGGTGAGAATCGCTTCCGCCACGCCATCCAGAGAATGACCGACATCAGAACGAACCCGATCACCATGTGCAGCGCGTGCAGGCCGGTGAGCGCGAAGTAGAGCGACAGGAAGATGGCGATCTGCGGGACCTGGCCCTCTTCGAGCTGGAAGTTCAGGCCGGGCACGTGGTGCAGCACCCACTTGTCGTGGTACTCGAAGCCCTTGACGACGAGGAACACCAGGCCGAGCGCAATGGTCGCGATCAGGAAGCCGACCAGCGCCTTCTGCTTGCCGGTCTGCGCCGCGCGCACCGCCATCGCCATCGTCAAGCTGCTCCCGATGAGCACCACGGTGTTCAGGCCGCCCAGCTGGATGTTCAGCTCGGCGCTGCCCTCGGACCATGCCGTCGGATACCAGATCCGGTACAGCATGTAGGCCGCCAGGAGGCCGCCGAAGAACATGACCTCCTGGATGATGAAGATCCACATGCCGAGCGCGGATGCTTCCTTCTGCTGCTCCAGCGTCTCGAAGTGATGCTGGAGGTCAGGATGATGCGCGGCGTGCCCGTGGCTGTGGCCGTGGGCCTCGGCGTGCGCGGCAAGTGCGTCAGGCAACCTTGATCTCCCGCTTCGAGTAGTCGTACGCCTCTTCGGTTACCACCGGCTGGTCGGGGAAATTTTCGGGCAGCGGCGGCGACTGCGTCGTCCATTCCAGCCCGGTCGCGCCCCACGGGTTGTTGCCGGCGGCCTGGCCCTTGAAGATCGAATAGGTGAAGTAGAGCACCGGCAGCGCGTAGCCGACCGCGAGCACGGTGGCCCCGGCCGACGACAGCACGTTGAACACCTGGAACTCCGGCGGATACGCGTGGTAGCGGCGCGGCATCCCGAGGTAGCCCAGGATGAACTGCGGGAAGAACGTCAGGTTGAAGCCGACGAAGATCAGCACCGCGGAGGTCTTGCCCAGGGTGTCGTTGAACATCCGCCCGGTGATCTTCGGCCAGTAATAGTGCAGGCCGGCGAAGAAGCCCATGATGGCGCCGCCCACCATGATGTAGTGGAAGTGCGCCACCACGAAGTAGGTGTCGTGCAGGTGCACGTCGAGGCCGAGCGACGCCAGGAAGAGGCCGGTGAGACCGCCCACCAGGAACAGGCCCATGAAGCCGAAGACGTAGAACATCGGCGACTTCCACCAGATGGCGCCCTTGTACATCGTCGCGGTCCAGTTGAACGTCTTCACGGCCGACGGAATGGCGACGGCGAACGACAGGAACGAGAACACCATCGCCGAGTAGGGCGAGATGCCGGCCACGAACAGGTGGTGCGCCCACACCACGAAGCCGAACACCGCAATCGCCAGGCTCGAAAAGGCGACGAATGAGTAGCCGAAGATGCTCTTGCGCGAGAAGCAGGCGATGACCTCGCTGATCACGCCCATCGGCGGCAGGATCATGATGTAGACCGCCGGGTGCGAGTAGAACCAGAACAGATGCTGGAAGAGCACCGGGTCGCCGCCAAGCGTCGGGTCGAAGATGCCGAAGCCGAGGCCGCGCTCGAGCGCGAGCATGAACACCGTGATGGCGATCACTGGGGTGCCGAGAACCTGAATCAGGCTCGTCGCGTAGAGCGCCCACACCAGCAGCGGCAAACGGAACCAGGTCATGCCCGGCGCCCGCATACGGTGGATCGTCACCATGAAGTTGACACCGGTGAGAATCGAGGAGAACCCCGCGATGAAGACGCCGATGCCCGTCATCATCACATTGGTGTTCGAGGCCTGCGTGCTGTAAGGCACGTAGAACGTCCACCCGGTATCCACTCCGCCGAACACCATCGCGCTGACGGTGAAGACGAACCCGATCACGAAGACGTACCAGGAAATCAGGTTGATCTTCGGGAACGCCACGTCCTTGGCGCCGATCATCAGCGGCAGGACGAAGTTGCCGAGGATGGCCGGCACGGCCGGAATCAGGACGAAGAACACCATCATGATGCCGTGCATCGTGAACAGCTTGTTGTAGGTGTCCGACGACCAGAGATCACCGGCCGGCGTGGTGAGCTCGGCGCGGACGGCGGCGGCGAAGAGACCGCCGAGCATGAACGCCAGCGTCACGAACACGAGGTACATCAGGCCGATACGCTTGTGGTCCTTCGTCAGCAACCACGACTTGACGCCGAATTCGTGGTTGAGATAGGTCCTGCGGGGAAGTGCCGTGGTCGTCATGGTGCTACCTCTGGGCGGGCCGCGCCGCGGGCGCCGTCGTGGTCTGCGCCGGAGCCGGAGCAGGCAGCGACTTGATGTACTCGATCAGGCTCATCACGCCCTCTTCGTTCACGAGCCCCTGGAACGTGGGCATCACGGGCTGGAACCCGGAAACGAGCTTCATCTGCGGCGTCAGGATGGACTCGCGGATGTAGCCCTCGTCCGCCACGACACCGCTGCCGTTGGCGAGCTCCACCTTCGAACCATAGACGCCGGCGAGCGAGGGGCCGCGACCGGTGCCGTCATTGAGGTGGCAGGTCACGCAGGCGAGCTGCTGGAAGAGCTGCTGGCCGCGCGCGGCGAGCGGCTGCCCGTCGCTGCCGCTCAGCCAGGCCTGGTAATCGCGCGGCTCCATCACGACCACGCGGCCGATCATACCGGAGTGCTTCGTGCCGCAGTATTCGGCGCAGAACAGGTGGAAGTCGCCAATTTGCGACGGCTCGAACCAGATTTCGCTGTAGCGCCCCGGGATGGCATCGGCCTTCACGCGGAACGCCGGGATGTAGATGTCGTGCAGCACGTCCTCGGACGTGAACGTGATCTTGACCGGCCGGCCTTTCGGCACGTGCAGCTCGTTGATCTCCGCCCGGCCGTTGATGTGCTGGAAGCGCCACATCCAGCGTTTGCCGGTGGAGTAAATCTGCAGGGTTTCGGCCGGTGGGCGCACGATCTCGAAGTAGACCACCGTCGCGTAGGCAAAAATGCCGATCGAGATCACGAAGGGGATGAACGACCAGGCGAGCTCGAGCGGAATCGAGCCGTGAATCGGCGCGCCCACCTGGGTGCCGGAGTGGTCCTGATACTTGATGGCGAAGATCGCCACGAAGATGACGACCGCGATCGCGAAGAACGACGTGACGCCGAGGACGAGGAAATACAGCTTGTCGACGTCCGCGGCAAATGTAGACGCCTGGGCCGGAAAGATCGGTATCGAAGACAACATGGCTCTAGGCGCGACTCCCCGCGGGCGTGCGCGTTTCGCGACGCCGCATCAGCAGGATGAAGCCGACCACCACTGCCACGGTGATCACGCCTCCCAGCCGGATCAGATTCATGACGACCACACCGTAACGTCCCGACTCGGGGTCGTAGTGAAAGCAGTACAGCAGCAGCTCGTCGATCTTCGAGCCGATGGCGCCCTTTCCTGATTCCACCAGAGCCAGCCGCAGCTCCTTGGGCGAGTATTCGATGCCGTAGAAGTACCGCGACAGCCGTCCGTCGGGCGTCACCACCAGCACGCCGCTCACGTGCGCGAACTGCTGGTTGCGTTCGTCCCACTGGTAGCTGAAGCCGGCCGCCTGGGTGGCGCGGCGAATCTCGGCCTCGGTGCCGGTCAGGAAATGCCAGCCGCCCGCGGTGGACTCCGCGGACCAGTACTTCAGGTGCGCCGCCTTCTTTTCGGTGGCGTCCGGCGGCGTGTCGCGCGGATCGAAGCTCACGAGCACGACGTCGAAGTCCTGCCCGGCCGTGAACGTGAGCACCTTGAGCGCGCTCGAAATGCCGTTCATCACCTGCGTGCACAGCATCGTGCACTGGTAGTACACGAAGGCCAGCACCACCGGCTTGCCGGTCTTGAAGTAGTCGCCCAGGCGCACGTCGCGGCCGGCTTCGTCCTTGAAAGCGGCGTCGAGCGGCAGCTGCTCGTTGAGCTGCTGCCGGAACGTCACCTCTTTGAGGATGCCGGGCATCTGGTGCGCCGGATCGGACTGCTTGGTGGGGTCGCCGGCGTAGCGAAGATAGCTCTCCGGGTAGCTGCGCGCCTGCGCGAAGGCAGACGTCGCCCCGGCGAGCGTCATCGCCATGCACACGGCCGCCGCCACACTCCGTTTCACGCTACTGTCTCCGCTTCTCCAACGTGCGGCCCGAGCTCGAATCGGCCGGCATCATGCCGAGCGTCTCCGACTGCGCCGGCTCCACGGCCTGCACGGGCAGGCCGCGCTCGACCGTGAGCTTCATCGCTTCTTCGATCGGGATGTGCACGGTGCCCGCGGCCTTGCTCTCCCACCCGTAGGTCTCGAGACGGTCGCGCTCCTCGGTGCGGAACGTGTAGAGCTCGTTGCGCGGGAACTGCTGCAGCCGCGGCACCGGCGGCAGCCGCTGTTCTTCCGTCGCGGCGAGCGGATAGCGGCGCTCGCCCGCCTCGCTCTTGACGCCCTGGTCGATCATCAGCTTGTACACGCCGGCCAGACCGAAGTGCGTGAGCACCGCGGCCATGAAAAGCCAGAACAGGAACTTCGCCACCGGGCCCACCGCGGCATCGGTGTGCTCGTAGCCGGCGCCTTCCGGCGTGAACGCGTACTCGTCGTCGGGCGAGGACTGGTGCCCCGCGCCAGAATGGTCGGCCATCAGTGGCCTCCTGAGCTTTGAAGCGACTCGCGCAGGTACGGATCGCGGAAGGCCAGCATCGGACGCTGTAGGAGCTGGGTGGCGAACATCCACACCCACAGCCCGCCGATCGCGACCGGCGCCGCGAGGTCGAGCCAGTGCACGAAGAAGTGGCTCTCGTGCTCGCCGGCCAGCATGTGCAGGTTGCCCTCGGCGCCGAACTCGGGCGTGACCAGCATGAAGATGTCCACGTAGCGCACGAAGAGAATCCACGCGGCAATCATCACGAGGCGGCTGCTGGCCCGTTTGTTGTCACGAGACAACAACAGGAAGAACGGCACGAAGAAGTGGAACAGCACCAGGAAGATGGCCAGGTACTGCCAGCCGTGGTTCATCCGGGCGAGGAAATACGGCACTTCTTCCACCAGGTTGGCGGCGTAGGTCAGGAGGAACTGGGAGAAGTTGAAGTAGGCCCAGAGCATCGTGAACGCCAGCGACAGCTTGCCGAGGTCGTGGAAGTGCGAGGGCTTCAGCAGCTCCTGCATCGGCGGCCGCTGGCTGAGATACCGGCTGATGATGATGGTCGCGGCGAGCGACGACAGACCCTGGCCGCCCATCATCAGGAACCCGAACAGCGTCGAGTACCAGTGCGGGTTGAGCGACATGATCCAGTCGATGCCGGCGAAGGTCACCGTGAGGGCGTAGAACACGATGCCGAAGCCGCTCAGGCGCTGGATCTTGAGGTTCACGCTCATGTCGCCTTCGTCCTGCCGCTTCGACCACGCGGTGAGCGTCCACGCAATCGCGATCCAACCGACGAAGTACACGAAGTAGCGGGCCACGAAGAAGCCGGTGTTCAGGTAGGCGGCCTTGTGGCGCACGATCTCGTCGTGCTGGACGATGTCGGCGTGCGTCCACGGATAGAGCGCGGTCATGCCGGCCACGACGGGCAGGAAGAGCAGCGCCATCAGCGGCAGCGTCCGCGCCGACGCCTCGAACACGCGGCGGAACACGCCCCAGGTGCCGCCGCTCAGGTGCTGAATCATCATCAGCGTCATCGAGCCGAGCGAGATGCCGAGAAACAGCAGGAACGCCACCAGCCAGGAGCGGAAGAACTGATTTCGATCGACCGCGAAGCCGATCGCGCAGAGCACGAGGCCCACACCGGCGGCCATCAGCGCCTTCTTGCGCAGTGCCTCGAGGTCGGCGACGGGCGGGTTGAGACTGGTCTGCTCCACGTTCAGCGTCCTTCTCGCCTGGTAGCGCCCGGCACGACGGCCGGGCGATCGAGCTCGGCGCGCCGGTTCGCCGGCACGTCGGCAACCGTGGCGCGCTGGCTCAACTGCAGCGCCCGGATGTAAGCGGCAATCGCCCAGCGGTCGGCAACCGGCACCTGCGACGCGTAGTCCTGCATGGCGCCGAAGCCGTTGGTCATGACGTCGAAGAAGTAGCCGACCGGCGCGTTACGCAGCCGATCCTCGTGATACGACGGCGGGGCGCGAAAGCCGCGCTGCACCACCATCCCGTTGCCGCTGCCGGTGCGGCCGTGGCAGGGCGAGCAGAACACGTTGAACCGCTCCTGGCCGCGCGCCATCACCTCGGCGGTGACGGGCATCGGGAACGTGGTGGCAAGCTGACCGTTTACGCGCCCCTCGTTCAGGTGCGTGTCCTCGCGCAGGGTTCCGCGGGCCACGGTGTTGGCGACGAGCATGCGGGACGCTGCGCCGTTGGCGAAGAACGTGTTCGCCTCCAGCGGCTCGTAGCGCGGCGCGTCGTGCATGTCCTGGCGGCAGCCCGCCAGGGCCAGCGACACGGCCGCAACGCCGAGCGCGCGCAGCAGAAGAGATGGACGAAAAAGGCTACGGAGCAACGTCGGACACTCCCACGGGATGCAGGCTCTCGAGGAACGCACGCGTCGTGTGCGAGTCGAAGCGCGGGTCCGTCGCCTCGATGCACAGGAAGAAGCGGTCCTGCGAGGCGCGGTCGAACGCCGGCACGTTGAACACTGGGTGATACGGCATCGGCAGCTTGTTGAGCGCCCACATGCCGATGAAGCAGGTGAGCGCGGCGCCAAGCACCGTGGTCTCGAAGGTGACCGGGATGAACTGCGGCCAGCTGTTGAACGGCCGGGCGCCGATGTTCATCGGGTAGGCGATCGTGGATGCCCAGTACTCGAGGCTGAAGCCGGCCGAGCCGCCGAGGATGCCGCCGAGCAGCACCAGGCGCGGCAGGCGCGTGCGGCGCAGCCCCAGCGCTTCGTCCAGCTCGTGGATCGGGATCGGCGTGAAGGCGTCCATCTTGCGGTAGCCGTCGAGCCGCGCGCGCGTCGTCGCCTCGACGAGCGCCGTCGGGTTGTCGAATTCGGCCATCAGGCCGTAGAGCGTCGGGGTTTCGGCCGGTCCGTGCGACATCACCTCACCCGTGGTGCTGCTTCAGCTTCGCTTCCGGCACGATTGTCCGCATCTCGAAGATCGCGATGGCGGGCAGGAACCGGACGAAGAGGAAGAACAGCGAGAAGAACAGGCCAATGGTGCCCGTGAACATCGCGAAGTCCCAGCGCGTCGGGTAATACATGTCCCACGACGACGGCAGGAAGTCGCGGTGCAGGCTCGTGACGATGATGATGAAGCGCTCGAGCCACATGCCGACGTTGACCAGCAGCGACAGCACGAACAGCAGCGGAATGTTTTCGCGGATCTTGCGGAACCAGAACAGCTGGATCATCACCGCGTTGATCGCGATGAGCGTCCAGTAGAAGACCGCGTAGGGTCCGGTCATGCGGTTCAGCATCATGTACGCCTCGTAGGCGTTCGAGCTGTACCAGGCAAAGAACGCCTCGTTGGCGTAGCCGTAAGCCACGATCATGCCGGTGGCCAGCATCACCTTCGTCATGTTGTGGATGTGACGCATGGTGATGAAATCTTCGAGGCCGTAGAACTTGCGCAGCGGAATCGCGAGGGTCATCACCATCGCGAAGCCGGAGTAGATGGCGCCGGCGACGAAGTAGGGCGGGAAGATCGTGGCGTGCCAGCCGGGCAGCACCGACACCGCGAAGTCGAAGCTCACCACGCTGTGCACCGAGAGCACCAGGGGCGTCGAGATGCCGGCGAGCAGGAGATACGCCATCTCGTAGCGCTGCCAGTGCCGCGCCGAGCCGCGCCAGCCGAGCGAGAGCATGCCGAAGATGACGCGCGCCGCCTTCGACTGCGCGCGGTCGCGCAGCGTGGCCATGTCGGGCACCAGGCCGGTGAACCAGAACAGCGCCGACACTGTGCCGTAAGTCGAGACCGCGAACACGTCCCAGATCAGCGGGCTGCGGAACTGCGGCCACAGCCCCATCGTGTTCGGGTACGGGAACAGCCAGTAGATCGCCAGCCACGGACGCCCGGTGTGGAGCAGCGGGAACATCGCGGCACAGGCCACGGCGAAGAGCGTCATCGCCTCGGCGAAGCGGTTGATCGAGGTGCGCCACTGCTGGCGGAAGAGCAGCAGAATCGCCGAAATCAGCGTGCCGGCGTGGCCGATACCGATCCACCAGACGAAGTTGATGATGTCGAACGCCCAGCCGACCGGAATGTTGTTGCCCCAGATGCCGATGCCTTCCAGCAGGAGCTTCCCGATGGTCATGTTGAGGACCATCAGGAACATGAACGCGAGGGCGAAGCCGAAGAACCAGCCGATGGTGGTCCGCTTCGTCAGCACGATGCTGCTGATCGAATCGGTCACCGACTCGAAGGTGTGACCCGGCGCGATGACAGCCGGGGTCCGCTGCATCAGGGCCAGCTCTTCGTGGTCTGGCACGTGCTCTTTGGCGGCCATCAGCCTCGTTCCTCCCCGTTGGTCGGCTTGGCCGGTTCGAGCGTCGTGTTCGGATTGCGGACGACCGCCATGTAGCTGGTGCGCGGCCGGACGTTGAGCTCTTCGAGGAGCCGGTAGTTGAGCGTGTTGGCCCTCAGCTTCGACACGCGGCTGTTCGGGTCGTTCAGGTTGCCGAAGACGATCGCCTCGGTCGGGCACGCCGACTGGCACGCGGTGACCACTTCGCCGTCGCGGATTTCACGATCGTCCAGCTTGGACGCGACGCGGGCCTGGTTGATGCGCTGCACGCAGTAGGTGCACTTTTCCATCACACCGCGGCTGCGGACGGTGACATCGGGATTGCGCTGCAGCTTGTACGACTCCGTGGTGAAGTCGCCATACAGCAGGAAATTGAAGCGCCGCACCTTGAACGGGCAGTTGTTCGAGCAGTAGCGCGTGCCGACGCAGCGGTTGTAGACCATGTCGTTCAGGCCTTCGTCGCTGTGCGTCGTCGCCGACACCGGGCAGACCACCTCGCACGGCGCCGACTCGCACTGCTGGCACGGCATCGGCTGGTGATAGGTGTCCGGGTTGTCGGGGTCGTCGCCGGTGTAGTAGCGATCGACGCGCAGCCAGTGCATCTCGCGGCCGTTCGCCACCTGGCTCTTGCCCACCACCGGCACGTTGTTCTCGGCCTGACAGGCCACCACGCAGGCGTTGCAGCCGGTGCAGACGTTCTGGTCGATCGCCATGCCCCACGCGTAGCCTTCGTAGCTGCGCGGCGGGAGCATGGTGAGCGTCTTTGGAATCTCTTCCTGCATCTTCGCGGCAAACGACGGGTCGGCGGTGTACTGGGCCTGCGTCGCGACGCGAATCAGGTTGCGGCCTTCGAGCGACCCGTGGTCCTGCGTGCAGGCGAGCTCGTAGTTGTCGCCGGTCTTCGTGAGCTGCACGCCGGCGAGCGTGTCGGGCGCCCCGGTCGTGCGCAGGGCGTTCACCGCGAAGCCGATGCCGGTACCGGTGCGGCCCGAGCGCGTGCGGCCGTACCCGAGGTGCAGCGTCAGCGTGTCGGCGGCCTGGCCGGGCGCGAGCCACACCGGGATGCGCACCGTCTGTCCGCCCTGCTTCAGCTCTACGACGTCGCCGCTGATCAGCAGCAGGCGCTTGGCGGTGCCGGGCGCGATGAGGGCGGCGTTGTCCCACGTGAGCTTGGTGAGCGACTTCGGCAGTTCCTGTAGCCAGGCGTTGTTCGAGAAGCGGCCGTCGTGCACCGCGGGATCGGGACGGAAGACGACCTCGAGCCCGTCGCCCACGGGAGTGGCGGCCGGAGGCATCGCCCCCTGCAGCGTCACCTGCCGGGTGGCGAACGCCGTGCCCGGCACCAGGCCGTCGTGCAGCCACTTGCGCCATGCCAGATCGAACGGCGACAGCGCCGGCTTGGGCGCGGCAGCGATGGGCGCCGGCACGGCCGGCGCGGCGGCGGGAGCTCCGGCGCCAACTCCGGCGGCAGCGCCCGCGGGAGGCGCCTTGGGCGCGGCCGGGGCGGGAACGGGTGCGGCGACGACGACCGGCGGCGCGGCGGGTGCAGCCGTGGACAGGCCCGTCTGCTTCGCCCAGTACTCGCGAACGATGTCGTAGCCCGGGCGCTCGCCGCCGCCGGTCTCCGCAAACGCCGCCAGAATCTCGTGCGGCGATTTGCCGCCGTAGAGCGGCGCGATGAGCGGCTGTACGATCGTGACGGTGCCGTCGTCGGCACGTACGTCGCTCCACATCTCGAGGTAGTGCGCTTCGGGCACGTGCCACTGGCACTTCTCGGCGGTTTCGTCTTCGTACTGCCCGACGTGGGCGCGCAGCCGCACCTTGGCCAGCGCGTCGCCGAACTTCAGATCCGCCGGCGCCGTGTAGACCGGGTTGCCGCCGAGGATCAGCACGAAGTCCACCGTGCCGGCGTTCATCTCGCCGACGAGCTCGCGCAGCGACGCGATCTGGTTGCCGGGACGGGCTTCGGGGGTTTGGGTGTAGCTGACCGTCTGGCCCACGTTGCCGAGCGCGGCGTTGATGGCGTGGACGACGGCATGCACCGAGGCCGGCTGGCTGTCGCCGGCAATCACCAGGCTCTTGCCGCGAGCGCCCTGGAGATCCACGGCCAGCGATTCGAGAAACTTCGACGCGGCCTCCCCCGACACCGACACGGCCGCTACGCCCGGGACGTTGAGCTTCGCCGCGAGGGCGCGGGCAACGCCTTCAATCTGCGACGCCTTGAGCGGCAGACGGTGATCCGCGCGCGACCCGCTGTTGGTCGGCGTGCTTTCAACGGCGTAGAGACGGTTGCGGGTGCCGGTGTTTTCGGCGCGGCGGCGCGACGCAAAGGCGCGCGCGTTCCTGAGGCCGGCAGCACCGACGCACATGAAGTCGGCATCGAGCGACAGGATGACGTCGGCCTTCTCCACCGCGTACTGCGGCGCCACGTACTCGTTGAACGCCAGGCGGCTGCCCTCGCGGGCGTTGTGGCCGAAGAACGGCTCCCACTGCACCACTTTCGCCGCCGGCAGGCGCGTGAGGAGGTCGTCGATCTGGGCCGCCATCGTTGGCGACGCGATAGTCTCGGTGAGGATGCGGAGGCCGGCGCCCTTTTTCGACAGCTGCGCCGCCAGCACGCTGCGCATCGCGACGACAAACGCACTGAACGGCTCGATGTCGCCGAGATTCGTGATCGTGGTCGAGCGATCGGGATCGTAGAGGCCGAGGATCGACGCCTGCGCGAAGAGGTCCGTGGCGCCGCGGCTCGAGGGGTGATCGGGGTTGCCTTCGATCTTCGTCGGCCGGCCTTCGTGGCTCTCGACGAGCAGCCCCATCCCGGCGCCGGCAAACGGCATTGCCGTGGCGTAGAAGAGCGGCTTGCCGGGCACGAGCTCCTCGGGCTGGCGCACGTAGGGCACGAGCTCTTCGGTCGGCTGGCGCGTGCAGGCGCTCACGCCGGCCAGGGCGAGCGACGCCGACATCAGCTTCAGGAAGCCGCGGCGGCCGACGGGATCGAGCCACTCGGAGGCGTTCTGCGGAAACTCGCGGTGCAGGAACTCCTTGAACTCCGGTGTGCCCGACAGCGCCTCGAGGCTCCGCCAGTATTCCTTGCCGCGCGTGCCGTCGAGCTGAGCGCGAAGCGCGTCGATGTCCTTTATTTCACTCATGAGCGCCTCACCGGTGGCACGTCGAGCAACTGGTGTTGCCCTTGATCGCGTACTGCTTCACGAGCCGCGGCCCAATAACCGACTGCGGCTCGGCCGGCTGATAGCCCATCGTGAAAATCTCCGAGCGCGGACGGACGTAGTTCTCGGGATTGCGGTGGCAGTTGATGCACCACTCCATCTGCAGCGAATTCCTTTGAAGCATGAGCGGCATCTGATCGACGCGCCCGTGGCACGTCTCGCAGCCCATCCCCTTCTTCACGTGGATGCTGTGGTTGAAGTAGACGAAGTCGGGCAGGTCGTGCACGCGGATCCAGTGCAGCGGCTTGTCGTCACGGAAGCTGGCGCGCACCGGCTCGAGAATAGGCGCCGTGTTCCACAGCTGCGAGTGGCAGTTCATGCACGTCTTGGTCGGCGGGATGCCGGCAAACGCCGACGTCTCGACCGACGTATGGCAATAGCGGCAGTCGATGCCGTCGTCGCCGACGTGGTGCGCGTGGCTGAACTGAATCGGCTGCTCGATGTATTCGTTCGCCCGTGTGACGTACGACGAGCGGCCAAACACCATCAGGAGCGTGATGACGCCGCCGACAAAGAGGAGCAGGCCGCCGAGACTGGCCTTGGAAAGGAAGTTAGCGCTGCGATCGAAGATCTGCGGCATCGTGATTGAGCGACTCGCCCCCCTGGCCCGGGCGTTAGTCGGCGGTCTCCGCGTCCAATCGGGCGTGAGCGGTGCGTGCCCTGCGTGGTGAAGCGGCCAACACGGGGTTGTACCACAGTTGTGAAAAAAGGATCAAGCTTTGGGACCGGTCATTCCGGGCTCTCTGCACGCTACAATCTGACTTCCTCATCGCACCCATGAGCGACCGAAAATATCGCCAGCGAGGGTATCAGGACGAGCCGTCCAATCGTCCAAGAAATCCACAGCCCGGCCGCCCGCCGGCGGAACCCGGCGCGCCCGCTGGCGCGCGGCGGATCTCCCAGGATGGGCCAAAGAACATCAGCATGCCGGGCTACCGCGAAGTTTTTCGCTGTTCGCAGTGCGGCTACGTGGTGTCCACCGAGGTCACGGCGGACAGCAAGTGTCTGCGGTGCGGTGTGGATCTGCGCTCGTGCGCCCAGTGCGTGTCGTTCGACCCCGGTAGCCGATTCGAGTGCATGCAGCCGGTGCCAGTGCGGATCACCCCGAAGAACGCGCGAAACAGCTGCTCGAGCTACAGCCCGCGCACGACGGTCGAGCGCGAGACAACGACCCCCAAGGTGGACAGCTCGCGCAAGGCGTTCGACGATCTCTTCAAGTTCTAATGAGCCTGCTTTCCGATCGCGACCGTCAGACGGTGCAGACGCACCTGGGTGGGCTCACGCACGACGTCACGCTGCTCTTCTTCACCCAGACCATCGGCGCGCCCGAAACCGTCCTGATTGCGCGCCAGGTTGTGGACGAGGTAGCCGGCCTCAGCGATCGCATCTCCGTCGAAGAAGTGAATCTCGTCCTCGACAAGGAGAAGAGCGATCAGTTTGGGATCGACCGCATTCCGGCCATCGTGCTGCTGCGCGATGGGGCAGACACCCGCATGCGCTTTCTTGGGGCGCCGGCTGGCTACGAGTTCAGCTCGCTGGTGGAGTCGATCCTGCTGGCCGGGACCGACGATTCCGGGCTGACCGAGGAGAGCAAGCGGCTGATCGCCGAGAAGGCGACCGAACCGCTCGATATCAAGGTTTTCGTGACGCCGACATGCCCCCATTGCCCACGGGCAGTCACGCTGGCCCATCGAATGGCGGTCGAAAGCCCAAACATTTCAGCGACTTGCGTCGAGGCGAGTGAGTTCCACGATCTGTCAAGAAAATATAGGGTTACTGGCGTTCCAAAGACAGTCTCCAGCAGCGGCGCCGAGGTTCTTGGGGCCTTACCAGAAGATCAGTTCGTCGTCGGTGTGCTCGAAGGCCAGCTCGACCCTGGCCTTATGCCCTAAAGCTGGCGGCCTCGTCTCTTAGAACTTTTCCCAACAGCTCGTTCCGGTCTGGCGTTCGAGGGCGCTGCACTCGAGGACGTCGGTCGTCCCGTCTGCCCTCGAGACCACTCCGTACTCTTCGCCTCCTTCGCACTCGGCATCCCAGATATCTCCGCCGTCGCGAACGCCCTGCTGGAAGGTGCGGACGACCTTGTTGCAGTCGTGCCCGGCGCTCCGGATCTCGGTCTGAAGCGCCGCGCCTCGCGCGAGCTGGCCAGGGACGAGGTTGTCGGCCGCACTGGTCGAGATGGCCGGCTGTGCCTCGGTGGCATCGGGCGTGCTGTTGCAGGCCACCGTGAGCAGCGCGACGGCCGCGACAGGCGCAATCACACGTAGGAAGTTCGGCATCGCGTACCTCACCCACTGTATCGGCGCGATTCATGTCGGGCCGACAGTTCCTCCCAGCCGGCCCACGGCAGAGTCGTGACACACCCCGCGCCCGGCTTCCGGCCCGATGTCGAAGGGATGCGGGGCATCGCGATCGTCACCGTGGTGTCATATCACTGCGGCCTGCGGCCGATCACCGGCGGCTTCGTCGGCGTGGACATCTTCTTCGTCCTGTCCGGCTACCTGATCACGCGCTTGCTCGTCTCGGAGGTAGAACGCGACGGGCGCTTGAACGTGCTGCAGTTCTACGCGCGCCGTCTCAGACGGCTCCTCCCGGCGTCCGCGCTCACGCTCGCCGTGACGCTCGCCGCGGGCAGCTTGCTGTTTGCGCCGGGCGAGCTGGACTTTGCGGCGAGAGCCGGACGCGCCTCCGCCGTCTACCTCGGAAACGTCTTCTTTGCGATCAACGCCGCTGACTACTTCGCGCCTCGAGTGGAGTTGAACCCGCTCGTCCACATGTGGTCGCTCGCAGTCGAGGAGCAGTTCTACCTTTTCTGGCCGCTGCTCATTGCATCAGGGCTGGTGTGGATTCGATCCCGGCGCGCGCTCATCGCTTTCATGATGGCCATGACGGCGGCTTCGCTGGCGGCGTGCATCGTGCTGACGGCCGCTGATGCCACCACCGCGTTCTATCTCTTACCGACCAGGGCCTGGGAATTTGGCGCCGGCGGGCTGCTGTCGCTCGCGCTCTGGCAGCCGCGCCTCCCCTCGCGCGTGAGCGTGGTCATCGGGTGGGCCGGGCTTGCGCTCATTGGCGTATCGCTCCTGCTGATCTCGGCGGAGTCGGCGTTTCCAGGCTGGCTGGCGGTGGTGCCCGTAGCCGGCACGTGCGCCATGCTGTCCGCGGGCGCCGCGATGCCGGGCGCAGGGGTGTCGGCTCTGTTGAGCAGGCCGCCTCTTCTTCGCCTCGGAACGCTGTCGTACTCGTGGTACCTCTGGCACTGGCCGTTTCTGGTATTCGCGCACGTGCTGTTTCCGGGCCTCTCCGCCGCCGGCAAGGTAACCGCCGCGCTGCTGGCGCTCGTGGCCGCGGCAGCCTGCTTCCGGTTCGTCGAGAACCCGCTTCGCCATCATCCGGTTCTCGTTCGCCGGCCATTGCTGTCCGTGGCGACCGGCCTCGCGCTCACCTGTGTGTGCTTCGCGAGCGCAGTGCAGGCGCGCGCATTTGCCCAGGCGCTGGCGCACCGCCCGTCGATGCGAGGCTTCGCCGCAGCCGCCGGCGACGACGGCCGTCTGCCTCGCGCGGCGTGCGTGGCCACCGGCGCCGAGGCGACGGTTCGGCACTGCGAGTTCGGAACCACCGGTGCGCCTACGCGCGTGGTGCTGTTCGGCGACTCGCACGCCATTCACTGGTTCAATCCGATCGAGTCCATTGCCGAGAAGCGCGCCTGGACGTTGATGACCGTTCTGAAGTCGGGGTGCGGCGCGCCCGATCTCGACGCCGGCGCGCCCGGGAGCGATCGTCGCGATGCGTCGTGCGACGCGTGGCGGCGCGAGGCGGTGGACGCCGTCATCCGGTGGCGGCCGGACCTGGTGATCCTGGGCACCGCGACCAATCACACGCAGGTCGATCGGCCGGCGTGGCGACAGCGCGTGCACGACGGCATGCGCGCCGCGTTGCAGGCGCTGGTCGCCAATGGACTCCGCGTGGTCGTGATGCGCGACGTGCCGCGGTTCGTCTTCGACGTCCCCGACTGTCTGGCGCATGCCTCCCGGCTCGGGCGGGACGCGAGCGAGTCGTGCCGGGGAACCCTGGCGTCGAACGTCAACGCCGAAGTCTTCGCCGCGGAGCAGGAGGCGGCGGCGGGGCTGAAGGGCGTGTCGTTCGTGGACACGCTGCCGGCGCTGTGCACCCAGGGGGTGTGCGAGACGATGACGGAGGGTCGCGTGATGTACCGCGACGACAATCACCTGACAGGAGCGTTCGCGGAAACGCTGGAACCCATTATCGAGCCGCAGCTCTCGGCAGCGCTGTACCGAAACTGAACCGGCCAGCGCGCGAGCCTGAGGCACGGGAACGGAGCCGAGGAACACCGCAAGCATGTGGTTCGTCCAAGGACGGCATGACGGGCGCCTCGCGCCTCGCTGTTGCGTCACTTCTGGCTGGCCGGTTGGTTGCCGCGCAAGACGCCCGATTCGACGTGGCGTCGCTCAAACGCAACACCAGCGGTTCGACGTCCACATCGATGAGTGATCGGCCGGACGGCCTGATGATGGAGAACGGGACGCTCCGGAATCTGATCTTCAACGCCTACCGGCCGCAGAGCAACGAACTCGTGGGGGCGCCGGGCTGGCTGGCGGATCGCTACGACCTCATCGCCAAGGCAGGTGGCCCGGCGACTGCGGAACTGCGCGCGGCGATGTTGCGCGCGCTCCTCGAGGAGCGGTTGCATCTCCAGGCCCACTACGAGATGCGCGAGCAACCGGTGTACGAGCTCGTCTTCGCCCGTCGAGATCGGAGCCTTGGTCTGCAGATCGTCCGCACCGATCGAGATTGCGCGGCGGCGGCCGCGGCGCGCGACGCAGGCCGACCGGCACCTGCCCTCTCGCCCGCCTCGAATGGCGCGCCGCCATGCGGCGTCCGCGCCAACCGAGGCGAGTTTCTGGCCGGCGGCATCACGATGGAAGGGCTGGCGCGAAACCTGGCGTCGCGAGCCGGGCGCGTCATATTCGACCGCACTGGCCTCGAAGGGTATTACCAGATCACGCTGACCTTCGCCCCCGACGTGGCCGCTGCTGTCTCCGACGCTCCGACCCTCTTCACGGCACTTCAGGAACAGCTCGGCCTGAAGCTCGAGCCCTCGCGCGCGCCGCTGCAGACGCTGGTCATCGACCACGTCGAGCGTCCGATCGAACGGTAGCGTCGAGTGGCCCCCCGGGGGGATTCGGTCCTTCTGGCGGCGCCTTCCCGAAGGCGCCGCCGAACGACCACCGAATCCCTCCCGCTCCGCCAGCGAACGAGCGGAGCGAGTGAAGCTGGCGGAGAGGAAGGGATTCGAACCCCTGGAAGCCTTCCGGCTTCAACGGTTTTCAAGACCGCCGCCTTAAACCACTCGGCCACCTCTCCGGCCGGGATGATCATTACATAGGCGGGGCAGGCCTGAAGGCCTGCGCTACGTACGCCTACGCGCGCTTCGTGATCCGCTCGGCTCCGCCCATGAACGGGCGGAGCGCGTCGGGGATGACCACTGACCCGTCGGCTTGCTGGAAGTTCTCCAGAATCGCAATGAGGGTGCGCCCCACGGCGAGCCCCGAGCCGTTGAGCGTGTGGACGAAGTCCGGCTTCCCCGCCCCGTCGGGCCTGAATTTGATGTTCGCGCGGCGCGCCTGAAACGCCTCGGTGTTGGTGCACGACGAGATCTCGCGATAGCTGTTCTGCCCCGGCAGCCACACCTCGAGGTCGTAGGTCTTCGCGGACGCAAAGCCCATGTCGCCGCTGCACAAGAGCATCGTGCGATACGGCAACTCGAGTCGCTTCAGCACTTCCTCGGCGCTCCTGGTCAGCCGCTCGTGCTCGTCGTACGACGCCTCCGGCGTGGTGAACGCCATCAGCTCGACCTTGTCGAACTGGTGCTGCCGGATGAGCCCTCGCACATCGGCCCCATACGAGCCGGCCTCGCTGCGGAAGCACGGCGTGTAGGCGGTGTAGCGAATCGGCAGTTGCCGGCCGTCGAGAATCTCGCCGCGGTGCATGTTGGTGAGCGGCACCTCCGCGGTAGGCACCAGGTACAGATCCCAGTCACCCGCAATTTTGAACAGGTCCGGCTCGAATTTCGGCAGGTTGCCCGTGCCCGTCAGCGACGCGGCGTTGGCCATGAAGGGCGGCTCCACCTCCGTATACCCGTGCTCGGTCGTGTGGAGTTGGAGCATGAAGTTGATCAGCGCGCGCGCCAGCCGCGCGCCGCCGCCGATCAACACCGAAAAGCGCGCGGCCGCGATCTTGGTGCCGCGCTCGAAGTCGATGATACCGAGCGCCGGCCCGAGATCCCAGTGTGCCTGCGGCGTAAACCCGTACGAGGGCTGGGTGCCGTGCCGCCGCACCTCGACGTTGTCGTCGGCGGAGGTGCCTTCCGGAACGCTGGCGTGCGGCAGGTTCGGGAGCACGAGCAGCCCCTGGCTGCGGCGCTGCTCGAGCGCCGCCAGCTCCGCATCGAGCTGCTTGACGCGCTGCGCCCGCGCACGGTTGGCCTCTTGAATCGCCGTGGTGTCGAGACCCTGCTTCTTCGCGCGGGCGACCTCTTCAGCGGCGGCATTCTGCTCGCGCTTGAGCCCTTCGACCTCGGGCAGGAGGCGCCGCCGCTCGGCCTCGAGCGCCGCCAGCGACTGCAGCTCGGCATCGAGGTTGGCGCCGCGTTTCTGCAACGTCGCGCGGACGTCGTCAAAACGCTCTCGTAAAAGGGCGGGATCGAGCACTGGTGGATTGTACCTGGGTTACGATCGACCGCATGGCCGTGCGCACCGCCGTCTTCCCCGCCGCCGGGCTCGGCACACGTTTTCTCCCCGCCACCAAGGCCCAGCCGAAGGAAATGCTGGTGCTGGTGGACAAGCCGGTGATTCAGTACGGCGTCGAGGAGGCGGTGGCGTCGGGCATCAACAACATCGTCATCGTCACCGGCCGCGGCAAGAACGCCATCGAAGATCACTTCGACCGCGCCGTGGAGCTCGAGAGCGTCCTGGAGCAGCGCGGCAAGAAGGAGCAGCTCGAAGAGATCCGCAAGATCACGCAGCTGATCAACGTGTGCTACGTACGGCAGGGCGAGCCGCTCGGGCTCGGACACGCGGTGCTCGTGGCCCGGAACCTGGTCGGCGGCGAGCCTTTCGCGGTAGTGCTCGGCGACGACGTCATCGACGCCACGCCGCCGGCCCTGAAGCAGATGATCGACGTGTTCGAGCGCGTCGGCGGACCGGTGCTGGCGGTGGAGCGCGTGCCGCCGGAAGACGTCTCGAGCTACGGCATCGTCGCGGTGGACGAGTCGTCTGACCTCGGACCGGGCGTGCACCGCATCACCAGCCTGGTCGAGAAGCCGCGACGCGAAGAGGCGCCCTCGAACCTGGCCATCATCGGCCGGTACATTCTCACGCCCGACATCTTCGATGCGCTCGAGGTCACAAGCCGCGACCGCACCGGCGAGATTCAATTGACCAACGGGCTGCGTGAGCTGCAGCGGTCGCGGCCGATTTACGCCTGCGAGATCTCGGGCGTGCGCCACGACACTGGCAACAAGCTGGGGTTCCTGAAGGCGCTGGTCTATTTCGCGCTGCAGCGTCCCGATCTGGCGGAGCCGTTCCGCCAGTATCTCGAGTCGCTCGATCTCAAAGTTCCGGCTCCGCGCTAGTCCTTCGACGGCGTGGGGGTGGACGCCGGCGCGTCGCTCTTCTTGGAGTCGCCGGCGCTCTTGCCGTCGCTCGCGCCGGGGCTCGAGTCGCTCTTGGCGGGCTTGGAGTCTCCCCCGCTGTCACCGCTGCTCTTGCCCTTGCCGGCGTAATCAGTCACGTACCAGCCGGTGCCCTTGAACTGGAACGCGGGCGACGACTGCAGCCGCTGTAACGGACCCTTGCCGCATTTCGGACAGACATCCGGCGGTCCATCCGAAAACTTCTGGATGATCTCGAAGCGGTGCCCGCAGGCCTCGCATTCGTATTCATACAGCGGCATCGATCGCGTGTCTCTTTCTCGGGAACCGCGCTACTCGAGCGGCGCGTCCTTCGACGCGTCACCGAGCAGCAGCCGGCGGTGGGCCCAAAACGGCGCGCAGCCGTTGCCGAGCACCGCGTCGTGGAAACCCTTGAGCGAATACTTCGCCCCCTGCTGCTCCTCGTAGTCATGCCGGAGCTTGAGCATCATCAGCTTGCCAGCCGAGTACACGAGGTAAGTGGGATCGAAGGTGCCACGCTCGGCCTCGCGCCGCGCGGTGGGCTCTTCCAGGAACGCCTCGTCGCGGAAGAAGCGCATCCCCTGCTCCACCGACAGGTCTTCGCAGTGCAGGCGGATGCCGACGACGAAGCGGGCCAGCCGCACCAGCGCCTCGGCGAGCTGCCCGAGGCGGAACGCCGTGTCGCCCTTGCGGAAGCCGGCCTCCACCATCATGTGCTCGCAGTAGTGAGCCCAGCCCTCGACAAATGAGGCCGGCGCGAAGAAGGTCGACTTGCGGACCTTCGATTCCACCTGGCGCAGATGCTGATAGTGCAGGAAGTGACCGGGGTAGACCTCGTGGATCGAGATGGTCCACAGCGTCGGGATGTTGAAGTCGCGCAGGTGCTCCTTCTGGCGCTCGGGCGACCAGCCGCGCATGACGTCGGTGAGGTAGTAGTAGGCGCGGCTCGGCTTGCTCTCGAACGGCCCCGGCGTCCACATGCTGGCAAACGCCCAGCGGTAGAACTCCGGTGACGGGGCGACCACGACCGGTTCGGACGGCGGCATCGACACGATCGACTGCCGCTGCAGAAACTTCTCGAGCTCCTCCACCTGCTGCTGCGCGGTGGCCACGAGTGTGCCCGGCTCGGGATGCTGCTCCTTGGCGTTGCGCCACGCCTGGATCGGATCGGTGGCGCCGTTCAAGCGGCCCGCCACCTTGCGGAACTCCTCCTGCACTTCCTGCAGCTGGCGCAACGCGATCGTCAGGAGCCGGTCGGCGCTGAGCGAGATCCCTTCGTCCAGTTTCAGCTTCTGCTCGAACCGCTCCCGACCGAGCCGGAACGACGCCTTGGCGCGCGGGGCGAGGTCGGTTTCCAGATAGCCGATGTAGGAAGTGACGGAGGTGGCCGCCTCGGTGGCGGTGTCGGCCAGATCGCCCAGGATGTGGAGGTCGTCGAGCGACGCGAACGCCTTGGGAAGATCCTTCTCGATGAACGACAGAACCCCACGCCAGCTCTCGAGCCCCGTCTTGACGAAGATGCCCGGGCTCTCCTTGATGTTGTCGCGCGCGGCTTGCACCAGGCGGGGTACCTGCCGCAGCTTCGACACGACGCGCCGGGCGCGCTCGGCTTCCGGCGCATAGGAAAAGAGGGCCTGGCCGGCCAGACCGATGCCGATCGTATCGGCATACATCTGGGGGCTGCGGTCCCACGTCCGTACAACCTCGAGGTCGTACATCCGGGCTTCGACGTTCGCGGCGACGATTGCGTGTTCCGTCTGCTCGACGGGCGTCAGGTGCGACACGTCGATCTGATTGAGCCGGCGGCTGAATCCCGCCAGCGCGCGCACGTGGCCGTCGATGGCCGGTCGGCTCAGATCCTCGAGCAGGTCGTCATGCAAATGGACGCCGTCGAGACTCGCCTGGCTAGGCAGAACCTCCTGCAGATATGCCAGGTAATCGTCGACAAAGTGCGGAAAAGGCTCCGATGGGTGCATGCCCTCTGACTGTGGCGCTCAGTGGCGGAACTGGAGAAGAGCGCATCAGGCAATGGTACAATAACCGTCGCCCGCCCGCACAACCCGACCATGCCCGGCACGCTGTTCGTGGTCGCCACCCCGATTGGCAACCTCGAGGACATCACGCTGCGCGCGCTTCGGGTGCTTCGAGAAGCGAACCTCATCGCCGCCGAAGACACGCGTCGCACCGCCAAGCTCCTCAGTCACTACGGGATACACACGCCCACGCTGAGCTTTCACGCCCACAACAGCCGTGCTCGCCTCCCGCAGTTGATCGCGCGACTGATGGCAGGGGAGAGGGTGGCCCTCGTCACCGATGCTGGCACGCCTGGCATTTCCGATCCGGGTGCCGAGCTCGTCGCCGCCTGCCAGGAGGCTGGCGTGGCCGTCGATCCGATTCCGGGAGCGAGCGCGGCGCTGGTCGCGGCCGTCGGGTCTGGATTTCCATTGAATTCAGTTACATTTCTCGGCTTTCCTCCAATTAAGGCAAAGGCCCGCGTGGAGTGGTTCCGACAGCTGTCAGCGCTCAAGTCTACCGTCGTCTTCTTTGAAGCTCCCCATCGAATCGCGCCGACACTTGCGGATCTGGCCACATTGTTGGGCACTCGCCAGATTTGTGTCGGCCGAGAGCTGACCAAGGCGCATCAGCAGTTTGTCAAGGGGCCAGCGAACGACGCCGTGTTTATGTCTATCGCCAGAAAAGGCGAATTTGCTCTAGTTATTGGCCCAGACACGCACCCTGAGGCGCCGGCTGCGCGGCCGTCTGACGAGGACATACTCGATGCGTTTCGGTCATTCGCCAAACCTAGTCGCGCATCTGGGAAGCGCGCCGCAGCAGGCGAGGTGGCAAAGCGGCTGGGACTTACGGCGAACGAGGTTTACAAGGCTCTGGAGCGTGCGAAGCTATAGGGCACAACCCCTCCGTCAGGCCTAGGCCGACTCCTGGCCCATGGCCAAGGTTGGCTCGACTCGTGCACAGTTCAAGTGGTTCGGTGGGGCTGGAGCGGTCGTAGGAACGGCCGTATCGAGCCCGTATCCCCCATCCGATGAACCAGTCAGTGACGCATGTCGTGATTCTTGCCGCGGGCCAGGGCACGCGGATGAAATCACAACTTCCGAAGGTGCTCCACCCGGTGGCGGGCCGAGCCATGCTCGAGCACGTGCTGGACGCGGCCGCCGCTGTGGCTCCCGCCACGGTGACGGTGATTGTGGGACACGGCGGCGCGGCCGTGAAGGAACGTCTGGCCGGCCGACCCGGAGTCGCCTTCGCGCTGCAGGAGCCGCAGCTCGGCACCGCCCATGCCTTGCAGCAGGCCGAGCCGATCCTGGCAGGAAAGACCGGCACCGTGATTCTGTTGTCTGGCGACGTCCCCCTCCTCAAGGGCCGGACGCTGGAAAAGCTCCTGCAGACGCACGTGGCCGCCACGGCCGCCGCGACCGTCGTCACCGCGGCTGTCGAGCGTCCATATGGCTACGGACGCATCGTCCGTGTGGACGGCAAGATCGCACGGATCGTCGAGGAGCGGGATGCGTCGCCCGCCGAGCGCCAGATTCGAGAGATCAACTCCGGCATCTACGCCTTCGACCTCCCTCCCCTCTTCGACGCGTTGCGTGGGATCGCCTCGCAGAACGCGCAGGGGGAGTTCTACCTGACCGATCTCGTGGGCATCTACCGGCGGCGCAAGCTTCCGGTGGAGACGCTGCTCGTAGACGACCCCGAGGAAATCCGTGGCATCAACAGCCGCACCGAGCTGGCTGAAGTAGGGACGCTCGTGAGACAGAACAAGAACGAAGAGCTGATGGCCGCCGGCGTCACGCTGGTCGATCCGGCCACGACCTACATCGACCCGCGCGCGGAGATCGGCGCCGACACCGTCATTCACCCGGGGGTCGTCATCGAAGGTCCGACGCGGATCGGGCGCGCCTGCGAGATTCAGGCGCACGTGCGCATTGCCGACGCCGAGATCGGCGATCACGTCAACATCAACAGCTTCTGCGTTATCGTGGAGTCGCGGATCGCGAGCGGCGCGGCGGTCGGTCCGTTCGCGCACCTGCGCCCGGCGTCGGCGGTAGGCGAGGGGGCGAAGATCGGCAATTTCGTCGAGCTGAAGAAGACGACGCTCGGCGCCGGCTCGAAGGTGAATCACCTGGCCTACCTCGGCGACGCGATCGTCGGCAATCACGTCAACGTCGGCGCGGGCACCATCACCTGCAACTACGACGGCGAGAAGAAGCACCAGACGATCATCGATGACGGCGCGTTCATCGGCAGCGATTCGCAGCTCATCGCACCGGTGAAGGTCGGCAAGGGCGCCTACGTGGCCGCTGGCTCGTCGATCACGCAGGACGTTCCGGATGGTGCGCTCGGCATCGCGCGCGCCCGGCAGAACAACGTCGAGGGCTGGGTCGAGCGGAAGAAAGCCGTTCCGCAAAAAGGGTAGAGATTATGTGCGGCATCATCGGATACATCGGTTCGAAACCTGTCGTGCCCGTGCTCATCGACGGGCTCCGCCGCATGGAGTACCGCGGCTACGACTCGGCTGGCGTGGCGCTCGTGAGCCCGGAAGGCATCGAGCTGCGGCGATCGGCGGGGAAGTTGATCAACCTCGAGAACGCAATTCACGCCGAGCCGCTCGACGGCGTGTACGGCGTTGGTCACACGCGCTGGGCCACGCACGGACGGCCGACCGAGGAGAACGCCCACCCGCACCGCGACTGCACCGGCAAGATCGTCGTCGTCCACAACGGAATCATCGAGAACTACCTCGAGCTCAAGCACGAACTGCAGGGGCAGGGGCACACCTTCAAGACCGAGACCGATACCGAGATCGTCGCGCACCTGGTGGAGCGCGAGATGAAGACCGACGGGCTCGAGAACGCCGTGCGGCGCGCGCTCAAGGTGATGCGCGGCATGTTCGCGATCGTGCTCGTGTCCGTGGACGACCCCGAGAAGATCGTGGCCGTGCGCAACGGGCCGCCGATCGTCGTCGGGCTCGGCGACAACGAGTTCTTCGTCGCCTCCGACATCCCCGCCATCCTGTCCCACACGCGCGACGTGGTGTTCCTCGGCGACGAGGAGATGGCCATCATCACCCGGTCTGGCGTTCAGTTCACCGACTACAACGGCCGCGAAGTGTCGAAGACCACCCAGCGGGTGCTGTGGGATCCGATCGCGGCGGAAAAAGGCGGCTACAAGCACTTCATGCTCAAGGAGATCTACGAGCAGCCCACCGCCGCGCGCGACACCATCCTGGGCCGCGTGTCGCTCGATCGAGGCGAGATCTTCTTCGAGGATCTCCACATTCCGGCGGAGAAGCTGAAGAACCTGCGCAAGGTCATCATCCTGGCGTGCGGCACGTCGTGGCACGCCGGCCTGGTGGGCAAGTACATGCTCGAATCGCTGGCGCAAGTGCCCGTCGAGGTCGAGTACGGGTCCGAATACCGCTACCGCAACCCGATCGTGGCGCCAAACGAGCTGGCCATCGTCATCACGCAGTCCGGCGAGACGGCGGATACGCGCGCGGCGCTGCACGAGGCCTCCCGCAAGGGCGCCGCCAGCATCGCCATCTGCAACGTGGTGGGCAGTGCGGTGACGCGCGACGCCGACGGGACGGTCTACACCCATGCGGGCCCGGAAATCGGCGTGGCCTCGACGAAGGCGTTCACCTCTCAGCTCGTCGCCCTCCAGCTGCTGGGGCTGTACCTCGCACAGATCAGGGGCACGCTCTCGACCGACGAAATCCGCAGCCACATCGACGAGCTGCTGCACCTGCCGCAGACGATCGAGCAGGCCATCAAGGCATCGGCCGGCGTGGAGAAGATCGCCGAACGGTTCTACAGCCGAACCGACTTCCTGTTCCTCGGCCGCGGCATCAACTATCCGATCGCCCTCGAGGGCGCGCTGAAGCTCAAGGAGATCTCCTACATCCACGCCGAGGGGTATCCGGCCGGCGAGATGAAGCACGGCCCGATCGCGCTCATCGACGAACGGATGCCGGTGGTGGCGATCGCACCCGACGATCACGTGTTCGAGAAGATGGTCGGCAACGTGCAGGAAGCGAAGGCGCGCGGCGGCGCGGTGATCGCGATTACGACCGCCGGCGACGAACGCATGACCGCGGTGCTCGACCCCAAGAACGACGTGCAGGTGGCGATGCCGCGCACGTCGGCACTACTCACGCCGATCATCATGACGATCCCGCTCCAGCTGCTCGCGTATTACATCGCGGTCCGTCGAGGCTGCGACGTCGATCAGCCGCGCAACCTCGCCAAGAGCGTCACGGTAGAATAGGTAGTGGGCCGCCTGAAGGCGGCCCCTACATGAACCTCGTTTCCAGCCTCAACCCGGAACAACAGCAAGCGGTTCTGCAGACGGAGGGCGCGCTCCTCATCCTGGCGGGCGCCGGCTCCGGGAAGACGCGCGTCATCGCCCACCGTATCGCCTACCTCGTCAGGGACGGCTTTGCCGATCCGTCCGCCATTCTGGCCGTCACCTTTACCAACAAGGCGGCCGAGGAGATGCGGACGCGCGTCGAGAAGCTGCTCGAGATGGACTGCCGGAAGATGTGGATCTCGACGTTCCACGCGCTGTGCGCCCGGCTCCTCCGGCGTGAAGCGCCGCATGTCGGCCTGTCGCGTGACTTCGTGATCTACGACTCGAACGACCAGCTGTCGGTGGTGAAACAGGGGCTGAAGGAGCTCGGGATCGACGACTCGGCGACCCAGCCGCGCATGGTGCTGTCGCGCATCAGCCACGCGAAGAATCGCATGGAGGGCCCCGAGGTGTTCGAAAGCTCGTGGAATCCCCGTGACCAGCACCTCGGCAAGCTCTACGCGATGTACACGCGCACCCTCAAGGACGCGCGGGCGCTGGATTTCGACGATCTCCTGCTCTACACCGTGGAGCTGATGGAGAAGGCGGAACCGGTTCGCCGGAAGTACGCCGAGCAGTTCCGCTACGTCATGGTGGACGAGTACCAGGACACCAACCGCCCGCAGTACCTGTTGATTCAGCGTCTGGCGTCGGCCCACCGCAACCTGGCCGTTGTGGGCGATCCCGACCAGTCCATCTACAAATGGCGCGGCGCGGACCTGCGGAACATCCTCGACTTCGAGCACGACTTCCCGGAAGCTACGGTCGTGCGGCTCGAGCGCAACTACCGTTCGACCCAGGTGATTCTCGACGCCGCATCGGCCGTCATCGCGCAGAACAAGAACCGCAAGGAGAAGCGGCTCTACACAGAACAGACCGGCGGCGCTCGCATCCTCTACTATCGCGCGGGCGACGACCTCGACGAGGCCGAGTACATCGCGCGCACCTGTCGACAGGCACTCCGCGAGGATGCCGAGAACCTCGCCGCGGTGCTCTATCGCACCAACGCGCAGTCACGAACCGTGGAAGACGCGCTGCGCCGGTCCGGCATCTCGTACCGGATCATCGGCGGCGTGCGGTTCTACGAGCGCAGGGAAGTGAAGGACGCGCTCTCGTACCTCCGCCTCGTGCTCAACCCGCACGACGACGTCAGCCTGCGCCGGGTGATCAACGTGCCGGCGCGCGGGATCGGCAAAGGCGTGATGGAGTCGCTCGAGGCCGTCGAGATCGGACCTGACGACGACCTGCCGCCGCTGCTCGCGGGCCTGCAACCGGTGGCCAGCGACACGTCGCTCTGGGCAAAGCTCACCCTGGCGGTCGAGCGGCGCCTGCTCGCGCCCAGGGCCGCCACCGCCGTGGCTGGCTTTCGCGATCTGCTGGTCGAGCTGACGTCCGTGGCGACGGCCGCGCCGTCGGTGGCTCTGCTCCTCGGCAAGGTGCTCGACCGCAGCGGCTACCTCAAGGACCTCCGCGAGGAGCACAGCGAAGAGGCCGAGGGGCGCATCGAGAACCTGATGGAGCTGGTGTCCGCCGCGCGCGAGTACGAGAGCCGGGCCGCCGAGCCGTCGCTGGCCGGGTTCGTCGATCAGCTGTCGCTGCTGTCGGACGCCGATGAAGAGGCCGGTTCCAAGGACAGCCACGTGCTGATGATGACGATGCACAGCGCCAAGGGGCTCGAGTTTCCGGTCGTCATCATCGCCGGCCTGGAAGAGGGCCTCTTCCCGCATTCGCGATCGGCCGACGACGAGGCCGAGCTCGAGGAGGAGCGGCGCCTGTGCTACGTCGGCATCACCCGCGCCCAGCGCCGGCTGGTGCTGACCTCGGCGGCACGGCGGCGCGTGTACGGCGACTATCAGAGCACCGAACCCTCGCGGTTCATCGACGAGATCCCACCGAACCTGATGGAGACCGTGCCGTCGGCCATGTCATACGGCTCGACGAATGCGTACGCGCCCCCGCGGGGGAATCGCTGGGAGGGTTACGGACGGCGCAAGAAGGAAGATACGCCGGCGTACCGCTACGAGGACGAGGATCAGTCGGTGCCGAACGGCTTGAAGGTCGGCCTCCGGGTGCGGCACCCGACGTTCGGTGTCGGCACCGTGACGGCGCTCGAACCGCTCGACGATGACATCAAGCTGATCGTCCGGTTCCTGTCCGTCGGCCCCAAGACGCTGCGCGCCAAGTTCGCGAAGCTCGAACCGGCGTAGCCGCCGGTCTTCAGATCGGCCTCAGTCGGGCGTGGGGCGATCCAGGCCGTCGACGACGAAAACTTCGACCGGTCCAGTCGTGGAGCGAAGCGCCAGCCCGAGCTGATCGCGCAGCGCGGTGGTGAGGCCGGGGCCGGCCTGTGGATCACCTGCCGCGGCAAGCGGCACGTATTCCAGCTCCACGTCGAATTCGGCGGTGAGCCCCGTCCGGTTTCGAACCTGGCGTCCTAGATCGGGCCGCCGCGAGAGCTCCTCGGCCAAGGTGTCCAGATCGATGCTTTTCGCGGTGATCAAGCTCGGGCCAACGCGCTTGAAGCCGCACGACGTACTGAAATCGAAATTGGGGGGCAGGGCGCCGATCACCCGGACGCACGTGCCGGGCGGTTTCGTCAGCCGCGGTCCGAGCCGGCCGGCCGCGGCCGCGACGACCAGGTCGTATACGGGGAGCTGCCGTGTCTCCTTGTGAATCCTCAGCTTGAAACGGTCGGCGAGCATGCGGCGGACCATCGACATCAGTCGATCTGGTGGTCCGCCCGGCGCGCTCGTCATCGGTCCATCGAAGGTCGCGTTGATCTCGTATCGATCGCTCGCCGCCCACGAGGGCGCGCCAACCACCTGGTGGTCGGGCAGCGTCGACCGCTCGCCATAGGCGACGGCGATCAGCAGTTTCACGGTGATGGCGGCCGAGAACCGGTTGCCGAAGACCGGCCGGATGCCGATCTGGGCGGCCGGGTTCGCGTCCGGCTTCACTGACACCACTTCGAAGGCGGGATCCTGCGCCGAAATCCGCGCCACACCGCTGAGCAGGGCTAACGCGAGGAGGACGGCGACCGTCAAAGCCTTCATCAGTAACCTCCGCGACCCTGGCGAGTAGTCACCTGCGGCGGGGATGCCCGCACCCAGGAGCCGACATATGCCTCACGAGCTCGAATTGCTACAGACCCAGATCAACCGTCTCGAACACCAGTTGCGATGGCTCAAGATTGCGGCCGTCGTACTGGCCATCCTCGCCGTTGCCTTCGCGTTGTCGCCGCGTCCGTCGGCGCAGCAGCCCGAGGCGCTGCGCGTCAGGCAGTTGATTGTAGAAGACGTCAATGGCCGGGCGAGAGTCGTTCTCGGCCCGCTGGACGCACCCGGCAACACTCGGCGGATCGGGATGCGAGTCAACGACCCGAACGGCGCAGAACGGTTCGGTGTGAGCTACATGGAAGGGGGACGCGTAGGGCTTGGCCTCGACGCCCCTCCGGGCACCGGCGACGACCGCAACCGGGAGCGGATCAACCTGGTGGCCGACGAAGAGGGCGGCGCCCATATCCGGCTCCTGGATCGACGCACGAACGTCGTGTCGCGCATGTATCTCGACGAGCAGAACCGCGCGTGGCTGAGCTTTTCCGACTTCACGCAGACACCGGCGATGATTCACCGGTATGGCCTGACGGGGGAAGAGACGATCCGACCGGGGCAGTAGCGCTCTCTTGTGCGCGAACGGGCCGCCTTAGGCGGCCCCTACGACGGCAGCCGCGCCCTACGATTCGGGCTCGGACGGCGGCACCGGCGGTTCGTCCGAGGCTGGGGGCTCTGCGACAGCTTCGTCTTCGCTCTCGGCGAGACGCGCAATCGACACCGCGCGATCGTCGCCTTCGATGTCGATCAGGCGCACGCCTTGCGTGGCGCGGCCGATCGTCCGGATGTCCTTCGACGCCATGCGCAGGATTTTGCCCTGCTGCGTCATCAGCATCAGCTCGTCGTCGTCGGTCACGTGGGCCACGCCGATCACCTTGCCGTTGCGGTCGCTGGCCTGGATGTTGATGATGCCAACGCCACCGCGCGTCTGGAGCCGGTACTCGTCCAGCTCGGTGCGCTTGCCGAAGCCCTGTTCCGTCACGGACAGGATGGTGCCGCCCGCCCCCAGCACCTCCATCGCCACCACGCTGTCGTCGTCGCGCAGTTCGATGCCGCGCACGCCGCCGGCGGTGCGGCCCATCGACCGCACATCGGTTTCGCGGAAGCGGATGGACATGCCGTTGCGCGTGCCGATGAAGATCTCGTTGCTGCCTTCCGACACCTGCACCGCAATCACCGCGTCACCTTCCTCGACGTCCATCGCGATGATGCCGCCGGCGCGCGGGTTGCTGAACGCGGAGAGCTCGGTCTTCTTGACCTCGCCACGGGTGGTCCCCATGACGATGAACTTGTTCTCCTCGAACTCGCGCACCGTCAGCAGCGCGGCGATGCGTTCGCCTTCCTGCATCGACACCAGGTTGGCGATCGCCTTGCCGCGCCCGTCCGGCCCGACGTCGGGAATCTCGTGAACCTTGAGCCAGTAGGCGCGCCCGCGGTCCGAGAAGATCATCACGTAGGCGTGCGTCGAGGCCACGAACAGGTGGCTGACGAAGTCCTCCTCCCGCGTCCGCATGCCGATGCGGCCTTTGCCGCCGCGGCGCTGGTTGCGGTAGTTGGTGATCGCGGTGCGCTTGATGTAGCCGGTGTTGGTAACGGTGATCGCCATGTCTTCTTCGACGATCAGGTCGAGGGCGCGGAACTCGCCCTCCTCGGGCAGGATTTCGGTGCGGCGGTCGTCGCCGTACTTCTCGACGACTTGACGCAGCTCGCTCACGATGATCTCGAGCAGCAGCTTGTCGCTGGACAGAATGGCTCGCAGACGCTCGATCAGCTTCAGGATCTCGGCGAGCTCGTCGAGGATCTTCTGCCGCTCGAGCCCGGTGAGGCGCTGGAGCTGCATGTCCAGGATGGCCTGGCTCTGAATCTGGCTCAGGCCGAAGGTCGTCATCAGCCCTTCGCGGGCTTCGACCGGGCTCTTCGACGCCCGGATCAGCGCGATCACCTGGTCGAGGTGATCGAGCGCGATCTTCAGCCCCTCGAGGATGTGGGCGCGCGCTTCGGCTTTGCGCAGCTCGAACTCGGTGCGGCGCCGCACGACCTCGCGACGGAACTCGATGAAGTTGTCGATGAACTCGACGAGCGTGAGGATCTTGGGGCGGCCGCCGACGATGGCGAGCATGATCACGCCGAAGCTGGTCTGCAGCTGCGTGTGCTTGTAGAGGTTGTTGAGGATGACCTCGCTCACCTCGCCGCGCTTCAGGTCGATGGCAATGCGCATCCCGTCGCGATCCGACTCGTCGCGAATGTCCGAAATGCCTTCGATCGTCTTCTCACGCACGAGCTCGGCGATGCGCTCGATCAGCCGCGCCTTGTTCACCTGATACGGAATCGCGGTCACGACGATCGACGATCGATCGCCCTTCTTGCTGACCTCGATTTCGGTCTTCGCTCGCATCAGCACGGAGCCGCGACCGGTGAGCTGGTACTGCCGGATGCCTGCCTGTCCGATGATGTAGGCGCCGGTGGGGAAGTCGGGGCCGGGCACGAGCTCGAGCAGCTTCCGCAGGCGCTCGGCGGCGGTGGGCGGCGTGGCGGACTGCGACGCGTCGATCGACCAGATGACAGCGGTGACGACCTCGAGCAGGTTGTGCGGCGGCACGTTGGTCGCCATGCCTACGGCAATGCCGGCCGAGCCATTGACCAGCAGATTCGGGTAGGTCGCCGGGAGGACCACCGGTTCCTCGGTGGTCTCGTCGTAGTTGGGGACGAAGTCGACGGTCTCCTTGTCGAGATCCGCCATCATCTCGTCGGCAAGCGGGTCGAGGCGCGCCTCGGTGTAGCGCATGGCCGCCGGCGGGTCGCCATCGATCGAGCCGAAGTTGCCCTGGCCGTCGGTGAGCACATAGCGCATGTTGAAGTCCTGCGCCATGCGGACGAGTGTGTCGTAGATCGACGCGTCGCCGTGGGGATGGAAGTTGCCCATCACCTCGCCGACGATCTTCGCGCACTTGCGGTAGCCGCGCGTGGACGACAGTCCCATCGTCTTCATGCCGTAGAGCACGCGGCGGTGCGCCGGCTTCAGGCCGTCCCGGATATCAGGTAGCGCGCGCCCGATGATTACGCTCATGGCGTAATCCATGTACGAGCGCTTCATCTCGTCTTCGATGTTGACGGGAATGCGGTTCTGGGGCGTCGTGCTCATCGGTGAGTGCGCTGTCGAAGTGGGTGAGGCCGGCGGCTATACGTCGAGGTTGCGGACGTCGAGCGCGTTATCTTCGATGAACTTCCGCCGCGGCTCGACCTGGTCGCCCATGAGCGTGGTGAACATCTGGTCGGCCTCGGCATGGTCCTCGGCGCGCACCTGCAGCAGCGTCCGGTTGTCCGGGTCCATGGTCGTCATCCAGAGCGTATCGGGATTCATCTCGCCGAGCCCCTTGTAGCGGTTGACGGCCACGCCCTTCTTGCCGGCGGCGATGAAGAACTCGACGAACTCGTCCAGGCTGGCGAGCGTGGCGTCGGCGTCCTTCCTGGCGCCGCGTACGGCGGTGGGTGCGGCGGCGGGAGCCGCCGCGTCGGTTTCGGCGGCTTCTTCCGGGGCGTCTTCTTCAATCGCCGCTTCAGCTCCGGCGTCGGCAGCGCGCACGACCACGGGGAACGTCACGTCCTGAATCTCCCGGAAGGCGGCCGCCAGCGTGCGGTACTCACCCGACATCACGAACTCCACGCCGAAGTGGAAGATGCGCGGATACCCGTGCGAGCGGTCTTCGACGTCGAGCGAGTAGGTGTTGTGCTCGTCGTCGCGAGAGACGTTGACGGTGCGGATGGGCGTCGTCATGCGCGCCGCCAGCACGTCGAGCTTGTCGCGGTGCTCGAAGAAGGTCTTGTCGCGGGCGTCGAGCTCCAGGAGGGCGGCGACGATCTCGGGCGGATTGCCGCGTCGCGTGACGATCTGCAGCAGCTTCCTATAGCCGATCATGCGTTGCAGTTGGCGCTCGAGCGCCTCACCGAAGAGCTCGGAGCCGTCTGCCATCTTCGCCACGCGGGATTCTACCGCCCGGTGAATCAGGTAAGTCTCGAGGTCGCGTTCGTCCTTGATGTAGCTCTCGTTCCGCCCGCGCTTGGCGCGGAAGAGCGGCGGCTGCGCGATGTAGACGTGGCCGCCATCGATCAGCTTCGGCATCTGCCGGTAGAAGAACGTCAGGAGCAGCGTCCGGATGTGCGAGCCGTCCACGTCGGCGTCGGTCATGATGATGACGCGGTGGTAGCGCAGCCGCGCGATGTCGAAGTCCTCGACGCCGATGCCGCAGCCGAGCGCCGCGATCATCGTCTTGATCTCGTCGCTGCCCAGCATCTTGTCGAAGCGGGCCTTCTCGACGTTGAGGATCTTGCCCTTGATTGGCAGGATCGCCTGGAAGCGTCGATCTCGCCCCTGCTTCGCCGACCCGCCGGCCGACTCGCCCTCGACGATGTAGATCTCGCTCTGCGCCGGGTCCCGCTCCTGGCAGTCGGCGAGCTTGCCAGGGAGGCTGCTGCCATCGAGCGCACCCTTGCGGCGCACCAGGTCCCGCGCCTTGCGGGCGGCCTCGCGCGCGCGGGCCGCGTCCACCGCCTTGCCGATGATGCGCTTGGCGACCGCCGGGGTTTCCTCGAGATACTGGCCCAGCTTGTCGTTGACGATCGCCTCGACGATGCCTTTGACCTCGGTGTTTCCGAGCTTCGTCTTGGTTTGCCCTTCGAACTGCGGCTGCGGAATCTTGACGCTGACGACGCCGGTCAGACCCTCGCGGATGTCGTCGCCGCTGATGCTCGCGTCCTTTAGATCCTTGGCGAGGTTGCTCTTGGCCGCGTAGTTGTTGATCGTCCTGGTGAGCGCCGCACGGAAGCCGGACAGGTGCGTGCCGCCCTCGTGCGTATTGATGTTGTTGGCGAACGTAAAGACCAGCTCGGAATAGCCGTCGTTCCACTGCAGCGCGATCTCGGCGTCGATGCCGTCCTTCATGCCCTTCATGAAGATCGGCTTGTCGTTGACGTTCGCCTTGTTCTTGTTCAGGTGCTCGACGAACGAGACGATGCCACCGTCGTACTGGAACTTGTGGCTCTTACCATCGCGCTCGTCGTCGAGCGTGATCAGAATGCCGCCGTTGAGAAACGCCAACTCACGCAGACGCTGTGCCAGCGTGTCGAAGCTGTACTCGGTGGTCTCGAAGATCTGCGAGTCGGGCCTGAACGTGACCTTGGTGCCGCGGCGCTGGGTCGTGCCCGTGGCCTCCAGATCGGCGATCGGCGTTCCGCGCTCGTAGCTCTGCTGATAAACCTGGCCGTTGCGCCAGATCTCCAGGTCGAGCCGCTCGGATAGAGCATTGACGACCGACACGCCTACGCCGTGCAGACCGCCCGAGACCTTGTAGCTGTCGTTGTCGAACTTGCCGCCGGCGTGCAGCACGGTCAGCACCACCTCGGCGGCCGACTTGCCGCTCTCGTGCCGATCGACGGGGATGCCGCGCCCGTTGTCGATCACTGTGATCGAGTTGTCGATGTGGATGGTGACGTTGACCTGATCGCAGAACCCGGCCAGCGCCTCGTCGATGGAGTTGTCAACGATCTCGTAGACGAGATGGTGCAGTCCAGGCACACCGGTGGACCCGATGTACATGGCCGGCCGCTTGCGAACCGCCTCGAGGCCTTCGAGGACCTTGATCTTGTCGGCCCCGTAGTCGTCCGCGCCGTTTACCTGAGCCGTTGCAGAGTCTGAAGCTTCCCCAGTCGCTTTGAAGTCGGTGCGAGTGAGGTCTGGTTGTTCGGTGTGTTCCACGCCTGTCCCTGGTGTCAGATCCGCATCGGCATGATCACGTACGTGTAGTCGTAACCCTCGGCGCCGACCGGCTTCATGACTGCCTGGCTGACTTCGTCCTTGAGCGAGAGCGATACGACATCGGTTTCGACGACGTTGAGGAAGTCGAGCACGTACTGCGCGTTGAAGGAGATGGTGAGCTGGGGGCCGCTGTAGTCCACGGTCAACTGCTCGCTGGCTTCTCCGAACTCGGAACTGCTCGACGTGACGTCCACCTTGCCCTTGTTGACTTCGATCTTGACGGCGCGCGAGCGCTCGTTCGAGAGCAGCGCCACGCGCTTTACGGCGCTGGTGAGACGCTCACGATCGAACTCGATTGTCTTGTCGTTGCCCTTGGGAATGACGCGATCGTAGGCGGGGAACTGCCCGTCGATCATGCGCGAGATGAGGATGCGATCGCCGACTTCGAAGAACAGGTGGTTCTCGCCGGCCTCGAACTGAATGTCGCCCTCGCCTTCACTCAGGAGCTTTCCGAGTTCGAGCAGCGTCTTCTTCGGCAGGATGACGCCCGTTTCCTGGGTGACGCCCGATTCGTGTTTGGATTCGACCAGCGCCAGGCGGTGACCGTCTGTAGCCACGAGCGTCAAGCTGTCCGGCTTCAACACGAACTTGGCGCCGTTGAGGAAGTAGCGCGTGTCTTCGCCGGTAATCGCGAAGTGGGTCTTGGCTACCATTTGGCGCAGCGCAGCGCGCGGCAGCGACGCTTTGGTCCCGCCGGCGCCGTCGGGCAGCGTCGGAAAATCCTCGCGCGGCAGCGTCTGCATGTGCGAGTCGAACCGGTCGGCGGCGACGCGCACGCCCGACTTGTCGGTTTCGATCCGCACATCGGTTTCGGGAAGCGCCTTCACGATCTCGTAGAGCTTCTTCGCTGGCAGGGTCAGCGATCCGCTCTTCCCGACCGAGGCCTGGCAGCGGCTGCGCAGCGCCACTTCGAGATCGGTCGCGAGCATGCGAATCTCGTCACCCTTGGCCTCGAGCAACACGTTGGCGAGGATCGGAATCGTGTTCTTGCGCTCGACGATGCCTTGGAAGAGTTGCAGTTCGCGGAGGAGTTCGTTCTTCCGGACGACTATTTCCATAAGGCGCGCGGCGACCTCGAAACGATGCGTGGACGACTGTCGTTGAGCCGGGGGTGGAAGCCTCTGATCTCTTCAGAAGGAGATCCAGAGAAGTAGTAGAAATTATACTAGAAATAAGGTGCTGTGCAAAACCTTGAAGGCGCCCATTAGTATCTGCCTTTCAATAACTTAGAAGGGCTCCTGAGTTGTGGATCGAGCCGCGATCCACTGTCGGGATCCTGTGCGGTTTCCAGCCCTCCCTCGGGCGTCCACACGCGGTGCACCGAATCACCTGTTGAGGGATGTGGATTTACCGGATTCCTTCCACAAATCCGGCGATCAGGCTGTCGAAATCTTCGCGCTTCCGTAACAGCTGCACCTTCCGGATCGAGTGAATCACGGTCGAATGATGTTTGCCGCCGAAGCTCCGTCCGATCTCCGGCAGAGAGGCAGTCGTGAGCTGTTTGCACAAATACATCGCGACCTGCCGCGGGAGCGCAATCGACTTGGAGTTGTTGCGCGACTTCAGTTCGTTGACCTTGAGCTGGTAGTAGTCGGCTATGTATTTCTGGATGGACTCGATAGTGATGGCGCGGGTGTCGAGATCGATGGCATCCCGCAGGACCTCCTGTGTGAGGTCGAGTGAGATGTCGCGGCCGGTCAGCGACGCGTAAGCGATGAGCCGGATGAGCGATCCCTCGAGCTCCCGGATGTTCGACTTGATACGGCCGGCAATGAACATCGCCACGTCGTCGGGCAGCGGCACGGCCTCTGCCTCGGCTTTTCGCTTGAGAATCGCGACTTTGGTCTCGAGATCCGGCGGCTGGATGTCCGCAATCAAGCCCCATTCGAAGCGTGATCGGAGGCGCTCTTCGAGCTGCGGGATCTCGTGCGGAGGGCGATCGCTGCTCAGGACGATCTGTTTCTGCGCGTCGTACAGCGCATTGAACGTATGGAAGAACTCGGTCTGCGTGCTCTCCTTGCCGGCCAGGAACTGGATGTCGTCCACGAGCAGGATGTCCACGCTGCGGTACAGCTCGCGGAAGTCGAGGATGCGCTCGTAGCGAATGGCGTTGATCATCTCGTTCATGAAGCGCTCGGACGAGATGTAGGTCAGCTTGAGCGTCGGGTCGTGCTGCAGCACGTAGCGCCCAACGGCGTGCATCAGGTGCGTCTTGCCCAATCCCACGCCGCCGTAAATGAAGAGCGGGTTGTACGAACGGGAAGGCGCTTCGGCGACCGCACGGCACGCGGCGTGGGCAAACTGGTTGGAAGGGCCGACGATGAACGTGTCGAAGGTATAGCGCTCGTTCAGGCTGCCCACACGTGGTGGCTGCGGCGGCGCGACGGGCTCCACGCGGGGCGCCACGGCCGGTGCCACTATCAGCGCCGGTGTCTCGGGCGGCGGCACGCCCTCGGGCAGGAAGACGAGTGCCGCGTCCGGACGCTGAACTTCGGTCAGCGCTTCTGACAGGACCAGGGAATAGTGTTTGGCGAGCCAGTCCTTGAAGAGCTGGTTTGGAACCCGGACGTTGATGGAGCCTCCGGCGTCGAGCACCAGGGTGGTCGGTTTGAACCAGGTATAGAAGCTATGCCGGTTGACCTTGGTTTCGATTCTGGAGAGGATCTGGTCCCAGATACTGGCTTCCATACCTGCACCGCGCTCGCTGGCAGCACCCGGAAGTGGCTGAAAAGGCAACAGTTAACCTAACTCGATCACTCGATGCCGAGTGACCGGGTGCTTTTCCACAATCTTTTCCACAACTTGTGGAAATCTTGGGGAGGAAACCCAATCCCAACCGTAGCCGGCGGCCAGGGTGGGGAAGGGAAGGGGACTGTAACACACGCGGAAAGTGCCGACGAGTGGAAGTTCGGCGATCCTCGCGTTAAATCTTCAGCAAGGCTCGCCTGCCTTTTCCAGCTCGCCTTGCTGAAGATTTAACCGCTATTTTCTTTTGCCCCGCTTTCGGCGGGGCGGACAAGTCGTAACGAACCTCGCTCAGAACGTCGTCGTCCAACGTTGACAGTGTCCACCATCGGCGCGTACCATCGGAGTTTCGTCCAGTTGAGGCAGCGAGGGACATGAAGGGCAAGCGCACCTATCAACCGAACAAGCGCCGCAGGAAGAAAGCACACGGCTTCCGGGTCCGCATGGCCACGAAGAACGGGCGCATCGTGCTCAAACGGCGGCGCGCCAAGGGCCGCAAGCGGCTGACGGTCGCCGACGAGCGGTAACCGTTCAAGGCGACGAGCGTGGCCGGGCAGCGGTTCACCGGGTCCGAGCACGTGAGGCGCCGCGCCGATTTCGAACGCGCGTACTCGTCCGGTTGCCGGATTCAGGCTCGCTACATGACGGTGTTCGTGGTGCCGAATGGCGGACCGGTGGCGCGTCTTGGCGTGGCCGCGACGCGCAAGCTGGGCCCGGCGATAGACCGCAACCGCGCGAAGCGTCTGACCCGCGAGGTGTTCAGGCGGAACAAACCAGGCGAGGGCCTCGATGTCGTCGTCGTTCCGCGGCGGGAGATGCTCGATGCGCTCTTCACCAGCCTTGAAGCCGACTACTGTGCCGCCCTCAAATCCAGACACACCTCTTCGGCCAGTCCGCGCCGGCCTCGCCGCCGCGCTACTCCTCGCCGCGATCCGCGGGTATAAGGTGTTCATCTCGCCGTACCTCGCCGCCGGCTCCTGCCGCTTCACGCCTTCGTGCGCCGACTACGCCGCGCAGGCAATCACCGCGCACGGTGCGGCCCGTGGAAGCTGGCTGGCCGCGCGGCGGCTGGCCCGCTGCCGACCCTGGGGCGGCCACGGCTTCGATCCGATTCCGCCGAGCTCGCCGAGCGAGCCCCAGAAGCACTGCCTGACGAGCCAAGGGGCTCTCGAGGCTCAGAGCCCCGCGGCTCGTTAAGAAGACACATGGAACGCAGGGTTTTCATCGCAGTTCTGCTGTCGTTCGTCGTTCTCTACACCTACCAGACCTACTTCTCGCCGCCACCGCCGCCGACGGCAGGTAAGGCGCCGGCGTCCTCCTCCTCCGCTTCGCCTTCGCCATCGTCCTCGGCTCCGGCCGCACCGTCCACCGGCGCGCCCGCCGAGGTCTCTCCGGCTCCAGCGCCGTCTGAGCCCGAGGCCGTCTCCGTGCTCGGCGATTCACAGCCGCGCGAGGTGACGGTCGAGACGCCCACGGCGCGCATTGTGTTTTCGAACCGTGGCGCGCGCGTGCTGCACTGGCAGTTGAAGGACTACCGGGACACGGTCAGCGCCATGGTGGACATGGTGCCAAGCGAGATCCCCGCGGGAGAGCCGAGCCCGTTCTCGCTGGTAGCCGACGACGCACGCGACACCGCCCGCCTCAACAGCGCGCTGTACAAGGTCACGGGAGATACCAACGGCGTGCTGGACGTCACGATGACGAGCGAGCCGCTGGTGTTCGAATTTCAGGACGAGAACGGCCTGACGGCGCGGAAGGAGTTCCGGTTCGACGCCAAGAGCTACACGCTGGCCGCGACCATCAGTGTCCGTCGGGGGACCACCCCGCTCAACCCGGCAATTCAATGGGGGCCGGGCCTCGGCGACCAGGGCGCGGCGTCCGGCGGCGGCAGCATCTTCACGGGCAACGCCGTCTCGCCTCCGCGCGTGTTGCTGCATCGTGGCGGCAAGGTGGTGCGGCTGACGCCCGACAAAGCCGCCGAGACGCCGATGCAGCAGGGCCCCTTCCGCTTCGTCGGCGTGGACGACCACTACTTCGTGGCGTTTGCCGTGAGCGATCTGAATGGTGCCGCTGAATTCAAGCCGCTCACCCTGCCCGGTCCCAACAACACCCAGCGGCGGCTGCTGTCGTACACGTTGAAGCCGGCGGCGCCGGGACAACCCGTCAAGTTCTACGTCGGCCCCAAGCAGTTCGACGAGCTCCAGCGCCTCGGCCCGGACTACGTGAGGGCGATCGACTTCGGCATGTTCGCCTGGATCGTGGTGCCGCTGCTCGGCACCCTCAAGTGGCTTTACCGCTTCACCGGCAACTACGGCTGGTCGATCATCCTGCTCACCATCATCATCAACCTTGTGATGTTCCCGTTGCGCCACAAGAGCTCGGTGGCCATGCGGAGGATGCAGGCGATTCAGCCCAGGATGAAGGAAATCCAGGATCGCTACTCGCACTTGAAGATGACGGATCCCGGCCGTCAGAAAATGCAGGAAGAGGTCACCGCGCTCTACAAGGAAAAGGGCGTCAACCCAGCAAGCGGCTGCGTGCCGATGCTCATAACGCTGCCGGCACTGTGGGCGTTCTATTCACTGCTGTCGCAGTCGGTCGAGCTGCGCGGCGCGCCGTTTGCGGCCTGGATCCACGACCTCTCGGGAAATGATCCCTACTTCGTGCTGCCGGCGCTCATGGGCCTGACGATGTTCTGGCAGCAGAAGGTGACGCCCACCAGCGCCGATCCCGCCCAGCAGCGCGTGATGATGGTCATGCCGGTCATGTTCACGGCGATGATGGCGTTTTCGGCCAGCGGCGTCGTGTTGTATTGGTTCGTGAGCCAGGTGTGGGCCATCGGGCAGCAGTACCTGACAAACTGGATCGTGGGCCCGCTGCCCACGGTGGCGAAGCCGGCGCCGGCGGTACGGCGGGCCAAGTAGGAGTCGACGGTGAGCGAGAGCCTGACGAACCAGATCGTGAGCTTCGTGGAGCGCGTGGTCGGCGCGATGGGCGCGAAGCTGACCGCATCGGTGGAAGAGACCGAGGACGGCACCCGCATCAACCTGCAGGGTGAGGACGGCGGGCTCCTCATCCGCCGCGGCGGCGAAGGCCTTCAGGCGCTCCAACACCTCGTGGCCACGGCGTTCCGCCGGCAGCTCGGCGACGACACTCGCATCGTCGTGGACTGCAATGGCTTCCGCCGCGACAAGGACGCCGAGCTCAAACAGATGGCCGTCTTCGTCGCCGAGAAAGCGCGAATGACCGGGGCTCCGCAGGAGCTCGGCCCCCTGAACCCGTACGAGCGACGCATCGTGCACATGGTCATTGCCGAGGACCCCACCGTGACGTCGGAGAGTATCGGCGACGCCTTCATGAAGACAGTGATCATCGCGCGCAGGTAGGCGAGCGAGCGGGCGACGTGAGGTGACGTGTTTGCTGCCGACGATACCATCGTCGCCGTGGCGACGCCGCCGGGCCGCGGCGCGATCGGCGTCGTTCGTCTGAGCGGCCCGCGCGCGCGGGACATTCTTCACGAGCTCGTGCCTGGCGTCGCTCCCGCACCGCGGGTGGCGCGGGTGGCGCGCGTGGTGGTCGTGGACGCCGCCGGGCGCGAAACCGCCGACGATGCGGTGGCGCTTCTCTTCGCGGCGCCCGCCTCCTATACCGGCGAAGACGTGGCCGAGATCAGCGCGCACGGCAATCCGCTGCTGCTCGAGGGCATCGTTCGCGCGGCCATGCGCGCCGGCGCCCGGCTGGCCAGGCCCGGCGAGTTCACATTGCGTGCGTTTCTGAACGGCAAGCGCGATCTACCGCAGGCCGAGGCGGTGGCCGATCTGATCGAGGCGGCGACGCCGGCGCAGGCCCGTGCGGCGGCCGATCAACTGCACGGCACCTTGACGGCGCGAATCGCCGCGATCGACGCCGAGCTCTTCGATCTGCTGGCGCGCCTCGAAGCGTCGCTCGATTTTCCCGACGAGGGCTATCACTTCGTCGACCCCGCCACGCTTGCTGGCGCGCTCGCCGGCCTGATCGGCCGGATCGACGCGCTGCTCGCCGATGCGGCGCGCGGCCGCATGCTGCGTGAGGGCGCCACCGTGGTGATTGCCGGACGTCCCAACGTGGGGAAGTCGAGCCTCTTCAACGCGCTCCTTGGCGCCGATCGCGCAATTGTGACCGACGTCCCCGGCACCACGCGGGATCTCGTTGCCGAGCGCGTGGACATCGAGGGGCTGGCAGTGACGCTCGTGGATACGGCCGGCGCGCGTGTCACCGTCGATCCCATCGAGCGCGAGGGCGTCGCGCGCAGCGTGCAGGCGCGCGCCGCATCGTCTCTCGTGATCGTGGTGCTCGATCAGAGCGAAGCCGTGACGGACGACGATCGTCGCGTGCTCGAAGCCACACGCGAGCACCCGCGTCTCCTTGTGAAGAACAAGTCGGATCGGACGGACTGTTGTGACGTCCGTGAATTCGCGGAGCCGATCCTGGCGGTGTCGGCGCAGACAGGCGACGGCGTGGCTGTGTTGCGGGAGACCATCGTGCGCGCGCTGACCGCGTCCGAGTCGCTGCGCGATACGCCCGCCATCACGAACGTGCGACACGTAGCCCTGCTCGACGACGCGCGCACGGCAATCGTCAGGGGGCGCGCGGCGGCGGAAGCCGCGGCGCCCGAAGAGTTCATCGCCGCCGACTTGCAGCAGGCACGGGAGCGGCTCGACGAGATCGTCGGCAAGAGGACAAGCGAGGACGTTCTGCGGCATATTTTCGAGCGGTTCTGCATCGGAAAATGAGCTCGCTCTCCTTCGACGTTGCTGTGGTCGGCGCTGGGCACGCCGGCGCGGAGGCCGCTCGGGCCGCCGCCCGCCTTGGCTGCCACGTCGCGCTCGTCACGCTGTCGTGCGACACGGCAGGGCATATGCCCTGCAATCCAGCCATTGGAGGAACCGCCAAGGGCCACCTGGTCCGAGAGATTGATGCGCTGGGCGGGCTGATGGGGGAGGCGATCGACGCCACCGGCATTCAGTTCAAGCTGCTGAATCGCAGTCGCGGGCCCGCTGTGTGGTCCCCACGCGCTCAGGCTGACAAGCGCGCGTACTCGTCATGGGTCGCGGCGTCATTGGTCGTAACACCTAATATTGATATCGTCGAGGCGCGAGCCGGGCGGATTCTGACCGATGGCGGGCGGATCGTTGGACTCGAACTCGAGGATGGCGAGTGTCTGTCGTGCCAGGCACTGGTCATCACGACTGGCACGTTCCTGAACGGGCTAATCCATGTCGGCCGCGAGCAGCGGCCAGCCGGTCGGTACGGCGAGCCTCCGTCTCGAGCTCTTGCGGAGTCCATTCGAGACCTCGGTTTCACAATGGGTCGGCTCAAGACCGGAACGCCGCCAAGGTTGCACCGCCAGAGCATCGACTTCGATGGGTGCGTCGAGCGCGGCCTGTTCGTGGAGGAGAAGGGAGACCCGTCGCCCTTTGCCTTCTCGTTCCAGACCAGCGCGCCCGTCCGGAATCGAGCGAGCTGCTGGCTGCTCTACACCACCGATCGAGTGCACTCGCTCGTACGCGATCACGTCGGCGAGAGCCCGCTTTTCAACGGACAGATTCGCGGCATCGGTCCGCGTTACTGCCCTTCGCTCGAAGACAAGGTGATGCGCTTTCCGGATCGCGAGCGCCACCAGATCTACTTGGAGCCGGAAGGTCTCGACGTGGACGAGATCTATGTCAACGGCTTTTCGATGTCGCTGCCCGCCGAAACTCAGGAGCGTATCGTTCGCGCGCTTCCCGGGCTTGGCGACGCGGCGATGACGCGGCCTGGCTATGCCGTCGAGTACGACTTCGTT
>DASYRM010000152.1:0-2365 GCA_036004405.1 Vicinamibacterales bacterium
TTTGAAGGCGACGATGCTCCCGGCCGGCGCGAGGCCATTCGAGGTGAACTTCGGACCCGCCGTGGGTCCACCGACGACCGAGGCGGCGATCCATCGCGTCCCTTCATCATCTTCCCAGGTCGCAAGACCGCCGCCCTGGCCCGCCGCCGAGTACTTCGCCGTGACGTGCAGCGGCGTGCGATGGTCGGCGCCGCCAAGCGACGCGGTGTCGAGCAGATACGCGCGGCCGTCGTTGCCTGACACGGCGGCCAGCTCGTGACCCTTGTGCTTGAACACGACGGGCGACGCGTTGAAGTCCGCGCCGTCTGTCGCAAGCCAGTCCTTCGGCTGAAGCGTCGGCCGGTCGAGGGCGACGACGCTGTTGGCGTGGGGACTCGGGGGCTTCGAAGCGTCGGTGGTCGTCGTGACGTAGATCGTGCCATCGGTGCCGAAGCTGGGCCCGGCACTTCCCGCCACGTGGGCACCACCTGAGCGCCAGGTCGTCACCCTGTTGGCGGTCGTCAGGTCGAGCGCCCAGACGCCGTTGGGTGCACCGCCGCACCCGTGTGAGGTCGACGTGTAGATCACACCGTCGATGAAGGTCAGCGACGACGGGCGGGCGCTCGGCGGAAGAAACGGTACCATCGGCCCGGTCATCGCACCGTCGCTCACCCGCAGCGTGCGCAGCAGCCCGTCGCTGCCCATCACGTACAGCGGATCGACCCCACCAAATGCGATCGGCGCCAGCGCGCTGCTGGTCGGCACCGGCGGGGCGACGTCGCGCGGCGCCACGGGTCGCGCCGCGGGGGCGACTGCCGACGGCCGGATCTCGCTGAGCACCGCGGCGCCTTTGCCAGCCTCGCCGACCGCGCTCTTCGCACCACCACCGCCATCGCCATCGCCGCCCCCACCGAAGGCGGAAGGCGCCAGCGTCGTGCGTCGGCTCGGCGTCGCCAGGAGCCCGCCGGGACATTCCCAGGAACTCGGCGGTTGTCCGCCCGTGGCGGCCGCGTAGGTCAGGTGCGTCGTCCAGTACGGCCGCGCCAGATCGGTGTCGACCGCAAACAGCCGATCGGCGCTCCCACCGACGAAACCAAGCGCCTTGAATCCCCGGTAGCCGATCAGGCGCTCGAGCAGGATGGGCTCGCTCAGCGAGCTCCACTGGCGCGACTCGTTGTCGAGCTTCATCTTCCAAAGGAAGCGGAACTGCCCTTCCTGGACGGCCTCCTTGGTCAGCCGCGCGTCCGCACGCACCCAGGCGGTACGCTGCGCGTCGCCGGCCGTGGTCATCCACTCACCTGCCCGGGCCTGCGCGTGCAGCAGCGCCGGAACCCCGGCGCCGATGCTCACGAGGACGATCATCCGATACGTGCGGCCGCTCATTTCGTGCCGGCGGCGGCAGCGAGGCCGAAACAATAGAGGTAGCCGTCGAACGTCCCGATGTAGACGCGTCCGTTGGCCACCGACAGGCTGGTGAAGTGGTTGAACGTCGCGATCTGATCGGCGCTCGACCAGAGCTCCCGGCCCGTGCGCGCATCGAGCGCGTAGAGCGTCGCGCGGGTCGAGTGCGCGATGCGATTGGCCGCGGTGTTGTACGCAAGACCGATATCCACGCTCGCCTGCGCCGTGTCCTCCCCGCTTCCGTACGCGAACACGACGCCGTTGGCGATCACGACCGGGTCGGCGTTCACCATGTTTCGCGAAAGCCAGACGGGCGTGAGCCGCGGCCCGGCAGGGCGTGCCTCGAGTCTGAATGCCGCCACCGCCCCTTGCACCACCTCGCCATGCTCAATGGGCGCCTTGAACTTCGGGTGCTTGGGGCCCCAGAACGGCATCAGGATGAAGCGCGTGCCGTCGGCGTCTTCCCAGGTCGCCAGAGCGCCCCATGGACCCGCCGACGCGAACTGCACCTCTTCGTTGCAGACCAGAGGGGTCTGGTACACGGGCGTGCGGTGGTCTTCGCCGCCGAGCGCGCGGGTATCGAGCAGCCAGATGCGGCACTCCTTGCTCGACTGCGCGGTGTACTCGCGGCCTTTGTACTCGAAAATGGGACCGGTCACGTTCATGTCGAGGTCGCGCTTGCGCAGCCAGAACGCGTTGGCGGGCGCGAACCAGTCCTGCATCTCCATCGCCTTGGTCGCTGGGTTCTGCTTGGCCGCGATGATCGCCTGGCCGAAGATCTGTCGTTCCGGAAAATAGTCGCCGTCGCCGCTGCCGGCGTACACGCGGCCGTCCTTGCCGATGGATGGGCCCAGACGTGGCCACAGCCCGCCGCTGCCGGGATTGAAGCTGCCGACCTTCTTGGTCGCGAGGTCGTACGAATAGAACTGGTTCGGATTGCCGCCGCAGCCCTGCGCGGTCGTGGTGTAGAGCACGTTGTCGAGAT
>DASYRM010000153.1:0-9064 GCA_036004405.1 Vicinamibacterales bacterium
GCGGAGTGCGGGTCGCGGACATGGATCAAGCGTACCCTATCGAACGGGCCGCCTGAAGGCGGCCCCAACGAAGAAGGCTAGCGGCGCTTGCGTGGCGACTTCTGCTGGGCGGTGAGCGCGATGCGGCGCTTCCACGCGAGCGTGAGCGCCTCGCCGACCAGTTCCTCGTCGGCCGCCGCGAGAATCACGCCCGTAGAACCGCCGCGGCCCCAGGCGCCCGCGCACGGCTCGAACACCTTCGGCGCCTCCTCGATGAAGCGCGCCTGCTCCTCCGGCGACAGCGACACCATGCCCTTCTTCAGCCCCGGCTGCAGGGTCGCGAAGATCTTGCCGCCGACGCGGAAGTCGGGATGGTTCATGTGCTCGGCTTCGATGACGCCCTCGAGCGCAAGGGCCAGGCGGCGAAAGTGGTTGGCGGTCACGATTTCTCCGGACGGGTGTACTGCAGGGCGCCGGTCGGACAGCGCTCGACCTGGGCGGCCACGTCGTCGGCCGGCGCCGCCGCCGGCGCCACCCACCGCTCGCGCCTGATATCAAACACCGCGGGCAGACCGCGGACGCACTTCCCCGTGTGCCGGCACTTCGTCGGGTCGAACGTCACCGTGATCTCGGGCGCCTTGTAGGTCTGCAGTCGCCTGCTGGTCATGTGGCTCCCGCCTGATCGCTCAGTCCGCCTGCACCAGGCCGTGCAGCTTCAGAATCGTGGACCAGTTGCGCGACGTGATGGCATCGCCGAGCGCGCGACCGACCTCTTTCATCAACGGGCTGTTGATGATGCCGTCGGGGCACCAGAGGTAGCAGACCCGCTCGCCGAGCGCGAGGCGTTCGAGTCCCCAGCGTTTGCGCGTGAGCGGTTCCAGCCGCGAGCGATCGTCGCGCGTGGCCAGGGCGCCGACGAGGAGACGGCTCGGGTGTGTGGCGACTTTCACCAGCGAATTGCCGCGCACCGCTACTTCGAGCTCGGCAGCGGTCAGCACGGTGACCCGCGACGACACGCCCAGCCGCTTTTCGATCTCCTTCTCGAGGCGCTTCGTCGGGTCACCGCTGCGCGGCGGCGCCGTGAAAATGACGTTGCCGCTGTTGAGCAGCGTGCGCACGTCCGAGTACCCGAGACCGGCAATCAGGTCGCGCAGGTCCGCCATCGCAATGCGCTTGGCGGTGCCGACGTTGATGCCGCGGAGAAAAGCGACATGAGATGCAGCCATGGAGCCCCCTAGCGGGCGACGCGCTTCTTCCTTTCCTTCGACACCAGCGCGCGGACCTTCAGATTGAGCTTGCCCCACACGTCGGCCATCGATCTACTCGTAGAACTGCGGCGCCTTGCGGAGCTTCGCGTGGGCGGTGAGGTCGTGCTGGATCCAGAGCTGCGCGCCGGTGCGCATCATGAACGCCTCGACGCCGGCGCGCGACGCTCGCGTCTGTTCTTCGTTGAACTCGAAGGTCGGGTAGCGGTTCATCGTCCGCTCCTGGGGATAGTGATAGAGATCGCCCGAGAGCAGAACCCCACCTGTCTTCGCCAGCTTCACGTACAGGACCTGGTGGCCGGCGGTGTGACCGGGCGCGCTCTTGATGATGACGGTGCCGTCGCCGAACACGTCGTGCTCCGCCGCGGTCACCGGCACGCTCTTGCTCGTCCGCAGGCGCGCGTAGGTGGCCGGACGCACGGTCCCGGCGGGCTTGTCGGCAAACATCGCCTCGCGCTCCGCCGGCGGCACCAGCCAGGTGGCACCCGCGAAGGCGTTGGCGTTGGCCGTGTGGTCCCAGTGGTGGTGCGACAGCGCCAGCAGCGTCACGTCGGCCGGGCGCCGGCCCGCGGCCTTGAGCTGCGCCTCGAGCGGCGCCTGGATGGTGACGCGCCGCTCGGCACCGTCGGCCAGTACCAGCCGCTGCGCCACCGGCTGGCCCGTCGGCGTCCATTCGGCGTCGGGCACCGCGCAGGTGTCCCACATCAGCACGCCGCGCGGATGCGTCACCAGGTAGCACGCAACTGACAGCCGCGTCTCGCCCACGTCTTCCTTGGTCAGCCGATACCGGCCGGGATCCGACTCGAGGATGCCGCCGTCGAAGACAAACAGACGCACCGGCGCCGCGGTTTGCGCCAGCGCGATCGTGGCGCTGGCGGCCGCCGCCAGGACCAGCATGGCCAGTCGAATCATTGGATGCGCCCCTCCTCGGCGGACTCGAGGTCGAACGACAGGTCCTGCACTTCCTCGCCGCCGTTCCAGATCACCCGCGACAGCTTCCACCCGGCCGGACGCCGCACGTACAGCCACAGGTAGTGGCCGCGCTCGCGCACCACCAGGCCGCCGTCCTTCTCTCTCAACGTCTGGAAGAAGCTGCCGCGGTCGAAGGCGAACCCGCCGTCCACGACGATTTCGGCACTCTCGCACACCAGCTCGCGGTCGAACTGAGCCAGCATCCCATGCAGCACGTCCCGAACGAAGGACAGGCACGCGGCCTTGCCCTCGCGCGCCGGCGCATCGGGCGGCAACACCACGGCGTCGTCGTCGAGCGCGGCGGCGAAGAAGCTGAGATCACCGCTGCACTCGGCGGCGACAATGGCCTCGCGCAAGCCGTGCAGCGCCTCGATGTCAGCGGGTGCCATACAGGTCGCTCCTAGAACCGGATTGTGTCACACGGCGTCGAACTCGGGCCGGTAGCGCGCGATGCCCGCCAGGCCGGCCTGGCTTGCCGGATCGAGCATGAGCAGCATGAAGGCGTTGTCGGGCACGTCCGGCCACTGGCAGCGGACGCCGTGGCGCGCGGCCGGCTCGAACCCGAAGCGCGGGTAGTACTCCGGATGTCCGAGCACGATCACGAACGGTGCGCCAGCTTCGCGCAGCCGTTTCGTCCCCGCGGCGATGAGCGCCGACCCGATGCCCTGTCGCTGCCACGCCGTTCGCACGGCCATCGGCGCCAGGCCGTAGCCCCGGACCGGTCCCTGGGCGGTCGCAATCTCGACGGGGGTGAACAGAATGTGTCCGACGATCCCGCCGTCGCGCTCGGCCACGAGCGACAGGCGATCGAGGCACGCGGTGCGCAGGGCGTCCACGATGTCGGCTTCGAGCGGCGACCCGAACGCCTCTTGGTTGACGACCCGTACCGCCGACGCGTCGCCTGGCTCTTCGTCGCGAATCACCGCCGGATCGCCTTGCGCATTTCCGCCGCCGTGAACTGCCGGCCGGCCAGCAGGCCCCCGAGATCGAACTGCCGCGTCTGCGCCAGCGAGCCCACGACCACCGGATCGAACCCGGCATCGCCGACCAGACGCTCGGCCACGGCCAGCGCCTGGGCGTCGTCACCACCGATCGGGATGGCGATGCGCTCGGGCTTACGGTTGGCGTTGTTGGCGAGCGACGCCGCCGGAATGCAGTTGAATGCCCGCACGACGCGCGCGCCCGGCAGGAATTCCGCGGTGGCCACGCCGGCGCCCTTCTTCTGGGCGGCAAGCGCCATGGCGCCGTCGCGCCCTTCGACCGGATTGCTGGTATCGAGCACGACCTTGCCCTTGAGCTCGGCGGCGTTGTCGCGTCCAATCTCGGGCAGGGCGGAATAGGGCACGCTGACGAGCACCACCTCGCCGAACGCTGCAGCCTCCCTTGGCGTCCCCACACGGGCGTGGGCGCCGAGCGAGGTGGCGAGCGAACGCAGTTCGTCGGGGTGCCGCGACGACATCAGCACCTCGTGGCCGGCCTTGGTCCAGTGCGTGGCCAGCGCGCCGCCGATGCGCCCGGTGCCGATGATGCCGATGCGCAACGGTCGCGCCTGCGCAAACGCCGGCCCGGCGGCCGCGGCCACGAGCAGCCCCAACGTCTGCAGCGCCTCGCGGCGCCCGATTCCACACATGTACCCGTGTCTTGTCATCCTGTCTGATCCTCCATCACGTCGCGTCCGGTTCGACCCGCGGCACCAGCCGGCGTGCCATCTCGGCTCCACGTGGGTCGAGCGGCTTCACGAACGAGTACTGCGTCTTGACGTTCGCGTAGCCCAGACCCTCGTAGAACCGGTGCGCGGGTGGGCGCGTGCTGCTGGACCGCAGCCGCACCATCGCGCAGCCGTGCTGCCGCGCCCACGCTTCGGCCTCCGCCATCAGCGCCGCACCAACACCCTGACGGCGATGCGAGCGATCGACGACCAGCCCGGCGATCAGGGCAAAGGTGTCCGAGTCGACTGATTCGGACAGCTCCACGTGCACCCACCCGAGCAGGCGGCCATCGGCCTCGGCAACGATGAACCGGTGATCGGATTTCATCAGCAGCCGCGCGAGACGCTCGGCCACCTCCTCTGGAACGGCGTCGTAGCCGAGCTGCGTGACCAGTGCGGCAACCGCCGGGGCATCTTCTTTCCGGGCGGGGCGAGTCGTCATGGGGCCACCGTCCCGATGGCGAGCAGGTGGGCGCTGACGCCGAGCACGGTGGGCTCGGCCTCGAGCGCACGGCCCATGGCCATCATGTCGCCGCGCAATACGGGGTCTGCCCAACGGGCGTCGAAGTCAGGGACCATCCACGCCGGGCCTTCGACGCCCAGCACGCGAACGTCGCGGAACCCGGCGTGCACGAGCTCGTCGTGCAGTTCGCCCGGCTGGTGGAAGTAGGCGGTCGTGAAGTAGTCGACCCGCGCGGTGTCGTTGCGGTGCTGCCCGTTGACGAGATCGCGATCGCGCATGCGGACAAACTCCGGGTCGGCGGCCAGCCCTCGCGCCAGACCGTCGAGCGCCGATGCAAACCGCGAGATGGCCGCCACCGCCACCACGCCGCCCGGCACGAGCACGCGTTTCGCCTCGCTCAGCGCGCCGGCCCGGTCACCACTCGAAGGGAGGTGGTACAGCGGCCCCATGACCAGCACGGCATCGGCGCTGGCGTCGTCGTACGGCAGCCGGCGCGCATCGCCGACGTCGATGGTGGCGATGGGGCTCGGCAGTGTGGCGTTGAGCCGCCGGGCCTCGGCGACCAGACGCGGCGAGGCGTCGAGCAGGCGTACGTCGTAGCTGCGCGCGGCGAGCCACGCCGAGTACACGCCGGCCGCGCCGCCCACGTCCACGACGCGCGCCGGCGGCGGGGGCAGTACGCGGCTGAGGATGTCTTGTGTCCGCTCGAGCTCGAGCCGCGAGGCCCCCTGCTGCAGCCGCGACTCTTCGGCGTAGCGATCGTAGTACTCGACGATCTCGCGGGGCGGCTGCGTCTCAGTCATCGGCCGCCGGCGAGTATAGCTAATGCTGCAAAAGGAGCAGGCGCGGGAAGAGCGCGAGCATCGTCATCAACGCCGCCGCGCAGAAGGCGGTGCGGATCCACGTGCCGGGGCGATAGCGCTCGCCAAGCTCGGTGGCCGCCCCGGCGCCGCTCAGAAGCAGCGCCTCCATTATGGCGAGCACCACGACGTCCTTGGGGTGAAGGTCGAAGATCGGGTTGCGCGACACGACCAGCGCCGCCAGCGCCGCCACCACCGCGCCTACGAGCGCCACCTTCACCACCAGGCGGCGCCAATCCTCGCGATCGCCGGCCACTTCGGTGGTGCTGAAGACCGTCATCAGCACGGCTGCGGATAGAAACGGCAGGAAGAGCGGCTGGCGGTAGACGTCCCACGTGCCGTCGTGACGGAGCAGCCAGAAGCTACCGGCAAGCGCGGCGACGGCGGCGGCCGATGCCGCGGTCATCGGCCCTCGATGGCGCGCCGCACCGCGAGCGCCGAGGCGCGACGAAATCGCGCCTGCAGCAGGCGGGTATAGGGAAAGGCCAGCGCCGCCAGCGCGGCACGAGGCCGCGAGACCACGCGGATGCGATACGACACCTCGTCCGTGACCGGATCGAGGCTGACCTCGAAGATCTCTTCGCCGCTTTCGGCGTGATTCGTCAACGTGCCGTAGGCAAAGCCGAACGTGGAGCCGCCGGGCTCGCCGATCGGATGCACCACGCGGCACCCGTTCAACGACCAGAATCCCTGCTCGTCGGCCTTGAAGCCCGCGCCACCAGTGTTGGCCAGGCCAGCCGGTGTGTACGACAGCGGCAGCGCGCGGGAGTCGTCGAGAAAGCGCTCGATCTGTGGCGACGAGGGGCGGCGCATGCGAAACATCCCAGCCCTCAGCCCCCCAGCTCCTCGGCTCCCTCCAGGTTCACCATCGTGCCCACGTGACGCACGATGCGGTCGTCGTACGGATAGCCCGCCGCGGTCCAGAAGGCCACCGCCCACGGCCGATCGGCTTCGATCAGGACGGTGATGCGGCGCGCGCCGCGCTCCGCAAAGAACTGCTCGACGCGCTTCACGAGCTGCCGGCCGATCCCCTGCCGCCGCCAGTCGGGATGCACGACCAGGCGGTACATGTTGCCGCGCCAGCCGTCGAATGTGCCGAGCAGCGTGCCAATCATCTCCTGCTCCGCCTCGGCCACGATCAACAGGGCGGCCGGGTGCGTCACCGCACGGCGCACCTGCTCCACCGAATCGGTGGGCCCCATGCTCGCGCCCGAGTCTTGCCAGAACCGGACGATGCGTTCCGCATCGTCAGTGGTCGCCGGTCGCAGGTTCATCACTGCCCTCGTTGTTCGTGCGCGCGGTCGCCGCCTGATACAAGTCATCGGCCAGCGCCGTGATCCGATCGCGCATGGCCAGAATCGCCTGCCATCGCAGCGGAATGCCGCCGATGCCGTAGAACGCGCCGGCCAGCTGACCACACACCGCCGCGGTCGTATCCGCGTCGTCACCCAGGTTGGCCGCACGCAATACCGCCGACGCGTAGTCGTCCGTGTGCGCGAAGCACCACAAGGCCGCTTCCAGGCTCTCCACGACGTAGCCGCTGCTGCGTACATCCGGCTCGGCGAGCTTCACGTATTCGCCGCGAGCGATCGCCGCAATGCTGGACGGCCCCTCGCACGTCGCCGCGTCGCCAAAGAGCACTTCGTCCTTCGAGGCCCCGGCGAGGGCGCGGCAGATCATGCCACCGAAGAGGCGGCTCGCCTCGACGCACTCTTCAGCGCCGTGCGTGGTCCGCGAGCTTTCGCCCGAGTACCACTTCGCGGCCGCCTCGTCGAAACAATAGAACATCGGCACCGGCGCCAGCCGCATGATGCAGCCGTTGCCTGCCGAGAGCGGATCGGTGGAGCCGGCCAGCGGATCCCCCGTGTCGCGATACCGCCTGAGCGCGGCCGCCACGGTGGTCCCGATGTCGAACCACCGGCCGGTGCTGCTGTAGTAGCCGCGTTCCCGCCAGCGCCAGTAACGTTCGATCTGGTCCCTGGCGTCGAAGCGGCGCAACTCTGTGAGGCTCGCGGCCAGGCACAGCGCCATCGACGTGTCGTCGGTCCACTGGCCGGCGATCAGCTGGAACGGTCCACCTCCGACGATATCGTCGAGCGGCGGGAACGAGCCGCGAACGCGGAACTCCGCCGTCGTGCCAAGCGCGTCGCCGGCAGCCAGGCCCAGCAGGCAGCCGTGAAAGCGATCGAGCGTCACGCGAAGCCTGGCGACTGCGTGACGCGGCTCGCCTGCTGGATGTGTCGATGGTCGTGCGCGAGTATCAGACGGGCACCGTCGAGCACGCTGTAGGTGATGAACGTGACGAACGGCGAGGTCATGATGGCGCGGCTGGCTCGGTCCTCGTCCAGGCTGCCAAGCCAGCGCACGAGCTCGTGGTCCTGCGCGACGAAGCGCTCGACGATATCTGCGGCGATGTCGCTCGAACCGGGCGTGGCGAGAGGCGACGCGGTGTACTTCCGCGTCGCCTGCGGAGCCTGGGATCGAATGAGCATCCGCCCGAACACGCCCGGGACCACCGGCAGGCGCTGCCAGACCGTCCGCGGTTTGCCACCATCGAGCGCATGCGCTGCAGTCTCGCGCATCAGACCGTTCGCGGTGATCAGGTGCTCCAGGCACTGCGCGACGCTCCAGCTGGTGGCGTCCGGTCGCCAGTTCAGCCGCCGAGCGTCGAGCCTTCCGAACGCCGCCTGCACATCCGTGGCGACAGCGTCGAGCCCCGCCTGCACCTGCGGGAGCGCCAGCGTCGTGTACTCCACGCATCTAATGTTAGGATGCGCGGGATGAAACGGGGCCTCTTTCGTCTGGTGTTGTTGATGCCGCTGGTCGTCGCGGCCGGCAGTGATTCAGTGAGGGCACAGGCGCCCAACCGGGGGAACCGCGCCGTGAGCCAGCCGGCACCGCGCGAGGCCGACGGGCACGTCGTGCTCGGTAACACCGCGACGCTGAAGGGCGTGTGGATCGGCGGCAATCTCGGCTTCTGCAACTCCAACACCGTCGGCGCGCCAGCCTCGCTGAATCCAGGCGCCACCGGCGGGCCGGGCGGCGCCGCCCGCGCCGGAGGCCCAGGGTTCGGCGGTCGCGGCGCGGCTGGACCGTGCACGCCGATCCCCTACATGGCGTGGACGCGCGGCGTGTCTGATGATCGGCGCCGGAACGAGCTGGAGCCGCACACGCGCTGCAAACCGTCGGGCGGACCGCGCCAGTGGCTCACGCCGTACGGCGCCGAGTTCCTCGAGCTGCGCGACCAGAAGGTGGCCTACATCTTCGACATCGGCGGCCCGCACACGTTCCGGACCATCTACATGGACGGCCGGAAACACCCGGACGCCTTGACGCCGACCTACTACGGCCACTCGATCGGCTGGTGGGAGGGCGACACGCTCGTGGTGGATACCGTGGGCTTCAACGAGCGCTTCTGGATCGATCGCGGGCAGCTTCCCCACACCGACCAGCTGCACCTGATCGAGAAGTACACGCGCACGTCGCTCGAAACGATGCGCTACGAGCTGACCGTCGACGATCCCGCCGCTTACACGGCGCCGTTCACCGGCGTCTCGAACCTGCGCTGGCAGGCCGACACCGAGCTGTTCGAATATATCTGCCAGCAGGCCAACCAGGCGCACACGCTGATGGTGGGCGAGGGCACGTCGGTGGATCGCACCAGCCCGATCGTGCCCTAGTGTCCTGTCCGCGTGGTTCGCGCAATAAGTGGCGCGGCCTGCAGATCGAGGGTTCTCTGGGCGAAGCGCGCAATGCTGGCGAGGATGTCGTCGGCGCTCTTGGTCCAGACGAACGGTTTCGCGGCGGCATGATGCGC
>DASYRM010000154.1:0-72416 GCA_036004405.1 Vicinamibacterales bacterium
CATCTGCGCCTGCATCTGCTGCATCTGCTGGGGCGAGGGCGCCACGCGCTTGCCGCCCGCGCCCTGCTGCATCGCCTGCATGCCGCCCATCATCTGCAGCACCTTCTTCATCTCGCCGAACTGCTTCACCAGCCGGTTCACATCCTCGACCGAGGTGCCACTGCCCCGCGCGATGCGCTTGCGCCGGCTGCCGTTCAACAGCGATTCATCGCTCCGTTCAGCCGCCGTCATCGACGAGATGATGGCCTCGACCCGGGACAGCTGCTTCTCGTCCGGCCGGTTCTCGGCCATCTGTTTCAGCTGGCCCATGCCGGGAATCATCCCCATCACGCTCTCGAGCGGGCCCATGCGCTTGATGGTCTTGAGCTGTTTGCGGAAGTCGTCGAGCGTGAACTTGTTCTTGCGGAGCTTCTCCTCGAGCTGCTCGGCTTCGTCCTGGTCGATGGCCTGTTCGGCCTTCTCGATGAGCGACAGGACGTCGCCCATGCCGAGCATGCGCGAGACGATGCGGTCGGGGTGAAACAGCTCGAGGTCGTCGATGGTCTCGCCGCTGCCGGTGAACGCGATCGGCACGCCGACCACGGACACCACCGACAACGCCGCGCCGCCGCGCGCGTCGCCATCGAGTTTGGTGAGCACCACGCCGGTCACGCCGACCCGGCGGTTGAACTCGCCCGCGCTCTTGATCGCGTCCTGACCGGTCATGGCGTCGGCCACGTACAGCAGATCCGAGGGCTGCACGGCGTCTTTGATCGCCTGCAGCTCCACCATCAGGTCGTCGTCGATGTGCAGGCGGCCGGCGGTATCGACGATGACCGTGTCGTACCCGTGCGCGCGCGCCTCGGCCAGCGCTCCCTTGGCGCGGGCCACCGGATCCATTGTGTCCGGAGCGTAGACCTTCACGCCCGCCTGGTCGCCGACGATCTCGAGCTGCTGGATGGCGGCCGGACGGCGGACGTCGGTAGACACCATCACCGGGTTCTTACCCTGGCGTTTCAGCCAGCGCCCGAGCTTCGCGGACGTCGTGGTCTTGCCCGCGCCCTGGAGGCCGAGCAGCAGCACGACGCGCGGTTTGGGCGCCTCCTTCTTGAGGCCACCTTCGGTGCCGGCAAAGAGTGCCAGCAGCTCGTCGCGCACGATCTTCACGACCTGCTGCGCCGGCGACAGACTGCGCAAGACCGACTGGTCCATCGCGCGGTCACGCACCCGATCGATGAAGGCCTTGACGACGTTGAAGTTGACGTCGGCTTCGAGCAGCGCCAGGCGGATCTCGCGGAGCACGTCTTCGACCTGCGTCTCGGTGAGGCGCACCTCGCCCCTGAGGGCGGTGAAGGCGTTCTGGATCCGGGAGCTGAGCGAGTCGAACATTGCAGTAGAGACGGTGTCTAGGGAGGACCTAAGCCCAACGCACGCAAACGCTTATCTTAGCTTGGGATCCGCGGATCCAGCAAGACCGCCACGGTATAATCGCGCACATGTGCACCCATCGGGCCTCGTCGCGTGCCCTGAGGCTGGCAATCGCCTGCACTCTGGCGGTGTCCGCGGCGTCTATCGAGGCCCAGAACACCCTGGGCGGCAGCGTCCCGGGCGAGGCGCGAAGCGGCGCCACCAAGGGCTACACGCCCCCGACGGGCCCCGCTCCGCGCACGGCGGCGGGCAAGCCTGATTTCAGCGGCGTCTGGGATCACCCGTACGTGCCGGACATGAGCCGGACGAACCCCAGAAACCCGGCCGTCCAGAAGGGGCCTGGGGATCTGCCCTACACGGCCGCCGGCACCGCCAACATCGCGTCCTACGACCCGGCCAAGAACGGCGACTACACTGGCATGTGCATACCCTTCGGTCTGATGCGGTCGATGAACTCACCGTATCCGATTCAGATCATGCGCGACACCAAGGGCGACCCGCACAGCGACAAGATGCACCTGGTGCAGACGTTCAAGATGACCGACGCCGGCCACGTCGCCTACACGGTGACAGTGGACGATCCGGTCTACTACAGCAAGCCATGGACGAACGAGCGCACGTTCACGCTGAGCAACGACACACTGCTCGAGTACTCGTGCGAAGAAAACAACCGCTCGCTGTGGGAAGGGCGCATCAAGATCTGGGTGCCGCCCGGCTCCGAACAGCCCCGCATCCAGAAATAGCTTCGTAGGGGCACATCTTTAGATGTGCCCGGAGAATCATGAGCGACGAATCGCTGCAGAAGATTGTCACCACCATCGGCATCCCCGCCGCGAAGCGCCACATCTTCCTCTGCGCCGAGCAGACCAAGCCGAAGTGCTGCGACTACGAGCGCGGCGTGGCGGCGTGGGACTACCTGAAGAAGCGGCTCAAGGAGCTCGGGCTGTCCGAGCAGGGCGGCGTGCTGCGCAGCAAGGCCAACTGCCTGCGGATTTGCGAAGGGGGGCCGATCGCCGTGGTCTACCCTGAAGGCACCTGGTACAAGGAGTGCGACCCGCCCGCGCTCGAACGCATCATCCAGGAGCACCTGATCGGCGGGCGTCCAGTCGAAGACCTGCGGTTCGTCGAACGCCGCCTCGAACCCGAGGCGTAGAGGCGGGCCCAGCCCCCGCCGTGTGAGATTCCCAGATTGCCGCCCGCTTGACGGCGGAGCTGTATCCGGAGTAACTATATCCACCGTGACTATATCCACGGCACGACGACCGACCGCGGCGCCCGCCCCGGGGGCGGCGCCGGTCGTGCTGACTCCCGCGGTGTTCCAGGTGCTGCTGGCGCTCGCCGACGGGCCGTCGCACGGCTACGGCATCATGCAGAAGGTCGACGAGTTCACCGCCGGCAGCACGCGTCTTGGCCCTGGCACCCTCTATCGATCGATTCAGCGCATGGTCGTCGACGGGCTGATCGAAGAGCTCGCCATCGCGGCGCACGACGAAACCGACGACGACCGCCGCCGCTATTACCGGCTCACCCCCAAGGGGCTCGCCACGGCCAAGACGGAGGCCGAGCGGTTCGCCGCACTGGTGGACGCCGCCCAGCAGCGCCGGCTGCTGCCGAAACCCACGGCGGGCATGCGGCGCCGAAGCGCGAAGGCGAAGGCAGGGCGCCCCCGTGGTTAGCCCGGTTCCGGAGGACTTCCACACCATCACCCCGCAGCTCGTGGTCAGCGGCGTGGCCGCCGCCATCGAGTGGTACGCGAAGGCGCTCGGCGCGCACGAGCTGCTGCGCAACGCGGCGCCCGACGGCCGGATCATGCACAGCGAGCTGCTGATCGGCGACTCCCGCTTCTTCGTGGTGGACGAGTTTCCCGGCTCGATGCGATCGCCGGCGGCGCTGGGCGGATCGCCGGTGACGTTGCACCTCTACGTGCCGGACGTGGACGCGCTGTTTGAACGCGCGGTCGGCGCGGGGGCCACCGTGCTGATGCCCGTGGCAGACCAGTTCTGGGGGGACCGCTACGGGATGCTCACCGACCCGTTCGGCCACCGCTGGTCGATCGCCAGCCGCATCGAAGACCTGTCTCCCAAGGCCCTGCACGAGCGGGCCGAGAGCTGGAGCCAGAGCCAGGAGCACTCATGACACGCGCACGCGCCACCGCCACCACGATTGCCGCCTTCCTGGTGGCCCAAATCGCGGCCGTTCTCGTTCACGGCTTCATCCTCAGCGCCGACTACGAGCCGTACGAAGGAACGCTCCTCCGCGCCGCCGGGACCGGGACACCGCCGTGGCAGATGCTGTTCCTGCCGGTCGTGCATCTGTCCGTGATCGTGTCGCTGGTCTGGGTCTACGGACGGATCCGTCTCGCGGGGTCCATGCTGTCACGCGGTCTCCAGCTGGGCGTGCTCGGCTGGACGATGGGACAGCTGCCGGTGTGGCTCCAGTGGTACGCCGAGCAGCCGTGGCCCGGCAACCTGGTGCTCAAGCAGATTGGCTTGGAGCTCGCGGCGTCGCTCGCCATCGGCGTGACGATCGCCGCGGTCGCCCGGCTACCGGCAAGGATCGACGAGCCGATGGTCGCCCGGGTCTGAAGACCCGGGCCCACGTACCTCAGCGGCCGCCGCTGCCTAGCGCTTCGAGCGCGGTGGCCACGTGCAGCGCGGTGCCGATCGGCAGCGCCGCTTCATCGACCGTGAACTTCTCGTGGTGCACGCCATACCGCGTCGACCATTCGGCGTGGCTCACGCCGATGAAACTGAAGCACCCCGGAATCCGCCGCTGATAGAAGGCGAAATCCTCCGAGCCCATGATCGGATCCATCCGGTTGACGGCGCTGGAGCCGACCACCGCCGCGGCCGCGCGTGACGCGATGTCCCACGCCGCCGTGGCGTTCGTCGTGGGCGGGTGGTCCTGAATCGGATACGTCACCGTCGCGTGGCAGCGATTGACCGCCGCGATACCGCGCGCGACGTCATCCAGGCGCTGCTTCAGGCGAAGCAGACCTTCGAACGACAGGCTGCGAAACGTGCCGGTCATCCGCACGGTTTCGGGGACGACGTTGAAGGCGTCGCCGCCGTGAATCGATCCGACGGTCACCACCGCCGGCTCGAACGGATCCGTTTCCCGCGACACGATGGTTTGCAGCTCGACGACAATCTTCGCTGTGGTCGCCACGGGATCCGCAGTCATGTGCGGCATCGCGCCGTGCCCGCCCTTCCCCGTGACGAGGATCTCGAACGACCCCATCGCCGCGAGGATCACGCCGGCATTCCCCAGCACGGTGCCCGTGGTGGCGCCGGGCCAGACGTGCAGGCCGAAGATCTGATGGACGTCGGGCGTCTGCAGCACCCCTTCGTCGCACATGCGATCCGCACCGGCGCCCCCCTCTTCGGCCGGCTGGAAGATCAGCTTCACCACTCCGGGCAGCTCCGCTTCGCGCGCCTTCAGCAGCCGCGCGGCGCCAAGCAGCATGGCGGTGTGGCAGTCGTGGCCGCAGGCGTGCATCTTGCCGTCGATCTCGCTGCGGAACGCAACGTCGGCCTGCTCGTGGATGGGCAGCGCGTCCATGTCGGCACGGAGCGCCACGCACCGGCCGGATCCACCGCCGACCGTGGCCACGACACCGGTCGTCGCCACCGGATAGCGATACGGAATACCGAGGCCGTCGAGCGTGGCGCGTACGAGGCGGCTGGTTTCGACCTCCTCGTACATCAGCTCGGGATGGCGATGGAGCTGGCGGCGCAGGCCGACAATCCAGTCCGCGATCGCCTTCGCCTCGTCGAGAAGCGTCATACCGACGAGAGCTTGTGACCCAGCTTGTCCTTCTTGGTCTTGAGATAGCGGCGGGTGTGATCGCTCGCGGGAATCTCGAGCGGCACGGCCTCGGAGACGGCGAGCCCGTAGCCCTGCAGACCGACGAACTTGCGCGGGTTGTTGGTCAGCAGCCGCATCGTCTTGACGCCGAGATCGCTGAGGATCTGCGCGCCGATGCCGTAGTCGCGCTGATCGGCCTTGAAGCCGAGGCGCTCGTTCGCCTCCACGGTGTCGAGCCCCTGATCCTGCAGCGCATAGGCGCGAATCTTGTTCACCAGGCCGATGCCGCGCCCCTCTTGATTCAAGTAGAGCAGCACCCCGCGCCCCTCGGCCGCAATCCGCGACAACGCGGCGTCGAGCTGCGGCCCGCAGTCGCACCGCGCCGAGTGGAACACGTCGCCCGTCAGGCACTTCGAGTGCACGCGCACCAGCACGTCCTTGCCGTCGCCGATGTCGCCGCGCACCAGCGCCACATGCGCCTGGCTGTCGATCTGGTTCTCGTAGGCGTACAGATGAAAGGCGCCGAACTCGGTCGGCAGGTTGGCCGTGGCGGCGCGCTTCACGAGCCGCTCGGTGCGCATGCGGTACTGGATCAGATCCGCGATCGTGATCATCAGCAGCCCGTGCTTGCGGGCGAACTTGCCGAGCTCCGGCACCCGGGCCATAGTGCCATCGTCGTTCATGATCTCGCAGATCACGCCGGCCGGATCGAGACCGCCAATCCGCGCCAGGTCCACCGCCGCCTCGGTGTGCCCCGACCGCACGAGCACGCCGCCGCTGCGGGCGCGCAGCGGAAACACGTGGCCGGGGCGAGACAGGTCGCGAGGCGTGCTGGCGGAATCGAGCGCGACGCGGACCGTTTCCGCCCGGTCCGCGGCGGAGATGCCGGTGGTGGTGCGATCGCGCGCGTCGATCGACACGCACATCGCGGTGTCCCGGCGCGACGAGTTGTCGCTGACCTCGAGCGGGATCTCGAGCTGATCGAGCCGCTCGGGCGTCATCGCCAGGCAGATCAACCCGCGGCCGTGGCGGGCCATGAAATTGATCGCCTCGGGTGTGACCTTCGACGCCGCCATGGTGAGGTCGCCTTCGTTTTCGCGATCCTCGTCGTCGACGACCACGATCATCCGCCCGGCCTGAATCGCCTCGACGGCCTGATCGATCGAGGCGAACGGGCCCTTCCGGCGGGCGCCTTTGGCAATGCGCATCTGGGACTTGGTCATGGACGTCGGTACCACTGGGCCGCTCGGGCCACGTACTTCCCAACCATATCGCACTCCAGGTTCACCGTCGCCCCCGCCCGCAGCTCGCTCAGATTGGTGTGCTGCCAGGTGAACGGGATGATCATCACCGAGAACCGGGCGTCTTCGAGCGTGGCCACCGTGAGGCTGACCCCGTTCAGGGCCACCGAGCCCTTCGGCACGAACAGCGGCGACAGCGGCTCTGGAAAGGCCACGTCGAGCCAGTACGAGTCGCCGTCGGGCCGGACGGCGACGACCGTGCCGGTCGCGTCGACGTGGCCCTGCACCAGGTGGCCGCCGAAGCGGCTGTCGGCGCGCATCGAGCGCTCCAGGTTGACCCGACGGCCGGGCGTCAACGTGCCGAGCGTGGTGACGCGCGCCGTCTCGGGGCCGACGTCGGCGTCCCACCCGGCGGCGTCGCGCCCTGTCACCGTGAGGCACACGCCGTCCACCGTGACGCTTTCCCCCAGCTGCAGTTCCGCCGCGAGCGGCGTCTCGAGACGCAGCCGGTAGCCGGACGGCACCGCGTCCACTCGCGCCACCGTGGCGACGGTTTCAATGAGGCCGGTGAACATAGCCTTCAATCAGCACGTCGGGCCCCAGCAGATCGACGCGGCGCTCCACCAGCGCCGTCGACACGAAGTTGCGGCCGTCGAGCAGTGGCACCCCCTCGGCGCCCAGCGTCACCGGCGCCACGTAGAGCTGGACCGCGTCCACGACGCCGTCGTCCCACGCCGCGGCGTGCAGCGCCGCGCCCCCTTCGAGCATCACGCTCTGAATGCCGAGCGAGCCGAGGCGTTCGAGACCCGCCTGCAGGTCGTCGCGCTCCGTCGCGAGCACGGTGGCACCGGTGGCCCGCAGCCCGTCGCCGACGGCGCCGTTGTCCCGCAGCGCCTGCATCGACGTCAGGATGATGACCGGCCCCGCCGACAGCGTCGAGAACAGCCGCGCCGTGGGCGGCACTCGCAGGCGGCGATCGAACACCACCCGCGTGAGCGGGCGCTCGCGGTAGACCTCGCGCACCGTCAGCATCGGGTCGTCTACCAGCACTGTCCCCGACCCCACCGCCACGGCGTCCACCTGCGCCCGCACGCTGTGCGCGTGGCGGATGGCCGGGAGCGACGTGAGCTGCGTACGGCGGCCCGGCGCGGCGGCAATGCGTCCGTCGAGGCTCGTCGCCGCCTTCAAGGTCACGAACGGACGCCCGGTGCGCACCGCGCTCAGATACGGCTGATTGAGCCGCAGCGCCGCTTCGTGTTCGACGCCCACCTCGACGTCGATGCCGCGCGCCCGCAGCGCCGCAAAGCCGCGCCCCTGCACGAGCGGAAATGGATCTTCCATCGCCGCCACCACCCGACGGATCCCCGCCGCGATGACGCGCTCGGTGCAGGGACCGGTCCTCCCGGTGTGCGCGCAGGGCTCGAGCGTGCAGTAGAGCGTCGCCCCGCGCGCGGCGTCGCCCGCTTCGTCGAGCGCGTGCACCTCGGCGTGCGCCTCGCCGGCGCGCTCGTGGGCGCCCTGCCCCACGACGACACCGTCGTCGGACACGACGCAGGCCCCGACCAGCGGATTGGGCGCGGTGCGCCCCAGCCCGCGCCGGGCGTGCTCGATGGCCCGCCGCATCCACCGCGCGTCGTCTACCACTTGGCCTGAAAGAGCGCGTCCACGTACTCGTCGGGCGAGAACGGGATCAGGTCGTCGATGCCTTCACCGACGCCGACGTACAGGATCGGCAGCTTGAGATCGTGCGCGATGGCTACGGCCACGCCGCCCTTGGCGGTGCCATCGAGCTTGGTGAGCACGATGCCGGTCACGCCGGCCACCTGCGTGAACTCCTTGGCCTGCTGCAGTCCGTTCTGCCCCACCGTGGCGTCGAGCACGAGGAGCACCTCGTGCGGGGCGCCCTCGGCGGCGCGGCCCGCCACGCGCCGGATCTTCTCGAGCTCGTGCATCAGGTTGACGCGCGTGTGGAGACGCCCGGCGGTATCCACCAGGATGGGGTCGCGGCCGCGGGCCTTCCCCGACTGGATGGCGTCGAAGACAACGGCCGCCGGATCCGATCCTTCCTTGGCGCGCACGATGTCCACGCCGGCGCGGCCGGCCCATACTTCGAGCTGCTCCACCGCCGCCGCCCGGAACGTATCGGCGGCGCACACGAGCGGCTGCCGGCCCGACTGCTTCATGAGATTGGCGAGCTTGCCGATGGTCGTGGTCTTGCCGGTGCCGTTCACCCCGACGATCAACGTCACGTGCGGTGAATGCCCGTTCGTGTCAGGAGGAGGCGGCACGGCATCGAAGATCTGCCGGATCTCCTGTTTGACGAGGTCGCGCAGGCTCTCACCCTGCCGCGAGCGGCTGCGCACCGAGGTGACGATACGCTCGGTGGCGGCCACACCGATGTCGGCGCCGATGAGGATCTCCTCGAGCGCCTCGATCGTGTCCACGTCGACCTGGCGCGTGCGCTGTTCGGGCGCATCGGCGCGCTGCACCAGGTCGTCGAAGCGATCGAAAATCTGCTGCTTCGTGCGGGTCAGCCCCGCCTTCAGCTTGTCGAAAAACCCCATGTCCCTCTATCCCGCCTCGGCCCGCTGCGGCCGCACCATGAGCTCGCCGAGGGCGGTCCGCGGATCCTTGCGGCCGGCCAGCAGCTCGGCCACCTGCGAGGCGATCGGCAGTTCGATGCCGTGGCGCGCGCCAAGGTCGAGCGCGGCGCGCGTGGTGCGCACGCCTTCGGCCACCATCCGAGTGCCGTCGACGATGTCCTGGAGCGCCCGTCCGTGCGCCAGCTCGATGCCGACACGCCGGTTGCGGCTCGGTGCGCTGGTGCACGTCAGGACAAGATCCCCCAGGCCGCTGAGACCCGACAGCGTCTCGCGCTGCGCACCCGCCGCACATGCCAGGCGTGAGATCTCGGCGAGCCCGCGCGTGATCAGCCCCGCCAGCGCGTTGTGGCCGAGCCCCAGCCCTTCGACCAGCCCCGCCGCGATGGCAATCACGTTCTTGAGGGCGCCGCCAATCTCCACGCCGGCCACGTCGCTCGTGCCATAGAGGCGGAAATACGGCGCCCGGAACTCGGCCTGCACCGCCTTCACGACCTGTGCGTCACGGGACGCCACCGCGACCGCCGTCGGCAGCTCTCGCGCCAGCTCCGACGCGAAGCTCGGTCCGGACAGAACGGCCACCGCGACATCGGGCCCCAGCTCCTGCTCGAGGATCTCCGACACGCGGAAGAGCGTGTGCTGCTCGAGCCCCTTCGTCGCGCTGACGACGATCGCGCCGCGTGGCACGAACGGGGTGGCCAGGCGGGCGATGTCGCGGGTGCCGTGCGAGGGCGCCGCCATGACCACGACTTCCGCCCGGTCGAGCGCCTCGGCAATGTCGTGTGTCGCCCGCATGCTGGACGGGAAGCGCACGTCGGGCAGGTAGACGGCGTTGATCTGCCGGAAGCGCATGTCGGCAATCAGGCCGGCGTCGCGCCCCCACAGGCACGCGTCGTGCCCCACGCGCGCCAGGTGCACGGCCAGCGCCGTTCCCCAGCCCCCGGCTCCGAGTATCGCGACCTTGTGAATCGACCGCCTCCTCTGTCAGTGTAGTCGGCTCGCGGGCGGAGATGGCGGGACCTTTAGGTGCCGGCGCACCATGTCCAGCGCCGCCTGCGAGGCCTGGAACTTGACCAGCTCGCGGTCTCCGAAAAACCGGAACGTCCGCGCCGATGTCCCGCCGGCCGACGCCAGCGCCACGGCGACGGTGCCCACCGGCTTGTCGGGCGTGCCGCCGCCGGGACCGGCGATGCCGGTGATGCCGACGCCGAGATCAGCGCCGGCGCGCGTCCGGATGCCTTCGGCCATGGCCCGCGCCACCGGCTCGCTCACCGCACCGTGGCCGGCGAGCAGCGTCTCCGGGACGCCCAGCAGCAACATCTTCGCGTCGTTCGCATACGCGACGATCGCCGCCCCCACATAGCGCGAGCTGCCCGCGACGTCGGTCAACCGCGACGTGAGCAGACCACCCGTGCACGACTCCGCCGCCGCAATCCACAGCCCGCGCTCCGCCAGCGCCTCGCCCACCACTTCTTCGAGCCGGCGGCCGTCGGTGCTGAAGACGTCCTCGCCGATGACGCCCAGTGCCTGCGTCGTGGCTCGATCGAGGATGGCCTCGGCCCGCTCCCGCGACGCGTGGCGCACGGACAGGTGGAGCTCGATCTGCCCGAGCGAGGCAAGAATCGTGGCGGAGACGGGCGGCGACGCGGCGGCCCAGTCCTCGTAGAGCGGGTGCAGCGCCTGGTCCACGTGCGATTCGAACCGTCCGGCAATCCGGAGCATCCGCCGCACGATGGCCACACCCGACGCGCGCGTCCGCAACCTCGATTCGGCGAGCGCCGTCATCATCGGCTTGAGCTCGCGGGGTGGGCCCGGCAGCAGCACGACGGTCTGCGCCCCGTGATCGATCCACAGGCCCGGTGCGCTGCCGTTCGGGTTGTCGATCACGTCTGCACCGGCCGGCACCATGGCCTGCCGGAGGTTGTTGAGCGGCATCGGCACGCTCAGCCCGCGCGAGGCATACCGGCGTTCGAGGTGCTCCACCAGCGCAGCGCTCTTCGCGAGCGGGCGCCCGAGCACGTCCGCCACGGCCTCACGCGTCAGGTCGTCGTCGGTCGGACCGAGGCCACCACACACGACCAGCAGGTCCATGCCCTCGAGCGCCGAGCGCAGCACATGGCCGAGCACGGTCCGGTCGTCGCCGGCGACGTGCTTCGACACCACGTCGATGCCGACGGCGTTGAGCTGTTCGGTGATGAAGAGCGAGTTCGTGTCGAGCCGCGTGGTCTCCAGGAGCTCGCTGCCGACGGCGACGATCGACGCGCGCGCGAGCACCGGGAGCGCGGGCGTCGTCACGCCAGCCACCCGGCCGGCACGAGCCAGAGAAACCCCCGCATCAGGAGATGACCGTAGACGGCTGCCATCGCGTCATCCGCCATGATGCCCAGCCCGCCGTGCAGCGACTCGAACTGGCGCGACGGCCACGGCTTCACGACGTCGAGGACGCGGAACACGAGAAAGCCTACGAGCGCGCCCAGCGGGGTGACCGGAAGCCAGAGGAGCGTGATCAGCATTCCGATCACCTCGTCGATCACCACCGGTCCCGGGTCGGTGCCCCCCAGCGCCTGCTCGGCGATCGACGCCGCCCACACGCCGGCCGCGAACAGCACGGCGATGAGCAGCGGCTGGGCCCACACCGCCTCGACGCCTCGAATCAGATAGAAGAGCGCGACGCCGGCCGCCGAGCCCACGGTGCCCGGCGCCACCGGGGCAAAGCCGATGTAGCCGCAGGTGGCGATGAAGAGCCCGAGTCGACGCATCAGGTGAGGAACGGGATCCGCCGGAGAGTCGTCAGCGAGGCGAAAGCGCAACCACGCGGGTACCCGACGCCCGATCGTGCACGCCCCGCCGCAGCGGATCGGCGATCGCCGTCAGGAACGGCGCCCCGGCCGTGGCAATCGACGCCAGTTCGAGCACTGCTCGCCGCAGGGCGCGCCCGGGATCCAGTCCACCGCCGTCCTCCGACACCACCCGGATGTGCGTGGCCATCTTGCCGATGGTCTGACCGCCGGCAGTGGTGAACGCGCTCAGATAGGCCACCTTCACCGACAGCAGGAAGGCGGCAAGCGGCAGCCACGGCAGCACGCGCCAGTCGGCAAACGTGAGATCGGTCAGGCGCAGCGTGAAGTAGAGCACCACCAGATCGATGCCCAGCAGGATCCCGTGGTCGATGATCGCGGCCGTCGCGCGCCGGCCGAACGGGCTGGCGTCGTCGGCGGGATCGACCCTGAATGAGGGCCGGCGGAACGTGGCGATGGGCACGTCGAACGGCGCCTCTGGCGCCTCCGGGGTCTCGACGTCGTGCGTCACGATGTCGTCGTCCTCGGCCGCCACCTCGCTGCCCGGCTCCTCGACGAACTGCAGCACCGCGTCCTCGTGCAGCGATCGCTCGACCGGCGGCATCGGCCGCAGCCGCGGCGTATCCGGCGTGCGCCGCACCGCCAGCGGCGTTCGCGGCGTGGCCGGCAGCCGGACGAGCGGCTCGTCGTCCACCCCGTCGGGCATGAAGAGCGGCAGCGCCGGGACGTCGCTCGACGGCGCGCCCGCTGCGGGCGTGAACGCAGCGGCGACTGCGGGCTCTTCGTCCAGGTCGGCGGGCCCCGCCAGCGTCATGGCCGGGCCCTGGAAGTCGGGCACGTCACGGAAGCGATCGATGTCGGGCGTCCACGTGTGGCCAGGCGACGGCGACAGATCGAGGGCCAGCCCCGCCACAGCCGGCTCCGCCTGTCGCAGCGGCAGCTCGGGCGGCGGCGCCGGTACCGAATCGTCTTCGGCCGCGCCCAGCAGTGAAAAGTCGTAGCCGCAGTTCTTGCAGCGGTCACCGGTTTCGAAGCCGATGTAGAGACACTTCGGACACTTCATCGGGTCGCCTCCGGTGTGGGATCGAGCGCCTGGATCTGCGCCAGCACATTCCGCTGAATCTCGGCCCGCAGCCCATCGGCCGCCGGACGCTGCGCGTCGGCCACGTCAACCGCCTCGAGGATGCGCAGCGCCTCAACGTGGCGCCCCTGTGCGTGCAGCGCGCGTGCCTCTGCCAGCGCCCGATCCGACGCACGCGCCACCGGGAGCGGCTCGGCTGCGACGGGCGCGGCGGCCGGTACGGCAATCGGGAGCTCGGCCACGAACGTCGCGACGGGACGGGCCGCCACCAGAATCACGACGGCCGCGCCCGCCGACACGGCCGCGGTGGCCACCCAGTTCCAGACGCCTGACGCCGGGGTGTCGCGCCGCACGGCCGGGTGTCCCGGCACCGATGGCCCCGGCAACAGCTCGCTGCGATGCAGCCGCTCGAGAAACAGCTGCGCCGTATCGCTCTGACCGCCGCGGTCCACCGCCCGCGTCAGCAGTGCGCGTGCCTTCGTCAGCTCGCCGGCGTGGTAGGCGGTGACGCCTTCCTGGACGAGCGCCTCGAGCTCGCGCTGGCGCTCGGCGACAAGGCCGCGCGCTCGATCGATGTAGGCCTTGGCCCGGCTGTTGCGCCGGTCGAGGAACGCCACGCGGGTCCAGACGTCGATCGCCTGCTCGTAGCGCCCGGCAAAATACTGGTCGAGGCCGGCGAGGAGCAGCTGCTCGACCCGGCTTTCGCGATCAGCCCCTTCCGCGTCGTCCGCGGGGTCGCGCGGCGCGGCGTGGGGCACGTGGCGCGGTCGATCAGACATCAAAAGGGCGGCGGCGATCGGGGGAATCGCCGCTGCGATTATCCGGCAACCGCCCGGATCGGTCAACGAATTGCGAAGAAGATCGCGAACCGGCGTTAAGCCGGTTTGCCAGATACTGCCCGGCGACCTGCGCTAGTTGCAGGTCGCCGCGAACCGGCGTTAAGCCGGTTTGCCAGACCTGTGGTACAAGCAAACGGGTTCGATGTCGATTCTCGATCACACCCTGGCGCCTCGCGTGGCGCTCCTCAAACCCACCGCGGTCAACACCATCCTGGCCGACGTGCGCCGCGTGCAGGCGTCCGGCGCCTCGGTCGTCTCGCTGATGCGAGGCGAGCCGGATTTCCACACGCCGGATCACATCGGCGAGGCGGTCATCGCGGCGGTCAAAGCCGGCCGCACCTCCTACCCCGACAACCGCGGCGAGATCGGGTTCCGGGAAGCGATTGCCGCCAAGCTGGCGCGCGACAACGGCGTGTCGTACGACCCGGGCACCGAGATCCTGGCCACCACCGGCGCCACCCTCGGCCTGGCCTGCGCGCTGACGGCCGTCGTGGGCGACGGCGACGAAGTGCTGCTCCCGGACCCGATCTACGACGCCTACCACTCGCCCATCGCCCTCGCGGGCGGGCGGGCGCGAGCCGTCCGCGCCTCCATCGTGCGGGACCGCTTCGAGCTCTCCGTTGATGCGCTCGAGGCTGCGGTCACCCCGGCCACCCGCGTCCTGCTCCTGAATACGCCCTGGAATCCCGTCGGCACGGTCTTCCGGCGCGACGAGCTGGAGGCGCTCGCCGCCTTCGTCGTGCGCCGCAACCTGCTGCTCATCAGCGACGAGATCTACGAGACGATCGTGTTCGACGGGCGCAAGCACGTCTGCCCGGCCAGCCTCTCCCCCGACCTGCGCGCCCGCACCATCGTCGTCAACAGCCTCTCGAAGACCTATGCCATGCCGGGCTGGCGGGTGGGCTACTGCGCTGCGCCGGCGACCATCATCCAGGCGATGTTCCTCGTCCTGCAGCAGTGGAGCCGCGGGCCTGCCACCTTCATTCAGGACGCGGCGGCGGTGGCGCTGACCGGGACGCAGGAGCCGACGCTGGCGATGCAGCGGGAATACGCCGCCCGCCGGGCGCAGGTGCTCGAGTCTCTTGGCGGCATTCCCAACGTGCGCGTGCTGTCGCCCGAGGGCGGCTTCTTCGCCATGGTGGACGTGCGCGACACGGGGCGGACGTCGAACGACGTGCGATTGCACCTGCTCGAGCGACACGGGGTGGTGGTCGCGCACGGGTCCGCGTACGGACCTGGCGGCGAAGGCACTCTCCGGGTGTCGTTCGCAAGCGGCGGCGACAACCTGGCGCGCGGGCTCGAGCGGCTGCGCGCAGGGCTGTCCAGCCTGTGACCCTGCTGAAGGTCGACGCGCTCCCGCCGCTCCCGCAGGCGGACCCGTCGCGCGTGGACGCTGGCGCGCTCGAGCGCGCGCTCCGCGAGCAGACCACCGCCGAAGTCCGCTTCGACGGCGTATCGCGCGCCCTGTACGCCACCGACGCCAGCGTCTACAAGCTCCGCCCGCTGGGCGTCGTGCTGCCGCGCACGCGCGAGGACCTCGTCGAAATCGTCCGCATCTGCGCCAAGGCGGGCTGCCCGCTCACCCTGAGGGGAGGCGGCACCTCGCAGTGCGGGCAGGCGATCGGAACCGGCCTCGTGGTGGACACCTCGAAATACCTCAACGCGGTGCTCGAGGTGAACGTGGCCGAACGCTGGGCGCGCGTCGAGCCTGGCATCGTCCTCGACGAGCTGAACGCGCAGCTCCGCGCGCACGGCCTGCGGTTTGCTCCCGACGTCTCCACCGCCAGCCGCGCCACCGTGGGCGGCATGATGGCCAACAATTCGAGCGGCGCGCGATCGGTCTACTACGGCAAGACCATCGACCACGTCATCGAGCAGGAGGTCGTGCTGTCGGACGGATCGCTGGCCCGCTTCGGCCCGCTCACGCCCGACGCACTCGAGGCCGCATGCGCCGGCGACACGCTTGAAGCGCGCTGCTACCGGACGGTGCGCGAGCTGGCCCGGACGCACGCCGACGAGGTCGAGCGCCGCTACCCGAAAGTGCTGCGGCGGGTCATGGGCTACAACCTCGACGAGTTCACGCGCGGCGACCGTCCCTTCAACCTGGCCAAGCTGCTCGTGGGATCGGAAGGCACGCTCGGCGTCGTGTTGGCGGCCAAGGTCAATCTGGTGCCGCTGCCCAAGGCGAAGGCGGTGCTGGCGATCCAGTTCACCGCACTGCTCGAGGCGCTCGGCGCCACGCCGCTCATCCTGACGCACGGCCCCTCGGCCGTCGAAGTGATGGACGGCTTCATCCTCGACTACACGAAGCAGAGCGCGGCGCTCACGGCCATGCGCGACAGCTTCATCGAGGGCAACCCAGGCGCGCTCCTCTGCGTCGAGTTCTACGCCGACGAGTCGGCGCAGCTGCCACCGCGGCTGCAGGCGCTGGAAGCAGACCTCCGCGCGCACGGGCTGGGCTACCGCTACTTCCACGCGCTCGATCTGCCGGCGCAGGCGCGTGTATGGGGGCTGCGCGAAGCGGCGCTCGGCCTGTCGATGGCCATGAAGGAGGACGCCAAGTCGCTGTCGTTCGTCGAGGACACGGCCGTGCCGCCCGAGCGCCTGCGGGATTACATCGAGCGCTTCCTCGCCGTCGTTCGCGCCCACGGCACGACGGCCGGCGTGTACGCCCACGCCTCGGTCGGCTGCCTCCACGTGCGCCCCGTGGTGAACCTGAAGACCGAGGAAGGTGTCCAGCGTTTCGAAGCGCTGGCCAACGACGTGGCCGACCTGGTGCTGGAGTTCGGCGGCGCGCTCTCGGGCGAGCACGGCGACGGCCTGGTGCGCAGCCCGTTCATGCGCAAGATGTTCGGGCCCGTCATTTACGACGCGTTCCGTACTGTCAAGCAGACGTTCGATCCGGCCGGTCTCTTCAACCCCGGCAAGATCGTGGACGCCGGGCCAATGACCCGGAACCTGCGCTTCGGCGCCGGCTACGTGACCCCGCGCCCCGAGACGGTCTTCGACTACGACGAGTACGGCGGCTTCGGCGGCGCGGTGGAGATGTGCAGCGGGGTCGGCGCCTGCCGCAAGACGCTCGAGGGCACCATGTGCCCGTCGTACATGGCCACGCACGACGAGCAGCACACCACGCGCGGGCGGGCCAACGTGCTGCGGCTCGCGATGGCGGGGCAGCTGGGCGAGGCCGGGCTCGACGATCACGGCGTCTACGAAACGCTCGACCTCTGCCTCGAGTGCCGCGCCTGCAAGGCCGAGTGCCCGGTCGGCGTGGACATGGCCCGCTACAAGAGCGAGTTCCTCTTCGGCTACTGGCAGCGCCACGGCACGTCGCTCGAAGCGCGCGCCCTTGGCAACGCGCGCTCCCTCGCGCGGCTCGGCAGCGCGTTCGCGCCGCTCTCGAACGCCGTCGCGGGCAGCGCGGTCGGGCGGGCGCTGACCGAGCGCTTCCTCGGCATCGACCGGAGGCGCCGCCTCCCGGTGTTTCAGCGCCGCACCCTCGAGCGACGCGTCTCGCGAGGCACCAGCCCTGCGAGCGGGCCGCTACTCTTCGTGGACACCTTCACCAACCACTACGACCCCGACATCGGGCTGGCGGCGCTCGACGTGCTGGCCGCCGCCGGGGTCCCGGCGGGCCTGGCGCCCAACGGCTGTTGCGGACGGCCCCAGATTTCGAAGGGGCTGCTCGACGACGCGCGCACGCTCGCCAGGGCCAATGCCGATCGGCTCTACGACAGCGCGGCCGCCGGGCGGCCGATCGTCTTCTGCGAACCGAGCTGTTTATCCGCGGTTCGCGAAGATGCACCTGCCCTGCTGCGCGGTGACGCGCGCCGCAAGGCGCAGGTGGTGGCCGGCGCCAGCGTCCTCTTCGAGGAGTACGTCGCCGGCCTGGCCGACGCCCTGCCGCTCGCCGCGGGTCCGTCACGCGTGCTGCTGCACGGCCACTGCCACCAGCGCTCGATGGGGCTCGTGACGCCGTCGCGAGCGCTGCTGTCCCGCATTCCCGGCGCGACCGTCGTGGACGCCGAGGCAGGCTGCTGCGGCATGGCGGGGTCGTTCGGCTACGGGCGCGATCACTACGAGGTGTCGCGCGCCATCGGCGAGCGCCGTCTCTTCCCCGCCGTCCGCGGCCGCGACTCGCACACTGTCGTGGTCGCCGCCGGCACGTCCTGCCGCCATCAGATTCACGATTTCACGGGCGCCGAGGCCGTGCATCCGGCCGTGCTCCTGCAATCGCTCCTTGCGGAAGGGTCCCGTTCATGAACCTCGCCTGGTTGTCGTTGGGCGCGCTCGTCCTCGCGATGATCGTCAGCTGCGTGTCCGAAATGAACGTCGGCGTCCTGGCGCTGGCGCTGGCGTGGCTGGTCGGCGTCTACGCCGGCGGCCTCGGCTTGAACGACGTGCTCAGCGGGTTTCCCGTCCAGCTGTTTCTCACCCTCGCCGGCGTCACGCTCATGTTCACGCAGGCGCAGTTGAACGGCACGCTCGACCGCGTGGCGCATGCGGCCGTGCGCATCTGCCGGGGCAACGCCGGCCTCATCCCGGTGATGTTCTTCGCGCTGGCGTGCCTCATCGCCTCGGTGGGTCCGGGCAACGTCGCCACCGCCGCGATGATGGCGCCGATGGCGATGGCGGTGGGCGGCCGCGCCGGCATCCCTCCGTTTCTCATGGCCATCATGGTCGGCAACGGGGCGCAGGCGGGAGCGCTCTCGCCGTTCGCCCCGACCGGCATCATCGTCACCGGCCTGATGACGAAGATCGGCCTCGGCGGCCACGAACTCCGCACCTACGTCGCCAACCTGATCGCCCACGCGATCGTGGCGTTTGCCGGCTACCTGCTGTTCGGCGGCTGGCGGCTGTTTGCCGCCCGCGATTCGCGCGCCGCGGAAGATGTCGCCGGCACGGTGGAGTTCACCGCCACACACGGCCTCACGCTCGCTGTGGTGGGGTGCGTGCTGATCGCCGTGCTCTTCCTCAACGCCAACATCGGCATGGCGGCCTTCACCGGCGCCGTCGTACTGTCGGTGCTGCGGCTGGCCGATCACGAGCCGGCGATTCGCAAGATGCCGTGGACGCCGATCCTCATGGTGTGCGGCATGAGCGTGCTGGTGGCGCTGCTGGAGAAGACCAAGGGGCTCGACCTGTTTACGGCCCTGCTGGCGTCGATTTCCACGCCCGGCACGCTGACCGGGGTGGTCGCGCTGGTGACCGGCCTGGTCTCGGTGTACAGCAGCACGTCGGCCGTAGTGCTGCCCGCCTTTCTGCCCACCGTGCCGGGGCTCATCGCGCGTCTCGGTGGCGACGCCTTCGGCGTGGCCACGTCGATGAACGTCGGCGCGCACCTCGTGGACATGTCGCCGCTCTCGACCACGGGCGCGATGTGCATTGCCGGCATTTCCGACCCGGCGCAGGTGCGGCCCACGTACAACAAGCTGCTGGCCTGGGGGCTCTCGATGACCGTCATCGGAGCCTTGGGGTGCTACCTGTTCTTCTGAAGGCTCTGGGATCTGGGCCCTCAACGGACGTAGGGGCTGCCTTCAGGCAGCCCGTTCACTGCCCCTACAGCCGGGTGCCGAACACGCGACCAACGAGCGCCGTGCATGCCATGGCCATGGCGCCCCAGAACGCAACGCGGAGGGCGCCGGCAGCCGACGACGCGCCGCCAAGCCGCGCGGCAAAGGCCCCCATCAGCGCGAGCACGAGGATCGAACTCGCTGACACGAGCGGCGAGAGGACGTCACGCGGCACGGCCGACGCCAGCGCGAGAGGCACCACCGCTCCCACGGCAAAGGCCGCGGCGGACGCCGCCGCCGCCTGCAGCGGCCGGGCGCGCGTGAGCTCGAGCAGCCCCAGTTCGTCCCGGGCATGCGCCCCGAGCGCGTCGTGCGCCATGAGCCGCTCGGCCACCTCACGTGCGAGCGCCGCGGGGAGCCCACGCAATTCGTAGATCCGGGCCAGCTCGGCGTGCTCGGCTTCCAGATTCTCCGCCAGCTCACGACGCTCCCGGTCGAGATCGGCCCGCTCTGCATCCGCCTGCGAGCTGACGGACACGTATTCGCCCGCCGCCATCGAGACGGCGCCGGCGACCAGCCCGGCGAACCCGGCGACGAGAATCTCCCGGTGACCCGAATTGGCCGCCGCAACGCCGACGATCAGGCTGCCGGTCGAGATCAGCCCGTCGTTGGCGCCGAGGAGAGCCGCGCGCAGCCAGCCGATGACGTCGGTGCGGTGACCTTCGCTATGCATGCGCGCAGTCTACTGCGCCGATTCTCTAGGCGTCGGCCCAGCGCCGCAGCAGATTGTGGTACACGGCCGTGAGCTGCACCGCCGCGGGATGGTCTGGCAGGTCGAGCGTCAGGCGCTGAATGGCGGTGTCGAGGTCGAAGAGCAGCGATCGCTGGCCGTCGTCGCGCACCATGCTCTGAATCCAGAAGAACGACGCGATGCGGGCGCCGGCGGTCACCGGCTTCACGTGGTGCAGGCTCGTCGACGGGTAGAGCACCATGTGCCCGGCGGGAAGCTTCGCCATGTGCACCCCGTAGGTGTCCTCGATCATCAGCTCGCCGCCCTCGTATTCCTCGGGTTCGGCCAGGAAGAGCGTCGCCGACAGATCGGTGCGGATGCGGGCGCCGGTGACCGGCGACTGCCGGATGGCGTTGTCGACGTGGTTGCCGAACGACTCGCCGCCGCGGTAGCGGTTGAAGAGCGGTGGGAACACCTTGAGCGGCAGCGCCGCCGACACGAACAGCGGGTTACGCTGGAGCGCGGCAAGAATCTGATCGCCGATCTGCCCCGCCAGCGGATCGTTCTCCGCCAGCTGCATGTTGTCCTTGGCGCGCGCCGCCTGCGCGCCCGCCGTCACGCGGCCGTCCACCCAGGTCGCCTCGTTGAGCAGCCGGCGGGCGTGCGCCACCTGCTCGGGGTTCAAGACGTCGGGAATCTGCAGGATCATGACGACAAGGCTCCGCGACGCGGGCGCGTCAGAACCGGATCGCGGTGGTCAGCATGGCGGACCGCGGCGTGCCGGGGTTATAGCGGCCGCCGTTGTTGTTCACGTTCCGGACGTACCGCTCGTTGGTGAGGTTGTACAGATTGAGCCGCAGGCTCAGGTGCGAGTTGACGGCGTATTCGGCCAGGCCGTCCGCGACGTGATAGCCGGGTGAGGCGACGGTGTTGGCCGCATTCGCGTAGACCAGGCCCGTCCGCCGCACGCCGCCCCCGACCGTGATGCCCCTCGGCAGGCGGTAGGTCGACCAGATGCTGCCGGAGAACTCCGGCGTGAGCACGAGGCGCTTGCCGTGGTTCGCGGCGCTCTGCGAGTCGAGGCGGCTGTCGAGGAACCCGACGTTGGCCAGCACATCCCAGCGCGGGGTCACCTGCCCGGCGACGCCCACCGTGACCCCGTTGACCACCTGGCGATCGTCCTGATTGAAGAGCGGCGGTACCGCGGTCGCATCCAGGGTGTAGATCACGTTTTCGTTCACGGTGTGGAACACCGCGGCCATGAAGCTGGCGCGCCCGCCGCCGAGGTCCCACTTCGTACCGGCCTCGAGGTTCGACGAGCGCTGCGGCTTGACGCTCGGGCTGTTCTGGTTGTTGGCCTGGGCGCTGAGCGTGAAGTTGGCGGTGCCGGGGGGCGTCACGCTGGTGCCGTAGCCGACGTAGAGGTTCCCAGCCCCAGTGGCCCGGAACACCAGACCGGCCTTGCCGCTCACGAGGCTGTCCTGCGCCTCGAGGTCCACCGTGGGCGTGCCGGTCGCGTCGACGTTCCGGAACGAGGTGTCGTAACGTTCCCAGCGTGCGCCGCCCGTGGCCTGCCAGCGCGCCCCCAGGTCGACCGTGTCGAAGGCAAACACGCCGAGCGTGGCCGTGCGCCCCTTCGTGAAGGCGCCGCTGTGCGCGGGCGCGTAGCCGGCCACCGGATCGAACGGGTTCGGCGCATAGACGTCCGCTGCGGCGCGCGTGCCCAGACCGGTCAGGACCGGCGCGAACTGCCGCTCGAACTGCAGGTCCACGCCGGCGTTGACCGCGTGCTGCAGCCCACCGGTCGGGAACCGATCGAGGACCGACAGCTGGTGCGACACCACCTCGTTCCGCCGATCGTTGCCCTGCCGCGCCAGCGTCACCGTGCCGGCGGCGGCGTTGAAAGAGGCGACGTTCTGAATCGCGGTGATGGCCGCCTCGCGATGGGTGCGGTTGTAGCGAGACTGGTGGCGAAGCGTCAGGCGCCGATCGACGTCGTGCTCGGCTCTCACCGTCACGCTGTCCTGCGCGGCGCGGTCGTAGTCGTACCCGGCGCTGCCGTAGAAGTTGCTTTGACGCACCGGCGCCGCCGTCTGCACGGTCGTGGGCGTCAGCAGGCTGTCGTGCCACGCGGCGCCCGGAATGCCGTAGTCCGGTAACCCTTCCTGGCGCACGAACTGGCCAGACACGGTGATGCGCGTCGGGGTCCCGACGCCGAACCCGATGGAAGGTGCGATGGCGCGGCTCTCGGCCTCCACGAAGTCGCGACCGGCCACGCCGCCGTCCTGCCACAGCGTATTGAGCCGCAGCGCCGTCTGACGCCACCAGCCGCCCTGGTTCGATTCGGCCGACACCGGCGCCCAGTTGACGTCGGTGGTGAGCCGCGTGCGATCGGCGGCGCCATACGCGAAGCTCGCGGCGTACGCCGGCTCCATGCGCGGCGTCTTGGTCTGCATGTTCACGTAGCCGGCGGCGGTCCCGCGGCCGACGTCGGAGCCGGTCGGGCCCATGAACACTTCGACCTGTTCGAGGTTGAAGACGTCACGGGCAATCAGGCCGTCATCGCGCACACCGTCCACGAACAGGCTGTTGGACGCGTTGAAGCCGCGCATGTTGAACATGTCGCCGGCCGTGTTCGAGGCGCCGCCGCCTTCGCCGGCCTGCAGAGTAATGCCCGGCACGTTGCGCAGCGCATCGCTCAACGTGGTGGCGCCCTGCGCTTCGATCACCGTCTTCGGGATGACCGCGATGGTCTGCGGAATGTCACGCAGCGGCGCCGCATAGCGCGGCGACGACACGGCGGGCGTGGCTCGTCCGGTCACCGCGACGAACTCGCGGATGCGATCCACGCCCAGGTGCACCCGGCCGCCGGCAAATGTCGCCTGCACCGACGTGCCTTCGAGCAGCGCCGTCAGCGCCTCGGCCGGCGTCAGCAGGCCGCTCACGCCCGGCGACTGGATGATGCCGAGCTCCGGCATCGCCAGCTCGGTCTTCAGGCCGGTGGCCCGCTCGAACTCGGCGAGCACGGCCGCGAGCGGTCCGGCGGGAATCGCGAAGCGGACGGCGGCGCCGGGCACCGGCGCCTGCTGCGCCGCGACGGCCGGCGGGGTGGCCAGCGCCCCGGCGGCGACGGTGAGGCCCATCAATCTGAGAGTCGCAAGCGGTGCGGGATACTTCACAAAGGGCTCCTGGGAGGTGTGGCGAATCGATCAGGCCGCGGGGTTTTCAGCCACGGGAACGGACGCTCGCGATCGCCGCCGCGACAGCCACGCTCGTCCTCGACGAAGCGCCAGCGCGATGCCGGTCCACACGAGCACCACGGCGCCGGCCGACGCCAGCCCCGCGACAGTCTGCCCCGCGAGGCCGAGCACCTCGCCGGTGTGAGCAAAGCGCATGAGGCTGCGCAGACGCCGGCCCGGTCCCTGATCGGCGAACGTTTCGTAGCGCACGACCGATCCGCCACGATCGAGCGTGAGCGTCGAGCGCAACTGCGGCTGGCCGCCGTCGCCGCGGTCGATGGCAAAGCTGACGGGGCCGCGCGACGACTCCGGCAGCCGGACGCTGACGGTCTGCCAGTCGCGCTCCTGTTGCCTCGCGCGCTGCAGCAGCCCGTCGAGGCCATCCAGCGACACCCGCGCCGCCGTGTTGCCGCCCCGTCCGCCCTCGCGGCCTCCGCCTTCACCCGGACCGCCGCGGCGCGCCGGGGGCGGCGCTTCGCCGGCGGCGCGGTAGACCCACTCGTTGGCCCAGGGGAACGACATCGGCACCGCGCTCAGCACGATGATGAAGAGCGGCACCAGGCAGCACACGCCAAGGGTGTTGTGCCAGTTGAAGTCCCGCGCCTTCCCGCGCGCGCCGCGGGTGAACCAGACGACGGGTCGCACGCGCTGCCACGTCCACTTGCGCGGGAACCAGAGATAGAGGCCCGAACACACGATGAAGAGGAAGAGCAGGTTCGACCAGCCGGTGAACGCCCTTGCCGTCGTGCGCGCCTCACCTTCCGCGGCAAGCCACCGGTGCCAGGCGCGGACGTCGCTCATGAACTGGCGCATCCCCTGGCGGCTCTCGCCGAGGAGCCGGCCGGTATAGGCGTCGAGGTAGAACGAGCGCTGCCCTGCGCTGACGATCACGGGGTCGCCGGGATCGGCCCCCACCGCCACGCTCGACGGCGCCAGGTCGGGCTCCGCCAGCTGGAACGACGCCACTACCTGCTCCACCGGCAGACGCGTGACCGAGTCCGGAACGCTCGATCGCAGCCCCGAGTTGGACCATTCGATGAGCTGCCGCTCGTAGGTGAGCAGCACGCCGGTCGCTGACATCAGGAGAATCAGGGCGCCCGCCAGCGCGCCCGCCACCAGGTGGGGCCAGAACAGCAGGGTTCGAAGCTTCATCGCAAAGGGGGTCCCGAACGCGCAGCCGCGCCGTTGTTGGAAACGATATTGAGACTGAGTCTCACATGCAGATTAGATATCCGACCTTTTCGGTCTGTCAAGGCCCTGATCTTCTGGGCCTCGCCAGACCGCGGCAGAGAGGGCGGAGTGGGCAGAGACGGTGGGGCGGGCGGAAGGCTACGCGGTGCCGTAGCCGCGCGCGGCGATGGGCCACACGTCCACGACGCGCTCTGCTTCGACGGCGTAGATCACGTCGTGGAGATTCATCGTCGGGTCGGTGTGCGAAGGCACGAGGCGCACGCGATCGCCGACCCGGATCGCGGCGTCTGGTGGCATGGCAATCGTGGCGTGCTCGTCGTTGAGCGAGGTGACCGTGGCGCCGTCGAGCCCGTGCACACGCGGCAGCCCGTGATCCTTCGTGGTGGACTTGTGACCGGCGTCGGCCACGCAGCGGTCCGCGGCGGGACGGCTCACGATGGTGCCGAGCACGAAGAAAGCCTGCTCGAACGGCACACCCACGTCGCCGTAGTCGGTGTCCATGAGCACGTACGACCCGGCCTGGATCTCGGTGACGCCGGACACGCGCCCGCTGATGTCGTAGGTCCCCGTTCCCCCGCCCGAGACGATCTCGCACGGCAGGCCCGCGGCGCGCAGCTGCGCGGCGGTGTCCACGAGCGCCGCCATCGCGCGCTCAGCCTGCGCGGCCCGCTCGGCGCGATCGCGGATCGGCTGCACGTGGCCTTCGTAGCCCATGACACCGCGGAGGGCAAGACCGGGAACGCGGGACACATGCTCAGCGAGCGCCAGCGCCGGCGCTCCCGGCAGCACACCGCAGCGCATCTGCCCGACGTTGAGATCGACCAGCACGCCCAGCGTCGTGCCCGCGGCGCGCGCGGCCGCGGCGAGCGCCGCGGCGCCTTCCACCGAGTCCACCGCGACGGTCACCCGGCGCGTGAGGGCGAGCGCGGCGGCCCGGCCGCAGGCGTCCATGGTGACGATCTCGTTGGCCAGCAGGATGTCCGCGCAGAAGCCGGCCACGGCCTCGGCCTCGCGCACGGTGGCGCACGTGAGGCCCACGCACGAGCCTGCCGCCAGCTGCCGCCGCGCGATCGCCGGCGTCTTGTGCGCCTTGACGTGGGGGCGCAGCCGGCAGGTCCCGTCGGCGAAGAACCGCGCCATGCGAGCGATGTTGCGGTCGAGTGCCGCCACGTCCACGATGAGCGAGGGCGTCGCCACCTCGGCGAGAGTCGAGGGGATCACGCCGGCTCCGGATCGTCGTCGGAGCGCCGGCTCGGCGCAATCCCGAAGCGGCGCATCTTGCGATACAGGTTGCTGCGCTCCACGCCGAGCACGTCGGCGGTGCGCGACATGTTGCCCTGCTGCACCGCCAGCGCGTGCAGGATGTAGCCCTTCTCGAAGTCGTCGCGGGCGATATGCAGCGGCACCAGCCGATCGGGCGGTGCCTCGGCGCGGACCGGCGCCAGGCCGCCTTGTCCAAGGAACGCCAGGTCGCCCGCCGTCACCACTTCGCCCGGCACCATGATCATCAAGCGCTCGATGATGTTGCGCAGCTCCCGTACGTTGCCCGGCCAGCCGTACCGCCGCAGCACCGCCACGGCCTCGGCCTCGAAGGTCTTCGCCCGGCGTCCGTACTCGCGCGCCAGCAGCGCCATGAAGTGGTCGGCGAGCAGCTGGATGTCCTCGGGCCGCTCGCGCAGCGGCGGCACGAAGATGGGCACGACGTTGAGGCGGAAGTAGAGATCTTCGCGGAACCGCCCCGCCCGGATCTCCTCGGTGAGATCCTTGTTGGTGGCCGCGAGCACCCGCGCATCGACGCGGATCCGCGTCGAGCCGCCGACGGCCTCCATCACCTGCTCCTGCAGCACCCGCAGCACCTTGGCCTGCGTCTTCAGGCTCATGTCGGCGATCTCGTCCAGGAAGATGGTGCCGCCGTTGGCGGTCTCGAACTTGCCGCGCCGATCGGCCACGGCGCCGGTGAACGCGCCCCGTACGTGCCCGAACAGCTCGCTTTCGATCAGCTCCTCGGGGATCGCCGCGCAGTTCACCTCGACAAACGGGGCCGAGCGGCGCCGGCTCATGGCGTGGATGTTGCGCGCCACGAGCTCCTTGCCGGTGCCGTTCTCCCCGAAGATGAGCACGCGGCCGTTCGACGGCGCCGCCATCGCGATCTGATCGCGCAGCCGGCTCATGGCGTGGCTCTCGCCCACCATCGTGTGCTGCGCGTCCACCTTGGCCCGCAGCGCGATGTTCTCGGCCTGCAGCCGCCGCTGGCGCAGCGCGTTGCGCACGACGAGCACCGTCTTGTCGAGCGAGAGCGGCTTCTCGACGAAATCGAACGCCCCCATCTTGATCGCCCGCACGGCGGCTTCCACGCTGCCGTGCCCCGAGATGATCACCACCTCGGCGTCGAACTCCCGCTCGCGCATCCGGGTCAGCGTGGCCAGGCCGTCCATCCGCGGCAACCAGATGTCGAGCACGACGACGTCGTAGGGCTGGCGGCTGAGCCGATCGAGGCACGCTTCTCCGCTGTCCACGGCGTCCACGCTGTAGCCCTCGTCGCGCAGCACGCCGCCAAGGGCGCTGCGTACGCCCGGCTCGTCGTCGACGATCAGGATCGAGGACATCAGCAGGGCAGCTCGATGACGAACCGCGTGCCGCGCGGTAGGTTGTCGGTCACGTCGATGGCGCCGCCGTGCTCGGCGACGATGCGGCGCACGATGGCGAGGCCCAGACCGCTGCCCCGCTGTTTGGTGGAGTAGTACGGCAGGAACAGCTTCTCGCGCTCCGCCGGCGGGATCCCCGGGCCGTCATCGGCCACCACGATGCGCAGCAGGTTGTTCACCTTGTCGTGGTCGGTCGAGAGCGCAATCGTCCCGGCGCGGTTCATCGCTTCCACGGCGTTGTCCACCAGGTTGAGCACGACGCGCCGCATCTGCTCGGGATCGACCGTCGCGCGCGGCAACCCGGCACCGTAGCAGCGCTCGATTCTCACATTCGGCAGCAGCCCGTCGTAGAGCGCGAGAGCGCTGTCGAGCAGGCCGTGCACGTCGGTGAGCACGGCGCGCGGCGCCGGCATGCGCGCGAACTGCGAGAACTCGTCCACCAGCCCCTTCAGCGACTCGACCTCGGTGATGATCGTGCTGGCGCACTCCTCCACCAGGGCGCGCGTCGTTTCCGGTGCCTGGCCGAAATGACGGCGCAGCCTCTCGGCCGACAGCTGGATCGGCGTGAGCGGGTTCTTGATCTCGTGCGCCAGGCGCCGGGCCACCTCCCGCCACGCCGCCACCTTCTGCGCCCGGATGAGCGGCGAGATGTCGTCGAAGACGACCACGACGCCGTCGTGGCTCCCGTCCTCGCGCCGCAGCGGCGACATCACCACGGCCAGGTGCAGTTCACGGCCGTCGCGCGTGATCGAGATGTCCTGCGGGCGCGTGTCGCGCGCCGTGGTGCTGTCGGCCAGGAGCGCCGCCAGCGGGCTGAGCCCGGGCGCCCCGAACACCTCGGCCGCGCGCTGGCCCGAGACGTCGGCATCGATGCCAAGCAGCCGCCGGGCGGCCGAATTCCCCGTGCGGATGCGGCCCGCGGCGTCCACCGACACCACGCCGGTGGCGATGCGCTCGAGCACGGTCTCGACATAGCGGCGGCGGCTTTCGACGTCGTGATGGCGGCGTTCGAGGTCGACGGCCGAGCGCTGCAGCTGCTCGCGGCTCGTCGCCAGATCGCCGGCCATGACGTTGAATGCCTCGGCGAGCGAACCGAACTCGTCGTGGCTCTGGATCTCGACGCGGTAGTCGAAGCGGCCGGCGCCGATCTCGTGCGCGGCGGTGGCCAAGAGCTGCACGGGGCGCGTGATGCGCTTGGCCATGTAGAGCCCCATCCAGGTCGCGCCGACCAGAATCATCAGCGTCAGCATCAGGAAGAACGACACGTAGACACCGGTCACCGGCCCTTTGAGCACGCGGAGCTGCTGGTAGCCCTCGAACGCGCTGGTCATCCCGCGCGCTCTGGCGACGAAGTCGCGCGGCAGGTAATGGCTGGCAATGACCACGCCGCGCACCGGGCCCTGAGCGCTGCCACGAATGGGCATCGCGGATCGGATCAGCTCGGCCCCGCTCGCGAGCCGGTCCACGGTCCGGGCCTCGGCGCCCGACGATGCGGCGCGTTCGGCCAACGCCGCCGAGCTCGCGTCGGTGCCGGTAGGCACGCCGCCGGCCTGCACCCGCGCCACGGGCCGGATCTGCGGCGCTTCCCCGCCAGATGACGCGACGCTGAACACCTCGACCAGCTCCACGTGGTCGGGAGGCTCGTCGGATCGCACCGCCGCCTGCACCGCCGCGGGATCGGCAGCCGCGACGTCCAGCGGGCCGAGCCGCCGCGAGAGCCGCAGCGAGAACGCGGAGACCACCCGCTGCTGCTCCTGGTAGTAGTCGGCGGCGATGCCCTGCGCCGACTCGAGCACCTGCTCCATCGGCGCGTTGAACCAGCGGTCCACGCTGTTGCGAATGAGCTCGCTGCCGACGATGAGTACCAGCACCGCGGGAATGAACGTCATGCCCAGCAGCGCCGCCACCAGCTTGGCGCGGAAGCGCGCGAACGGCAGCGCCCGCCGGCGCTCGACCACCAGCTTGACGATGTTGCGGGCCAGGACGAAGACGAGCGCCACCAGGATGGTGAAGTCGGTCGCCGACAGCGCGTAGAGGACGAATTCCGCAAGGAAGTCCGGCGTGAGCGATGCCGATCGGTTGGCGAGCGCCAGCAGCCCGGCGAGCGTGCCGACGAGGGCCGCGATGCCGAGCAGGATCAGCTTGGTGTTGTCGAAGAAGGCCCGGCCCTTCCGGTCGCCGGCGCGGCGCCGCGGCGGCGTGACCCTCTCGTCCTGAGCGGTCGAGTGCGGCAGGCTGATAGCCACACTACTCCTTGGTCGCGAGCAGGTCCTTCAGCTCGCTCATGAACTCCCCGATGTCGCGGAAGTGACGATAGACCGAGGCGAAGCGCACGTAGGCCACCTTGTCGAGCCGCTTCAACTCGTCCATCACCAGCGCGCCGACTTCGTCGGTGGCGATCTCCTTGTCAGGGCGCTCCTGCAGCAGCGCCTCGGCCTTGTCGGCCACGGCTTCGATCGCCGCGATGCTCACCGGGCGCTTCTCGCAGGCCTTGAGCAGCCCGGCAATCAGCTTCTGCCGCTCGAAGCGCTCGCGCGTGCCGTCCTTCTTGATCACCATGTAGGCGATCTCGTCGATGCGCTCGTAGCTCGTGAAGCGGCGGCCGCAGTCGAGACACTCCCGGCGCCGGCGGATGGCCTCGCCTTCCTTGCTCTCGCGGGAGTCCACGACTTTGTCGCCAAGATGGCCGCAGAAAGGGCACTTCATTGGTTCGTCGCGACTCCTTCTTGAGGGTCGGTTCGGGCGATCTCTTTGAGCCGCCCGAAACTCAACCCATCCTGCGCCATGAAGACCAGCCCCAGCAGGATCACCGGCACGAACGAAATCGCGTGCACGACGATGGCTGCGGCCACCGCGTTCGCCTCCGGCGCGCCAAAGAACGTGACCATCGCGTAGCGGTAGGCCACGTGGTAGCTGCCGGCGCCAGCCGGCGTCGGTACCGCCACGCCGATGACCAGCAGCGCCTGCACGAGGAACGACCCGGCAAACGGCAGCGCCATGCCGAACGCCCGGGTCACCAACCAGACTTCTGCGGCGCCGAGCCCCCAGATCGCCAACGACCACAGGGCCGCAAGCACCAGCTCGCGCGGCCGGCGGGCCACCGCGAGCCCTCCGCTGAACGACCGCGCCATCTTCGCCAGTCGCTTCGCGACGGCGTGCGGCAGCACCCGGTCAGCGGTCTGCACCATGCCGCCGATCCGCTCGGGATGCGAGGCGAGCACCCAGAGCAGCCCGGACAGGACCAACGCCCCCGCGCCCGCAATCGAGGCCGACACGATCAACGACCGCAGCAGCGCCGGCGTCAGCGACTCCATATCCACCGCGACGGTCAGATACACCGCCAGCAGCGCCAGCACGGCGATGAGATCGAGCACGCGCTCGATCACGATCGTCGCAAACGTCGACGGCAGGCTCAGCCCCTCCTGCCGCGACACCAGGTAGGGCCGGAGCACGTCGCCGGCGCGCGCCGGCAGCAGCCCGAGCGCGGCAAACCCGATGATGGTCGCGCGGAACACCGTCCGGAAGCGCGTCGGCCCGATCGGCGACAACAGGTGTCGCCACCGGACGGCGCGGGCCCAGTAGGTGGCCGCCACGACGCCGATCGCCACGCCCAGCAGGTCCACGCGTGCGCGTTGGACCTGGCGCCACACATCGGCGAGATTGGCGTGGCGTAGAAACCACACAAGCAGACCCACGGCGAGCAACGAGACGAGCGCGGTGCGGTGCTTCACGGACGGGTCACAAGGGTCGCGCTCAGAGCCCCCACAATATATCAGGGCCCCCGCGCGGGACGGCCGGGCCCCTTGCGTACGGTTGCGGCGACCCGCGGCTGCCGCTAAGATGCCCGCCTTTCGTCCGACACCAGTGCCGTTCGCCGTACCTCTCCTCGACACACGCCTCAACGGGACCAGTCCAGACCGTCACGGCAAGGTGCGGGACCTTTTCGACTTGGGCGATCGCCTGCTGCTGGTCGCTACCGACCGCATTTCCGCCTTCGACTACGTGCTCGGCTCGGGCATTCCCGACAAAGGCAAGGTGCTGACGCAGCTGTCGGCGTTCTGGTTCGAGCACACCGCCGACATCGTTCCCAACCATGTGATCTCGACCGACATGGGCGATCTGCCGGCGGCGTTCCAGCCGCACCGCGCGGTGCTGGAAGGGCGCTCGATGCTGGTTCGCAAGACACAGCCGCTGGCCATCGAGTGCGTCGCCAGGGGTTATCTGTCAGGATCCGGGTGGAAGGAATACCAGGCCAGCGGCGCCGTCTGTGGCATCTCGCTTCCCGGCGGCCTGCGCGAGTCGGACCGCCTGCCCCACGCCATCTTCACGCCGGCCACCAAGGCGAGCACGGGACACGACATCAACATCTCGGAAGCCGAGGCTGGAGCCCTGATCGGCCCGGAGCTGGTGTCGCAGGTGCGCGATCTGACTATCGCCCTCTATGGCGCCGGGGCCGCGCACGCCGAGTCGTGCGGCATCATCCTGGCCGACACGAAGTTCGAGTTCGGGGTCACGGACGGAGGGGAGCTGATCCTCATCGACGAGGTGATGACGCCCGACTCGTCACGCTACTGGCCCATGGACCAGTACGCGCCCGGCGGCCCGCAACCCAGCTTCGACAAGCAGTTCGTCCGCGATTACCTCGAGCGGATCCACTGGAACAAACAACCCCCCGTGCCGTCACTGCCCGAGGACGTGGTCGTGCGGACGCGCGACAAGTACCTCGAAGCGTTCCGGCGCCTCACCGGACGGGAGCTCGCCTGATGGCCATGAAGGACCAGCTCGAACACCTGGTGGCGGAAATGCTCGTCAAGGGCGTTCGCTACGAGGACGCCCAGCGGGAGTTCGAGAAGCGGTTCATCACCCACGCCCTGCAGAAGATGGACGGCAACCTGAGCAAAGCGGCCGACCTGCTGGGCATGCACCGCAACACCCTGAGCCGGAAGATGGCCGAATACCGCCTGCGGCGCAGTGCTTGACAGGGGATTTCCCCCCTGACTACACTTAGCAGTCGTGGCGGTCGACTGCTAATCAGCCGTCGCCGCCTGGATCACATCCGAAGTTCCGTTCGAACACGCACAGGTTGCCGGAACACAGACCAGATTTGAGCGGCCGCGCGCGCAGCGCGTCCGCGATTCGAAGCAAAGGCCCGCAACACGCACCAGTGGAGTCGATTGACATGAAAGTGAGACCGTTGCACGACCGCATCATCGTCCAGCGCATCGAAGAGGGCGAGCAGAAGATCGGCGGGATCATCATCCCCGACACGGCGAAAGAGAAGCCGCAGCAGGGCAAGGTGGTGGCCGCAGGCGCCGGCAAAGTGAAGGACGACGGCAAGCGCCAGCCCCTCGACGTCAAGGATGGCGACACCATCCTCTTCGGCAAGTACTCCGGCCAGGAAATCAAGATCGACGGCGAGGAGTACCTCATCATGCGCGAGGACGAGGTTCTCGCGGTTCTCGATTCGAAGTAACGGAGCGACTGGAAATGGCAAAACAGATTATCTACGGCGAGCAGTCGCGCCAGGCCATCCTGCGCGGCGTGAACGCGCTGGCCGACGCGGTGAAGGTCACCCTGGGCCCCAAGGGCCGCAACGTGGTTCTGGACAAGAAGTTCGGCTCCCCCACCATCACCAAGGACGGTGTGACGGTGGCCAAGGAGATCGACCTCAAGGACCCGCTCGAGAACATGGGCGCGCAGATGGTGCGCGAGGTGGCGAGCAAGACGTCGGACACGGCCGGTGACGGCACGACGACGGCCACCGTGCTGGCGCAGGCGATTTATCGCGAAGGCGCCAAGAACGTCGTGGCCGGCGCCAACCCGATGGAGCTGAAGCGCGGCATCGAGAAGGCGGTCGAGGTCATCGTCGCCGAAGTGAAGAAGATGGCGCGGCCGGTCTCGGGCAACATGGTGGCCCAGGTCGGCACCATCTCGGCCAACGGCGACGCCACCATCGGCAAGATCATCGCCGAGGCGATGGACAAGGTGGGCAAGGACGGCGTCATCACGGTGGAAGAAGCCAAGACGCTCGAAACCTCGCTCGACGTCGTCGAGGGTATGCAGTTCGACCGCGGCTACCTCTCGGCGTACTTCGTGACCGACCCCGAACGCATGGAAGTGGTGCTCGAGAACCCGGTGATCCTCATCCACGAGAAGAAGATCGCGTCGATGAAGGACCTGCTGCCGGTGCTCGAGCAGGTGGCGCGTCTCGGCCGTCCGCTGCTCATCGTGGCGGAAGACGTCGAGGGTGAAGCGCTGGCCACGCTCGTGGTCAACAAGCTCCGCGGCACGTTGCAGGCCGCGGCCGTGAAGGCGCCGGGCTTCGGCGACCGCCGCAAGGCCATGCTCGAGGACATCGCGATCCTCACCGGCGGCCGCGCGATCACGGAAGACCTCGGCATCAAGCTCGAGAACATCAAGCTCGAGGACCTGGGCAAGGCCAAGAAGATCACGATCGACAAGGACAACACCACGATCGTCGAGGGCGCCGGCACCACCTCCGCCATCGAAGGGCGGGTCAAGCAGATCCGCGCCCAGGTCGAGGAGACCACGTCGGACTACGACCGCGAGAAGCTGCAGGAGCGGCTCGCGAAGCTCGTGGGCGGCGTAGCCGTCATCAAGGTCGGTGCAGCCACCGAGACCGAGATGAAGGAGAAGAAGGCGCGCGTCGAGGACGCGATGCACGCGACCAAGGCGGCCGTCGAAGAGGGCATCGTGGCCGGCGGCGGCGTCGCGCTGGTGCGCGGCGGCAAGGCGCTCGAGGGCCTGAAGCTCGAAGGCGATCAGGCGGTCGGCATGCAGATCATCCGGCGCGCCATCGAGGAGCCGATGCGGCACATCGCGACCAACGCGGGCGCCGAGGGCTCGATCGTCGTGGCCAAGGTCAAGGAGATGAAGCAGGACGAAGGCTTCAACGCCGCGACCGAGACCTACGAGGACCTGGTCAAGGCCGGCGTCATCGACCCGGCGAAGGTGGTTCGCAACGCGCGGCAGAACGCGTCGTCGATCGCCTCGCTCCTGCTCACCACCGAAGCCCTCGTCTCCGAGATCCCGGAGGAGAAGAAGGAAGCGGCGGGCGGCGGCGGGCACTCGCACGGCGGCGGCATGGGCGGAATGTACTAAGGTCGGCGGGCCTGAAGGCCCGCCGCTACATAGGCCGGAGTCTGGCTCCGGCGAAGAGGGCGGCCCTTCACCCGGGCCGCCCTCTTCGTTTTTTCACGGGAAGATCCCCTGGGAATCTCTCCGCACCGCCGCGATTCTTTCCCACTCCAGCCACGCCGGGGCGTGCCGATTGTGTCCGTATGCGCAGATCCTTCGGCCGGCTAATCCTTGCGGCTTCCGTCCTGCTCCCTGGCATCGCCTCGGCGCAGGTCCAGATCTCGGATCTGGCCAATGCCACGCTCGAAGAACTGATGAACATCGAGGTCACGTCGGTGTCGCGCCGGGAACAGCGCGCCGAGGACGCGGCCGCCTCGATCTACGTCATCAGCCGTGACGAGATCCGTCGCTCGGGCCTCACCTCGATCGCCGAAGTGCTGCGGCTCGCGCCGGGCGTCCACGTCGCCCGCCTGAACTCCAACAAGTGGTCGGTGTCGGTGCGCGGCTTCAATACGATCGCGTCCGGGAAGCTCCTGGTCATGGTGGACGGCCGCTCGCTCTACAACCCGGCCTACTCGTCGGTGCTGTGGGATACCGAGGACCTGATTCTGGAGGACGTCGAGCGCATCGAAGTGATTCGCGGCCCGGGCGGTGCGATGTGGGGCACCAACGCCGTCAACGGCGTGATCAACATCATCACGCGCTCCTCCGCGTCCACGCAGGGGGGGCTGGCGCGGGTGACCACGGGGACCTTCGATTCCAGTCAGGCCGGCTTCCGCTTCGGTGGCGGCATGGGCGCCCTCACCTACCGCGCCTTCGTTCAGGCGTCCTCGCACGATCAGTCGCTCGCCGTGACGGGTGGCCCGGCAAACGATGCCTGGCGCAGCGCCACCGGCGGGCTCCGCGCCGATTGGGCAGGCCGCGGCCAGACCCTGATGCTCGAGGGCGCGACCACCGTGGGCGAACAGCGTCCGCTCTGGATGGACAACCGCACGCAGCCCCCGGCGCTGCCGTCCGGGGACGGAGCCGTGTCGGACACGCGCGTGTCGCACGCGCTCGTCCGCTGGACCTCCTCCCTGCCCACGGGCCACACCCTGCAGGTGCAGAGCTACATCGACGAGAACCGGCGCGACGAATACGTTGGCTTCTATCATCGGCACACCGTGGACGTCGACACGCAGTACACGGCCTCGCTGTGGCGGCGGCATACCGTGGTGGCCGGCGGCGGCTACCGCTGGTTGGACGAAGAGATAAGCGGCCGGGGGCCGTACACGTTCACGCGCGGCGAGGTCGATCCCGATATCGTCAACGCGTTCGCACAGGACTCGGTGGCTCTCGCCGGCGGCCGCGCCGCGGTGACCCTTGGGGCCAAGTACGAGCACAGCTCCTTTACCGGCGGCGCGCTTCAGCCGAGCGCCGGCGTCATGTGGAAGCCGGCGCCCGCGCACCGGGTGTGGGCGTCCGCCGCGCGCGCGGTCCATACGCCGTCGCTCGTGGACCGCGGGGTCCGTCTCGAGCTGGCGCCGGTACCGCTGCCGAACGGGCTGCTCCTCATCGGGGGGCTGGTCGGCAACCCGGACCTCGAGAACGAAAGCCTCGTCAACGTGGAGTCCGGCTATCGCCTGAATCTGCGCCAGCGGCTGTCGTTCGACGCGGTCGCCTTCCGCGGACACTACGACCACGTGCAGAGCCAGGAGCCGCCGGCCGGGCCCGTCTTCACGCTCGTCAACGGGGCGCCAGCCCTCCTCGCGCTCGCCACCTACGACCACCGGCGCGAGGCCACGACCACGGGAGTCGAACTGACGGCACGTGCGCAGGTGCGCCGCGGATGGGATGCCGACGCCTCCGTCTCGCTCTTCCGCATGCAGCCGTTCGCCAACGGCAGCCAGGATCCTCACACCGCCCTCATCGACGGCGATACGCCCGCGCGCGAGTGGCGGCTGCACTCCGGCTGGTCTCTCGGCCCGCGGCGCCTGGCCGATCTCCGGCTGATCCGGGTCGGAGCGCTTGGAGCGGCGCGCGTTCCCGCCTACACCCGCCTCGACGCGCGGCTGGCGTGGGGATTGACGCCGCACCTGTCGATCACGGCCGACGGCCAGAACCTGCTGACCCGCTCACACCTCGAAACGGTGATGTTCTCCGATTCGGTGGCGTCCACGCGCGTCCCGCGCAGCGGCAACCTCGGTTTGACCTGGCGTTTCTAGGATGCGGCCATCCAACGGACGGCTGACCGTGGCCCATGACTGAATCTGTCGCCTCGCTGCGGCGCTGGTACGGCGACCTGCCGCTCTCGCGCAAGCTCACAGCGATCGGCGTGGCCACGAGCGCCATCTCGCTGCTCGTGGCCGGCCTTGCGATGCTCACGGCCGACATGTCGCGGGCGCGCGACGGCCTGGTGCGCGACACGGCCCTGCTCGCCAACGTCGTCGGGGCCAACAGCACCGCGGCCCTTGTCTTTGGCGATGCGCAGGGCGCCGCCGACACGGTGCGGGCCGTTTCGGCCAACCCCGAGATCGTGGCGGCCATGATCTGGACGCGCGACGGATCGCTGCTGGCACGCTACGATCGGCCGGGCGCCCGCCCCCTTCAGGTGCCGATCGAGGGGATCCGCGCCCACGACGAGTGGCAGCGCTTCGACGGCTCGTCGTTGATTCTGTCGCGGCGAATCCAGCTGCACGACGACATCGTCGGGATGGTCACGATCGAGTCCGATCTCTCGAGTCTGCGCGCGCAGGCCGCAACCGCGACGCTCCTGATGGCCGCCGTCATTGGCGGCGCGTTCGTCCTCTCATACCTCCTGGCCTCACGCCTGCAGCGATCGATCTCGGCGCCTCTGCTGCGCCTCACCGAGGCGACTCGCGCGGTCACCCGCGAGCAGCGCTACGACGTGGCGGTCGAGGGCGGCGGCGGGTCGGAGATTGGCGAGTTGATTGCCGGCTTCAACCGTATGCTGGCGGACATCCATCGCGGCCACGCCGAGCTGCGAGCGCACAAGGACGGCCTCGAACGGGTCGTGGAAGCGCGCACCACCGAGCTGCGAGTGGCCAATGCCGATCTCGTCGCAGCGCGCGACAAGGCCATGGAGGCGAGCCGCGCCAAGAGCGAGTTCCTCGCTAACATGAGCCACGAGATCCGCACGCCGATGAACGGCATCATCGGCATGACCGATCTCCTCATCGACACGCCGCTGTCGCCCGCGCAGGACGATTTCGCGCGAACGGTTCGCGCGTCGGCCGATTCGCTCCTCGCCATCCTCAACGACATCCTCGACGTCTCGAAGATCGAATCGCGGCGTCTGACGCTCGAAGCCGTGGCCTTCCCGGTTCGCGAGTGCGCGGGCGACGCGATCCGCGCGCTGTCCGTGCAGGCCGAGGCCAAGGGCCTCGCGCTGCTCGTGGCGATCGATCCGGGCGTACCCGCGACGCTCGTCGGCGACCCGCTACGCCTGCGCCAGGTGCTCGTGAACCTCGTCGGCAACGCCGTCAAGTTCACGCATCACGGATCCATCCGGCTCGAAGCCCGGCTCGACGACGACGACCGCGGCGCCGGCGCGCCCCGGACGGTCCGGTTCTCGGTGATCGATTCTGGAATCGGAATCGCGCCGGAGCACCAGACACTCATCTTCGACGCGTTCAGCCAGGCGGACGGCTCGACGACCCGCCGCTTCGGCGGCACCGGCCTCGGCCTGACGATCAGCCAGTCGCTCGTCGCGATGATGGGCGGCCGCATCTGGCTCGAGAGCGCGGTCGGACGCGGCACCACGTTCTCCTTCACGGCTGTCTTCGCCGAAGCCGCGAGCGTGACGCCTGAACGACCGCCGGCCGGCGGCGACGCTACGGCCGCCCAGCTCGCGGCGGGAGACGTGAGTGCGAGCCCCCGAAACGTGCTGCTGGTGGAAGACAACCCGACCAACCAGCGCGTGGCCATGGGGCTCCTGACGCGTCGTGGGCACCGCGTGACGGTGGTCGCCAACGGGCGCGAGGCGGTCGAGGCGTCGGCGCGCCAGCGCGTGGACGTAATTCTCATGGACCTGCAGATGCCGGTGATGAGTGGTCTCGAAGCCACCGCAGCGATCCGCGCCCGCGAGCGCGGCGGCGGGCGCCGCGTGCCGATTGTGGCGATGACGGCGCATGCCATGCGGGGCGATCGCGAGCGCTGCCTCGATGCCGGCATGGACGGTTACCTGTCGAAGCCGGTCGACAAGGACGCGCTGTTCGACGCCGTCGAGCGAACGGCGGCGTTCGCCGCTGGACAAGGCGTGCCGGCGCTCAGCGAAGGGTGAACGCCAGCTCGATGGTGATCAGGACGGGAACCGGCTCGCCGAGGCGGGTGCCGGGGCGGAAGCGCCACTGCTTCGCGGCCTTGATGGCCTCTTGATCGAGACCGAAGGTACTGTCGAGCGAACGGACGACTTCGACCTTGCCGACGGTGCCGTCGGGCATCACGACGCATTCGAGCCACACGGTGCCCTGCACCTTCGCGCGCATGGCCTCGGCCGTGTAGGCGGGCTTCACTTCGCGCACGAGCTGCGGGATGGTGACCCCGTTGCCGGGCCGGTAGTTACCGCCGCCGACGCCACCGCCTCGACCGGGCCCGAGACCCGAGCCCTCTCCCGGGCCGACGCCGGTGCCCTTGCCGCTGCCGCCGCCGTCGTTCTCCCCCTTGCCCTGCGACTCGTTCGCCGCCTGCGTGGATTCGAGGACGCCGGGCGCCACGACAGGAGCTGGTGTCTCGGCCGGGATCTTCGTTTCGAGTGGCGGGTCCGGCTCCTTCTTGACCTCCGGCTTCGGCGTTTCAACGACCGGCTTCTCAGCCTTGATCTCCGCCTTCTTGGGCGGATCCGGGCTCTTGTTGCCGCCGCCGCCACCGCCGCCGCCCGGGCCGGGCTGCGCAATCCAGACGATATCGGGCAGTCGATCCGGAAGCACGCTCTCGTAGACCTTCTCCGGGATCATCCGCGCGATGAGGAAGATGAGAAGCGCGACCGCCAGGTGGCTGCCGATGGACAGGCCCAGGGCGTTGCCCATCCGCTTCTCCTGCAGCTCGAAGGTGAAGTGGAACTCGGCCGGGCCCACGCCCTCCGGGCGTACGTGGAGGTGCTTCGACTCGAAGGTCGGCGTTGGAGTCCCGGGCGGGTTCGGAGTGGCCATATCGCTAATCGCGAACCGGCGTTAAGCCGGTTTGCCAGACACTGCCGCGCGGCCCGCGCATTGGGCGGGTCGCGCCGACGCAGGCTCTCAATGAATTGTCCCCGACCGGGACCGATGCCGCAAGCTTAGACGCCACAAAAGTTTGTTTGGCTCCAGCCATTAGCGGGCCTCGTAGCCGTCCCGGGCCCGCACGCGCCACGCACCGGCCTCCTGGCCGCGGACCTGGACCCGGATCGGGTGCCACCGTCCCGCCTCGGCTGCAGCGGCCGGGGCGGCCGGAGCGTATCCCAGCAGGTATTGATGCCGCAGCTCCCGGGCGATGCTCCCGAGTGCGCCGTCGAGGCCACGCGCATCCCTGAGCACGAACGCGCGTCCGCCAGTCAGCCGCGCCACGTCCGACAGCACAGCTACCTGGGCGCGTCCAAATATGATCGGGTAGACCAGCGCCGACCCGCGCCGCGCCTTCTCGAGCATCTCGCCCGCGCTCGCCTGGCTGTAGCGATCAGTACCGTCCGAGAAGACGACCAGCGCCTGGCGGCCCCCTTCGGGCGCGAGCCGATCGAGCGTTTTCACCACTGCGTCGCGCAGCGCCGTCGTGCTCCAGGCGTCCAGCGCGGCCACGGCCTGCACCTGCGCCTCGCGCGGCGCGTCGAGCGGCGCCACCACATCGGCTTCCGCACTGATGGCCACGACCATCGAACGATCGCCCGGCCGCAGCTGGCGAAGAAAGGACTCGGCGGCTCGCCGGGCGAGACGCAGCGGCTCCCCCTTCATGCTGAGACTGCGGTCCACGCCGAGCGCTACCGTCAGCGGAAAGGCGCCCTCGGCGAAAGTCGTAATCGACTGCCAGTGCCCATCGTCGTCGAGCTGGAAGTCGTCGGCGCGCAGGCCGGTGACCGGTTCTCCGGCACTGTCGGTGACTGTCGCGTAGACCTCGACGGCCTGCACGCCGCTCGAGAACCGCGCCCGGGGCTCGTCCTGGGCTCGCAGCGTCCCGCCCAGAATAACGGCCACAACCGACGCCACGACGAGTGGGGTGCTGACAGTGGCCTGTCCAGGCGAGCGGACACCAAGGGACGCCGTTCGGGCCATGTTCAACCGCAGCTACAAAAAGCGTTCCCGGAACACCCAAGGAACGCCGTTAACGCGTTCCGGGAGACAGGGTGGTACAATTCGGCTTGATTCGGTGCCCTGGACCGCGGGAGTTTCGCCCGCATTCCCTCGCGCACCGCACGGGTGTCGTATGAACTTTGGCATGACCGAGCTTTTGATCATCCTCGTGATCGCCGTCGTCATCTTCGGCGCGAACCGGCTGCCCGAGCTGGGGCGAGGTCTGGGCAAAGGCATCCGCAACTTCAAGGACGCCACGCGCGAGGGCGCCGAAGAAGGTCACAAGCCGACCACCGAGAAGAGCTAGATCAGCGCTTCTTCGTCGCCCGCTCGCGCTTGCCCGGGCGCGAGCGCTTCTGAATCTTGCCTTTGACGCGGCTGCGCACCTGCCGCGGCTTCCCGGCCTCCCGCACCAGTTCCAGGATGTCCACGAGCCCGAGATCGATCTGCCGGCGCTCGAGGTCGACGCGCACCACCTGCACGGCCACCTTGTCGCCCAGGCGATAGGTCTTTTTCGTGTTCTCGCCGTAGAGCACGTGCTGCTGCTCGACAAAGCGGTAGTAGTCGTCGGCCATGCTCGAGATGTGCACGAGCCCCTCGACGTAGTGCTCGACCAGCTCGATGAACAGGCCGAACGGCGCCACCCCGGTGACGAAACCCTCGTATTCGTCGCCGACCTTGTCGGCCATGAACCGCACCTTCTTCCACTGCAGCAGCTCGCGCTCGGCGTCGTCGGCGCGGCGCTCCATGTCGGAGGTGTGCTTCGCGGTCTCGGGCAGCTCCTCCTCGAGCTCGTCGAGCCGCGCGGCCGGCAGGGCGCCGCGCCGCGACTGCCGGAGCATGCGGTGCACGACGAGATCGGGATACCGCCGGATCGGCGAGGTGAAGTGCGTGTAGTGCTCGGCGGCCAGACCGAAGTGGCCCAGGCTCACGGCGTCGTAGCGCGCCTTCTGCATGGTGCGCAGCATCAACGCGGCAATCGGCCGCTCCTCGGGCGTGCCTTTCATGCGGTCGATGAGGCGCTGGAAGTGCATCGGCTTGAGCGCGCGCCCGCTGCTCGTCAGGCTGTAGCCGAGCGGCGCGATGAACGCCTCGAACTCCCCCACCTTCTGCGGGTCGGGCGGCTCGTGCACGCGGTGCAGCGACGGCACACCGTGTTCCACCAGGTGCGCGGCCACCGTCTCGTTGGCCAGCAGCATGAACTCCTCGATGAGACGGTGTGCGACGTTGCGCTCGCTCGCCACGATGTCGTCGATCTGGCCATCCTCGCCCAGCACGACTTCCGCTTCCGGCAGGTCGAAGTCGATGGCACCTCGCCGCCGGCGGCGACCGTTCAGGACGGCAAAGAGCTCGTGCATCAGCTCGAAGAACGGCACGAGCGGCGCGTATCGTGCCCGCACGACGTCCGCGGCGCCGTCCGTTCCCGTGAGGATGGCGTTGACATCGGTGTAGGTCATCCGCTCATCGCTGTTGATGACACCGTCGTGCATCTCGTAGCGCATCACCTGGCCGCGGCGGTCCACCTCCATCAGGCAGGTCTGCACGAGCCGATCGACGCGCGGGTTGAGGCTGCACAGGCCGGTGGCGAGCTCGTGCGGGAACATGTGCACGGCCCGTTCGGTGAAGTACACCGAGGTGCCGCGCGCGTAGGCCTCCTCGTCGAGGGCGCTTCCCTCCTGGACGTAGTGCGACACGTCCGCGATGTGGACGCCGAGCCAGTAGTGGCCGTTCGGCAGCCGCTCGAGCGTGATGGCGTCGTCGAAGTCGCGGGCGTGCTCGCCGTCGATCGTCACCGTGGTGACGCCGCGGAAATCGCTGCGACCCTTGATGTCCTGCTCGCGTACGGATCCGCCGATCGCCTGCGCCTCGGCCACCGCCTCGGGCGGGTGCGCGTCCGGAATGCCGTACTTGCGGATGATGATCTGCGTGTCCACGCCGGGCTCGTCGATGCGCCCGAGCACTTCGCTGACCGTGCCCGCGGCGCCACGCGTGGCCGTCGGCCATCGCGTGACCGTCACGACCACCATGTCGCCCGGTTCGGCGGATGAGGCCTCGCCGCTCGGAATCTGGACGTCGGCCACCAGGCGCCGGTCGAACGGCACCACGTAGCCGAGCCCGGAGCCATCGGCCTCGAAGCGCCCGACGATCCGCTCGTGCGCCCGCTGCAGAATCTTGACGAGACGTCCCTCGAACCCTTTCTCGGTCTGCTTCTCCACGCGCACGACGACCGTGTCGCCGTGCATCGCTTCCGACAGCGCGAAGGCGGGAATGTAGATGTCGGGATGGGCCTCGGCGTCGCCTTTACGCTCGGGGGCCACGAAGCCGAAGCCGGACGGGTTGACCTGCAGCCGTCCGACCATCAGGTCCATCTTGTCGGGCAGACCCAGGCGGTTGCCTCGCACCTGCACCAGAGCGCCGTCGGCGAGCAGCGACTTCAGATGCCGGGTAAACGTGGCCCGCTGCTCGCGAGGGACCTTGAGGATGCGGGCGAGGTCGCGCGCGGTGGCGGGATAGTGCGCCCGCTCGCGCATCTTGGTGAGAATGTCGTCGCGCGTCATCGCGCAACCACCTTAACCGACGAGCACGATCTGAATGTCGCCGACGTTGGTCCGGGTCGGTCCGGTCTTGATGAGATCGCCGAGGCGATCGAAAAACGCATAGGTATTGTTGTCTCGTAAATAGCTGTCTGGATCCTGGATTCCGGCGGCATGGGCGCGGGCAAAGGTCGTCGAGTCGCCAATGGCGCCGGCCGCGTCGGTGGGGCCGTCGATCCCGTCGGTCCCGACGCTGGCCACCACCGCCGTCTCACCCAGTGGATGGATGGCACGGGCCGCGGCGAAGGTGAACTCCTGATTGCGCCCGCCCTTGCCCGTTCCCGTCACGGTGACGGTGGTCTCGCCGGCGGCAATCACGCACGCGGGCCGCGCCAGCCTCGCTGCCGCGCCGGCCGCCCGTGCCACGTGCGACGCGGCCGCCTCACGCGCTTCGCCGGTCACCGGCTCGTCCACGACGTGGACGTCGTACCCGCGCGACGCGGCGGCCTGCCGGGCCCCGTCCACGGCGCCGCGCTGCGGGCCGATGACCACGGCGGTGGCGCGCTCGAGGACTGCGTCGCCGGCGCCTGGCGTCTCCCGCAGTTCGCCGGCGGCCCCCGCGCGCAGCCGTCGCACGACGGATGCCGGAAACGCCCCGTCGCCCCGGCGCCGGGCCAGCACGGCCAGGGCGTCGGCAAACGTGCTGGGATCGGCCACCGTCGGCCCGGACGCGATGACACTGAGGTCGTCGCCCACCACGTCCGACACCGCCAGGGCGAGCGTGCGTCCGCCGCACGCCGCGGCCAGCAGCCCGCCCTTGATGGCCGACAGGTGCTTGCGGACAGTGTTCAGCTCCTGGATGTCGGCGCCGGCCTCGAGCAGGCGGCGCACGGTCTGCTGCTTCTCCTCGAGGGTCACGCCATCGGCCGGCAGCGACATGAGCGCGGATCCGCCGCCCGACAACAGCACCAGCAGCAGTTCGTCGGCGCGGACGCGGCCGGCGACGGCGAGCGCGCGGCGCGCGCCCTCGAGGCTGCCCGCGGTGGGCAGCGGATGGCCGCCCGTATGCCACTCGGTGCCCGGCGGCGCGGCCGGCGAGCCGGCCGGACCGATGCCGAGCATCGTGCGCGGTGTGATGCCGTAGCTGACGCACGCCTCGAGCATCACCGACGCGGCCTTGCCGGCAGCGATCACGTGGACGGCGGCGGCGTTGAGCGCGCGCGCCATCGACGGCTCGACGATCGCCTTACGAACCAGCGCACCGGCGTCCACGGCATCGAGTGCCGCGCGCACGACGTCGTGCAGATCGGTTCTGAGTTGTGCGAGGGATCGCGTCAGATCAGTTGACTTGCCGGGGATCGGTCCAGGCGGAGAGCCCGGTGACCACGTCGAACTGCCGCAGCAGGCGGCTCACCACCTGGTCGGCGTCTTCGTTCGCGCACAGACGATCGAGCTGCCCCATGACTCGGGTGAGCGCCTCTTCGACGTCCATGACCGCGCGCTCGGAGTAGTACTCCCGCTGCTGATCGAGGCAGCGCTGGCACTTGATGAACTCTTCGCGGTAGAAGCTGGAACGGGAATAACAGGACGGCTCCCAGAGTGGGACCGAATCGGTCAGAAAGCGTGAAACCCGTTGCCGTTGGACTTTCATGCGGCCGATTGGATCCAGTCTAGCGAGGCCACCTTGGCCATGTCAACGCGGTGTTACCTGGGAGCAGTGCGTGATTGCCCGCCCTCCGGGGCGGGCGGCTATACCGCGTGGCGCGAGGCCGCAAAGCCCCCCACGCCCCCCACCACCATGCCCCCGGCCACGAGGAGCGCGCAGAACCGCGCAGGCAGGAACTGGGGATCTACGCCTTCCAACGCCGCGGTGAGCTGCGGTCCCCAGGAGGCGCTCGCCACGCTGAAACCGCCCCACAACAGCAGCACGGCCGCAACGGCACCGAAGCCGCCCTGCAGCAGCCCTTCGGCCACGAACGGCCCACGAATGAAGGCCAGCGACGCCCCGACGAGCTGCATGATCTCGAGCTCCTCGCGCCGCGCGTGCAGGCCGAGCCGGACCACGGCCGCCACCGTCACGGCGGCCGCCACCGCCATGAGCAGCGCCAGCACGCCGCCGGCGCGCCGCAGGGCGTTGAGCCCGGCGCCCACCTTGGCGAGCCAGGCGCGGTCGTACCGCACGTCGGACACCCCGGGCAGCGTGGCCACCTTTTTCAGCAGCGCATCGGCCCGGCCGTCGGCTTCGGCCGCGGCCTGCATCCGCACCTCGATGGAGGCCGGGAACGGGTTGTCGCCGATGCCCGCCGCGGTCGAGGCGAGCTCGGCGAACTCGGTTCTGAACCGTACCAGCGCCTGCTCCTTCGAGACATAGTCGCGGCCGGCGGCGGCGCCGCTTTGATCGACGAGGGCCTCGATGACGCCGCGCTGCTCCGAGGTGGCGTCGTCGCGCAGGTACACCGAGAACTCGGCGCTCGTCGTCCAGCGCGCGAGCAGCCGCTCGACGTTCCAGGTCACGAGCAGCAGCGCGCCGAGCACGCTCATGGCCAACGCGATCGCCACGACGGCGAACAGCGTCGAGCCGCCGCCGCGGCGCAGGCTCGCCCAGCCCTGACGAAACGCGTAGTCGAAGGCCCTCATGCGATTACGCCCGCATGCCTTCGGCCACTTCGACGATGCGGCCCTGGTCGAGCGTGATGCTGCGCCGGCCCACCAGCCGGATCAGTTCGCGGTCGTGAGTGGCAATGAGCACGGTGGTACCGCCGGCGTTGATCTCGCGGAACAGGTTCATGATTTCGAGCGACAGGTCCGGATCGAGGTTGCCCGTCGGCTCGTCGGCCAGCAGCAGCGCCGGGTCGTTCATGAGCGCGCGCGCGATCGAGATGCGCTGTTGCTCGCCGCCCGAGAGCTCCTGCGGGTAGGCGTTCATGCGGTGCTGCAACCCCACCCACTTCAGCACCTGGAACGCGCGCCGCCGCTGCTGCGCGGGGGCCACGCCGATGACCTCCGACACGAACGAGATGTTCTCGAGCACCGTCCGCCGCTGTATCAGCTTGAAGTCCTGGAAGACGAAACCGATGCCGCGCCGGTATTCCTGGATCTCGCTGCGCGACAGGTTGGCCAGGTTGTGGCCGTTGACGATGATCTCGCCCTCGTTCGGGCGCTCCTTCATCAGGAGCAGGCGGAGCAAGGTGGATTTGCCGGCGCCGCTCGGCCCGGTGAGGAACACGAACTCGCCCTTGCCCACCGTGATCGTCAGATCGCGGAGCGCGTAGAGGCCTCGCCCATAAAGCTTCGACAGGCGGTGCGTCGTGATCACGTATCGGGAGTATACAGCCGCACGGGCCGCCTGAAGGCGGCCCCTACGACGCTGAGTCGAGCTCGCGCTTGAGCAGCGTGTTTGCCAGCTTGGGGTTGGCCTTGCCGCCGCTGCCCTTCATCACCTGGCCGACGAGGAAGCCGAACGTCTTCTGACTGCCGGCGCGGTACTGGGCCACGGTCTCGGCGTTGGCGGCCATCACCGCGCGCACGATCTCGAGCACTGCGCCCTCGTCGGAATTCTGCGCCAGCCCCTCGGCCGCCACGATCTCGTCGGCCGTCCGGCCCGAGTCGTACATCTTGGGGAACACGTCCTTGGCGATGGCGTTGCTGATGGTGCCCTTGTCCACGAGCGCGATCAGCCCGGCAAGCGCCGCCGGTTTCAAGGGCACGTCGGCCACAGCCGTACCGCGGTCGTTGAGCGTGCGCAGCAGCTCGCCCATCACCCAGTTACTGGCCGCCTTCGGGTTGCCGGCCGCGCCGGCCACCTGCTCGAAGTAGTCGGCGAGTCCCGACTGCGTCAGCACGCCGGCGTCGTAGTCGGGGATGCCGTAGCGTGCGACGAACCGCGTGCGCCGCGCCTCCGGCAGCTCCGGCAGCGCTCCGCGGAGCCGATCGATGCGGTCCGCGGTCACGACCAGCGGCGGCAGGTCGGGCTCGGGAAAGTAGCGGTAGTCGTGCGCCTCTTCCTTGCTGCGCATCGAGTGCGTGCGGCCGGTGGCCGAGTCGAAGAGCCGCGTCTCCTGCACGACGCGCCCGCCCTTGGAGACCACCTCGATCTGCCGGTCGATCTCGTACTCGATGGCCTTCTGCAGGTAGCGGAAGGAGTTGACGTTCTTCACCTCGGCCTTGGTGCCGAGCGTCTGCTGGCCGATGGGACGCACCGAGACGTTGGCGTCGCAGCGCAGGCTCCCCTCTTCCATGTTGCCGTCGCTGACGCCGATCGACACGAGGATCTCGCGCAGGCGCGTGAAGAACTCGGCCGCCTCCGCCGCCGAGCGCATGTCGGGCTCGGAGACGATCTCGATGAGCGGGACGCCGCTGCGGTTGTAGTCCACGTAGGTCCGGGTTTCGGAATCGCGGAAGCCTTCGTGCAGCGATTTGCCCGCGTCCTCTTCCATGTGGATGCGCGTGAGGCGGACGAAGCGGGCCGCGCCGTCCACCGCGACCTGCAGGCCGCCGCCGAGCGCGAGCGGGCGCTCGTACTGCGAGATCTGATAGCCCTTGGGCAGATCAGGATAGAAGTAGTTCTTGCGCGCGAAGATCGACTCGGCCTGCACCTCGCAGCCGAGCGCGAGCGCGGCCATCACCGCGTAGTCCACGGCCTGACGGTTGAGGACCGGCAGCGCGCCCGGCTGTCCGAGACACACCGGGCACACTTCCGAGTTGGGGGCGGCGCCGAACGCCGTGCTGCAGCCGCAGAAGATCTTGGTCGCCGTGCGGAGCTGGGCGTGGATCTCGAGGCCGATGACGGCTTCGTAGGCGGTGGCCTGATGAACAACCGTCACTGTCACCGTCGGCCACCGCTCACAGTATCTCTTTGTGCGCCTCCGGCGCACGTCATACGCGAGGGCCAGCCGCCTTGACCGCCGGGGCGACGTCGCCCTCGAAGGTCTTGAAGTTGTCGGCGAACATCTGCGCCAGCTTCTTCGCCTGCTCGTCGTACTTCGCCGCGTCGGGCCAGGTGCTGCGGGCGTCGAGCACGCCGTCGGGCACCCCGGGCACCGAAGTCGGCACGTCGAGGTTGAACACGGGGTGGTTCTTGAACGTCGCGTTATCGAGCTTCCCGGTGAGCGCCGCGGTGATCATGGCGCGCGTGTGCGCGATCTTCATGCGGCTGCCGACGCCATACGCGCCGCCCGTCCAGCCGGTGTTGACCAGCCACACCTTGGCCTTGTGCCTGGCGATCTTCTCGCCCAGCATCTTGGCGTAGACGTTGGGATTGAGCGGCAGGAACGGCGCCCCGAAGCAGGTACTGAACGTCGCTTTCGGCTCCGTCACGCCCTTCTCGGTGCCGGCCACCTTTGCCGTGTAGCCCGAGAGGTAGTGGTACATGGCGCCCTCGGGAGTGAGGCGCGCGATGGGCGGCAGCACCCCGTAGGCGTCCGCCGTCAGCATCACCACGTTCGTCGGGTGACCGCCAAGCCCGGAGAGCGCGGCGTTGTCGATGAAGGTGATCGGATACGAGCTGCGCGTGTTCTCCGTGAGCGACGCGTCGTCGAGGTCGAGCGTGCGGAGCTCGGGATCGATGACCACGTTCTCGAGGACGGTACCGAAGCGCCGCGTGGTCTCGTAGATCTGCGGCTCGGCTTCCTTCGACAGCTTGATCACCTTCGCGTAGCAGCCACCCTCGAAGTTGAAGACGCCGGTGTCGCTCCAGCCGTGCTCGTCGTCGCCAATGAGCTGCCGTTCGGGATCGCTCGAGAGCGTCGTCTTGCCGGTGCCGGAGAGGCCGAAGAAGAGCGCCGTGTCGCCGCCGGCGCCGATGTTGGCCGAGCAGTGCATCGAGAGGACGCCCTGGAGCGGCAGCGTGTAGTTGAGGATGCTGAAGATCGACTTCTTGATTTCGCCCGCGTAGTGGGTGCCGCCGATGAGAACCATCTTGCGGCCGAAGTGCACGAGGATGAACACCTCCGAGCGCGTGCCGTGTTTCGCCGGGTCGGCCTTGAATTTCGGAGCATCGATCACGGTGTATTCCGGTCGATGCTCCCGGCGCTTCTGCGGATCGTTCTCGGGGAGAAACATGTTGCGCGCAAACAGGTTGTGCCACGCGAACTCGTTCACCACCCGGATCGGCATCTTGTACTTCGGGTCGGTGCCGCCCCACGCGTCCAGGACGAACAGATCCTTGTCCTGGAGGTAGGCCATCATGTCCTTGTGGAGCGCGTCGAACCTGGCCTCGTCGATCGGCTTGTTCACGGCGCCCCAGTGGACGTGCTTCTCGCTCGCGGCTTCCTTGACGACGAACTTGTCGTTCGGCGACCGGCCGGTGTGGGCGCCGGTGCGCGCAACGAGCGGCCCTTCGGCGGCAAGCGACGCCTCGCCGCGGGCCAGCGCCTGCTCGTACAGGGCGGCGGGACTCAGGTTCCAGTAGACGCGTCCGGATCGCACGATTCCGAGCGCTTCGAGACCGAACGCCCGCTCGACCTGTGTGGTCATATCTCCTCTCACTCCTTCTGGGCTCGCAGCGGGTGGGTCGTCTGGGACCTCCGCCACCCTGCGGCCCCACGGAAACGAACGCCGCGGGCCGGCAGTATACGGTGAAGCTTCAGATCGTACCGGCCGAGTCGGAAGCAAGTCAACCCGAAGATGTCCGCGGCGGCCGGTCTGGAAGCCCTTCCGGAGTATAGTGATAGCTGTGGCGATGACCAGGCTTCCGCGCCGCGCCGAGACGACCGACCCGACGGGCGTGGTCCGCCCGGTGCTGTCGAAGGAGTCGGAGATTGCCGGGGCGATCAAGGCGCTCGTCTTGGCCGGCCAGCGCGACGCCGCCCGCGAACGGTTCGGGGAGCTGGTCGCGCGCCAACAGCGCCGCGCCGTCCGCATCGCCTACCAGTACCTGCGCGACGTCCACGACGCCGACGAAGCGGTGCAGGACGCGTTCGTGAAGGTGTTCACCCACATCACGAGCTACCGCGAGGAGCTGCCCTTCGAGGTCTGGTTCACCCGCATCCTCGTCAACGGCTGCCTCGATCTGCGCAAGGCGCGCGCGCGCCGCCTGCGCTGGGCGCTGCCCATGTCGAGTCAGACCGACGCGCCGCCGCCCGAGCCGGTGGCGCCCCGCACCAACGCCGAGGCACGGCTCATCTCGGCTCAGCGCACGCAGACGATCGGTACGGCCATCGGGCGGCTGCCGAACCGCCAGCGTGAAGTGTTCACGCTCTGCCACATCGCCGAGCAGACGACGGCCGAAGTGAGCCGCGCGCTGGGACTGAGCGAGGCCACGGTGCGTGTGCACCTGTTCCGCGCCGTCCGCAAGCTCCGCACCCTCCTGCGGGACGAAGAGGCCCTCGCATGACCCGTCACCATCTCACGGACACCGAGATCCTCGCGCTGCACTTCGACACCCAGCGGGACGGCGACGCGCACGATCACGTAGCGGCGTGCGCCACGTGTCAGGCTCGCGGCCGCGCCGTGACGGAGCTCCTCGACGAGGTCACGCGCGCAACAACGTCGGACACCGACGCCCTCTTCGGCGGCGAGATGCTGGCGCGACAGCACGCGCGCATCATGGGACGCGTGGCGCAGGAGTGCCGCTCGGCGCGCATCATCAGCTTCCCCACCGCGCCGCCGGCCCCGGTGCGTCCGGTTCGCGGGGGCACGCGCTGGGTGGCGGCCGCGGTGGCGGCCGGCGTCATCCTCGGCATCGTTGGCGAGCACGTCACCGAACGCATCGCGCGGAGCGGCCGCCCGGTGCGCCCGTTCGCGGTGCCGGCCGTGCAGGTCGTGGCCGAGCCCGGCGTGGCCGTGCGCGCCGTGTCGACCAGCTCCGACGACGATTTCTACGGCCAGGTCGAGCTCGCCTTCGGCAGCGCGGCCCCGGCGGCGCTGCGGCCGCTCGACGTGCTCACGCCGCGGGTCACCGACGTGCGTGAGTAGCCCGTCAAGTCCGCTCATCTTCCGCAAGGGTCTCGATCGCAAGCGCGAGGTCGCGCAGGTACTCGCCGAGAGCTACCACAGCGATCTCGTGGCGCGGATCAAACAGGACGGCTTCCGCTACGACTCCGGCCGGCTCACCATCCACATCGCCAGGGAGTTTGGTTTCTGCTACGGCGTGGACCGCGCCGTGGACTACGCCTACCAGGCGCGCTCGCGCTTTCCCGATCGCACGGTGTACCTGACCGGCGAAATCATCCACAACCCGCACGTCAACGACCGGCTCCGCACGCTTGGCGTCCGCTTCCTCAGCGACGAGGGCATGTCGGACGACCGGATCACGCCCGACGACGTGGTGATCCTGCCGGCGTTCGGCATCACCATCGAAGCCCTCGAGGCCTTCGTGGCCAAGGGCTGCACGCTGGTGGACACCACCTGCGGGTCGGTGCTCAACGTGTGGAAGAACGTCAAGCGCTACGGCGAGGACGGGCTGACCTCGGTCATCCACGGCAAGTTCTGGCACGAGGAGACGCGCGCCACCGCGTCGCAGGCCTCGCGCGGCGCCGGCTCGCACTATCTCGTCGTCCTCAATCACGCGCAGGCGCTCCAGGCGTGCGATTACATCCGGCACGGCGGCGACCGCCAGGTGTTCCTGCGAACGTTCGAGCACGCGGTCTCGCCCGGGTTCGATCCGGATCAGCACCTGCAGCGCATCGGCTGCGCAAACCAGACGACCATGCTGAGCTCGGAGTCGCTCGAAATCGGCGAGCTGTTCCGGGCGGCCATACGCGATCGGTATGGCGATGCCGAGCTCGCCTCGCGGTTCCGGGCGTTCGACACGATCTGCAGCGCCACGCAAGACCGTCAGGACGCCGTGCTGGCGCTTCTCGACCAGCAGCGGCTCGACCTGATGCTGGTGCTGGGCGGCTACAACAGCAGCAATACCTTCAACTTGGCGCGCATCTGCGCCGCGCGGCTCCCCACCTTCCACATCGCCGACCCGACCTCCCTGGTGTCGGCCGCCGAAATCCTGCACAAGCCCGTTGATGCATCGAACGAATTGACCGCCACTGGCTGGCTGCCCGATGGACCTGTGACCGTGGGGCTGACCTCGGGCGCTTCGACGCCGGACAACCTCGTGGGAGCTGTGATCCGGCGGCTCGACGAACTTGCCAACGAGGCTCCGCCTCTCTAAGCAGCTCCGGGCTCCGAAATCCCCGGCGCGCCCCGGGCAACCGTGCCCCGTCCAAACGCCGTATGTTCTTGTATCATAGGCAGTAAACACCGTCTGCAAGTGCGTCGTAGACGGAGTTGGTAGCCATGTCCCTTTCACTTCAGACGGCCTCGTCCCAGACGGCTCTGCGCGTGCTCGTCGCCCTGCTCGTTCTTGCAGGCGCCAGCCCGAGTGCCGCGCAGGGCAAGTTCAAGTGGTGGCAGTCGGATCGGTACAAGACCGAACTGATGCTCACCGCCGATCAGAGCCGCCGTCTCGAGGAGATTTTTCAGAACGCGCTGCCGATGCTGCGGGCGCAGATGAAGACACTCGAATCGGCCGAGGCCGAGCTCGAGCGCCTCGTGCAGCGCGGTGACGACAGCGCGGTGATGGCGCAGGTGGCGAGGGTGGAGGCGGCGCGCGCCGAGCTCAACACCTCGCGCACGGTCATGCTCCTCAAGATGCGGAAACTGCTCACGTCCGATCAGTGGATCAAGTTCGGAGCGCTTCACAAAGCGCTGGAGCACGAACGCGAGCAGGCGCTCCAGCGCAGTAATGCGGCGCCGAAGTAGCCACTGGGCCATGCCCGGCGACGACGCGCGCGCCATGTCTGCCCGCGGCGGCCATCAGGCCGCGGATTCCCACGATTCGTAAGGTTCGTACGACGATGAAGATGAGCACTCGCATGCTTTCGTGCGCCGCCGCACTGTTGTCTGCCGCGGCGCCTGTGTTCGCCCAGAAGTCCGACGACGCCCGTTTTGCCGAACTGGCGCGCGACGCCGCGCGGCAGTTCGAGGCCGCGCGAGCCGACGCTCAGACGCGGCCCACGGTCCCGATCACCACGCCGGGCACCAATGTCGAACTGACGCTCGACGACGCCACCGCGCGCGCACTCGAGCGGAATCTCGACCTCGCCGTGGAGCGCCTGAATCCGATGATTCAGGACACCAACCTCGAGCGGATTCACGCCGCGTACCGGCCGACGCTGACGTCGCAGGTAGGACACCTCGCGCGCGTGCAGCCGCCGACCAGCCAGTTGAACGGCGGCCTCAGCGTCCAGAACGACACCTCCACCTACAACAGCGGCATCAACCAGGCGCTGAAGTGGACGGGGGGCGACTTCGTGTTCAGCTTCAACAACAACAAGCAGGTGAGCTCCGGCACGTTCTCGAACTTCAACCCGGCGTTCAACAACAGCTTCGCCGCGACGCTCACGCAGCCGCTGCTGCGCGACTTCTTCATCGACGGCACCCGTCAGCAGCTGAAGGTGACGGTCATCAACCGCGAGATCTCCGACATCCAGCTCAAGGGCACGCTGGCGACCACGGTGGCCAACGTACGCAACGCCTATTGGGAGCTGGTGTTCTCGGGCCAGGCAGTGGACGTCGCCAAGGGCTCGCTCGACCTCGCCGACAAACTGGTGCTGGACAACAAGGCGCGCGTCGAAGTCGGCACGATGGCGCCGCTCGACGTCGTGCAGTCCGAAGCGGAAGCCGCAACGCGTCGGCAGGCGCTCGCGCAGGCCGAAGCGACGCTGCACACCGCGGAGCTCTCGCTCAAGCGCCTGATCGTCAATGGTACCGACGATCCGCTCTGGCGCGCGACGATCACGCCGGTCGATCGTCCCGAGTTCCGCTCCGAACCACTGGACGTGGAAACCGCGGTCCGCAAGGCGCTGTCGAGCCGCACAGATCTCGATCAGGCGCGCAAGACGCTCGAAAGTAACGACGTCACGATGAAGTTCCTCAAGAACCAGACGCTGCCCGCGCTCGACGCCATCGCGAACTACGGCGCCGCAGGTCTAGGCGGGACGCAGTTCGTCCGCAGCGGCCTCGGCAGCACGCAGGTCTTGAACACCATTCCCGGCGGCTACGGTGACGCGTGGCGCACGCTCACGGGACGCGACTATCCGACCTGGAACTTCCAGGTGAACTTCAGCTATCCGCTGGGCGGCAGCGCCGCCGACGCGGTGTACGCGCGCTCGCGCGTCCAGCGCAACCAGACGGCCGCGCAGCTGAAGGCACTCGAGCTGACTGTCGCGACCGAAGTCACCAACGCGGCGCTCCAGGTGGAGAGCAATCTGAAGACATACGAAGCGGCCACCGTGGCGCGATCGCTCGCCGAAACGCGTCTGTCGGCCGAACAGAGCCGCTTCGAAGTGGGCCTCTCCACCAATTTCTTCGTCGTCCAGGCGCAACGCGACCTCGCGACGGCGCAGAACAGCGAACTCCGGGCGCTGCTCAACTATCGCAAGGCCGTCGTGGACTACGGGCGCTCGCAGGAGGCGCCGGCCACGCGGGGCGGCAGCGCGGTGACGACGGTCACGGGCGGCGCAGGCGGAAACTAGATGAAAAAGGCAGTCATTGGTCTCGTGTTGCTCGCCGTGGTCGGGGCCGGCGTGTACGTCTACCGGAGCCGATCGAGCAACGACGGGTCCAATCAGAACGCGGCCACCGGCGGGGCGGCCGCGGGCGGTGGTGCCCCGGGCGGGGGCGCCGCCGGTGGTGCCAATGGTCAGCAGGGACGCGGCGGCGGCCGGCGGGGCGGCGGCGCCGGCGGGTTCGGCGGCGGCCAGTTCGGCCGGCCTCCACTCACCGTCGAACTCGCCAAGGTTTCGCGCGCGACCATCCAGTCCGAGATCACCGTCGTCGGCAACCTGATCGGCCAGTTGACGGTCTCGGTCGCGCCACGCGCCGCGGGCCGCGTCGAGAGCGTCACCGTCAAGCTCGGCGATCGCGTCAGCCGTGGACAGCGTCTGGCCAAGATCGAGGACTTCGACATCCAGGAGCAGGTCAAGCAGGCCGAAGCCGCGCAGCAGGTGTCCGAGGCGACGATCCGGCAGCGCGAAGCCGACCTGAAGCTGGCGCAGACCAACGCCGAGCGCTCGCGTAGCCTGTTCGAACGGCAGCTGCTGCCCAAGCAAACCCTCGACGACAACGAAGCGCGCTACCAGTCGTCGATCGCGGCGGTCGATCTGGCGAAGGCGCAGAGCTCGCAGTCGAAGGCGCGTCTCGACGAGCTCCGCATCAATCTCGGCAACACGATCATCAGCTCGCCGGTGAACGGCTTCGTCTCGAAGCGCACGGTCGATCCGGGTGCGTTCGTGTCGCAGAACGTTCCGGTGGTGGAGGTCGTGGACATTTCCACGGTGCGCCTCGTGGCCAACGTCGTCGAGAAAGATCTCAAGGAGCTCCAATCCGGCAACACGACGCGCGTCGAAGTCGACGCGTTCCCGGGCGAAGTCTTCACCGGCCGCATCGCCCGCGTATCGCCGGTGCTCGACCCGGCCACGCGCACCGCGCCCATCGAGATCGAGATCCCCAACGCGGCGGCGCGGCTCAAGCCCGGCATGTATGCGCGCGTGAGCGTGACCACGAGCACGAAGAAGCAGGCGCTGGTAGTGCCGGCGACGGCGGTGGTCGATCTCGGCGGCCGGCGCGGAGTGTTCACGCCGCTCAACGAGTCGGCGGTGTTCCGCGCGCTCGACCTCGGGACCGAGCAGAAGGACCTCGTCGAAGTGCTCGGCGGCTTGAACGACGGCGACACGGTGATCACGACGGGGTCGTCGGCGCTGCGCGACGGCGATCGCATCGTGCTTCCCGGTGGCGCCCGCGGTCGTCGCGGCGGCGGCGCCGGCAACGGGACGGCAGGCGCCGGCACGGGCGGCTTCCGTGGCCGCGGCGAGTCCGGGGGCCGTGCGACTGGCGGCGAGGCCACGGGCGCGGCGCGCGAGGGTAGCGCCGGCCGGCGGTCTGGCGGTCAGGGCGCTGGTGCGCGCGAGGGCGGCTCGCGCGAAGGCGGTGCCCGGCCGAACGGCAGCGGACGCGAGGGCGGTGCCCGCGACGGCCGCAGCCGCCGTGGCGCGCCGCCGGCGGCGCTGGCATCTTAGGCAGGCACGAGTTCAGCACGGTCCGCACAAAACGCGGACCGCGCGACAGCATCTGGCAAACCGGCTTAACGCCGGTTCGCTATTTGGTTGCGGGGTATCCCACATGAGCATTCCGCGTCTTGCGATTCACCGGCCCGTCACGATGTTCATGATCAGCGGTGTCATCACGCTGCTCGGCATCATCTCGCTCAGCCGGCTCCCGGTCGACCTGATGCCGGAGTTCGAGCAGCCGCAGCTGACGGTGCGCACCAACTACACCGGCGTCGGCCCGCTCGAGATGGAAGAGCTCATCACGCGGCCGATGGAACAGGCCGTGAGCGCCGTGCCTGGCGTCACCCGCGTGGAATCGACGTCCTCGGAAGGCAACAGCCAGGTGCGCCTCAACTTCGACTGGGGCACCGATCTCTCGGAGGCCGCCGATGAAGTCCGCACCCGCGTCGATCGCATGCGCAACCGGCTCCCCGAGGACGCCGACCCGCCGACCATCTTCAAGTTCGACTCGAACACCCTGCCGGTCATGCAGCTCGGGGTCGAGGGCGACTACGACCCGGTGACGCTGCGCGAGCTGGCGCAGAACGAGATCTCGCCGCGCTTCGAGCGCGTCGACGGCGTGGCGGCGGTGAACGTCAACGGCGGCCTGCGGCGCCAGATCCACGTCGAGCTCTCGAAGGAGAAGGTCACCGCGCTCAACCTGTCGGTGAACCAGGTGGTCAACAATCTCCGCCAGGAGAACCAGAACACCCCGCTCGGCGAGGTGTACCAGGGCGACGCCACGTTCCTGGTCCGCAGCCAGGGCCAGTTCGCCAGCCTCGAGGACATCCGCAACCTCGTCGTCATGACGCGCGAGGGCGTGCCGGTCTACCTGCGCGACATCGCCGAGGTGAAGGACACCACCGAGCAGCGCCGCTCCTTCATGCGTATCAACGGCAAGCCGGGCGTGCAGCTGCAGGTACAGAAGCAGTCGGGCAAGAACACCGTCGAAGTCGCCCACAAGGTCAAGGAGGAAGTCGAGCGGGTGAACCGCGAGGTGCCGGGCATCAAGATGATCGTGATGCAGGACAACTCGCTCTTCATCGAGCGCGCCATCGCCAACGTGCAGGAGCACGCGCTGGTCGGCGGCGTGCTCGTGGTGCTGATCATCTTCGCGTTCCTGCGCGATTTCCGCTCGACGCTCATCGTCTGCACGTCGATTCCGGTGTCGGTCATCGGCACCTTCGCGCTGCTCTACTTCGGCGGCTTCACGCTCAACACGATGACGTTCGGCGGCCTCGCCCTCGGCATCGGCATGATCGTGGACGCGGCGATCGTCGTGCTGGAAAACACGCACCGCCACCTGCACATGGGCAAGGACCGGATGACAGCGGCGATCGACGGCAGCGAGGAGGTGTGGTCCGCCATTCTGGCCTCGACGCTGACGCACATCGCGGTGTTCGTGCCGCTGCTCTTCCTGTCGGGCACCGCCAGCATCCTCTTCACGCAGCTCTCGGTCGTGGTGATGTTCTCGCTGGTGATGTCGCTCTTCGTCGCCGTCACCATCGTGCCGGTGCTCTGCTCACGGTGGCTGCACACGCCCGATGAGGAGCGCGACGCCAAGGGGCTGATGGCCTCGCTCTACCGCATCAGCGAGGGCTTCCTCGAGCGGATGGACGAGGGCTACCGCAAAGCCATCCACGTGGCGCTCAACCACCGGCCGACCGTGGTCGGCGCCGCCGTGCTGCTGGTGGTGGCCGCGTGGTGGCTGTATCCGATGGTGGGCGTGGAACTGCTGCCGCAGACCGACGAAGGCGAAGTGAACGTGAACGCCGAGCTCGGCGTCGGCACGCGCGTGGAGCGCACCGAGGAAGCGCTGCTCAAGCTCGAGGAGCTCGTCAAGGCGGCCGTGCCCGAGGCGGTGACCATCATCACCAACGGCGGCGGTGGCGGCAACAACAACTTCGGCGGCGGCGGCGGTGGCGGCGGCCAGACCAACCGCGGCCAGATTCGTATCCAGCTGGTGCCGCGCGATCAGCGGACGCGGACGAACGAAGAGATCTCCGTCGATCTGCGCCGCAAGCTGGCCGGCCTGCCGGGCGTGATCGTGCGCGCCAATCCCGCCGGCGGCAATTTCCAGCTGCAGCGCCTGCTGGGAGGCGGCGGCAACAACCAGGACGCGCGGCTGGCGCTGGAGATTCGCGGCCACGACCTCGACGACGCGCGCCGCGTCGCCGTGGACGCGCAGCAGCTCATGGAGGCGACGCCGGGCCTCGCCGACGTGCGCATCGGCCGCGAGGAAGGCCGCCCCGAAATCTCGGTCCGCGTCGATCGGCCCAAGGCCGCCACGCTCGGGCTGACGGTCTCCGGCGTCGCGACCACGATTCAAACCAACGTCGCCGGCACCACGGCGGCGCAGTTCCGCGAGCGGGGCAACGAATACCCGATCGTCGTGCAGCTGCGGCAGTCCGATCGCGAGGAAGTCAGCGACGTCGGCGACGTGCTCCTGAGCACGCCCACCGGTCAGGTCGTGCCGGCGAAGAACGTCATGATCACGACGCGCGACTCCGGTCCGGTGCAGATCGACCGCAAGAACATGGAGCGCCTGACCCGCGTCAACGCGCAGATCGAGGTCCCACTCAGCGAAGCCGTCGCCGCCGTGCAGGCGCGCCTCGACCAGATTCGTGTGCCGCCCGACTTCTCGGTCGGCTTCGGCTCCGAAGTGGAGGAGCAGGCCAAGTCGTTCCAGCAGCTGCAGCTGGTACTGTGGCTGGCGGTGCTGCTCGTCTACGCGGTGATGGCGTCGCAGTACGAGTCGCTGCGCGATCCGTTCATCATCATGTTCTCGATTCCGGTCGCCGCGATCGGCGTCGTCCTGAGCCTGCTGCTCACCGGTACATCCTTCAGCATGCAGGCCTACATCGGCATCATCATGCTGGCCGGCATCGTGGTCAGCAACGCCATCCTGCTGGTGGACTACATCAACACGCTGCGGCAGCGCGACAAGATGCCGCTGCGGCAGGCGGTGGAGCTGGGCGGCCGCACGCGACTGCGCCCGATCCTGATGACGTCGATTGCGACCATGCTGGGCCTGGTGCCGATGGCCATGGGCCTCGGCGACGGCGGCGAGCTGCAGGCGCCGCTCGCCCGGGTCGTCATCGGCGGCCTGCTGGCATCGACGATGGTCACGCTCGTGCTGGTGCCGGCGGTCTACACGCTGTTCGAAGAAGGTCTGGCCGGCCTGCGCCGGGGCGCAGTGCACGAGTAGCCTGGAGCCTCAAGAATCCAGCACTCTGAGCAGCTCCTCCACCGTTCGCCCCGTAACCGGATCGACCCAGTCGGCGGCAATCTCCGCCAGCGGCTCGAGGACGAACCGGCGCTGGCGGAAACGCGGATGCGGCACCACGAGGCCGGGCGCGTCGTGGATCTCCATCCCGTACAGAATCAGATCGAGGTCGAGGGTCCGTGGCGCGTCCGGGTACGGACGCTCGCGGCCGAACTGCCGCTCGGTCTCGAGCAGCGCCTCCAGGAGTGCTGATGCACTGAGCGCCGTGTCGCCGACGGCGGCGGCGTTGAGATAGGGCGGCTGTGCGCCGCCGGGGCCCACATAGGCGGTCTCGTGGGCGCTCGACAGCCGCAGATCGGAAAGGACACCGCGGAGCGCCGCGGCAGCGGCAGCCAGCGTGGCCTGGCGGTCGCCGAGATTGCTGCCGAGCGCGATGGCGGCGCGCACGTGTTCGGCCAGGCTCCGGCCCGGCGCTACTCCTGCCAGCGCGCCGGCAGCACCCCGCCCACGCGGGCCACGCCGCCGGTGCGTTTGCCGAGCAGGTCTTCGAAGCCGGCGGCGGCCTGGGCGAACAGCCGCTGGTGCTCGAGCGATTCCCCGATCACGACGTTGAGCATCGTCCGGTGGCGCGCATGCGTCAGGGCGTCCACCTTCGGCCGCCACTTCTGCACGAAGGCGCCGAGCGTGCGGACGTCGTCGTCGAGGATCGCCTTGAACGCGGCAGGCTCTACTTTCTTGGTGACCTTGCCGACGGCCGGCAGCGGCAGCGCCGCCGGCGCCTTGGGCAGCGCGGCGCCCAGTTCGGCAAGCGCGTCGCCCAGCCAGCCCAGGTGCGTTTCTTCCCGCGCGATCACGTACTGGTAGGTGTTGTTGAAATCGTAGTGGCTGACCGTGCGGGCGCCGGCCTCGTGCCGTTCGATGAGCGCCACGCGCTCGGCCGCCAGGTCGGTCAACAGCTGCTGCAGTTCGTTCTGCACGTGGGAATGTCTCCGTTTGCTCTGGCGCTCAGGCCTTCTGTTTTTCCTTACAGCTGATACAGACGCGCGTCCACGGAATCGCGTCGAGCCGGGCGTCCGCAATCATCTGCCCGCAGTCGCGGCACAGACCGTAGGTGCCCGCTTCGACGCGCTGAAGTGCTTCCTCGATGGCCTGCAGGATCTTCGCGTCGGTCTGTTTCAGCTTCAGCTGGATGTGCACCTCGTTGTTGCCGCTGGCCTGATCCGCCATGTCGCCCTGACGGCCCGAGTTGTTCTCCATCGTCCACTGCAGCGGCTTGGAGGCGCCACCGAGCAGCTCGCTTCGCTTGCGGAGCAGCGCGTCCCGATAGTTCGCCACGTCCATGCGTTGTCGTGCTCCTTCAGACAGCGCCGGCGGGGCGCTGGCAATCCCCCATTCTACGCCTAACGCTGGAGGCGGAGCATGAAGACCCCCCCTGCCGGCTTTCCCTTCTCTGCCCTCTCTGCCTACTCTGCGCGCAGTGTCGACAGCGGTTTGTGGCGCAGGACGTCCCAGCTGGCCACCACGCCGACGACGGCCACGAAGAGCGAGGTCACGACGATGCCCGCGACGGTGAGGGGAATCGCCGGGGTCCAGGCGAGCTCCAGCGCGTAAGTGGCGACGGCCCAGCTCAGGGCGATGGCGCCAAGCGCCCCGACGGTACCGGCAATGGCGCCCAGCACACCGTATTCGAGCACCAGCATCGCCGCGATCAGCCGGCCGCTCGCCCCGAGCGTCTTCAGGATGGCCGCCTCGTAGACGCGGCGGAACTTGGTCATCGACACGGCTCCCACCAGGATGAGCGCCCCGCTCAACAGCACGAGCGAGCCCACCACGGTGACGGCGGTGGTGACGTTGTCGACGATGCCGGACACGGTCTGCAGGATCTCCCGCAGATCGATGACCGACACGTTCGGGAACTGCGCCACCAGGCCAGCCTGCATCCGGGCCCGCGCGTCCGCATCGCCCGGCCCCTTGAAGGAGGCGATGAACGTGTGCGGCGCCGCGTCGAAGGTGCCGGGCCGGAAGACGAACATGAAACCGCCGGCACGGAAGTCCTGCCAGTCCACCCGCCGGATGCTGGCGACCCGCGCGGTAATCGCCCGTCCCAACACGTCGAACGTCATGTGGTCACCGACGTTGAGCCGGGTGGTACGCAGGAACCCTTCCTCGATCGACACCTCGGGCTCGACAGCGGGCGTCGACGCATCCCACCATTCGCCCTGCACCACCTTCTCGTTGCGCTCGAGCTCCGGACGGTAGGTGATGGTGAACTCGCGCGACAGCCCGCTCCGCCCGCGCACCTGCTCGTAGCTGTCGAGCGTGAGGTCGCGCCCCTTCACGCCGGTGACGCGGGCCCTGAGCACCGGGATCGTGTTCGGCGGCGGCGCCTCGCCATTCTGCGAGTCGAGATACGCCGAGAGCGCCGGGCGCTGCGCCGGCTGGATGTCGATCAGGAACATGTCCGGCGCCGTGGGCCCGATCTGCACCGCGAAGTCGCGCAGCAGGTCGGCCTGGAGCGATCGCACGCCGAGGATGAAAAAGCTGCCGAGGCCGACCGCCAGGAGGATCACGCGCGTCTGGTTGCCCGGCCGGACGACGTGCAGCACGGCCTGCCGCAGCGCGAACGAGCGGGAGAACCGCAGCGGCTGCACCGCCCAGATGAGCACGACGCCGGCGCCGTGGAGCACGAGCGCGGTGGCCACGAACCCCGCCGAGAGCATCAGGCCGACGCGCAGGGAGCCGGCCTGCCACGCCGCCACGCCAACGAGCGTTGCGGCCACGGCCGCGGTGACGCCCCACTTCAGCCAGTCGATGCGGCCGAGCCGCGGGACGTCGTTGCGCAGCAGCAGCGACGGTTTGATCAGGCGCACTTCGAGCAGCGGCACCACCGAGAACAGCAGCGACACGAGCACGCCGATGGCCAGCCCCTGCTCCACCGCGGAGGCGCTCAGCCCGTAGTCGATCTGCAGCGCGCCGGCGAGCGAGCCGGCAAACGACGGAACGCTGGCGATCACGGCACCCGCCAGGGCCACGCCGAGGGCGCTGCCGGCGGCGCCCAGCGCCATGACCTGCGTCATGTAGATGCCCAGCACGCGGTTCGACGTACCGCCCAGGCACTTCAGGATGGCGATGCTGCGCACCTTCTGCTGGACGAAGACGCGCGTGACGCTCGACACGCCGATGCCACCGAGAATGAGGATCACCAGGCCGACGAGGCTCAGGTAGTTTTCCGCGCGGGTCAGGTCCTCGCCGATCCGATCGGCGTTCTGCCAGTAGCCGCGCGAGCGCACGAACTTGTTCTTGACGGCCTCGGCGAGCGCGTCGCCCACCTGGCGCACCGTCGCCTCGGGCGCGCGCAGCAGGAGCTGGTAGGTGGCGCGGCTGCCGAACGACAGCAGACCCGTCGCTTGGAGATCGGCGTAGTCCACGAGCACGCGCGGCCCGAGGCTGAAGGCACCGAGGCTGCGACCCGGCTCGGTGGCGATGACGCCGCGGATCTCGAACGGCTGTGTGCCGATGAGGATGCGGTCCCCCACTCGCAGGTCGAGCTGCGCCAGCAGTTCGGGCCGCACCAGCGCGCCGCGGCCGGTCAGCCGGTCGTGGCGATAGTCGCCCTCGCGAAGGGTCAGCGTCCCGTAGAACGGAAACGCCGCCTGCACCGCTCGCAGTTCCACCATGCGTGCCACGGGCCGGCCATCCGCGGGCCGCACCATCGTCGCGATCTCGACGGCCTCGGTGGTCTGCGACACCCGGCCCGCCTGGGACTCGCGGGTCACGAGCGCGCGGACGTCCTCTGGAATCGGCGTGTTGCCCGCGACCAGGATGTCGGAGGCGATGAGTGTGCGGGTCTCGCGCGCCAGCGCGGCGCGCACGTTCTGGATCACGGAGCGGAGCGCCACGATCGAGCCGACGCCGATGGCAATGCAGACGAAGAAGAACAGCAGGCGCTTCCAGGACGCCCGGATTTCCCGGAGCGCCATCAGCAGGACGAAGCTCACGAGGGGACTCCCATGGGTACGTCGACCTGCCGGCCATCGCGCAGCGTCAGGCGGGTGTCGGCCAGGGCGGCGAGCTCGGCGTCGTGGGTCACGAGCACGAGCGTGGCGCCGCGCGTCCGCCGCACGTTCAGCAGCAGGTCGAGGATGATGCGTCCGGTGCCCGAGTCGAGATTGCCGGTCGGCTCGTCGGCCAGCACGATCGGCGGGGCGTTGGCGAGCGCGCGCGCGATGGCGATGCGCTGCTGCTCGCCGCCCGAGAGCTGGGATGGATAGTGGTGCGCGCGGTCGGCGAGCCCCACTTCTCCAATCAGCTGGCGCGCGCGCGCCATCGCATCACGGCGTCCCGCAATCTCCATCGGCACCGAGATGTTCTCCACCGCCGTCAGCGACGGCACGAGATGGAAGAACTGGAAGACGAAGCCGATCTTTTCCCCGCGCAGCCTCGCCAGCGCGTCTTCGCCGAGGGTGGTGATGTCGGTGCCGTCGATGATGATCTGGCCGGTCGACGGGGCATCGAGGCCCGCCAGGAGCCCGAGCAGCGTCGATTTGCCGCTGCCCGAGGGCCCCACGATGGCCACGAACTGTCCCGGCGCAATCGAGTAGTTCAGGGGATGCAGGATGGTGAGCGGGTGATCCCCGCTCTGGACCGTCTTGGATACGCCGCGCAGTTCGATCATCGGGACCCGGAAAGCTGTGCCGGCGCCTGCGCCGCGGGCTTGAGCATCGGTTCGAGAGTACGCCACAGGTTGTTAGCTACGATGACCGCGCCCGCGGGGTTCGGGTGCATGCCGTCGGCAATGTTCAACTCGGGATTCCCCGCCACGCCGTCCAGATAGAAGGGCATCAGCGCCGTCTTGTGCGCCTTGGCGAGCGCCGGAAACGTCTCGCGGAACTCCGACGTGTAGGAGGCGCCGTAGTTGGGCAGCGCCTCCATCCCGACCAGCAGCACCGCAATGCCACGAGCCTGGGCGCGGGTGATGACCTCTTCGAGATTGCGCCGCAGGGCCGCCACCGGCAGGCCGCGCAGGCCGTCGTTGGCGCCGAGCTCCAGCACCAGAATGCGGACGTCGCCGTTCAGCGACCAGTCCAGGCGGCTGAGACCGCCGGCGGAGGTGTCGCCCGACACGCCGGCGTTCACCACCTCGAATGGATAGCCTTCTTTCTTGAGACGGGCCTGAATCAGGGCCGGCACGGCCTGCGACTGCTCGAGACCGTAGCCGGCAGTCAGGCTGTCCCCCAGGAACACGATGCGCGGCCGGTCGGACGCGACGGGCGCGGCAGGCGCCGGCGTGGGTGCCGCCAGCGCGACCGCCGCGGGCGGCGGCGGAACGGGTTTCGCTGGCGGCGGAGCAGATTGGCGGCCGCACGCGGCCGCGCACACCGCGACGATGACCGCGATCGCTCTGTACATGAGTCCCACCCTGATTATCGTCCGGGGTGCGCCGGACGCGTCAGGGGAACCGTCTAGCTGGCTGATTTCGCGAGCTCCTGTTTGAAGCTCTCGACGAGCGGCACCGGCGTCGGGTCGAACCCGCCAAGAAGCGCCAGGTAGTACGAGCACCAGTCCGCGAACGCCAGCGCCGCGAACACGCGCTCGGCGCGCGTGGCGCCGGGCATCTCCCACGAGCGGAACGCGACGTTGTCGATGCGATCGCGGGCGAACACGTCGCGCATCACGTCGAACCGCTCGCGAATCCGCCCGACGCTGGCCGGGTCGTGCAGGTAGAGGGCGGCAAACGCCCCGAGCGGCACCGTGAAGCCGATCATCTCGTTGTGATTGAGCTCGGGGAACGCATTGAAGAACGACGGCCGCTTGGCGTTCTCGTTGAACTTGATCTTCGCAATCCGCGCCACCGACATCAGGTGGATGTCGTCGGTGTAGACGACCGGAATACGCTCGCCGAGCCACGACGCCAGCTCGGCCGCCTCCGGCCGTACGTCGAGCCCCCGCAGGAATGCCGGCAGCCCCTGGAGCGTGGGCGCCGGATCGGTCATCAGACCGCCGGCGTGGAGCACACGCGCCAGATACGTCACGATGAAGCCGAAGGCCGACCGCGGCTGAAAGCCCTCGGGCTCGTCCTTGGTCGGAATGACGATCAGTGGGTAGCCGCGCTCGCGCGCAAGCTGCGCCAGGCGCCCGCCGGCGGTGACGACGACCACGTTGCGCGCGTCGGCCGGAAGCGTCTCGATGCCGGAAAGCGTCTCCTCGGTGTTGCCGGAGAACGAGCTGAAGATCAGCAGCGTGTCGGCATCGATCCCCGGCGGCAGCCCGTAGGTGCGCCACACGCGCATCGGCGCGGTGAGCGCGCCGGCAAACGCGTCCATCAGCACTTCGCACGGCAGTGCCGACCCGCCGAGGCCGCACACGACCACCTGCGAGAACCGTCTCTGTCGCAACGCCGGCAGCGTGTCCTCGAGCGCGAGGCGGATGTGGTCGGGCAGCCGCGCGATCACCGTGGCCATGTTGAAGTGGTCGTACTGCCGCGCCAGGGCGATCAACGACTCGGGCACCCCGCTGCTCATCGACTGTGGCCTCTCTGTTTTCCGAAGGTCGCGAGCCGCGGTCAGGCGCTGCGTCGAAGCACGACGGCGGTCACGTTGTCGGTGGCGCCGTTGGCGACCGCCGTCGAGACCAGCGCCTCGGTCACGGCCGACACCGAGCCGTCGGCCGACAGCAGTTCCTCGATGAGGTCCTGCCGCAGGACGCCGTGCAGCCCGTCGCTGCACAGGAGCAGCATGTCGCCGGGATCGAAGGCGTGCTCCTCGGCGTGGGGCGCCAGGTCCGCGCGCGTGCCGACCACGTCGGTGAGCACGTGACGCATCGGGTGCCGCTCGATCTCGGTCTGCGTGAGCGCCGCGCCCTGCGACTGCAGCTTTGCGATCCACGAGTCGTCCTGCGTGAGCTGCGTCAGCCGGCCGGCACGCAGCCGGTAGATGCGGCTGTCGCCCACGCTCGACAGGATGGCGCCGGTCGGCGTCAGGAGCGCGACGGCCACCGTCGTGCCCATGCCGGCGCACTCCGGCCGCCGCGCCGCCGTGTCGAGAATGTGGCGATTGGCGGCACGGACGGCGTCCTCGAGACTGTCGGCGGTGGGACGGTCCTCGTCGGCCACGAACGTCCGGATCGACTCGACCGCCAGTCCGGAGGCCACCTCCCCGGCGTTGTGACCGCCCATGCCGTCGGCCACGACGAACACGCCGCCCGACATGTCGATCAGAAACGCGTCCTCGTTGCTTGCTCGCGGCCCAGGGTGGGTTACACCGTGGGCAGTCACACCCATCGCTCCGGATTATAGTCGGCGCCGCCGAGCCGAAGGCGAGGCCAGCAACACTGCCACCAGTCGCGGGGCTCTCTGCGAAGCGGAGCCCCGCGACTGGTTATACTCCGACCGTGGCCACCTCCACGGTCCAGGCCGCGCTCACTCGGGCGGCGTCGGCCCTCGAACGCGGCCGGGGCGCTGAAGCCGTTCAGATCCTGCTGCCCCACCACCGGTCGGGTGCGCTTTCTCGCGATGACGAGCTGTCGGTACGCGCGCGAATCGCCGAGGCGTACCTCCTGCAGGACGATTTGACGCAGGCCGCGGCCGCACTTGGGCGTCCGCCCGATGTGTCGAAGGAATCGCTGCCCGATTCGCGGCTCTCGACGTTGTGGCGCCTGCACGGACGTCTGGCCTTCGAGCGCACCGAGCAGTCGCGCGCCATCGCCCTCCACACTCGTGCGCTCAAGTACGCCGAGCTGGCGCACGACTCACGGCTGATTGGCCTGGCCCACTACGAACTGGCCATGTGCTACAAGCGCGTGGGCGACTCGGGCATCGTACGCGAGCACCTTACCGAGGCGTCCAACGCCCTGCACGCGGCGGGCGACAAGCGCCATCTCGCCCTGGCCCACCGGCTTCTCGGCGTCCTGCAGGGTCAGGAAGGCCGTCTGCAGGAGGCCGCCACGTCGCTCCAGCTCGCCGAGCGCATCGCGACCCAGGCGCATGCCGACGATGTGCTGGCGGGCACGGCGCACAACCAGGCCATCCTGGCGCTCATGGCGCACCGGCTCGACGAGGCGCTGGCACTCGCCGAGCGGAGCGTGGCGCTGTACCGGGCACTCGGGGAAGGCCACGGCCTGGCGGTCACCCTCGCCACCCTTGGCCAGGTGTTCGTGCAGATCGGCGACCTCGACCGCGCGGAAGAGGTGCTGATGCGCGCGCTCGAGGTCCGCAAGCCGGTGCAGTTCCACGTCACGACCGGCGCCGTCTTCGACACCCTCGCGCAGATTCACCTGATGCGCGGCACCTACGAGCGCGCCAGCGAGTATCTGCACCAGGCCGGCGACGCCTACGGCGGCTACGGCGCCCAGACCGGAAAGTGGTACGAGTGGTCCGTCAAGGTGCTCGAGATCAAGCTCGCGGTCCGTCGCGGCGCCTTCGACGAAGCCATCACGCGCGCCAACGAGCTCGTCGCCTCTCCGGACATCCCGCCTGCGGACGCCATTCAGGCCGATCTCACCGCGTGCGAAGCGCTGCTCGAGCTCGGGCGCGTCGCCGAGGCCGAGCAGCGGCTCAAGACCTGCGAGTCGCGCTTCGATCCGCGGACGTCGCCGGCCAACTGGGGCGAGTTCCTACGGGTGCGCGGCGGCCTGCACTGGCGCAGCGGCCAGCAGGTGCTCGCGTATCACGACTTCGCGCAAAGCGTGAACATCTTCGACCTGCTCGGCGAGCGATACCAGACGGCCCTCGCCCATCTGGCGGTCGCCCGCCTCGCGGCCGACACCGGCGCGCGCCCCGCGGCCGAGCGGAGCCTCGCGCTGGCCACGCCGGTCTTCCAGATGCTCGGAGCGCGCCGCGACCTCGGCGACGTGACGGCCGTGCGCGCCGCGCTCGACGCCCCGGTCGCGCGCAACGAGCACAGCATCGAGCTGGCTGCCGACGACGCCATCGTCACACGGCTGGCCGACGCGGCCATCCTGCCCGACCTCCTCGCGCGCGAAACCGTGACCACGGTCCAGGACGTCACCGGGCTCGAGACCGTCGTGACGTTCGTGGCCCCTCGCGGCAGCGATCCGCGCCTCCTGGACTTCCGCGGCTGCGACCGCGGCGACGCGCTGGCGCTGGCGCGCGCCGCGATCGAAGGCGCCGTCGAACGCAACGGTATCGCGCTCCTCGTCGCGCCGCTCGACAAGGCGACCGACGGCCCGCGCTTCTGCGTGGCCACCGGCACGGCGCCCGTCACCGATCCGCAGCGCCGCAAGTTCCGCCTGCTCACGGCCGTGGCTCGACAGGGCTTCGAGCTGTGCAGCCTGCGTGAGCGGCCGGCGAAGGCCGCCGAGCAGCAGGGCGAGCGCACGCTCCAGCCGCTCCTGCCCGGCTTCATCTGCGCCAGCGCCGCCATGGCGCGCGTGGCCGACCAGATCCAGCGTGTGCAGGGCCAGACGCTCACCGTGCTCATCACCGGCGAGAGCGGCACCGGCAAGGACCTGATCGCCCGCGCCATCCACGCCGGGTCGCCACGCCGTACCGCCGCCTTCCTGCCCTTCAACTGCACCACCATGACGCGCGAGCTCGCGGGCAGCCAGCTGTTCGGGCACCGGCGCGGCAGCTTCACGGGCGCTATGACGGATCAGCCGGGGCTCATTCGCTCGGCCGTCGGCGGGACGCTCTTCCTCGACGAGATCGGCGACGTGCCGCTCGACGTGCAGCCGCAGCTGCTGCGGTTCCTCGAGCAGGGCGAGATCCTGCCGATCGGCGAAACCCGCCCGCTGGCCGTGGACGTGCGCGTGCTCGCGGCCACCAACGCCGACCTCGAGCAGCGCGTCGCCGAGGGCAAGTTCCGCGAGGACCTCTATTACCGCCTCAGCGTGATCCGGATCGAGGTGCCGCCGCTGCGCGCGCGCCGTGAAGAGATTCCCCATCTCAGCACGTTCTTCCTGCGCGAGGCGTGCGACCGCCTCGCCAAACCGGAGGTCACGCTGAGCTCCGAGACGCTCGAGGTCTTCGCGCGCTATCACTGGCCCGGCAACGTGCGGCAGCTGTTCAACGAAATCCAGCGGGCGGTGGCGATGACCACGGCCGGCGGCACGATCGAACCCGAGCACCTGTCGTCCGAGCTCTCGACCCAGCGGCTCGCGGGCGGCGCGGCTGCCCCGGCGATGGGTGGATGGGCGCCCGATGCGGGCACGCTGGCCGAGAACATCGAGCGGGTCGAGCGGACCATCATCGCGGCGACGCTCGACAAGACCGGAAACAACATCTCCGAGTCTGCGCGCCTGCTCGGACTCACCCGCAAAGGTCTTTATATGAAGATGGCCAGGCTGGGGCTCGGCGCCGTCCCAGCGGATACCAAGTAACCAGGTATACAGGGGTGATGTATCCCAGGTATCCACAATAGCGAATTGGCTCGACAATTCACTAAAGAACAAATCGCTTTATTTCAATCAGTTACAGGAATATGCACGGAAGAGCCCGTCCGTGCCAGCAGAGGTCCAGGACTTGATACAGAGGAAGGCGACCGCATCCTCTGGAGGACCTCGATGACTCGTTCAGCAGCCGCTCCCTCGACCCAGCGTGACCGTATCGGCAGCCGCCGCCGCGTCGCGATTCCAGGCCGGCTGACGTGGCGCGACGCCACGGGGACGCTCCGCTTCACCTCGGTCGTCACCCGCGACATCAGCGAGAGCGATGCTTTCGTCGAGTGCCAGATGCCGGCATCGATTCCTCTTTACCGGCTGGTGCATTTCCAGGTGGAGCGCTCCGCGCAGGACCGCACGGACCTCCCCGCGGTGCTTCGCCGCGGAAAGCTGCTGTCGGCGGTCTATCGCGTCGGCCCCTACGCGCCGGCCACCGGCACGCCGCAGGGATACGCCATTCGTCTCCTGTCGGAACCGGCCGCGGCCGCGCAGCCGGCGAGTCAGGTGGAGCGGATCGCGGTAGCGAACTGAGCGACGGGCCGCCTGAAGGCGGCCCCTACTTCGGAACGGCTTCTTTCTTTCTCCAATACCGGGCCAGGCCGGGCCACGACATACGAAAGCCGGCGGCCGTCTCATAGGCCGTCGCCAGCTCCTCGCTCATCTGCGCCCGCAATTCCGCCCGCATCCGCGTTTCGTAGTGCGCCTTCCGATCGGCGTCCGTGCCTTCGGTGGCGAGCGATTCGCGCACTAGCGCCGCCGACCGCTGCAGGTTGTCGGCAAGCGCCTGCAGGTGCGCGGGCACGGCCGACGTCACCGGCCCGAAGTGCGTCAGGAACAGCGTCGACGGGCGCCACCGATCGATCGTCTGGATGCTCTGCAGCCACAGCTCCACGTCGATGTCTGGCGGCGGCGTCGGCGGCAGCACGTAGCCGCCATGCACGCACACGCCGGCCGTGTCGCCCACGAACGCGATCCCGCTCGAGCGATCGAAAAAGGAGACGTGATGCGACGCGTGCCCCGGCGTGTAGGCCACGTCGAACGATCGTCCGCCCGCTTCGATGGACTCGCCGCCCTGAATCACATCGAGGTTTCGCTCCGGCACCGGCGCCACTTCACCCCACAGCGTGTCCATGGCGCTGCCATACAGGCGGGTGGCGCTCTCGAGCAGCTTCGACGGATCGACCAGGTGCCGTGCGCCGCGCTCGTGGACGACCACGCGGATGCGGGGATGACGCCGGAGAATCGTGCCGGTCGCGCCGGCGTGGTCGAGGTGGATGTGGGTGAGCACGAGGTGCGTCACCGCCGCCAGCGACTGGCCGTGCAGGGCCAACGACGCTTCGAGCGTTTCGAGACACGACGTCGGCCCCGGATCGACGATCGCGGTGCCGGCGGCGCCCGTCACGAGGCCGCACGCGATGCGATTCGGGCGCCCCTGAAACTGCAGATCGAACCACGAGACGCCGGAGACGAGCACCCGCTGAGAGGGCATCCATCGAGGATTATACTGACCGTCCCTCGGTCATGCCCCACCTGGAACCCTCGGCCGTCCTTGCAGCCGTGGCCCGGCTCGTCGCCGAAACACCGAGCCTGACCGACGTCGTGTCGCGCCTTGCGGTCATCGTCCGCGACGGCGTGGCCTTCGATCAGCTCTTCGTCCTGCGGCTCGACCGCCCCGAATCGCTGGTCGCCTACGCCGCCACACCGGCCGGCGAAGTCCAGGTGACGGCCCACCGAATCGGGAGCGGCGCACCGCCGTCGGCGCCGGTGGATCCCAACGCGCGCTCGCAGGTGCTGTGCACGATCCGCCAGGGCGCCCATGTGCTCGGCGCCACCTGGCTCACCTCGTCAGCCGACGACGCGTTCAGCCGCGAGGACCAGGCGCTGATGGACGCGGTGGCGGATCTGCTCGTGCTCGCCATCCAGAACGCATCGCTGAGAGAACGCGAGTTCCTGCGCCGCGAGCGCATCGAGAGCCTGCAGCGCCTGCTGCACACCATGGCCGGCGCCCTCGACGTCCGCCAGGTCTTTCCCGAAGTGTCGGAGGTGGTGCGCGGCGGGCTGCCGCACGATTTCCTCGTGCTCACCGCCTGGGACGATTCCGGAACCACCTCGCGCATGTACGCCGTGGCCGGCGCCGCCACCGACGATCCCGGCTTCTGGGCGCCGATTCAGCTCAGCGAATCGGAGCGCGCGCGGCTCCTGAACCGCGACCCCTACATCGTGCACGACGCCGACGAGGAATTCGAGCAGGAGGGCCCGCAGGCGAAGTGGTTCTCGCGCATCGGCGCGCGCTCCGCGGTGCGGGTACCGCTGCCGCTCGGCACCGGCGTCTTCGGCTCGCTCTTCTTCGCCTCACGCGACGTCGATCGCTTCGCCGAAGCCGACATCGACTTCGCGCGCCGCGTCGCCGATCACCTCGCCTTGGCGCTGTCGCACCAGCATCTTGCCGAGACCGCCGCCACCGCGGCCCGTCTCGAAGTGCAGGTGGCCACGCTCACCCGCGAGCTCGAGGCGCGCGGCGGGGTTCGCCGCGTCGTTGGCCACAGCAAGCAGTGGAAAGAGGTGCTGGCGCAGGCCACGCGCGTGGCCCAGACCGAAACGACCGTGCTGCTGACGGGCGAGTCGGGCACCGGCAAAGAAGTCATCGCGCGATTCATTCATCACGGGTCGCGGCGCAGCCGTGGACCGTTTGTCGCGATCAACTGCGCCGCGCTTCCCGATCAGTTGCTGGAATCGGAGTTGTTCGGTCACGAGCGCGGTGCGTTCACG